>JBBQSD010000005.1:0-105259 GCA_038214135.1 Chloroflexales bacterium | reverse complement strand
GACCACCCTCGCGGCGTTCATTGCGAACCGAGTACGCTCCGGTTCCGCCGCGAGACTTCAACACCCACACGGCACACAACAACTATTACGGCGTTGTGTGTCGTGCTCCTGTGTCGATCCATACTATGGTACCCCCAGCGGGATTCGAACCCGCGATCTACACCTTGAAAGGGTGTTGTCCTGGGCCGCTAGACGATGGGGGCCTACACGAGATTATAGCAGATTTCCGCCGATCCGCCAACTGCCACTTGCATGGTATTATCAGCGATCTGAGCAGTGCCATTCTTGGAGAAATACAATGAGCGATTCAACGACCGATTCGACCATGTATGCGCCATTTGTTCATTCTGATCCAGATGCCACCACAGATTCCCTACGCGCCGAACTCGATCTTCAGGGCTACCTGTTCTTCCGCAGCCTGGTACCAGTTGCCGATGTTCTTGCAGTTCGGCAGGCTGTTCTGGCACACTGTGCTGAGGCCGGTTGGCTCGATCCATCCCACGATCCGCTGGAGGGCATTGTCCGATCCGATCTCGAACCAACCATGGAGGGCCGCCCCGAGTATATGGCTGTCTATCGCAAAATCCTCCGAACGCCACTCTTTCATGAGTTCCCACAGCACCCACACCTGATGCAGATCGCCGCAAAACTGATTGATAGCGATGTACTTGTGCATCCGCGCCGGATTGGCCGCATGGCATGGCCAAACCTCACCAATGCGACAACGCCAGCGCACCAGGATCATTTCTATATTCGTGGCAGCGTAGCAACCTATTCCTGCTGGACGCCACTCGGTGCATGTCCGCTCGAACTAGGTGGCCTTGCCATCTGGCCTGGATCGCACAAGCACGGCTACCTCGAACACACCGTCCGCCATCCCAGCGCTGTCGGCGGTCATGGCGTTCCCGCCGATCATGCCGATATATGGCACACCATCGATTATCAGCCTGGCGATGCGCTGTTCTTTCATGCCTATACAATCCACAAAGCCCTCCCCAACCTGACTGAAAACCGCCTGCGGCTCTCCACCGATAATCGCTACCAAGGCCAGCACGATGCCATCGATCCATCGGCGCTACGGCCACATTATGATCTGAGCTGAACCTACGCGGTGACACAGTGACAAGGTGACACGATCAGGGCCGAGTCAGATGGTCTGATTTGATGATTGCAGATTGTACTTTGATTCACTCAGAAGTGATGAGCAATCCATAATCTGCAATCACACAATCACACAATCATAGGGTCACTCGCCAACCCGAATCTTCGGTGCGCCATACTGTCGTGGTGCCCGATCCGATGACCAGGGTGCTTCTGGGGCCACCGTGAGTGTACAAAATGCCAGCAGTACCGCTTCATAGTTGACCCGCCAGCCAACAAAATCGTGCCATGCCTGTTCGCGGTCGGCTTTGAGTGGGACGCCCGCCTGTTCAAGTCGATTCAGCGCCTCATCGAATTCTTCCCGCGAAACATAGATTGGATCATCTGGTTTTGGGTTGGGCGGGTATGGAATCCGAAAGTAATCGGCGATTCGGCGCAGTGCAACATAGCCCCCCCGAATACACAACGATGCCTGCGGATTCGCCGGGATATCCAGGGCTGACTGTGTGAGTGCTGCTGCATCGAGTATCGTGCCAGCAGCAGTAACCCAGGAACGGTGCGGCTGTGGTGAACGGAAAAAGGTCAGCGCTGGCAGCGATGTGTGGCTCTCCTCGATTTCTGCAAACCAGATCTCCCAGGTGGCCCACAGCGCATCAAGGCGATCAAAGCCTTTAATGCGCCCATAACGCTCTAACATCGCAATCGCCGATGGTGGTGAACCAGCCCGTACTTCGAGCATGGCAACGGCGAGTTCGCGCCGTGAAAAGGCCGAATACATGGTTGGCAAATAGGCAATCAGCAATGCCACCAGGATCAACCCAACCGTTGCTTCCGATAGCGCAATAGCAACTTCAAACAGATTATCGACAGTGGCAAAGCCAAGTGTGAGCAGCGATGAGCCACTGACAGTTAAGGCTCGGCTAAGTGGTTCGACCCCCATGCCCCAGAAGATCGCAGTATAGCCAAGCTCAACGATCGCCAGCCAGATCACCGGTAGGCACATAAGCGTTACTGGTGCGTATAATGCCAAAACGCGATCACGTACTTCATAGGTCTGTGATCGCTTCAGGAATAAATCAAAGAATTTCCGCGATATCCGAAACACGGTGCGGGTGATGAAATCTTGAGCGCTCCTTGGCAACACAAAAGTTCGCACCGCCGAGATTAACGTGCCCAACACCATCGCTACGCCAATCAAGAAGAACACCATACGCACCAACCCTAGCGCCACCTGCATGAATCCTCCTCGTAAACGTTCAGCCCTCGCCCATAAAATCTGCATCATCGGCGTCATCTGCGGATAATTCCGGTCTAATCGTCTGCGTCATCTGCGGATAATACATTCCTTGTCAGGCGCATGATGTTGCGCCGCTCTCGCTCTGTGCTACGATACCATATGCAATGCTATCTCTCGCTATGATCAAGGGGCAGCCATATGTTTTCACTCAGCGATCATCCACACCGTCGGTATAACCCACTGCTGGGCGAGTGGGTGCTCGTTTCGCCGCATCGCACCAAGCGCCCATGGCAGGGCCAGATCGAACAACCAACCCCCGAACAGCGGCCAGCACACGATCCAGAATGCTATCTCTGCCCTGGCAATCCACGCGCTGGTGGGGTCAACAACCCAAATTATGCAAATACATTTGTCTTCACCAATGATTTTGCTGCCCTGATTGCCGATACTCCAGCAGGCGAATTCAGCATCCCAGGGCCACAGGGCGGCCCGCCGTTGCTGCACGCAGTCGGCGAGCGCGGTACATGCCGGGTGATCTGCTATAGCCCGCGCCATGATCTGACCATGGCCCAACTCAGTATCCCCGAACTGCGCGCCGTTGTTGATGTGTGGGCCGAGCAATACGAACAGATCGGCGCATTACCCTCGATTGGTCATGTCCAAATATTCGAGAACCGTGGTGCCATGATGGGGGCCAGCAACCCGCACCCACACGGCCAGATCTGGGCCACCGAACGGGTGCCGGTGATCGTACAGCGCGAACAGGAAGCCCAGCAGGCATATCTTGCGAGCTATGGGCGCACACTGTTGAGCGATTATCTGGCTATCGAGCTTGAACAACAGGAGCGGATCGTCTGCGCCAATGATCAGTTTGTGGCCCTCGTTCCCTTCTGGGCTGTCTGGCCATATGAAACGATTGTCCTCAGCCGCCATCGTGTTGGTGCGATCAGCGAGCTCGAACCACACCAGCGCGATGGCCTGGCCGATATTCTCAAACAACTGACCAGCCGCTATGATCGGCTGTTTCAGGTTTCGTTTCCCTACACCATGGGGTTACATCAGCGCCCAACCGATGGCCAGGCGCATCCCGAATGGGATTTTCATATGCATTTTCTGCCGCCATTATTACGCTCCGCAACGGTTCGCAAATTCATGGTTGGCTTCGAACTGATGGCCGAACCACAGCGCGATATCACACCCGAGCAGGCCGCCGAACGGCTGCGTGCTGCCATCGCCGAATAGAGCACGGAACAGCAGCCTATACGATTGATCGCCCGCCCGCGTATCCTTATGGCTGGGTAGGACGATATCAATAACAGAAGACAGATGGCAGAAGTGCTGACGTATCAGCAGCCACAATCATTCAACCAACATTCAACCATCATTCAACCCACATACAACACTTAACACTCAGTATTTTGTCCATCTGTTTTCTTGTGCTATAGCAATCCTAGCGGGTTTGCAAAAAGGGTAAGGATCTTTCTCGGGACACCCAGAGGGTACCCGGCCCTAAACCCCCGCTTTGTACTACACCTGTTTACAACTCAAGGGGTGAGGTCAATTTGTTGATCGATTGCTACACGAAAGATCGTACGCCAAAATGATCGGCATGCTACGATAATGAAAGCTATCCAATATCGTACTATCACACTCACCAAAGGATTGCTCGTATGTGTCGTGTGCCATCGATCTGCCCACAACTGCCAGAAATCGCTGTACGGCCAATCAGTGATGCTGATCTCCCATTTCTGATCAACGTCTATGCCAATACCCGTGAAGAGCGCGCAATCACCCAATGGATTGATTGCCAAAGCCAGCATATTCTTACCCAACAATTCGCCGAACAGCAGCACACATATCAGCAACGTTTCCCCGATGCCGCATATGATCTCATTCTGCTGTGTGATAAACCAATTGGCCGAATCTCTAGTGATCGCTTTGCCGATGAGATCCGCATCATCGAGATTGCCCTGCTACCAGAGTATCGCAACCAGAAGATTGGAACAGCATTTCTTCAGGCAACCCGAGCCGAAGCACGCAGCCTTGGCCGCACCATTCGCCTGCATGTCGAACAGTTCAACCGCGCTGTGCGCCTATACACACGGCTTGGGTTCCAGCCGATCAGCAGCAATGGAACATATTACGTTCTGGAATGGCGACCGTGAGGTGTCAGGTGTCAGGATCAAGGCATCTCAATAGTCGAAAGTAGCCATAGCTGGCATGAACCAGTGGGCGCGAGCGATACGCGCCACCACCCAACAACTATCGATACCCTGGTTACAAAAGGCTAATCTCTCCTCATCGGCTCTTGGTTTTCATTCTGGCTTCTGGCTTCTGACTCCTGAATACTCGGTTCTTGGTGCTCAATTCTGGCTTCTGACTCCTGACTCCTGAATACGCTGCGCAATCAGCTCGCGTACATCACGCAGCAGTTCATCACGCTGGTAGGCACCCTTCTGTAGCACCCGTTCAACATAGCCATGTAACTGCATTCGTTCAGTTGGCGTGAGATCAATTGCAGTAATGATGATCACCGGGATTGTGCGCCAATCCGGGTTGGCTCGCAGTAGTTCAACCAGCTGGAAGCCATCGATTTCTGGCATCATGAGATCAAGCAGAATCAGGTTCGGGCGGCGATTCAGCATGCACATGAGCGCCACTTTGCCATTCTCGGCCTGCTCAACCTCCCAGCCCTCATTGATCAGCATCCGTTGCAGTAGTTCACGCGTTGGCGCATCATCCTCCACCACCAACACGAAGCCATTTTCTGGTTTGCGGTGGTGCTCAATTGCCGCAAGCAACTGCCCACGATCAATCGGCTTGGTCAGATAATCGGCGGCGCCCAATGTAAACCCATGCTCGCGCTCATCCACCATCGTCAGCATGATCACCGGAATGCGGCGCAACTGCGGATCGGATTTGAGCGCTGCAAGAACCGCCCATCCATCTAATCCCGGCATCATCACATCAAGCGTGATCACATTCGGTCGCAGTGCATGAGCCAGACGCAGCCCTTCCTCGCCACTGGCCGCCGTTTCGACCTTCAGCCCCTCTCGCTCAAGCGCATGAACAAGCAGATCGCGTGCAGCTGGATCATCATCGATCACCAGCACCAATGCTTGCCCCTGGCTCTCCCAACGCCGTACATGTGTTGAGTTCGAATCCGATCCAAAGAAGGTCATATCTGGTAACTGCCCATCAAACGTATGCATAACCGGCAGTTCAATACGGAACGTTGAACCACTACCCAGTTCGCTCTTGACGCTAATATCACCGCCCATCATCTGAATGAAGCGGCGGCTGATCGCCAATCCAAGCCCTGTTCCACCATATTTGCGGGTTGTCGATGGATCGGCCTGGCTGAATGCCTCAAATAAACGCTCCAGTTGTGTTTCGCTCATGCCAATGCCACTATCGCGAACTTCAAACACAACATATTCCTGTGGCGCGTTTCCAGTTCCTTCACGGGCAGTTGTGCTACCTGCTGGCAGGCGCGAGACCTCAAGCGTCACCAGGCCGCTTTCGGTAAATTTGCAGGCATTCGAAACCAGATTCAGCAGCGATTGACGCAGCCGGATGCCATCCGCCGCGACACGGCCAATATCATCTGGGCAGGTGACACGCACTGTATTGCCATTACGAGCAGCTAGCGGGCGCACCATCGAAACAACATCGGCCACCAGTGTGGCAATATCGATCAACTCAAGCTCCAGATCCATTTTGCCAGCCTCGATCTTCGAGAGATCAAGAACATCATTGATCAGGGTCAGCAGATGCCGCCCTGCCGAATTGATCTTCTCCAGATCGGGCGAGATTGCTTCCCGATCACCCATAATCGCACCATCAGCGATCATCTCGTCGAGCATCTCACTATAACCAATGATCGCATTCAGCGGGGTGCGTAGCTCGTGGCTCATATTGGCCAGAAATGCGCTCTTGGCCCGATTGGCCGCCTCTGCCGCATCACGCGCCTGGCGCAGCGCATCCTCGGCGCGCTTGCGCTCGGTAATATCGCGGAATGTGCCCGTCAGGAATGGCTCACTCTCCAGTTGTGCCTCGCTGATCACCACTTCCATCGTGAAGGTCGTACCATCAATACGCTTCCCAAGTACTTCACGCGGCTGGCTGATCTGGCTGACCGTTGTGAATGCTGGATCGCTACTGGTATCCAATAGCACACCAATCGGTTGCCCGGCCAGTTGCAGTTCTCGATAGCCAAAGATCCGTTCAGCAGCCGGATTCAGCGTCATAATCGCTAATGTCTGTTTCGAAAAGGTGATAATGCCATCCATTGCGCTGCGAACAATTGCCTCAGTTCGTGCGGTGGTCTGCTCTAGCGCATCGATCACATGGTTATAGCGATCAGCGATCTGGCCAACCTCGGTGAATGGATCGACGGGCACGCGCAGGCTCATGTCGCCAGTTTTGGATTGGCGATCCATGACCATAAAGAGATCAAGCAGATCGGTCGTCGCGCCGTGTTCAGAGACATTCAGCCCGATTTCTTCATCGGCAGGGCTGGCCCGCAGTGGAACAATCGGGTTGATCAGCTTCAGAAACAGATAGGTGACGCCAAAGGTCCAGATTCCACACACCACAATGCCAAACAGTTGCATGCCGATCTGATCCAGGCGACTCAGGCCGGTGCCGAGCCGTGCTGGATCGCCAAGCAGCCCAACCGCCAGCGTGCCCCAGATTCCTGCACCAAGATGCACCGGAATAGCACCGACAGCATCATCGATCCGCAGCCGGATCAGCAACACATCGACAGCCAGCATCGCCAGGCCACCAACGGCTCCAATAATCAATGCGCTACTGGAAGAAACGGCATTCGCCGATGCAGTGATCGCGACCATACCGGCCAGTGATCCATTCAGCACCAGATCAACCTCGGCGCGGCCCCGAATGCGCCAACCAACCAGCAGTGTCACAACTAGGCCAGCTGAGCCAGCCAGAACGGTATTGAAGATAATCCCAGGCACGCGACCATCCAGCGCCAGGGTACTGCCGCCATTAAAGCCGATCCAGCCAAACCATAGCAACAGTGCGCCAAGGGTGGCCAATGGAATATCGGCACCCTGCATGTGGCGCGGCGGCCCACCATCATCACCAGATACGCAGCAAAGCGCATGCGCTCGGCCACCGCACCCGCCAGGATCGTAGCCGCTGTACCACAGAACATCACCTGAAACAGAATGTAGGTTGCTGGCCAGATTCGCCCACTGCTCATATCCGGCGCGAAATCTGTCAGACCAACCCAGCCACCCTGGGTCTGCCCAAACATAAAGGCATAGCCAAACAACCAGAATACCACTGTCGAAACGCCGAAATCCGAAAGGTTCTTCATTGCGACATTAATATTGTTCTTGCGGCGGGTGACACCGGCTTCGAGGCACATGAAGCCAGCCTGCATCATAAACACTAACCCAGCACAGATCGCAACCCACAAAATATCAACCGGGGCCTTCTCCATGAGCTTCCTCGCTTCATTGCCAACCGGAGCAGAGCGCTATCGGTAGTATCTATTTTGTATTAACGTTACGGCCTGTTGTTAGGTTTCGGAACCAGAGCGGATTACGGGTACGTGACACTAGGATAGACTCTATTACACTGGGTGAAAATGTATAGTTGTTTCAATCGTATGTAATGCTTCCTCAAGTGGCACATCCGCAAAGAGTTCCCACCATTGCTCGGTATAGCGCATATAGGCGAGATTGAAATTACGATTGCCAGCATAGGTCATTCGGGCGTAGCGTGTTTCGAAGGTGGGTGAAATGGCGTTCGGATGGGGAGAAGCATACGTGCCGCCAAAGTAGAACGCACTGCGATACCACTTTGTCCAGATATCAATCAGGTAATTGAACTGCGGCTCGGCTGGTGGAGGCTGGATATACTGGTGTTTCCAGGCAAGAACAATTGGTTGCGCCTTCTGCTCCACTTCCTGCTTGAATGCCACTGAAATGCTTGGTTTTGCTGGTTTTGGTGGAGTATAGACCCATCGTTTGCGTGATTTCGGCATAATTCATTGTTCCCAGTGTTACAGTATTTCCTGTTATTATATCAACAGTACAAAACGGCGGATCACCAAATAGTTCGTTTAGCCATTATGGTGATCATACGCTATGAAAGCATAGCAAACACATTCTGACTCCTGACTCCTGACTTCACGTCTTCTGCACGACAAACACCCGTGCCCGATACCCAAGCAGCGTCACATGGTAGGCGGCTCGTTCACGCAGGTTTGGAACGCGGCGCAGCGCATCAATCAACGCGCCAGAATCACCAGTGAGCATCACCAGGCGGGCACCATGGCGCAGCACGCGGTACATCTCCCGAACAAAGGCTGGGTACAGCACCCGATTTTCTTCTAGTGAACCGATCTGGTGGCCAAAGGGCAGATTAACCGCAGCAGCCGTGATCGATGCTTCATCAAACGGCAGATTCTTTGCATCCCATTCCTGTAGATCAAGTGGCTGGTAGCGTGTGCCAACATTTAGGTGGGCAATTGCCAAGGCTTCTGGGTTCTGATCACCACCATACAGGTGCTCATAACGGCCCATATTGGCGCGCTCGATCAGAATCGTTCCCGCGCCACACATCGGATCCAGAAACACATCCCGTTCGGAGGGGCGGGTCAGGAACACCAATGCAGCGGCAGCAGAAGGCCGTAGTGATGCGGGAATATGTTCGAGCTTATAGGTTCGGTGGCGCATCTTTTCATCGCTCAGGCGTATCATGAGCAATGCCTCACCAGGAAAGAGTGTCAGCCAGAATTCAAGCGCTGGCTCTTCCCCCAAACGCCAGCGATAATCGGTGCGCTGGCCAATCGCCTTCTCAACGGACATTTGGGCATCGATCCGCCGAAAGCGCGTTTCGCCAACCTGGCGCGCAACCACCCGGAAACGCAACTTGCCATGGCCGCCGCGGCCTGGGGCCACCTGGCGCATACGCTGGACGGCGGGCGAAATACTGGTTTCTTTGAGCACACGCTCTTCCAGCACCTTGAGCCCTGGGTAGGTTGGCGCAAGATCCTGCATGTGCAACACCTGCTCAAACAGATCCTCGATGGTTCGTAACTGGAAGAGATCGAGTGGATCACCATTATATTCGAATTGGATCATGCCGTTTTTATCGGCAACCGGACGGGTGCCCAGCACAGAAGCGCCCTCAAGCGCCTCGATCTCATCAGCGGCAATTGCCTCAAAGCCAGGCTGGGTCTGAGCAATATAGATTGGTGTGGTGGAGCGGGGCATAATTCTCACAACTACTGTTCAATCATTAAAGGTAAGCGCTTAAGATACCATAGATTTGGAGAGCTGAGTATTCAGGAGTCAGGAGTCAGAATACCCTCACCCCCAACCCCTCTCCCACCGGGAGGGGAGGCGCAGCAGAGGTGAGGGAGCTAGCCACCAACACGAATTGATCGCAGCCGTGGCATGACCAACGGACGTTAGGATGCCACCGCCATCCGTTACGGGTCGGGTACCCTCTGGGTGCCGTAGCGCCTGCCCGCTCGGAAGGTGCGGAAACCGGGTACCCTCTGGGCGGGAACGGTTTCTGCGAAAAGGGAGCTCAGATAAGTGAACGGTTTCCTGGTGCCCGCCGCGCACAGCGGCAATCGGAATGTTACTTAGCTTGCCACCGCCTCAAGCGAACGGGCATGCACCGGGTTAACGGTAAACAACACCGCGCCAAGCAACCGTAACCCACCAAGAATGAACACAAGAATGCGGGCATCCATCCGATCAAGCAGCGGTGCAGCAAGTAATGCAGAAAAGAAGAACCCAAGGTTCATGACCGTCACAAAAACACCGATATAGAAGCCACGCCGCTGTGGCTCACACACCTCAAGCAACGTATTAAAATGGCTTATGTCAACTCCAGGGCTAATTGCGCCAAATAGGAACGCAAACAACAGAATCAGTGTCAGGTTGGGGAACAGGCCAATCAGAAAATAGTATGATGCACTCAGCACAGTTGCCCGAACCAGCACCCAGTTGTAGCCTCTGCGATTGATCAGGCGCGGCCAGATCAGATTGCCAAGAATAGCACCGCCGCTGGTCAGGCCGATCCACAAGCCCAGCCAGCCATCGGTTGCGTTGAGTTCACGAACAAAGTAGATCGGCTGGAGCGGCGTTCCCATCCAGAAGGCAATATTAAAAATCAGCGTATTGAGCGTAATATTAACGAACGAGCGCTGTTTGACGATCTGCTCACGAATCTGCACCCATGTTAGGCGGGCGGTTGCCTGTTTGGTTGGCACAACGACGGCAGATTGCGGCGCGACGATGCGGGCCACATACACGGTACTGAGGAAGCTTGTGACCACAGCCAGGCCAAACATGAGCTGGTAATTATACGGAAATGGGGCTGCATCAAGCCAACGGCCCATCACAAAGGTTGTGATCATCAGCGTGACATTGAGCGTCATGTTGCGGGCCGAAAAGAGCTGGGCACGCCGAGCGAGTGGCACAACATCGGCAAACATCGGCAACCAGCCAGCGTTGAATAGCGCAACCGGCACATTCACAAACAGCAACAGCGCTACAATCGCTTCCGGGCGGTAGGCTGGCAGAAATGGCACTAGAATGAGGCCCATATGGCCAGCCCGCAGAGTCCACAGGCTGCCAACGATCCAGGGCCAGCGGTTCGCCCGCCGCTCCAGAAAGATCGCAAAAGGAATGGAGGTCAGGGCGTTCACCAATGCTGCCGCAGAGGTTAGCAGGCTCACCTGCAGATTTGTGCCGCCTAGGCGAATCAGATATGCGGCTGCAAACGAATAGCAACCAACCGCAATCGCGGCCCAGAAGATTTCGAGCACAAGAAAACGCATATTACGCTGGGTCGTCTGGCGATCCATTGGGTCGCTATCCTCTCATCCGTCAATTCATCCGTCAATTCATTGCTCAATCACAATTTCCCATGTTTGTGCAATCATCGCCAGGCCCAATCGTTCGGCGAGCGCACAGGAGGCCAGATTGGTGCGCTGCGCGACATAGAATGCGCGCCGCCCACGGCTACGGCTATCGGTGATTACGGCGGCCACAACGGCTGCGCCAATGCCACGCCGCCGCGCACGGGCAGCAGTATAGACAGCCGCGATCTCATCGGAATCACCGATTGGGTAGGCAGCTAGTACGTGTGCCAACAGAACGTTCTGCTGAAGCACGCCAAAGGCGCGCCAACCCTGCCGCAACCAACTGCGTAGTGCGGTGATGCTCAGGTTACAAGGGCTGAGATCAAGTGTTGTCGCATCGGCATCGCTGAGTGAACGTACAATCAGGTTGGTCGAATCATACAGTGGTGGCATGAGCATGATCGCGGTGCCATCTGCATATTCGGTGCCATAGAAGTTCAGTCCGCGCAATGGGCTATGGCGCAGCTGCAGCCAGGATTCGAGAACATCGCGCAATGCTGGCGTTGCCACCGCCCAGACACCGCGATCCGGCCATGAGCGGCGCTCGGCTCCAAGCTGCACCAAACGAAGCAGCGCTGCTGGATCATCAGCCGCCACCATCATCGTCGGGCGCGGGTTGGGCAATGCACCGGAATAATCAACAATCAGCACCAATGCAATCAGCACTCCATGCTGGCGCAATCCAATCATCGTTCGCACCTGATCATACAAAAGCGCCCCAAGGTGCATCAGATGGCGATCCCGCTGACGAACAAGATACGCGAGCGCATCATCATGCACAATTTCGTCCAGAGTAACCATTGCGTTATTGAGCCTCTCCAACGCCAGCGCGTCACCAACACATCCAGAATGCCGGTTCAGAACCAACTGGCGCGACCGCTGGCGTATCGGTTTCTCGAAAGCCCTGCAATTCAAGAAACCGCAGGCTTGTTTCGGTTCGGGATGCAATCGCACACAACGACTCAACACCCTGCACGGAAATCAGCCATTGCTCCAGAATGGCAATACACTCCTGTGCATACCCCTGGTGCTGCCAGCGCGATTCAATCAAGATCCACAGCGCCGCCGTTTCTGGTTGCGGGACGCCAATCTGCACATCCGCAGCACCAATGTATTGCTGCACATCCCGATGATAGATCCCGAACAACTGCCGGCCAGGAGTTATTTGGGCGAGATGCCATTGCTGCCACACATCTGCGCTGGTTGGGCCAGCCAACCCAAAATAATCGGGGGTTGCCTGATACACCCGCAGAAGATCGGGAAGATCAGATTCTGTTAGCAGCCGTAACACAAGCTGTTGGCCATGTAATTCGGTCATGTGCATCTCGGCCATCTCCCTCACCCCTGCCCCTCTCCCAAGAGGGAGAGGGGTGCCAGCAGGGCGGGTGAGGGTCAACGAACATTCAATACTTCTGCACTCTACTATAACGAATATTCAACCAGCCCCACAGGATTATAAACGATAGTATCTCCATAGCCGAATAGCCGTAGCTGTCACAGAGTGCTACCAAATTGCGATCATTCAGTCACCTGCGATCAGCGCAGAGGATGGTATCGTAGGGGCAGGAGTCAGGGTTGCAGCGCGTTGCTGCGTACACATCTCTGGAGAACTATCAATGCATCTACACACAGCACTATCCATCCGCATCCGATTAGCAATAATGCTCCTGGGCATGCTATTCCTGAGCCTTGCTGTCCAACCAGCCCAGGCCGCTGGCGTTGTCGGAACCGGCAGCCCAGCCAGTTGTAGCGCTGCTGCCCTGGCCAGCGCCGTACAGGGCGGCGGCAATATCACCTTTCATTGTGGCCCGAATCCAGTAACCATTATCGTGGATGCGACGCTGGATATTTCTGTTCCGAACACGACAATCGATGGCGCTGGGTTGATCACCCTTTCTGGTGCGAATCAGCGCCGGATCATTCGCCATCGTTCACTCAGCAGCAGCACAACGCTGACAATCCGCAATCTGATATTCACACAAGGGCGCGCAGCCGGAACAGGGACAGATGCCAATGGTGCTGCGATTCAGAGTATCTTCCAGGGTGCCAATCCAAGCTTCAAACCAACGTTGATCCTTGAGAATGTCACATTCAGCAACAATATCTCGGCACAGGCGGGTGCCGGTGGCAATGCCTATGATTATGGTGGTGGCGCGATCTATTCCCAGGGTGGAACGGTGACGGTGGCGGCTAGCACCTTCAATAATAATCGCGCCGATAATGCATCTGGCGGTGCTATTCATATTCTGCAGAGTGGCCTGAGCATCAGCAGAAGCATATTCAACACAAATAGTGCTATCGGGGCAACTCCCGCCGATAGCCAGGGTGGTGCGATCTATATCGATGGACTTGGCGGTTCAGGCAGTATCTTTAGCGTCAGTGAGAGCAGCTTCACTGGCAACACAAGCTACAATTCCGGCGGCGCTATGTATGTCAACATGTACGAGGATAGCACCGGCATGGCGATTGACCGCAGTAGTTTCAGCAATAACGCGATTGTTGGCGGCAATGGCGCATTGGGTGGCGCAATCAGTGGTGGCGGCACCAACAATGGGGCTGGTACTGGCAACCCATCGATCACAATCACCAACAGCACCTTTGCCAATAATTCGGTAAAAAAGAGCGCCGCGCCATTCGATGGCTCGGGCGGGGCGTTGGCCTTTGCACAGCGAGCGATCATCACAATCAGCAATTCAACCTTTAGCGCCAATCGAGCTGAGGGTTCATCGTTCAATGCCAATGGCGGCGCGCTGTATGTCGTCAATAACACAAACCAGTTCGTGCTAACCAACACAACCTTTGCGGGTAATTTCGCCGGCTGGGTTGGCGGCGCAATCAGCAATAGCCAGATCAATACTAATCCCGGCGGCATTGTTCGCAACGTGATCTTTTCCAACAATACCGCCGATAATGGGCCGAATGATTGGACGATCCAGCAGCATTGTTCATCGGAACTCAGCGATGGCGGCAATAATCTGCAATTCCCGCCGCGCAATGCCAGCCCAAACTTCTTCAATGAGATCAGCTGTTTACAGGGCAAGAGCGCGATCAATCAGCGCAGCCTCCCCGATTTCCGCGACCCGCAACTGGCAACGCTGGCCGACACCGGCGGGCCAACGCAGACAATCCCACTGGCGCAGACCAGCCCGGCAATCGATGCTGGCAATCTGGCAACCTGCCCAGCAACCGATCAGCGCGGCATTGCAAGGCGCGGTACCTGTGATGTTGGCGCACACGAATTCGGCGCAACACCATATCTGGCGGCGCTGACACCAGGTTTTGCCCAGGCTGGCCAGAATGGCATCACGTTAACGGTGATTGGAGCCGATTTCGAGCCAGGAACGAGTGTGCTCTGGGGCGGAGCCACGCGCACAACCCAGTTTGTGAGCAGCACACGCCTGACTGCCAGCATCGCAACGGCTGATCTCGCAACGATTGCGAATATTTCAATCACAATCCAAAAAAGTGGCGGCAATCCATCGAATGCACGCATCTTCCAGGTGCTCGATAAGATTGTACAGGTGGCATTGCCGTTGGTGGTGAAATAGCCCAGACCGAGTATTCAGGAGTCAGGAGTCAGGAGTCAGAATTGCCACCGGGTAGAGACGCCTCGTTGGGGCGTCTGGTATTAGAACCAAAAACCGCCCTCACCCCCGGCCCCTCTCCCAGGGGGTGTGGGGTGCCCGTAGGGCGGGGTGAGGGAACGGTTCCCGCAAAAAAACAAACTCTACCCCCAACGAGCTGTTGCACCCGCGCCTGTAGCGCACCAAGATCCTGCATGCGATCATTAATCCGGTTCACAAGTACATGAATGATGCCATACGCTACCTCAACCCTATCGGCCATCAGTTCATAGAGTGCCTCCTGATCGAGCCGCAATAACACACAATCCTCAACGGCTGTCACCGATGCGGCGCGAAGACCGTTGCCCAGTACTGCCATCTCGCCGAAGACAGCTCGAATGGCACAACAATGCCAAGGCGTTGCAGCTGCACATCTGGATCAGGATGTTCCAGATAATTCGGAAGGGCATGGAGAGCTGCAATCACGCAACCTCCATGCCCTTCAAGCATTAGAAGATAATTGTGCCCTGTATCATTTCCCGCGTCGTTTCCTGTCGCGGCGGGATTCGCGGCGATTGCCGAGTACGGCTGGGCGTTCGGTGCCATTCGAGGGAGCAACCGTGGGGGAACGTGGTGCTGCCGGGCGCTGCGCCGATACACCACGGGGTGCATTGCGTGGGCGGCTCTGGATCTGCGCGGCCAATCGTTGCGGCAACACCGAGATCAGGATATACAATGCATAGGCAGCGACAATCAGCAACAGCAGCGTCACAATCGTGAGCCACAGTGGCGCGAGTGCCAAACCAGAAAGTTTCACTCCGCCAACGATCACACCCAACACGCCGCTGCCAGCCATCGCATAGCCGATCTGGCGCAATGCCTGCAACCGAACCGCGTTTGAGTCCGCCAGAAGAAATGCCAGATAGATACCGCCAAGCGCAACAGCGATTGAGGCGATAAAGAAGACCCACTCGGCTGGTCCAAAGCCGGTTGTCGGAGTCGTAAAGTAAGTTGGGTCCATTGCGATTCGCCTCCCTGTGGCCTGTTTATTAATAATCGAGCAGTTATCGCAGATTATACCAATCTGCCCTACGACCGTCAAACGCGCCAGATGGCGTAAATGTCATTTGCTGTTGGGGTTTTCGGGCTACGCGCCCCAAACCCGCGGTCGGGGCCTTGCCCCGAACCCCAAATATAACTGTGTGGCCCTTCAACTTCTGTGTGGTATGACCAACGGGCATTGGCGAGCCAATAACATCCATTACGGGTCGGCTACCCTCTGGGTGCCCGTAGGGCGGGGTGAGGGAACGGTTTCTGCAAAAATACACACACATTCCAATTGACAACCCATACGACCCATGCTACCGTAATATCCAATTAAACAGCAAATGACGTTGCACGGGGAACCAGTATGCGCAATGTTACTGCCCAGCGAGTCGGGGAGAGTGTGAGCCCGATCAGCAGCCTGTGCCGAACCCCTCCCCGCAGTGGTGGCCGTAACCCACCCACGTCGCCGCCGAACTGAGCGATATGTGTCGTTCACCCAAGGCTGGCCGGTTGAGTCCCCCGTAATCGGGACGCGCCCTCTCCTATGAGGCGGTGGCGGCAGAGTGGAGGCGTTTCTGCCTCAACCAGGGTGGTACCACGGCTTTCCGCCGTCCTTGAGCGATTGCTCAGGGGCGGCTTTTTTGTTGGGCACAGTGCTACCGAGCTTTCAGCTCTCAGCTCTCAACTCTCAGGAGTCAGAATGAGATTGAATGAACAGAAAGGAATCCCAATGCGAATGGCAACCCTGTTTGCACGAACGCTGCGCGATGCGCCACATGAGGCCGAACACGCCGCCTACCAACTGGCTCTGCGTGCTGGCCTGGTGCGAGCGCTACAAACCGGCAGCTTCGCCATCCTGCCACTTGGTATGCGCGTGGTGCGCAAAATCGAGCAGATCATCCACAAGGAATTAGAAGCGATTGCTGCCCAGGAACTGCGTATCCCATTGGTTCAGTCCGCACAGGCATGGGAACGTAGTGGTCGCTACCAGGAGTATGGGCCATTGATGCTGCGCTTTGCGGATCGCACCGAGCGCCCATTGCTGTTTGCGCCAACCAACGAGGAGCCGATTGCCGAACTGGCCCGCCGCGAGATCACATCCTATCGCCACATGCCAGCACTCGTCTACCAGATCCATACCAAGTATCGCGATGAACTGCGCCCAAAGGGCGGCTTATTACGTCTGCGCGAGTTTACCATGCTCGATGCCTATTCGCTTGATGCCGATCCAGCAGGGCTTGCTGCGGCCTATCAGCGCATCGGAGCCGCCTTTGAGCGCATCTTCCAGCACTGTGGCATCCGCTATGTTGCCGCCCAGGCCAGCGGCGGCGAGATGGGTGGCAGCGAAACGACCGAATATCTGGCACTCTCCGAAGCTGGCGAGGATGAGATCGTGATCTGCCCGAGTTGTGGCTATGCAGCCAATGCCGAGGTGGCAACAACTGGCGAACATAGTTCCAGTACCAGTGCTGTATTGATTGGTGAAACAGAACACCGCGCCGATCAGCACCAACCAATCGAAGCGCGTGCAATCGTAGCGACGCCTCACTGCACGACAATTGCCGATGTGGCAGCATTTATGGGTGTTGCAGAAGCAGCAACCGCCAAGGCGGTATTCTTCGATTCGCCAGAGCGCGGGCTGATCTTCGTTGTCATCCGTGGTGATCGCGAGGTCAGCGAGGCCAAACTACGCATCGCCGCTGGTGTTTCCGCGCTCACAGCGGCCACCAGCGAACAGATCCTGGCTGCCGGTGCCGTGCCGGGCTATGCATCACCGGTTGGATTGGCCATCCAGCGCACCAGTGATCCACAATCAGGGCCAGGGGTCGTTGTGATCGCCGATCACTCGGTTGCTAATGCGATACCACTGGTTGCTGGTGCCAATCAGGCGGGCTGCCACTTCCGCAATGTTGTCTATGGCCGCGATTGGAATGCAACACTGGGGGCCGATGTTGCTGCGGTGCGGGCTGGCGATCCATGCCCGCGCTGTGGAACAGGCCTGACGATTGAGAGCGGGATTGAAATCGGGCATATCTTCCAGCTGGGCACACGCTATGCCGAGGCACTTGGCGCGACATTTCTGGATCAGAGCGGCATCGCCCGCCCAATCGTGATGGGTTCCTATGGTATTGGCCTGGAACGCCTGCTGCATGTGATCATCGAACAACATCACGATAGCGCTGGGATCATCTGGCCGCCAAGCGTTGCACCATATCAGGCCCACCTGATTCGGCTCGGTAAGAGTGAGGCAACCCGCAGCGCCGCCGATATCCTGTATCAGGAGCTGGGGGCCAATGGCATTGCTGTGCTGTATGACGACCGCGATGAGACGCCGGGTGTCAAATTCAATGATGCCGATTTAATCGGGCTACCGCTGCGATTATTGGTCAGCGACCGCATGTTGGCCGAGGGTGTCGTGGAGGTCAAACCCCGCGCTGGCGCGGCAATCAAGGTGAACCGCGATAGCATTGTGCAACATCTGCGGCAATAGCGAAGTGTAAACATGTTAATCGTATGGAGTGCGCAAGCCGTGTTTGCGTGCGGCAGCATGCCTGCCGCAGTCCAAAGATCGGATCAAGAGATCTGTACTTCGCTATAGAGTTTCGAATAACATCTGCGCTGGAGCACCATGCGTACGGGCCGACCAATGTGTCGGCCCGCACTGATAAGCCGTACAAGATTGTCTACTTGTGCTCGACAAATGAAAACCTGAAAGTACCTACCGCGCCCAATCCAAATTTTTACCAATAAGAAGCTCCGTCATCTCAGTATGATGCGTACTCCTCATAGCCACGAGTTGTGTATCAAAATGATACTTTCGGGCTAAATCATAGATTTCATCGGCATTATCGTAGGTCATCAAGAAATCGCCGGAAATCGTTGATACAATCCGGAAAAGCTCCTCGTGATCAAGCTCGGAATGCGTGTATAATCGGCTACCCGCGCGCTTACCGCCCGCTGTATACGGTGGGTCGATAAAGAAGACAACATCCTCACGATCAGCGTTGCTGCGAATCACCGCGAGGCCATCACCCTCAATAAGGCGTATCCGTTCACGCACATCAGTAATGTTCATAATACGTTGCTTGAGTGTTTGTGGGTACCATCGCGATTTGAGCCCCTTTCCATTCTCGCCATTCTTAATCCTTCCGGCACCATTGGCGAGAATACCACCACGGTTTACACGGTTCTTAAGAATTGTCTGGAATGCAATATCAGGGAGCGTATATGCTGGTTCAGATAACGTTTCCTCCACGGTTTCTGGAGTGAGATCGAAGGTTGCTATTCGTTCTGCAAGCCAGAGTGCATCGCCATATATGATGGTATGCCACACCGCAGCAACGTGATGATCAAGTTCTACAAGTGTGACATGGTTTGTGAGACGCTCGAAAGCAATGGTTAAGCTTACAATCGCCCCTCCAGCAAATGGCTCAATACATTCGACAGGAGAAGTATTTCGGCTGCTTAACCATTCGCGTATTCGTGGTACAAGCCAGGTCTTTCCACCAGGGTACCGGAAAGGGCTGCGCTGTGGAACCATTGCCACATTAACAATTGCACCAGGCCGTGGATCATCAATAAATGATAGTTGTTCCATGGTGATTCTTATTCCTCTAACGTTTCGTCTTGAGAGAATACATCACGTAGTGAAGAAGTATCGGGAGGAACGCTACCACCCAATTGCTTTTCATCAAGCTTGCGTTGTAATATCTTGAGAAAATCACCTTCTAACCCTGGATCAGCGTTTGTTATGCGCTGAAGGGCCGAAGTAAATTGTGTGTAAACTGTTTGGCTATGAAAAAGTTGATAACGCCCTTTATGGTCGCTGGGTTGAAGCTCGTAGATGAGCTATGCAACATCTGCTTGGTCCTTGGGAATGTGTGAGAGTGTAGGTAGGGTCGCAAAGAAACTACTATCAAGTGTACTGATTATACTCTATTCCGTGTATATTTCAAGCGTTTTCAACAAAAAAACAAGTGAACAAATGTATCCTGCTTTCTTGTTCACTTGTTCTCGGCTATCGGCTATCGGCTATCCGCCAGCCTGTGCCGTCACTTCTGCCCGATTGGTTGGCCCAAATGCGTAGTTGACATTGTCGCTGAACTGGAGCTGATCGCCATCAAAATGGCAGCGAATCGTCGCGACAAATGGTGTTTCAACATAGCACAGCGTGATGATATAGCTCTCATCCTGCCACACGCCCACGGCAGATGTCATACTGGCAGGCTCACCATAATACAGGGTAGTTGTGCCTGAACACCAATCATTACGTCCACACACAACCCGCTGCTCCGCTTGATGATCGCGGATCGTTAGAGTTGCCCCTTCCGCATCAAAATCCAACCGGATAGTCTCGATCTGCTGCTCATTGGCGGCACAGACAAAGATCTTACCAGAAATATGGGCTTCTGTTGGTGAAGCGGCATTCCCCTGAGCAAATGGAAGCTTGAGTTCCGCGAGGTGCTGGGTGAATGCCTGCTGCTGTGCTGGATTCTCGGGGAGCGCCGCGGAACCAAGAGCTGGCAGCAGATGTTCCCAGACAAGATTGAGCAGTGGTTGCATATCGCCCAGGCCAGCTGTAACCGCCAGGATCGCATTTTGATCCGGCATGACAACACAATACTGGCCGAACGCGCCATCGCCACGATACGCATTATGGCGACAGCACCAGAACTGGAAGCCATAGCCCTGCGCCCAATCACTGTTCGGGTCGCTGCCATTACTGATCTGCTGTGTGGTCGCCTGTGCGATCCACGCTGGCACGATCAACTGGCGGCCCTGCCACTGGCCCTGCTGTAGGTAGAGTTGGCCAAAGCGGGCAATCGCATCGGTGGTGATACTCAGCCCCCACCCGCCAACATTGATGCCACGCGGGCAGGATTGCCAATCAGCATGCTCGATCCCCAGCGGATCAAACAGGCGTGGGCGCAAATACTCAGTCAGCGTCTGGCCTGTCAGCCCCTGCACAATCGCCGAGAGCATGTATGTTGCAATACTATTGTACAAAAACTGCGTGCCAGGCTGAAACTCAATTGGATGGTGCAGAAACATCTTCGCCCAGTTGTATTCCTGGCGCATATCGCGTCCAATCGGCTCAGTCGCCTGGCCAACCGACATCGAGAGTAGGTGGCGCACCCGCAATGCCGCCAGGTTTTCGCTGACAACAGCAGGGGTTTCTTCTGGGAAGAATGAGATCACCGCATCATCAAGCGTCAGAAGCCCCTCATCAATGGCAATCCCAACCGCTGTCGATGTGAAACTCTTGCTCAGCGAAAACAGAAGGTGTGGCCGCTCGGGAGCATAGGGATGCCACCAACCCTCCGCGATCACATGCCCATCGCGCAGCAGCATGAAACTATGCAGATGATCGATTGTTTGCTCGGCTGCCTGCACAAAACCAGCAATTGCGGCAGTATCAACCCCCTGTGATTCCGGCGTGGCGCGTGGCAGGCTCGCCACTCCTGTTGCTGTCATGAAATGCTCCTTGGTTGATTACAGAAGGGTGGGAATGGTTGCCTCTACTCACCGCGGGCTGAAGCCAGGTGGCTATGGGTGCATTGTCCATTGCCGCAGGCTTCAGCCTGCGGACGGCTTGTTCCCGATTATTTCCTCAGTGTACCATCGAAACGCGATGGCCTATGCCAGCACAGCGAAACGTTGGGTTGGCAATCCCGCCGATCTGCCAGATCCCGCTACGATCAGCTATGGCTTCGACTTCAACCCAGCCGTTGATCGCCTGCGCGTCACAACGGGCAGTGGGCAGAACTTCCGCCTCAACCCCAACACCGGCGCGCCTGTCGATGGCGATCTGGGCGGTGCTGCCGGGAGTTTTGCTGGCGTGAACATGGACGGGCCGATCAATGGCGGCACAACCAGCATCGATGAAGTGGCCTATACTAATAATGCACCAAATACCACCGTGACAACACTCTACACACTTGATTCGATCACCAATAATCTGTTCATCCAGAACCCGCCCAATGTAGGCACGCAAACAGCTCCATTGGCGCTGACATTGAATGGCAGCCCGTTGGACTTTACCACAGCACGGGGCTTCGATATTGCGCCTGGCGTGAATGCACCAGCATCGAATGCTGCTGCAACAGGCACGAGCTTCGCGATCCTGACGGTTGGTGGCGTGATTGGGCTGTATCGGATTGAGCTTTCGACTGGGGCAGCCACCCTGCTTGGCACCCCCGGAACACTTACACCCCGTGGATTGGCGATCTGGTCGCCACTGCCAATCGGCGCAGCGCTCAGTGCTAATGGCGGCACGCTGCTGCGCTTCCGTATGGATACTCCCGGTACAACGACGAACGTTGCCACATCTGGCATTGTTGCGGGCGAGACACTGATTGGGATTGACAGCCGCCCTGCAACTGGCCAACTGTATGGCCTGGGAGTCAATGCCACAACGAACACGGCCACACTCTATCTGATCGATCCGCAGACCGGCGCAGCAACGGCGACAGGCTCGGCTGGCCTGATTGCATTCGTTGATGCCGGAGGCAATCCGGTCGATCTACCAGATCCAAGTGTCATCGGCTATGGGCTTGATTTCAACCCAACCGTCGACCGCATCCGTGTGACGACAGGCAGCGGCCTGAACTTCCGTCTCAATCCTAACACCGGCGTGCCTGTCGATGGTGATCTTGGTGGGGCCGCCGGAAGTGTTACTGGAATCAACACCGATGGCCTGATCAATGGCCTACCGGTCGGCAGCACCGGCGTTGAGGCAACCGCCTATACCAATAACTACGCCCAGCCATTGACTGGCGGTACGACGACCCAGTATACGCTCGACGCCAACAGCAACCAACTGTTCATCCAGAACCCGCCCAATGCAGGCACACAGACCAACCCGCTGCCGATCACACTTGGCGGTACGGCGCTGGATTTCAGTGCAGCCAATGGCTTCGACATCCCCCCAGGCGCGAGTGTCACAACATCAGGAACATCGGCCAATGGTAATGGCTACGCAGCGCTGGCAGTCGGTGGTGTGGCTGGGCTGTATCGGATCAACCTCGCCACTGGCGCAGCGACGCTGCTTGGTACTGTTGGTTCAGGAACAGCGCTTGCAGGATTCGTTGCTTGGTCGGAACTACCAGGTGCCCAACTCACAACCACGGCGACGACCATTAATGAGGGTGTTGGCACAGTTCAGCTGACAGTCAAATCGACTGGTGGCACACCAATGATCGCTGGCTACCGTGTAGGTGGGGGTACTGCAACACTGGGCAGCGATTATGCAGTATTCAGCGGAACCATCCTGCTTGGTGGCAGCACCAGTACTCAAACGCTCAACCTGTCGATTATCAACGATAGTGCGGCGGAGAGCCTTGAAACAATCGATGTGCAGCTGGTGGGAGCCGATGGCGTGGGCCAAACGCTCACATTGACGATTCAGGATAATGACCTGAGTATATTCCTGCCGCTGATCGTGAAGTAATAGTAGACACTCTGCACTAGCAGGCTTCAGCCCGCGGCGTGCAAGCGAACCCTACCCCACATTTAGACCGAAACTCGCATTGGTGAGGATATCACCTCATTGGTGCGAGTTTCCTCAATACGCATAGTATGCTCTTCGCCCAGGCTGCGGAGGAACGCATCCACAATTGATGCATCCCACTGCTGCCCGCGCCCTTCGCGCAGAATATAGGCCGCCTTGCTAACCGACATTCCTGCCCGATACGGGCGATTACTCGTCATTGCATCATAGCTATCGGCCACTGCAATAATGCGGGCACCAAGCGGTATATCTAGGCCGCGTAGCCCAGTTGGATACCCCCATTGCCATCCCACTGCTCGTGATGATGACGCACAATCTCCATTCCACGAGCAAAATCCTTGTACCTGGCCAATAACTCTGCACCGCGCTGTGGATGCGTATCCATCTGGCAAAGCCGGCCTGCACCGGCTCATCCAGGCCGCAGAGGCGGCCTTTGCTGTGGGTAGCCCGCCCGTTCACGGGCCGGGCAGCAGCCATGCAGAACAATACGTCGCACCCCAGCACGACGGCCACATACAAATGTGCGCTATGATATGGCAACCTGTGCAACAGATTTTTCATTCCAACAAGGAGCGAATCATGGAATCGATCACCCTTGGTAGAACGGGACTAGAGGTGAGTGTGCTTGGCCTCGGCGGTGGTGGCCATAGCCGCTTGGGCCAACGTATGGGAGCCAGTGATGCCCATTCCATTGCGCTTATTCGGCGGGCGTTAGAACTTGGCGTTAGCTTTATCGATACTGCCGAGGCGTATGGCACCGAGGCTCTGGTTGGAGAAGCCCTACGAAGCATCAGCCGAACAAAGATTGTGCTCTCAACCAAGAAATCCATAACCAGCGATGGGCAACTCATCCAAGCAGCCGATCTCATTCGCGGGCTTGAGGCAAGCCTTGCTCGATTACAAACAGAATATATCGATATCTACCATTTACATGGGGTGCGGCCAGAACAGTATGATCACGCTGTTGCCGAATTAGTTCCTGCTCTACAGCAGTTGCGCCAGCAAGGCAAGATCCGCTTTCTTGGCATTACCGAGGCATTTGGTGTTGATCCAGGGCATGTGTTGATGCAGCGAGCCGTTGGCGATGACTACTGGGATGTCGTGATGGTTGGCTTTAATATCCTGAATCAATCGGCGCGGGCGCGTGTGTTTGCCGAAACAATACGGCGCAATATTGGCGTATTATGCATGTTTGCCGTCCGCGATGCGCTCAGCCAACCAGAGAAGCTCCGCCAGGTTATGGCAGAACTGGTTCAACAGGGGTTGGTCGATCCTAGATTGATTGATCTCCAGGATCCACTTGGGTTCCTGCATGCCGTTGCCAGCAGCCTGCCAGAAGCAGCCTATCGCTTTTGCCGCGCCGAGCCAGGCATCCATGTGGTGCTCAGCGGCACCGGCAACCCGGAGCATCTGGAACAGAATGTTGCTGCCATTCTTCAACCAGCACTGCCCGAGAGCATCCGCCAGCAGTTAATTGATCTGTTCGCCAGGGTGGATACGGTTTCGGGGCAGTAGCCCGGAGCGGAGAGATGCGCTGCATCGCGTCCGTACGGATCAGAAGCGCCATCAGGGTAGAGACGCCTCGTTGGGGCATCTAGAAAAGCAGAGTGAGAAGCCAACGCTCATCAGATCCAAATGACATGCAAACAAATTCTTTATATCATTATTCTATGCTACATACAGATCGATGGAGATCGAAATTTGCACAATCTTGTAGTTTCATACAGCGATGGTAGCATCGCATGTATGATCAGCATGGAGGAATCACTACATGGATAATGATGATCAGCAGCTTGGTCGAATTCTCAGCCGACGTGAAATTCTGGCGTTGTTTGGAAGCGCCAGTGCTGCCCTATTGGTAGGCTGTGGCCCCACAACAGCACCAGCAACTATTCCGCCAACCGCCGCGCCAGCACCAACTATTGCACCAGAGCCAACCATTGCTGCTGCGCCAGCACCAACAACAGCACCAATACCGACAGCCCTGCCAGAGCCAACCACCGTTGCAGCACCAACTATCACTGCCGCACCCACAACGGCTGCAGTCGCCAGTGCGCCAACAACTGCCCCGGTCGTCGCGGTTCCAGCCTGTATTGTGCGGCCCGAAGTCACTGAGGGGCCATATTATGTCGATGAGAACCTGAACCGATCCGACATTCGTTCCGATCCGGGTACGGGCACGGTATCAGCCGGAATTCCGCTCGTCCTGACCTTCAGTGTGGCTCAGGTTGCTGGGAGTGGCTGCGCTGCACTTGAGGGAGCCGAGGTCGAAATCTGGCATTGTGATGCCGATGGTGTCTACTCGGATGTGGTTGATCGTGGTTCTAGTACCGTCGGCCAGAAGTTCCTGCGTGGCTCTCAGATGACTGATGCGAATGGGCAGGCCACATTCACGACGATCTACCCAGGATGGTATAACGGCCGTGCTATTCATATCCATTTTAAGATCCGTCCGACCAGCAGCAGTGTCTTTACCTCACAGCTATTCTTCGATGACGCATTCTCCGATCAGGTCTTTACCCAGGCACCATATGCTGGCAAAGGCCAACGCTCGACGCTCAACAGCAATGATGGGATCTATAAACCAGAATTGCTGGTAGCCGTCAGCAAGACCGACCAAGGCTATGCTGCAACGTTTGATATCGGTATGGCGTAATCAATGCCGTAGAGACGCAAGATGTTGCGTCTCTACGGCTTGGTCCTACCCAACTGTGCGGCGCTCGATTTTGCCTTTTGCAACCGGCGCATTGCGCTTGTGCAGGTGTTCCGCCAGGAAGTAACTGCCAATCGTAAAGGCTCCTGCCAGGAACTGCAACAACAGCCCTTCCCATGTCGCATACATGCCAAACCATAATCCTACCCAATAGGGCGTGTAGGGCAGTAATGCGCGAATCGGGCTGGTTGGCAGCCAGCCAACCACCTGGAAGACATGCGCGGTATGGCCGACCATCTGGAGCAATACAACGCCAATCATCACGCCAGTGAAGATCAGCATCTTTTTGTGCGGTAGTTTTGCCTGGACTGCAAACACAAGCAACCCAACCAGAACCGTCAGCACCAACCCGGCTCCCACGCCACTCAGCACCGTGACTGAGCCAGATTCGAGCACCAATGCCTGCAAGAACAGCACGGTCTCAAACCCTTCGCGATAGACGCTGGTAAAGCCCAACACTGCCAACCCAATAAACTGCCCGGTAATACCGCCGATCAGCAGTCGGCTCTTCTGCTGATGAAAACTGGCCATCCAGTCCTTCCAGTACATATCGTGAAAGAACCAGTTGGTGATCAGCAGCAGCACGCCAATCGCAATCAGGCCAACAATCGCTTCCAATCGTTCGCCATAACGCGCCAGCGATGTCAGCACCTCCCGAGCCAGCAGCCATGTTAATGCACTCGCCAGAAACGCCAGCCCGGCTCCCACCCATAATGGTTTGCGATACTTGCGCTGTTCGCCGATCTTGAAGCTGCCCATGAGCGATGCCAGGATCAGGATCGCCTCCAGTCCTTCGCGAAACACCAGAATAGCTGCATTCGATGCAACCGCGACCGGCGCATTATTTCCGGCTAGTGCGCGTTGCGCCTCGGCAAGCTGGGCGTTCAAGGCACTGCGGCTGGCTTTGATCTCACTTACTGGTGCGCGTTGCTGGATCAGATAGGCCAAGCCAGGGCGTTCGGTTTGCCCATACCAGAACAGATCCTCCAGGATTGGCTTATACTGTGGCGCAAAGGCGATCAGCTTGGCCTCTGGCCCACTTTCGAGGATCGCATAGGCCTCCAGCCGCGCCGATTCGGCGAGCTCATATTGGCCAACTTCGGCGGCGGCAATCATCTGATCGAGCGCCGTTTGGATGACATCAAAATCGGCGGAACTATCGTATGTTTGCCATTCTGCTGGCATGATCTGCGTGAGCAATGCCAGCAACTGGTCGGTCGTCGCCTGAACTACCCCTGGTGCGACGACCTGCTGAGCTGTTGCACTCGATTGTAGTTGTGCATCGAGCAGCGCAAATTGTGCGCTGATCTGTTTGGTGAGAATAGGATCGCGCTGTGCCAGTGTTGGCCGCAGATCGGCAAATGCGGCTGCAGCGCCTGCCTGAAATGTGATTGCTTCGCGAATTTCAAGATCTTTGATCACGGTCGTACCGCTGACACCGCGATCATATTCAATCGCAACCAGGCTAAGAAAGCGCAGCATCTGGCCAGCCCGACGCGTCTGTTCGGCGGTGCTGAGTGGTGCTGCCCGAAACCCTTCCAGCATCTGTTCGATCTGATTGAATGGAGCCTGAATCGGCTGGCCAGCCAGGGCCGCCGCACGCAGTTCATCGAAGCTACGCAGTGCAATCATTTGGGCATCGGCCCCACGTTGTGTGCCATACGCAGGTGCTAAGAGCGCAAAATACCCCTGTGCAAACACCGCAAACTCGGCCCTGCGGGTACGGTATTGTTGCTGATCAGCAGCCGTGAGATCGTGCAGTGCTTCCGTCAGGCGTGCCTGGTATGTATCCAGCAGATCGGCCTGAAAGACGCTCAGCGCATGCGTTGCTGTCGTCCGGCCCGCAACAAAATCCGCAATCGCCAGTGTCGCATCGGCATTTGGGCGCGAGAACCGTGTTGCAGTGCGAAACTCGCGCAATGGCAGCCATGCCTGGGCTGTCTTTCCATCGCCGGATAACAAGGCCTGTTCGGTGATCCGATAGCTGCCAGCCAACAGAGCCATCCAGATATCGCTACGGGCCGCTGCAAAGCCGACGCTATCGTTTGCACTACGGGCCAATTCAGCGGCAGCAAAGCCAGATTGCACCTGTTGGTTCGCTTCGTTCGCAGCCGTGGCGAACTGCGGGCCAAGCGAATCAGTATAGCTGCGCTGGGCCTGCTCAAGTAACTGCTGTGCAGCCGCCGGGTTCTCCTGGAGTACAAGCTGCGCCTTGCTCAGATCCCGACGAATCGACTCGGCCAGCAAGGGTGCTGGTGGCGGTTCCTGGGCATAGGCGAACAGCGGGAAGATCAGCGCCGCCAACAATACAACACTCAGGGCGCTACGACGCAGAATGCGCCGATGCATGCTTGTATACCTCATGTTTACTGCTTCACCGTAATATTGAGCTTGGCAGCAATCTGCGCGATCTCACCAGCAATCGCGGTTGCACGGTTACGCGCCTCACTGCCAATCAGATCTGCATCCTCTGGCGAGTAGCGCCTGCCACTCTGTTCTTTGGTATAGATATCGGCAAAATAGCTCTTCATATCGCCAAGCCCAGCATGAATACGCTGATCGGCCTGCGGGTCAATTGGCGCGATCATCGGACTCAGGCCGCTATAGATCGTCTGCCAACTTGTGATATTGTCCTCGATATCGGATAGGCGTGAGATTGCGGCAAAATCACGGCTGCCCTGTTCGCCAATCACAAAGCGCGAATTCTTCCACGCCTCCACAAAATCGGTGACAGTCGGGATATTGGCGACCAATGCGCCAAAGGCTTCTTGCTCGGTTGGCTGCCAAACAGCTGCTGCCGCCATTAACTCGCCAACCACGCGGGCGAGCGTATCGACGCTGCCCTTCAGAATAACTGCATCTGGCAGTACCTCACCAAAAGTAATGCTGCCATCGCCATCGAAATCGGCTTGCACATCCTTGATCGTATATTCAGCAATCGTGCCCCATAATGTCGTCTCTGTTACACCAAACAGGTTGCCCGGTTTTGCTAGAACACGACCATTCGGCAATTGAATATCGAATGTGACAACACTCTCACCACCCTCGACCCCTGAGCTTCCCGCATCCAAATTGACATCATATTCAACCAGGCTGGGTGTCCCGGCAACAATACCTTCGGATTGCTCATAGAGCGGGCTAGCAACCATCCAGGCCGTGCGGGCTGCCATAATCTGTTCAATTGTCTGCGCCTTGTTGGTGCTCCACATGGTTGCATAATCGAAATTGGCCGCTTGTGCACTGGTATAATAGGCATCGCTGGCAATCTTGAGCTGCGTGGTCGCCTGTTTTAATGCACTCGTTTTGCCAACCAGGTACGTTTTGATTCCCGCAAGATCCGGCTGGCGGCTACCGTCGGCACTTGATGAACCAGTACTGGCGGGCAAGGTTGTTGCAGGCAGAACCGTTGCTGAACTACCTGGCCCATTCGATCCACATGCGGTAAGCAGCATCAGTAGCAGCACAACAAACATCCCAATTGACTTGCGATGCCTCATATGAGCCTCCTTCTTTGTGTTCAATAGGCTATCTATTAGACTCTACGAACAAGCGAGGTTAGGGTATACGAATATAAATACTTTGTCAAGTCTATACTTATGAAAGGGCGTGACGTACCATCTTGCACGGATATCCATGCCGATCATTGTGTCAGGGCCGACCAATGTATCTGCCCACGATGATGGTGTTGCACGGCTCCATGTGGGCGAACACGCGGTTCGCCCCTACGCGATGGTTGGCCATCGATACCATCCCAAGAATGAATGGCAAGGGAAAAAGCGGCTATTGTTCGTTCTATAGGGGCAATGTTCTGTATGAGCGCAATGAATATGACCTCATGAACGCAGATGGGGGATGGCATGCATACATTAGTTGGTAAGCAGTTAGGGGCCTATCGGATCGAGCAGGAACTCGGTGCCGGTGGCATGGGGACGGTTTTTGCTGGCCGCCATGCGGATACCGAACAGTTGGTTGCGATCAAGATCATGCGCGGTGATCATACCCGTTTTCCGAGCTTCGAGCAGCGCTTCCTGCGCGAGGCCCAGGCGATTGCACGGCTCGATCACCCGCATATTGTGAAGCTGCTGTATTTCGAGAAACAGGGCGAATACCCCTATCTGGTGATGGAACTGATCAAGGGTGGCAATCTGCGATCACTGCTGCAGAAGTATGCATCGGTTGGGCGCACCATGCCGCTGACGATGGCGTTGGGTCTGATCCAGCAGGCGGCACAGGCGCTGGCCTATGCCCACAAGCAGGGCGTGATCCATCGCGATATCAAGCCAGATAACATGCTGCTGCAGCGCATTGGCGATCCAGCAAACGGCCCGCCACGCTTTACCCTGAAACTGACCGATTTCGGCCTGGCGCGGCTGGTGCAGAGTACCGGATTGACCTCAATGTCGGGCGCGGTGATGGGTACGCCACACTATATGGCCCCCGAACAATGCCTTGGTCAGCCAGTCGATCAGCGCGCCGATATCTATGCGCTTGGTGTGGTGCTGTACGAGATTGCGACGGGATATCTGCCATTTCAGGCTTCTAATCGTGAGGATGTGATGGCCAAGCATGTGAATGAAACGCCGCGCCCCCCACGATCAGTTAATCCCGAGCTTTCGCCAGTTGTTGAGCAACTGATCATGCGCTGCCTGGCGAAAAAGCCTGATGATCGCTACCAGACAGCCGAGGAGTTGGTACAGGCAATCGATCAGGTGCTACGCAGTTCCGCTGTGCCACCACACTATTCCATCGTTCAGACGCCAGTGAATCCACAGCTTGCATCAACCGAGATTGAGACACCAATCCAGCCATCAACAAATCCACAGTTGGCACCAACCGAACTGCCAGCCGCTGTGCTTCCGGCCAACCAGACGCCAGCAATTCTGGATCCAACGGGTGGACGACAGGTTGGCCCATACCTGATTGAGACGGCGCTGCCATTTGGTGCAGGCGGCATGGGCGAGGTCTTTCGGGCGCGCGATCAGCGCGATGGCCGACTGGTTGCGCTCAAGCTGCTCTACCCGAACCTGGCCTCCGATCCAAAGGTGCGCCAGCGATTCCATCGGCGCGAGGCGCAGATCGCGGGCATGTTGCATCACCCGAATATTGTTGCGGTCTACGAGGCCGGTGAGGATGGAAATCAGCTCTTTCTGGCGATGGAACTTGTGGGGGGTGGCTCACTGCGTGGCTTACTCGAACGACGCTCCACCAACCCCTGGCCCTTAGCACTTGGCCTCGCATTAACGCGGCAGGCAACACTTGGATTGGCCTATGCCCACGAACAGGGCGTCGTCCATCGCGATATCAAGCCAGATAACATGCTCCTACGAAAACTTGATCGATCAAGTACACCAGGCACTACGATCCCCCCTGTCGCACCCACTGATGATTTCTTGAGTGGCCTCTTGGGCATGACTGCGGTTTCAGCGCCGCGCCCAGCAGCTGCTCCGGTTGAGCAGTATGAACTCAAATTGAGTGATTTTGGCATTGCAACGCTGACCGATGGCACACGCCTGACGAGCACCGGCAATCAGCTTGGCACCCACGCCTATATGTCGCCAGAACAGATTACGGGCAAATCTGTCGATGCCCGTACCGATATCTATGCGCTAGGGGTCGTGCTGTATGAGATTGCGACCGGAAGATTACCATATGTGATCGACAACCCATCGGCGGCGATCTACCAGATTTTGTTCACCAGCCCGCCGCCACCGCGCAGCCTGAACCCGGCTCTGCCAGTGGCCATCGAGCAAATCATCCTGCGCTGCCTGGCTCGTGAGCCACAGGATCGCTACCAGAGCGCCAATGAACTAGCCGATGCATTGCAACAGGCGCTCGATGGCCTTGGCGCAGAAAGCACCCAGGTAGCGCCAGCACAGGCCACCAGCATGATCCGTGGTTCCGATGACATCCTGATCTCGCTCAGCCAGAGTACCCTGGCGATCACCCCAGGCATTCCAACCAGCATGACAGTGACGATCCGCAATCTGGGGCGGCTTGTCGATCACTATTCGCTACGGATTGAGGGTGTGCCCGACGCCTGGCTGACGATTGACCCGCCGCAGGTGCAGATCAACCCAAGCGATGCCGGAACCATGACGCTCACAATCAATGTTCCGCGAGCACCAGAAAGCCGCGCTGGCGAGTATGAACTGACGATCTATGCCGAAGCGCAGCATGCACGTAAGGGTGAATTTGGGATCGCACAGGCGCGCTGGACCGTGGTCGAATATATGGGTAATGCATTGGCGGTGCAGCCACGGATCGCGCAGGGCCGCGATCAGGCAACCTATACCCTGCAATTGCGGAATGATGGCAACGCGGCAGCACGCTATAGCCTGCGTGGTGAGGATGATCTGAGCGCATTGCGCTACCGTTTTACCCATGCTGGGCAAGCAGGGCAGGCCGGAATAGATGCGGCCAGTATCGCGCTCGAACCAGGCGGATCGGCGGATGTGAGTATGCAGGCATCGACGGCCCGCCGCCTGATTGGCAACCCGACCAACCATACTATCAGTTTGACGCTTGTTGGTGGCAGTGAACCAAAAATGGAACGACTACAATTCGTCCAGCGGCCATTGATTCCACCAGCATTGTTGGGATTACTCACCTTCCTGTTGCTGGCGACATGTGGCGGAATCGGCTGGCTGGCCAACCAGGTGTTGATCGTGCAGCCCAATAATGCAACTGCAACCGCCGAGGCACGAGCGACAAATGAGCAGCTCGCAATACTCGGTACTGCAACCCGTGGAACCGAGGTTGCCGGAATTGACGCAACATCAACCGCCCAACGAAATGCCGCCCAGCAAACGGCCACCGCACAACAACTGAATGCACTAGCTACCCAGGGCACCGCGGATATCCTAGCACAGCAGACGGTTCAGGTCTTTCAGACGGCTGGGGCAGAACAGCAAACCGCACAGACTGTGGCGCAGCAAACATCCCAGGCGCAACTTGGCATTCAGGCAACATCGCAGGCAAATATTCAACTCACAGCAGTTGCCGCGCAGCAGGGGCTTGCTGCCGCTCAAACGGCTCAGGTCGAACAGCAAACCGCACAGGCTATGGCGCAGCAGACATCCCAGGTGGCTGCTGCCCAAACTGCACAGGCCGCTGAGATAGCTGCACAACAGACGGCACAGGCAGCGATGACGCAGACGGCATTGGTCGTGCCAACCAATACGCCAACCAGTACCCCGACACCAACGAGCACAGCGCTGCCAATTGGCTATGCAATGGCGGATTTTATTGGAAATTGGAGCAATATTGATAGCGCAACATCAGGAACAACGCGGATTGTGATCACGCAGCGCGACGCGAATAACCTTAAAATCGATGGGTATGGCAAGTGCCACCCAACCGATTGTGATTGGACCAACAGTGTTGGTGGGGTATCGCCGATTGCGCCATTTACGCCACCAGTGCTTCAGGCAACCTATACCTTTAGTTTTAAGGTGACAAAGATCGTGATTGAGCGTTCTGGGGAACTGTTGAAGATCACAACATTCGATCACTATACCGATACGAGTGGCCGCGCTGATCGAACCGATACCTTTATGATGAAACGCTGATCAGCAGCTTTCAGCTTTCAGAGTATATCCGCAGATTTCGCAGATTGAGTTGGGACGCTGAATGCGTTATACCAGATTTTATCCGCCGTAGAGACGCAATATCTTGCGTCTCTATGGCTATGCTGCCGGAACGGATGCAAGGCCAACTTCGGGCAGATCGTGTTCGGCAGCACTGGTGCGCTCGGTGGCTATGTGGCTGATCGTCTGGGGTGCATAGAGTTCAATATAGCCACATGCCGTGCAAACCTGGGCGATGATTGGTTGGGGATCCAGGCTCAGTGTGCCTGCCAGCATCACAGGCCCCATTGGCGTCACCAATTCGCTTGTTCGCGTAGGATTATCACATTTCGGGCAGCTAATCATATGTATCTCCTGTAGTGTGTCTGGTTACGGACATGCCTGTTGATGCTCATACCTGCATATTATCCATTCAGTTTCTAGCAAGATACGTGCCATTCCCGAACCACAGAACTGCGGAACTGCAGAACCGAGAACTACGGAACTACAGAACCCCTTGGCCCGAACTACTCTTCCACTCCGGCCACCGTTTCCCAATGCGGCAATCGTTGTGGGCGGATGCAATCCGCCCCTACGGTCATTGTCTATCCGTGCGATTGGTGCACAATCAGCCAAGGAAATGGCATAGCATCCTCCAATAGTCATCAATGCTGATCAATGCTCGCTAGTATCATCAATGGCATTAGTATCCACTCGATTCGCCCATGTTTGCAAGCTCAGGAATTATTCAGTTTTTATTCATATATGCTATACATCATTCAGGGTTGCATAGCCAAACACGATATTGAAGGTTCGGCACCAGATCACAACCGAGCCATACGTGCTCTGATCAACGTCAGCTGGTAGTTCATAGTTCTGATCGCCCTGGTTGCCCTTGAGTCCTGCCAAAACCAGGTATTGACCCTGATCGGTTTCGGGGTTTGCACCAGAATGCAGCGCGATAACAAGATCAGGGCCATTTGTTGTGCTGAACCCTTCCAGCCGTAATACCCGCTTGCCATCCGCAAGCCGATAGATTGTTGCCGTTCCCTCGGCGCGATCACCTGGTATTTTGCCAGCAATAAAACTGCCTTTGGTTAGAACAACCGGCTCAGTTACGACAACGGCGGTCGGCGCGACATCTGCTATCGCCGGTATTGCGGTCGGCGCGACATCGACCAGTGCGGGGATTGCTGTTGGCGCGGCATCCGCCATCGCGGGTGCAGTACTCGTTGATGGGAAGGCCTCTGAGACAGGGCGATTATACAGATAGGGACTCAATGCCCAGATCCCAAACAATACTAATCCAATCGCGACGACCCGCCGTACTTTGGCAACCGGCGACATCATATCCCAATTTTTACGCATGTTCGTCAGCATGGGTTCCTCCATTCATCACCATTCGTGTCACAGATTTCGTATGACAGGTTCAATAATGACTGAAGGAACTTACGCATCGAGGAGTTAGATTCTTACAGATGTGTGACGTGCGAGGGAACAAGGAAACAAGGGAACAAGAAAACGAAAGAACAAGTGAGCAAAGGTCATGGTAGGGGCGTATCGCGATACACCCGCATGGATAATCAATGATCAGGTAATGATCGTGCATGGCAGGCGGTTCACGGACCACCCCTTCAGCTGTTGTGGTCATTGCGACATGGCGAAATATATATAGCATTCCTATTTGAGTTGTAAAGGCGCGTCGCGCAAAGCGGGGCTTGGGGCGCAGCCCCGAAAGAAATCTCCCCGCCCCTTTTTTACAAATCCGGTAGGATTGCTATAGCATACTACTTCACACTTAGTGGCAGGTACACATTCTTTGGCGAACTGGTGACGCTGAAATCTTGCACGTTACTATAGCCACTGCACCCGGTGCTATTACAGGCTCGCACCCGTACGCTATAGCTACCTTTGTCGAGTGCATAGGCCAGTGAGGTACTGGATGTGCTGACCAAGCGTGTTGGGGCAGATGTCGTAGGCTGCGGTGCAATCTCAAGCTCGTAGTATGTCGTCCGGCTGCTGCGGCTCCAGGCAATCGAGAACAGCGGGCTACCGCCATTATTGATCGGGTTGAGTGATGGTGTTGCAGGGAATGGGGTTGATGATGGTGTACCGCCATATTCGAACGCGCCAATATCACAGGTTCCCACCCGATCCGCACCGCGCTGGTCGGTATCCGTACAGGTGGCAGGGTTGCCGGCATTGATCGCCGGGCTGCCAATCCCCAGGGCCATGGTCGCCGATCCACCACCATTTGGGCCGAGCACAGCAAGCAATGGATTACCGACAATTGTGCCATCGCCGCAGCCGCTGAAATCCAGATCAAATGGTGGCCACTGCAGATTATTGCCACCACTGAAGCTCGCCGCACACTGGCGGGCATAGCCACTATCGATGGCGGTTGTGTTATTGACAATGATCGTGTTATTAAGAGCGATTGGTGATGAACCACCGATGATTGCACCACCGCTCTGATCGGCGAAATTGCCTGCGATTGTTGAATTGGTGATGCTATAGGTTCCTTCGGTGATATAGAATGCGCCGCCAAAGCTGCGATGATTAGGGGCCGCTTCGGCCCGGTTATTGGTGATGGTCAGATTACTAAAGATCCCTGGGGTAGTTGCACCAGCCCAGATCGCACCACCATCGCCATAGACCGTATTATCCGCAAACGTCGAGTCACGGATGGTCAGCGGGCCGTTTCCGTGCCGAAGCGCGCCGCCAATGCCAACCTGCTGGGCTGAACCGGCACGATTGCCTGTAAAGGTCGAACCCTCAATTGTTGTGCTATCACCGTTATAGACGAAGCTCAGAATAGCGCCGCCCTGATCACGGGCCTTGTTATTGATGAAGCTACTGTTACGGACAATCAACTCGCCACCAGTTCCACCATGGGGACTAGCACCATCAACATAGATCGCACCGCCATAGCCAGTCACATAATCGGGAATGTTGTAGGCTGCCACAAGGCTATCGTTGTTGGTAAACGTTGAGTTCTCAACAGTGAGTGAGCTGAGCAGCATATTGATTGCGCCGCCATTAACCCCATGGTTGCCGCTGAATTCGCTATCGCGAACAATCACGGTGCTATCGGGTGCGGTTGAGATCGCGCCGCCACCCCGTTCGGTGCCGCCAGGGACGCCATCATTATTCAGAAATCGGCTGTTGTTGACCGTCAGGGTTGCGCCACTGCCGACCCCAACACCACCAAATTGGTTCATTGGATCGGGGCTGACATCACGCCCATCGCGGATTGTCAGGTTCGATAGCGTGAACGTGACCCCCGGTTCAATACTCATAATGGTTGTCTGGCCGCCACCGCTCAGCGTCACGCGCCCACCCTGATCCGGCCCACCACCATCAATTGTTGCGTTTTCTGAAACAGCCAGCGTACTCGTGAGCGTAATCGTAGCCATTCCAGCGCCACAATTGAAGCTGATGCCACCACCACTGGCTATCGCGCTGCGCAGCGCCGCTTCTGTGCAACTCCCTGGCGTTCCATTACCGATTTGCCCAGCTGCACGCAATCCATTACTTGGTAAGAGTGCAATTGCAAGCCCACAGATGAGCAGTAAGCGTAGGGTTTGAGTAGTATGGATGAAGTGCATGAAACCTCGCTCAGTTTATGAATGATCTGTCACCTCCTGTATTATATGAAGCGAGACCCGCTCTGTTCATTACGGCAATATCTCACTATTAACGTATTTTTAACTAATAGCTGCACCTCTCGAATAGGGGAGAATGGTAGGATAGCGCTATGGAAAACGATAGCGTGGACATCATTCTGCAACAATGGCGGCGGGAGCGCCCCGATCTCGATCCCGAGCCGATGGGCATCATTGGGCGGCTCTCGCGGGTTGCCCAGCATGTCGGCCAGCAGATCGAGCGCGAGCTACAGACATTTGGCCTTGGCAGGGGCGAATTTGATGTGCTGGCCACATTACGCCGCGCCGGTGCGCCATATCAGCTCACCCCAACCGCATTGTTTCGATCACTGATGCTTTCATCGGGTGCGATGACCAATCGGATTGATCGCCTTGAACAGGCGGGGTGGGTTCGGCGCTGTCCAGATCCGACAGATCGGCGCGGCACCTTGATCCAGTTAACCAGTGAGGGTGTTGATCGAGTTAATCGTGCAGTAGAAGCACACCTGGAAAACGAACGACGCTTGCTTGCAACGTTATCTGCTGAAGAAAAGGTGCAGATCCGCGATGTGCTACGGCACATGCTAGCTTCCTTCGAAACACCAGAACAAGACGAGAAACCCTAACCAGTTGCCTCAGATGCCCCGCCCCAACGCCGCAGTAATGCGTCCAGTACTCAGGCACAGGCTCAGATAGGCCTCATACCAATGCTCAAGGGCGCGGTTCTCTGGGCAGCCATTGCGTAGCCAGATATAGTAGGCCGTCTCATGGATCAGCGCCTCGCTCGGTATGTTTGAGTGGAAGTAATCGCACGTCCCACGTAGCGCATCATATGGCCGGGCCGCAAATGCATCCCGCCCAGGCGATGGCTGGGTGTGGCGGTAGCACTCATTACGAAGCGGGCACTCGTGTCCAGGGCAATACAGCATGGCGTGGCTCCTATTTACGGCACCACAAACAACCGCAGCACAACCGTCAGAAGGGCAACCAGCGCTGGGCCACCCTGAACAAACAGGATAGAGCGTTTTGCGGTCAGCCCACCATAGATAGCCGCGATCAGCACACATATCAGAAAAAAGAGTTGGATCTGGATGCCAATAGTAGGTTGTGGATGCACAATCCCCCAGAACAGCCCTGCCGCAAGAAACCCGTTATATAACCCCTGATTAGCTGCTAATGCTTTCGAATCTGCCGCAAATGTTGGTGTTGTGCCGAATATTCGCTGTACACGCGGGGTTGTCCAGGCAAACATTTCCAAATACAGGATATAGATATGTTCAAGCGCGACGATGCCAACAAGAATCGTGCTGATCAATGAGATCATCAGGTTTTCTTTCTAATTGTTCTCTGTGCTTTGAGTAGTATATCGCATCTTTCGCGGAAAAAACTGAGGGCTGAGGGCTAAACATTATGTCTTTGCATCTTCCACTTTACATGCTGCTACGAGCTATTACAGGTCTTAAATGTCAATACTTATTAGACCTGTGTGTTTCCTTACGTCAGTGCGCGTGCCAAAGCCATTGTCTGATCGTCCCATGTATCGCGGGATTCTGCGGCGGCGCGGGCAAACATCCACAGCCGAACGCGCTCCGCATCAAGCTCAAGCAGATCGGCAAAGCGGCGAATGGTTGTATGGGGATCATTGTATAGCCGTTCTCGACAATTGAACAGATGTTGGGTGGCATCATAGGCGGGATCGCCAACAAACGGCTTCGGGTCGATCACCAGCCATGGCTCGCGCTGTGCCTGCAGAACATTGCCTGCATGCAGATCGGTGGCCAGTAGCACGTACCTTGGGGCAGTACGCGGCAATTCTTCAAACAGGTGTAATCCGGCCTGAACCAACCCAACATCCGGCCATCGAGCAGAATCCGCGATTGTCTCGCTGGCCCAGAATGCCGTCATAGCCGCAAGTGGCCGAAAGGGATGTGGCTGTGCTGGCGTCTGCCAGATGCGCTTAAGCAGCCCGGAGATGATCACATCCTGTTCTGGTTCTGGCAGTTGGCGCAGGGCTGTTCCTGGTTCGCAACGCTCAAGCAGCATTGCATTATAGTCTTCGTCGGCTTCCAGCAAGTATGCTGTTGGGTTGCCATTCCAGAAGCGCAGCCCCTCGATCTCGTGCTGGCCTTCCATATGGGGCATGCCAAGTTTGAGGATGGCATGAGTTCCATCCTGGCACACGGCCGGTGCAACCCATGCACAACTGCCCTCATTATGATCGAAGGGTGCTTCCAATATCAGCGACCAGCGCTGTTGCAAATCGCGGAGGGCGTTGGGCAGTTGTTCAAACCAGCCCTGGCGCTCTGGTGTGGTGCTACATGTGCTGGCAAGCCATTCAGGGATGATTGGTGGCATATGGTCTACCTCTCGTAGCTCTGCATTTGAATATATCCGCAGATTCCCGCAGGGATTCATCCACCAGTACCAAGCGTGAAGGCCTTCAAATAATGTGTTTAGTGTACTCGTCCCGTCAAGGCACCCCGAATCCGCAGGTTGATAAAGATTGCAGAAATCATCGGGGAGAACGATGGATGCCCTCATTCCCCAGGCTGAAGCCTGCGGCCAAGGGGCGATGCACTCTCACCGCGTGGCTTTAGACCGCAGTGTGTGCGCGAACAACACTAGCGGGTATGATCTGTATCAAGGGCGTAACGCCTGTTGAGTGCTTATGTCCAGCGTGTGAGCAGCGATAGCGAAGCGCTGCCAGCAGTAGAAGACGCGATCTCGGCCGTGGCTGAACCGATCAATACCTATGGCATACCAAGTGCCATGCAGCCGATCCGCGCACATCTGCGTGTTGCAACCGAGCGGGCGCAGGGCCGAACCGATGAATCGGCGGCAACATTGCTCACAAATCATGCCTTCTATCTGCAGATGATCGGCGATCTGGCAGGGGCGCAACACGATTATGAGCGTGCGCTCGCAATCAACGAACAGGCGCTTGGGCCAGAACACAAGCAGACACTCATGGTTGTAGGTAATATCGCGATTATGTACTATCAGCAGCAGCGCTATGCCGATGCTCTGCCCCTGTTTGAACGGGTCGAAGCTGCGTATACTCGTACATAAGGGCCAGAAGCGCACGATACCGTGGTAATCCAGAAATTCCTGGCCGCCACTCGGCAAGCCCTCCAGGCAGGGCCATCACTTGCTGATCGCGTGCTCAATTTCTTGGGCGTACAACGATAAATGCTGCGCTCCCTTTTTTGCAGAAACCGTTCCGTAATGGATGTCGGTGGCATCTCAACGCCCGTTGGTCATGCCTCAGATGTGATCGACATGCGTTAGTGGCTGATAGCCCGGTTCTCTATTTTGTTTAAAGAATGTCGGTGCCTCGGCTGCGCCTGTGGGTCATGCCTCGGCTGCGAACAATGAATGCTTGTGGCCCTTTCTTGGTTGCGTTGTTCTGTGGTTCTTGGTTGGTGGCTCCATATTCTGACTCCTGACTCCTGACTCCTGAATACTTGGTTCTTGGTTCTGACTCCTGACTCCTCGCCTCAGCGCTTCACCGATACCAGTAAACCATCCAGATCGCCACGCAGGATTGGCAGCATCATCGATGTGAGATTGGCATTGCTTGCGACTGCCTGATTGTAGCGGGTGATTCCTGTATCTGCGCCTGGTTGCAGCACACCCTGAAGTGCGTTATCTGCCAGAATCAGGCCACCGGTACGGGTAAGCGGCAGCACTTTTTGTAGATACTCTGGATAACCATCTTTATCTGCATCAATAAAGACCAGATCGAACAGTGCTTCCCCATCCTCAACCATGCGCGAAAGCGTTTCGCCAGCAGGGCCAACCCGAATTTCAACTCTATCGCTAAGGCCAGCTTGTGCTAGGTTATGTCGACTTACCTCAGCGTGGTGTGGGTCGATCTCCAAACTGATCATACGGCCATCTGCTGGTAATGCACGGGCCAGCCAGATGGCACTATAGCCGCCAAGTGTCCCAATTTCGAGAATGCGCCGTGCGCCAATCAGTGCGGCAAACATATGCAGCAGTTGGCCCTCGCTTGGCGATACATGAATGCGTGGCAACCCCTCGCGCTGCATTGTCTCACGGGCCGATTGAAGTGCGGAATCCTCTACCGCAAAAAGGCCTGCAATATACTGATCGTATGCATCCAGTTGTGAAGGACTCATGGCAGCTCCTATTCTGTCATTCTTCTAGACACCCCAGCGGGGCGTCTCTACATCTATGTTCACATCAGCCGCGCAGCAATTCAAGATCCACAAAATGCTGTGGCTCACCACCAAATTGCAATCGCGCACCCTCAAGCGGGGCAAATGGTTTACCCCATGTCGCAGGGTCATGCGCGGGGAAACACGCAACTAAGGCAATCTCAATATCGCCCGAGTGCCCAATCACCAGTGCAGCAGCATCTTCTGGAATCGCCATCGTGATGTCTCGCCACATTGCCACAAGTGCATGGGCATAGCGCCATGTTGCTCTATGTGTGGCAAGAACCTGTGCTAAGGCCACAAATGGTTGGGCTGCCTCCCACCAGCGGTTTGCCTCTGATTCGATATAAAACGCCTCATCGGAGACAAGCGTCACCAGTTCGTAGTCCACCGCAAAACCCATTGCGATGGCCGTCTCACGTGCCCGTGGAGCCACGCTTGTCACTACCTGTGCGAATGGACCAAGCGTGGCACCAACCCTGCGCGCATATTCTACACCCTCCTGTGATAGCTGGGAACCGCCTTGTGGTTGTGCTTTTCGCATGCTATGGCGACGAACTTCGAGTGTTTTCATAGGCATTCTCGTTTGTAACAGGATGCATGCTGAATTTCGACAGCGATCATCACGTCGGGGCGAACCTTGTGTTCGCCAGCAGTTGAGCCTACCCGGCGTGGTATTATAGCGCGGCAGATGCACATGAGAAAGGGATGATCATGCGACTTGGTGGACCGATTCATGGCGAATTCGATAGCCCAGAGGCGTGGGTTGCTGCTGTACAGCAGCGTGGCTATCGCGCAGCATATTGCCCAATTGCGCTGGATGCAGATCAGGCAACGATTGAGGCCTATGCCCATGCTGCTCAGGCAGCCGATATTGTGATTGCCGAGGTTGGTGCCTGGAGTAACCCGCTCAGCCCTGATGCGGCAATTCGGGCAGCGGCAATTGAGCGCTGCACCGGTAGCCTCGATCTGGCGGAACGAATCGGCGCACGCTGCTGCGTCAATATTGCTGGTTCGCGTGGCACTCGCTGGGATGGCCCGCACGCCGATGATCTAACAGAAGCAACCTTTGCGCTGATTGTTGAGACGGTTCAGGGGATTATTGATGCGGTGCGGCCCACCCGTACATTCTATACACTTGAGCCAATGCCCTATATGTACCCCGACTCAATCGAGAGCTATCAGCGGCTGATCGATGCGATTGATCGGCCCGCCTTTGTAGTTCATTTCGATCCGGTTAATCTGATCAATAGCCCACAACGCTATTTCGCCAATGGAGCGTTTATGCGTGCCTTTATTGCGCAGCTCGGGCCATTGATCAAATCGTGCCATGCCAAGGATACCATCCTGCGCCAGCAGCTCACCGTCCATATCGATGAGGTGCGCCCTGGCCTTGGGACGCTGGATTACCCGGCTCTGCTACATGCGCTCACCCAGCTCGATCCCGATCTGCCACTGATGCTGGAACATCTGCCCGATCAGGCCGAATACGAGGCGGCAGCAGCATATGTTCGCGCAGTCGCGGCCCACGAAGGAATTACTCTATGACCGTTTGCCCGTTTGAACGCTTCAACACTTCAACGCTTGAACGCTTGCCCAACCCATAATCTGTATCGGAGAGCGCCCGTAGCAGCACACGGCAGCGCAGCATTGGCACGCTGTGAACAGGAACGCGCCAACGAAGCACCAGCCACGGACGTTCTTTCAAACAAGAGCTACCATAGGATTATATCCGCAGATTAAACAAATTTCCGCAGATTTTTAGATTATCTGCAATCCGGCTATCAGCCATCCACATCGATCCGATCCACAAAGAAATAGGGGTCGTGGCGCAGATGAACCAGAGCTTCCTTTAGCAAGGTTGGCGCATCGATCAGGTAGGAGTGGGCCTTGCCAACCATGCCATCGCGAAGTGCTGGTTCGGAAAGAATCAGCCCAACCCGATCATAGCGCTGTTCGACACCAGCAAAATCGTGGGCGGTATAGATGGCAGCATAGATCTGGCCGTTGGCATCGGTAATATGGTATGTGACCGGCTGCCCAAACAGATAGGGCGGCACAACATATTCTTCGACAGCATGCATGGACGTATTGGGGCCTAGCGTACACCCGAGCATGAGGATTTTGCCGCCATCCATGCGGTTGCTGTGCATACGAGAGCCCTGGCATCAGTAGAGTGCCGGTATCGCCAAGCACCTGGCAGAGCGCCTGAATGATCAACTCTGGATCGGAAATACCGAGCGCTGTATAGGCCGAATGAACCATGACGGTATCGCCATGGCACAGGCCCAATGCCTGTAATCCATCGATCAGATCACTAAGGGCCATTGTGTTGGGCATGATATTGGCTCCTGACTCCTATGCTGCGGCCCGCAAATTGCGAATACACCAGGCATAGGTGCGCGGATCGCTGTGTTTACAGACCGAGAAGTAGAGCGAATAGTACAATCGGTAGAGCTGGACAATCTTCAGGATCTCGGTACCACAACGTTTCGTCAGGAGTTGCAGCAGGAATTCAGTATCGCCTGGCTGATAGGCATCGAGCACCTCGAGATAGACGATCGCACCAACCAGATCCATGCGTGGATCGCCAACAATGGCAGCATAGCTAAAATCGCCAACCCCACAGATCGTCAGATCGGAATCGATAAAGACATTGCCAGGGAAATAATCGCCATGGACGAGGCAGCGCTCGTTGAACCCATTGAGCTGCTGGAGTTGTGTGTGCATGCCATCCAGGATGTGTGCAAACCCAGGCACATCGTGTTCGAGATCTGTGCGGCTTTCGCTGAGTGATTGCTGCATGCGATCCCACAGATAGCCCGGCCATGTCGCTCGTTGGAGGGGATTTTCTGGCACCAGCAGTTCGCCGAATGGATCATTCGGAAAGTAGATCGTCCCGATCTGTTCGGCAACATCCAGATAGCTGGTAAGTGCGCGCTGCCGTTCGGCTGGCGTGAGCTTTGGCAGAATCCGTGCAAAATCCTGGCCTCGCATGCGCCGTTCAATCGTATAGATTTGCCCATCGATCCGGCCGGTTTTTACAATCTGCGGGATCTCGAATGGCGGGCTATAGCATTGCAGATCGGTATAGAAGGCATGGCGACGCTCCACATAGGTAGATAACATGCCGCGCTTATAGATCCGCAGAATCTGTTCTGGTCCCAGTGCATACACCTGCGACTCGCCGCCTGAGCCAAGCAGATCTGTGGCAGTTATGCCAAATGATTCGAGCATAATCATTCCTTAGAAAGGAACACATTCGTTTTTCGCCAGAAACCGTTCCGGCTGGTTTCTACTGCCGCTACGCACGGCAGGCGGTCAGGGCGGTCCCGTCCGGGGGTGCCAGACCCAAAGGGTACCCCGGCCACGACCCACGGTTGGGGCCTTGCCCCAAACCCTAAATAGAACTCGGTGGCCCTGCAATCCTCGTTGATCATGCCTCGGCTGCGCTCAATAAATGATTGTGGCAGGTTCCCTCACCCCTGCTGCGCTGCCCCTCTCCCACTGGGAGAGGGGCCAGGGGTGAGGGCAGGTTCTCGGTCTCGCCTCAGCATTCTGACTCCTGACTCCTGACTCCTGAATACTCGGTTCTGGCTCCTAAATACTCGGTTCTGGCTCCTGAAAGCTGAAAGCTGATGGCTGATGGCTAAACGCTACCGCTTCAACGCCACCCGCAGTATCAGCCCAAGGATACCACCAATTGTATAGGAAATCGCAGCATAGCTTGTGAATGGCCATGTCGCTAGGGCATGCTTGGAGCGCCAGAGCAGCAGATCAATTGCAAACATGCTGATGATCGTAAACACCAGCCCAACCACCACAACATCAAAGGCCGCATAGGCAATAATCGCCAGTGAATAGACCAGCGCATTGATTGTGATATAGATCATATCACGGCGCGATGCTGGTGCAAATGGGCGCATGCCTTCGAGCACAATCAGCGACGAGAGTGTCATGAGCACATGCAACCGTTTCATTGGGCAAGCCTCCCTTGGTACGTACGCAGATTCGGGCTGATTGGAGTATACGTCTGCACACAGTCAAGGCGAAAGGCCATTCATTGCTCACTTTCTGATCAACCCCCAGGTCACTTCGGCCAAATGACGCAATGTGACCGGCTTGCTCATGTAGATATTTGCACCAGCCGCCAGGCAGCGCTCGCGATCACCCGGCATGGCTAGGGCCGTAAGTGCGATGATCGGGGTGTTCTGAAGTGCCATCTTGGCGCGCATATGGTGCATGGTTTCCAGGCCATCCATGCCCTGCAGCCGCACATCCATGATGATCAGGTGCGGGGCAAACTCGCGAACCTGCGCTAGTGCTTCTTCACCAGAACGCACATGGGTCACCCGATACCCACAGCGCCCTAGGTAATCGATCAGCATGGCAGCACTAAATTGCTCATCCTCAACAAGCAGCAGATCAATTGGTGTTGCCGTTTGGATGGCGGGCAGCACAGCATCTGTTTGCTGATCGGCAGCGGGAAATTGTAGTTGGCTATTGCGCATGGCTTCCAGCTGGCGTTGCTGATCATCGTGGCTCCACGGCAGTGCAATCGTAAAACGGCTCCCCTGGCCCACCTCGCTGGTCAGTTCGACGCCACCACCATGCAATTTCGTGAGTTGGGCAACCAGCACCAACCCCAAGCCACTTCCGACGTGCTGGCGCTGATACTCGCCATCAATCTGCGAAAATGGCTTGAACAGGCGCTGTATATCATCAACTGCAATGCCGATCCCCGTATCCCAGAAGGTAAAACGCACCTGATCGCGCACGGAATCGGCTTGTACATCAAGGCCGATCTGGCCACTATGCGGCGTAAATTTGATCGCGTTCGAAAGCAGATTGATCAGCGTCTGAACAAGCCTGCGTTCATCGGCGCGGATCAGATGCAATCCTGGGTGAATCGTGAGCGTGAGTGTGATTGACTTCCAAACGGCTAACTCTTTGACCATGCGAACACTGGATTGGCACAGTGATTGTACCGGCACAACCCGCAGATCGAGTTCGAACTGGCCTGCTTCGATCTTGGCAATATCGAGGAAATCGTTGATCAGAACCAACAGGTGGCGGCCACTCTCCTGAATACCATTCAGCGAGTCGTGCTGATCGGCATTCAGCGGGCCAACCAGTTCCGCTTGTAGGATTTCGGCCAGCCCTAGTACTGCTGTCAGCGGCGTGCGTACCTCGTGGCTCATGTTGGCGAGGAATTCATCTTTCAGTTGGGTTGCCCGGCGCAGTTCGGCATTCATACGCGCAAGGCCAATATTCTGTTGGGTGATCTGTTCCTTGAGTAGGCGGAGTTCATTACGCTGCTGCACACGCACCTGCTCAATGATGCCGCGCTCACTCACATCGCTGATCACCTGGATCAGGCCATCGATCTGCCCGGCACTACTGGTATGGGCCAGCGTCAACAAATTCAGGTGCTGGATACTGCCATCCGGGCCATCACGGCCAATCTCTGGCAAACGCAGCTGCGCCTGGTGGCCGGCCAGAATTGCTGCCAGAATTGGTTCATAGCCGAATAGTTCTGGCAATAGATCCAGTAGCGGCATCTCGATCAGCGACTGGTCGATTCCGAGAATATCTGCTCGCCCGCCGATCTGCTGCACCATGAGCGAATCGTCAACTACAGCGGGCAAATACCGAACTTACTCATTCGTATAATGCCACGATTGCGGGCTGGTCGCGGGCACTCGATCTGCGCGACCACGAGACGGAGGGCCATAGTGCACGGGTGACGGAGGTTTCGCTGCAATTGGCCAAGCGGATGAATGTTCCTTCAGAGGAGATCGAACACATACGGCGCGGTGCTCTGCTGCACGATATTGGCAAGATGGGTGTTCCCGACCGAATTCTGCTTAAGCCGGGCCCGCTCAATGCAGATGAATGGCAACTCATGCGCGTAGGGTAGTGATCAGATCGCCGACTCGAATTGTTCCTGGGCGGAAGGTAGCCCCATAAACGCCAGCACAGGATTGATGTGCCTTGGCGACAGCTCTTAGCAAGCGTGGATCTGCCTGAGCCGTATCCGGATCCAAATTGATCATGCTGCATCGTGGATCTTGCTGTGCAACGCTCATTCGTGGGCCGATGGTGCTATCACCGAATGCAATCACGCTCCCAACCCAGGCATCCTCCGCAAATGGTTGGCCGCTGACACTCTCGATCAGCAAGTTGGGCCGAAAGCGGCGTACATCCGCCACTAGGTTCGCATTGGCGCTCAGAACCGCGAGTGTTGCTGTGCTGATCAGCGAGAGTGGTGCCTCATCAAAGATTCCTTGTTTGAGGTACAACAACTCGACCGGATTGCCGAAGAGTGTGCTCACCTGTGCATTGATCAGCGGGTTCTCACCAGCCACATCCTGACCATCGGGCGTGACGATCTGGATGTGTGAGCCAGGGGCATCCGGTTCAGGGTAGTACGGGCGATACTGCAATAGGCTCGGCAACCTGCCTGCTGTCAGCCATGGAAAGCCAGATCGGTCACCAATTCGGCGAAAGGCAAACCGCCGATCCCCGACCAATCCGTGCCATCCCAATTCGGCAGATGCCAGCGACTCACCAATCATGGACTTGACTGGATAGCGAAAAATCTGTTTGATAATGCCAAGCACTGGATGATAGCCCTTCTTCGCTCAATACTGAATGAAAGCTCATCAGATAGTACCATATCTCTGGGCGACCTTCCTCATTAGATATTTCTCCGCATCCAATCCCGCAACACAGCAATGCCTTCCGGTACATGCGAGCGGCCATAGCCAACCCGTAAACAATTGGCAGGTACCGGATTCAGCTCTGAGTGAAAGATAGTTGAGGGTAAAAACAGCACACCTGCCTGTTCAACAAGGCGTTTAGTGAAGGCTTCGACTCCATCGGCACCCGTGTAGCGAATGAAGCCAACACAGCCACCATCCGGGATTCTCCAATCGAACAGGTGCGAGAATTCGGCAAAGAATGTGTTGAACTCGGCAATATTACTGCGAACGATTGCCCGATTTTTGGCCAGAATCTGGTCACGAGCCTGGAGCGCAATCCGCGCCAATACCTCGGATGGAGCCGAATTACAGATCGAGAGGTAGTGTTTGTAGCGTTCGAAACGGACAAGCAGCTCACGATCTTTGCAGGCTAGCCATCCGATCCGTAGGCCAGGCAAGCCATAGGCTTTCGACATCACATTCAGTGAGATCGCCCGTTCATACTGATCGACGGCCTGCGGCAGGCGTAGCGCTATGTCGCGCTCGATCAGGCGGTACACTTCATCGCTGAACAGCCAGATGCCCCGTTCCCGACACATGTCGATGATTGCTGCAAGCGTGGTATGAGGAATAATGCGCCCGGTCGGGTTGTTGGGGAAGTTGATCGAGATCAGTTTGGTGTTCGGGCGAATGGCTGCCCGTAGTTGATCCACATCCAGATCCCAATTTCGCTCAATATCTAATGGCACACCAGTGACCGCACAGATACTCAGCGGCACCGTCTCCGCCGCCTGATAGTTGGGTGTCACAACAATGGCATGGTCGCTTGGTTCGAGCAACACATGCATGGCCACATAGATCGCTTCTTCTGCACCAGCAAAGCACAGAATATGCTCAGGCCGCACGCTCTCGTAGGTGCTGGCAATTGCCGCACGCAGCGCTGGTGCACCAAATGTCTCGGTATAGCCCAGGCCAACATGCTCGAATGCAGCGCGATCTGTGGCACTTGCTAACGCCAAAAGTTCATACAGCGTCATGTTCTCTGCATCCGAGCCGGCCAGGTTATATTTTGCGGTAAACTCCCATTTCGAAAAATAGACCTCGAGTGCGAAATCGCGCATTGGTTTGGTCATGATGATCCTTCTTTTCGGTTGTTGCAATGACTGTAGGGACGGTTCGCGAACCAACTACTCTGGAAATTAATGCCTGGGCATGGCAGGCGGTTCGCGAACCGCCTCTACACCTCCCGACAAATGCTGGCACGGTAGGCGGTTCGCGAACCGCCCTACCCACGCACCAATATTGCAACACCTACACTTGGCATAGTGATGCTGCTCTCGTGGTTTTGGTTGGTCAATAGATCACGCATTGGTTGGGGCAATGGCACGATTTGTTCTGTGGCCGTATGATTCAACACAAACGTCCAGGTTCCGTTTGCGGTGCTGCGCTCAATAACTTCGACACCAGTTGGTGCGTTTAATGGCGCGACAATCCCACACGAATCCAGGATGGCACCAAGCAGTTGTTCCAGCAATCGCGGATCTGGCCGCGTCGCGACATAGTAGCTGCGGCCCGCGCCATAGTGATGCTCGGTGATGGCTGGTTGACCAGCATAGAAATCCTTACCAAACTGCGCGACAGCCTGTGCGCCTTCCAGATGCAGCACCTCACACCACAGATCACAATCATATGTTCCTGCTGGGATGATCTGATTATCGGCTACATGCAGGGTATTGCTGTGTCCAGATAGGAGTGGATCAACCTCCTCGACCAACATCCCGAGTGCGTTGCGCAATCCTGCAGGCGCGCCGCCCAGCCATGCGCGGCCACTTTCATCGACAATCCCACTGAAATAGGTTGTCAGGAATACGCCGCCATTGGAGATATAGCGATCAATCGCTGCTGCCTGCGTTTCTTCAAGCAGATACAACAATGGCGCAATCACAAGATCATAGCCATCGAGCACATCATTTGGCGTACATACATCGACGGCGACATTATGCTGCCAGAGTGCGGCATAGTAGCGCGTTACTTCATCGAGATATTCAAGCGCAGAACTCAACCCCGGCTGATATTCGACGGCCCACCAGTTTGGCCAGCTAAACAGGAGCGCAACCCGTGCGGGTACTCGTGCCGCAAGCAATTCGGTGCCAAGCCCATGCAGTTCGGCACCAAGCGCGGCAACTTCCTGAAAGACCCGCGTTTGTGCTGAACCAGTATGGCTCACAATCGCACCATGGTGCATTTCGGAGGAACCGCGCGACTGCCGCCACTGGAAGTACATCGCGCCCTCCGAGCCATTGGCAATCGCCTGATAGCTGTGCAAACGCATCACACCAGGCCGCTTGAGCGGGTTGACTGGCCGCCACTGCGTCTGGCTGGGAGTCTGTTCCAGCAACAGCCAGGGTTGGCCGTGTTTTAGACCGCGCATCAGCGCCAGCCGAAATGCCGTCCGCCCTGGCGGCTCATCGGCGGGTGGGTACGAATCCCAGGTGATAATATCCTGTGAAGGAGCCCAGGCGAAGTAATCGAGATTCTTGACCAATCCATGGAAGTTGGTCATCACCGGCACATCGGGCGTCATCTCACGCAGGATGGCCCGTTCTTCCTGATAGCATTCCAGGTTCATCACCGACATAAAGCGCTGGTAGTCGAGGATCAAGCCCTGCATGCTGCGATCACCAAGCTGGCTTGGTGGCTCAATCTGGTTCCAATCGGTGAACAGGTGCCCCCAGAATGGCGTTACCCAACGCCGATTGAGCTCGGCCAGATCGCCATACGATTCCTGTAACCAGGTGCGAAAGCGAACCGCACAACTATCGCAATAGCACTGCGGGCCATATTCATTACTGACATGCCAGATCAGCAGGGCCGGGTGGTTGCGGTAGCGCTCGGCAAGCTGGCGCACCAACTGTTGTGAAAAGTGCCGAAAGATCTGGTTGGTTGGGCAGAAGTTCATGCGCCCGCCATGGCGTTGGCGCTGCCCATAGGCATTGACCGGTAGTATCTCTGGGTAGGCTTGCGATAGCCATGCCGGCTGGGCTGCCGTGCCAGTGGCCAAACACGCAGCAATGCCGTTTTCTGCCAACAGATCGAGCAGCCGATCCAACCATGCAAAGGTAAAGGTTTGCTGATCTGGTTGCAGCATCACCCAGCTGAACACACCGACTGTGGCAATATTCACGCCTGCCTCACGCATCAAGCGCATATCCTCAAGCCAGATTGCCTCGCCATCATAGCCCATGGCTGGCGTCCACTGCTCGGGGTTATAATCCGCGCCATACAGCAACCCAGGAAAGCGCGACATCGGCCATGGACGGTTATTCTGATCCGCACTCATTGTGATTAACTTCCTCTCAATACACATTACGTGTTGGCGAGTATAGCACCAGGAGTCAGGAGTCAGGAGTCAGGAGTCAGAATACGCAAGCGAGAACCAAGAACCACAGACCGAGAAGTCAGGAGGCAGGAGTCAGAATACGCAAGCGAGAACCAAGAACCACAGACCGAGAAGTCAGGAGGCAGGAGTCAGAATGCGCAAGCGAGAACCAAGAATTGAGAACTGCTGAACTACAGAACTGCTGAACTGCTGAACTACGAACCAAGCATGTACCACAATCGTGTATCGATCACAGCCGAGGCATGACCAATAAGCGCTGGAAGACCACCAACATTCTTTAAACAAAATAGAGAACCGGGCTATCAGCCACTAACGCATGTCGATCACATCTGAGGCATGACCAACGGGCGTTGAGATGCCACCGACATCCATTACGGAACGGTTTCTGCAAAAAGGCAACCGCAGAACATGGAGGCGCGGGGCGCGTAGCCCTGTAAACGACCGAAGTGCAGAGACGAGAACGGTTCCTACGAAAGGCCGTGCGAATGGTTCCCATAGAAGATACGTATCTGGGACAAACCATATCCAACCTGGGAATTCAACCCATATATGCTCGCTATACTGCATTCATGGGAACAAACCAATGCGCCCTGAGCATCCTGGGCATATGAATGAAGGAGCACAACAATGATCAGCATTCGAGCACTGGTTCATCGGCTGATTCCAACGACACCAACCGTTTCATTCACAAACCAGGCAGCGGTTAAGGGACAGCGCAGCTATCAACAGCAGTTTGATGCTGCCTACCAACATTTTCGGCATTCCTATCCGGCCTATGATTCGACACACAAGCTCGATAGGCTGCGGGCGACAGAATATGCGCGGCTGGATCAACAAGGCCATGTCTACCTGGATTACACTGGTGGCAGTTTGTATGCCGAAGCGCAATTGCGCGATCATATGGCATTGCTCAGCAGTAATGTGTTCGGCAACCCGCATTCAAAGAACCTGACGTCACTCGCCATGACCAATCTGGTCGAGCGGACGCGCGACTCTGTGCTGCAGTATTTTAATGCCTCGCCCGATGAGTATATGGTGATCTTTACCCAGAATGCGACTGGGGCGCTCAAACTAATTGGCGAGTCGTATCCATTTGCGCCTGGGAGCACGTACCTGATGACCGCCGACAACCATAATTCGGTGAATGGCATTCGTGAATTTGCCCGCTCGCGTGGTGCGGCAGTTCGTTACATCCCGATCAGCGCGCCCGAATTGCGGGTTGATCCACAGGCACTAACCGATGCACTGGAACAGGCCCATCCAGGCACCAACAAACTGTTGGCCTACCCGGCACAATCCAATTTTTCTGGTGTCCAACACCCATTGGAATGGATCGAACAGGCGCAGGCGCATGGATGGGATGTGGTGCTGGATGCGGCGGCATTTGCACCAACCAACCGGCTGGATCTGAGCCGCTGGCAGCCCGATTTTGTCGATATCTCGTTCTACAAGATCTTCGGCTATCCAACCGGGATCGGCTGTTTGCTTGTGCGAAAACGTGTCGCCAACAAGCTGCGGCGGCCCTGGTATGCTGGCGGTACAATCAGCTTTTCTTCGGTGGTTGCGGATGGGCACTATCTGACGCCAGGATGGGCAGGTTTTGAGGACGGAACCGTCAACTACCTTGGCCTTCCAGCGATCGAATGCGGCCTCAAACTGATCGAATCGGTTGGCATCGAGACAATCCACACGCGGGTGATGTGCCTGACCAATTGGCTAATCGATCAATTGATCGCGCTGCGGCACCGCAATGGCCGGCCTGTCGTCCAGTTGTATGGGCCTGCAAATATGGATCGGCGCGGCGGAACGGTGCAGGTCAATTTCTTCGATGCCAATGGGCACATGATCGATTGCCTGATGATCGAGCAATTAGCCAATGAACAACGCATCTCACTGCGGGCCGGGTGCCATTGTAATCCAGGCGCACGCGAAGCCGCATTGGGCTTAACGAACGAGGATCTGGCACCGTGTTTCAGCCAGAAAGACCAACTAAGCTTCGAGCAATTTCTGCATGCCATCGATGGCAAGACCACCGGTGCGCTACGGGCTTCGATTGGCCTGGTGAGCACTTTTGCCGATGTGTATGCCTATGTCCAGTTTGCCAAAACATTTATGGATCGAACACTATAGAAGTATGTACTACATACCAACCTAGAACATGTTATGACAACCAAATACTCATCTAACTTGCTACTCATCTATTGATTTTTTACGTCTTGTTATGTCATACTATCTCCATCTTGCTGCCTCACACCAAAAAGATAGCTATACTAAAGAATGGCGAGCAATCACATGCAAACCAAACAACAGCGATCACAGCAGCCCCCTCAACAACCAGTATCACAGCGCGCCCCAAACGATGCCATGGCAACTGCTGGTCAGGCATCTGCGGGTATTGTGATTGCCCCGCCAATGCCATATGCTGCTCGTACTGGCGCTCGCTTGAATATCGCTGCACTTCAACGGACTGTTGGTAATCGTGCGGTGAATCGCCTCCTAAATAGAGCACCAACAGAAACCGAGCAACCTGCATCGCGTGTGGCAGATCTCGCCAAACAAGTACGCAGCCCGGAAACACTGCGGACGATGTTGGCAGCCGATCCGAGCTTGGCACACGAAATCCAAGCCTATTTCGCTGCGGGAAACGACGACGCGCAACTTAATGATCTGATGGCAGCCGCATTTCGGCCTGTTCAGGCAACCAATGAGCAGGAGGGCGCTAAAGAAGCTACCGAAAAAGATCCAACTGACCCAGCTCTACCATTGCCTGCGGATCGGGCTGGCGATAAGAAACTGCTCAAAGGGCAGATGAAATGGACCCTGAAGGCGGTTGACCATTCATCGGCCAGGGTGGATGTAGATTTCAAACCCAACCAGGACACCGTCGAGGCTCGCACGGTCAGTTTCGTGCAGACAGTGCTGAATCAGGTTGGCGATAAACTCGCCTATGCTGGCGGTACAGCAGCTCAACCAGACAAAAACAAGGCCAAGTTTGAGCCATTTGAGGAGCCGACGACGAAAAAACGGGTCGATCATCTGCCGGACTCGGAGAATGATCCATTCTATGGCGCTGAATGGGATCAGGCCAACAAGAAGTGGAAGAACGAGGCTGGCCTGAAGATCGGCAGTTCGGTCAAGGGCACCAGTTCAAGTTCGGCAACACTGAACGATACGCCAGCTGTGGGCTGGGCGCGCGAGGGTAAGGGCGATACATCAACACAATTCGAGACAGTACCGGTGATTTTGGAAACCCGTGAGCCACTTGGCGCACTGACATGGGGCTTTAAGATCAAGGACGCGGCAAACTCACCAATAGAACTGACGGGTGGTGAGGATAAGGACTGTACCGACACCCCATCGGACACATGGGGGGCGACGCTCGATCAATTCTATGAGGGCAAGTATGAGGAAATCCTGGATAACTATGAGATTGCGAAAGCAGATCTCAAACCCGATCACAAAGTCAAGCTCGATGGCATCGCAGCCAAGATGAAGGCCAATGTCGCGCTCAAGGCACAGCTTGGCGGTGCTGCGGATCTGACAGGGAATGCGGAATTTAACAAGCAACTATCGTTGAAACGTGCTGAAACCGCCCGCGACTATCTGGTCGGCAAGGGTATTGATGCTGGTCGCCTAGAGGTGCAGAGCTATAGCTTCGATTGGGCGCGCGTCCAGACGGAAGAGGGCAAGAGTGAAGGTAAGAATCGCAGGGTTCAGGTATGGCTGCACTGAACACGATGGTAACACTCCTCGCAGCTGCTCTCCTGCTGGCCTGTTGTTCGGCACCGGAAGCGCGTGGTCTTGCCACCCCATCCGATGAACCCAATGCAACTAAGCCGCCAGAAGTCGCTCGGACACCGACACCAGCGCAAACGAAAGCTACCAATATGCCAACACCAATTGCCCTCCCCAAAAGCCTTGAGGCCGAACTCGCCACAATCCAGCGCGATCCCGGCGAATCGATCGGCTTTGGTGAAAAAGCCTACTTGCCCTACGAGCCAAACGAAGGCATGGGCCTGATCTCAAGCGATGATCCAATTGTGACCAAGCGACTGCTCGCGGAACTACATGACTCCGGTGATCGGGTGTATCGATTAGCAGTTCTGCATATCCTGGGGAAGCGTGCCGATGCAACGGTTGATGCAGCGCTGATCACAACCCTTAGTGACCCAGCGCTGCGTGCGACGAGTGCGTATTTGTTGGGCCGAATGGGCTACCGCGGCTACCCGACTCGCCAGCGCGACCCGCAGGTGGTTCGGGCCGCATTGCAGAAATGGCTGGATGACACCACCACATTCGATGATCCATTCTACCATCGCACCTATCGCAATCAGGATTTTGTTCTGGCAGCCTATATCCGCGTGAGCGGGCCAGAGCGTTTCCAGGGCCTCGATGAGCTTCAGAGCGATCTGATCGGCTATACACTGCCGAAGTTCACCGATCAGGCTCGCACCGATTTGCTCAACCAGGCCAAGCAGCTGCCATAATACCTGAGCGATCAGTTCGCTAATGGTTCTTTGGGCTCTTGCGGAACGAGCGGGCTACTTGGTACGATACCATTATCGCTCCGAGCAGGTGCAGATCGTTCCATAAAGACCTTCATGATATCAATTGGTAGCGGGAAGATGATCGTGCTGTTCTTCTCCACCGCAATCTCCGTCAGCGTCTGTAGATAGCGTAATTGGAGTGTGACGGGCTCGCGGGCGATCACATCGGCTGCCTGTGCCAGCATCTTTGATGCATCAAACTCACCCTGGGCATGAATAATCTTTGCGCGCTTCTCACGCTCCGCTTCTGCCTGTTTGGCCATGGCGCGCTGCATGCTCTGCGGCAGTTCAACATCCTTGATCTCGACGATTGTGACTTTGACACCCCATGGCTCGGTCTGTTCATCAATAATGCGCTGCAGCCGGGCATTGACCTGATCGCGTTGGGCGAGCAGATCATCCAGAACGACTTGACCAACCGCGCTGCGAAGGGTCGTCTGCGAGATCTGAAGCGTGGCCCGAATGTAATCGACGACCCTGACAATTGCCCAATCTGGGTTGACCACCATAAAATACAGAACAGCATTGACCTTGATCGTTACGTTATCGAGGGTAATTACTTCTTGCGCTGGGACATCCAGGGTAATCACCCGTGTATCAACGCGCACCATGCGCTCGATCATCGGGATGAGCAAGAATAACCCTGGACCACGAGCACCAACCAAGCGCCCTAAGCGGAAGACAACTCCACGCTCATATTCTGGCACAATCTTGATTGCCGATAGCGCCAACAATATGGCAACGAATACAACCACAGCAAACACAAACAGAATACTCGCGCCCATACGACACTCCAATCAGTACTAACGAATCGCTCAGCCCCATCAGTTCCCTTGAGCTGATGGGGCTTATATTTGTTCAGGCGTATAGCTATACGCCCCAACGTTACTGATTATCTTCCTGACGATGCTTGCCCTTATTGGCTTCTGCCTGGCCCTCGATTGATAGCTCAGGGCTATCAACAAGATCACCAACAGCCCGTTTGACCGTCCCACTCAGCTCTTGGCCAGCACCAGCGAGCCGCTCGGAAGCTTTAGCCGCTGCTTCTTCCGCCTCACCTTGGATAACCTCCGTGCTGCCTTCCGCCTCCATTTGCTCGTTGCCAATCAGCTTGCCCACACCCTGCTTGACGTTACCAGCAAGCGCTTTGCTGCGACCGCGTGCTCGGCTATTTTTTGCCATAATCTGGTACTCCTTGTGTATTACTCATCGCATAATGAGATCTTCATGCTGAACCGTTGGGCCGTATAGCTATACGGCCCACATTACGAGTTTCATGATGCGATTAGTTTCGCCACGATTATTATGTCAATCGTCCACGGCGGATGAGATTAACCACAGCCAACAGAATGACCGCACCAACCAGTGATACCAACAGAGCATTCAGGTTAAAAACATTCTGGTTAATCGTTGGGCCACCCAGTATGAACCCACCGATCATGGCACCAACGATGCCAACAATAATGTTGACCACCAGGCCATTCCGGTCACGCATTACGAGACCCGCCGCCCAACCAATAACAGCGCCGACGATCAGCCATACAATTAGGTTAATCATGATTCACCCTCTCAACGGCTCTAGCCGTTTGGATACCGACATCCACAATATGTGGATGACTTCCTGTTTACATTCTAGTACTCACAAGTGAAAACTGGTAGCAGGATAATTCCCCATATGCTATCAGTAGTATCCCTGACAACGTAAGGCTTACTTAGCACTACATCCTTGCTTTCCTCACGGCCAGGGTGTTGCGAGCCAGCCACTGATCAACCGCTATGGAGCAAAATAATCGCGAACCTTGGCACTGATCTGCCGATCCGTCAGCTTATCCACCGTCTCAACCGCGACAACACGCCCGCCCAACTGCTGTTCTGCAAGCCGTTTGTTCAGTTCATGCTTTGCTTCACCGGGCCCAAGCAGTAGCAGCGATTCTGCTGTACGAATACTCGCAATAACTGTATCATAGTAGCTATTAAGGTACCCTACGAGCGCCCGCTGGCGGCTATCATCTGCGGGCACCTGCTGCGGCTCATAATCGCCCTTCAATGGCGAATCACCAGAACGGCGGGGCTGCGTCTCTACCTCCGAGGCGATATGCACTATCTCCTCGCTGTTGCCCATAAGCAGGACAATAATAGCCTTTCGATGGTCAATCCACAAACCTACGTTTGTCCTCATCGCTCTGTTCCTTTCCCAATAGGTTCCAGGGCAGCCATGCTGCCGCGCTGGTATGATTATGACTCACAGCCGGTAATTTGGTATGAAGTTTGTTCATACCCGCACAAGATACTCCTGACAGCAACCCCCACGCTGTCAGGGATATTACCGATACGCCAATGCGGTTATCCCGCTATCGGTTCCAACTCCAGCGCACTACACTGGGCTATACCAACTCGTTATAAAAAAGGAGGGTTTCATGCGTATGATGCGTTGTTTCATTCTGTTCGCGCTGCTGGCCGTGATATTGACTGGCTGCGGCGGAATGCGTGGTTCTGGAAACGTCACGACCACGGCGCGGGAAGTGGGTGCCTTCACCGCAGTCGATGTCTCGGGCGTTGGCGAAATCGTGATCACGCAGGGCCAAACCGAGAGCCTGACTGTTGAGACAGACGATAACTTCCAGGATGTTGTGCTGAGCGAGGTACGTGGCGATACGCTTCACCTTGGTATGAAACCGAACGCAAGTATGAGCAATATCACCAAAATGATTCTTACGGTGACGGCTCGGGATCTGAAGCGGATCACATTCTCTGGCGCGGGCATGATCAATGTGCGCGAACTGAATGGCGACCAACTCACCGTAGACCAATCGGGTGCGGGGAAGATAACCATCGCTGGGACGGTTCAAGAACAGCATGTAACGCTCAGCGGCGCAGGTAGCTACGATGGCGCAGCGCTGGTTAGTAATCGGGCAACCATTACACTCAGCGGTCTTGGCAATGCGATAGTACAGGCACGCGAGCAGCTTGATGCCACGATCAGTGGCGCAGGCAGCATCGAGTATATCGGCAATCCGCAGGTAAACAAGCAGATCAGCGGCTTGGGTAGTGTTCGGCAGCGCACACAATAGGCAATGGCAGGGCACTGATCTCGCTGTTGTTGAGCGAACCAACACAGACATCGTATCGACACAAGGAATGAAGCCATGAAGAACCCACCATCTTACCCAGGCACGAGCCGTCGTGCTGTGATCAAGTTCCTGGCGGCGGCTGGCGTCACCGCGATTGGCGGGTATACGTTGTTCGAGTATGCACCATGGCTCAATTACGATCAACAAGCCACACAAACCCGACGCCCCGTTGAACAGAATACGACGGTCTTTGCTGGTGCGCTTTGGCTATGCCGATGCACTACCACGTTCGCTCCGCCGACCGATTGAGCAGGTGCTGGTATGAGGACGGTATCTATATCTGTCAAACAACTAAGATGCGCCACTAGCCGCGTTTGAGATGGCGAATGAGCAACATGTGAAAGAAGGAGCACGATGCTCAAGACCCATAACCCTATGCTTCCTGCAGGAACGTTACCCAGCGAGTATCAGGAAGTCCTGTTTTGGAAAGTTACAGCAAATCTGAGACGAGTGATTCTCGCCCAAGCTCTGGCATTGGTGAGCTTCTTTATCTTTGGGATCATGTTTGGGATGATAGCGGTCGGCCTAGGAAAGATGTCAGTGTCGGGTTCATTCACACTAGGTCTGAACGAAATTGGTGCAACGTTTGTTGGGTTTGTCCTAACCTTAGTGGTGCATGAACTTACGCACGGCATCGCCATGCAACTATTTGGCGCAAAACCCATCTATGGCATTCTCTGGAAAGGACTGATGTTGTATGCGACATCACCTGGATATGCCTATCACCGCAACAATTATATTGTTATCACACTTGCGCCATTCGTCTGCATTAGTATGCTGGTCATTGTGGGAATATGGGTCTGTGCGGGAACAGCATGGGTGCCATTATTGGCGATCTGTGGTGTTGTCAACGCCAGTGGAGCAATCGGTGATATGTGGATGACAATGATCGTGCTTCGATATGCACCCACAGCATATATTATCGATGAACGAGATGGCATACGCGTATTTTTGCCGAAGCCCTGATCTCCATAGCCAATAACCGATAGCCGAAAACCAAACAACGAGATCGGCACTCGCGCGAAAGATTTCATGAAGAATGCATGGAAGGGCAGCCATTGTTCCCTAATAATTTTCTCGATCTTCATAACCCCGGTACCCCTAAAACTAGATCTCCGCTGGTGTTCTTCGTGCTGACCTTTGCACTTTCAATTCCATTTTGGATTGCCGGTGCGATGACCAACCTGCAACTCCTCCCAGCTCTTCCCGTCAGTGCGCTTGGGTTATTGTGCGTGGTAGGAGCAGCAGCAATCCTCGTCTATCGCGAGAATGGGCGAGCAGGTGTATTGGCATTGCTGAAGCGATCATTTGACTTCAATCGCGTTCAAGCAAAGATTTGGTATGTACCAATATTCTTGTTGATGCCCTGCATCATGGTGGTATCGTATATCGCACTGCGCCTCATGGGTGTGGTGCTTCCTATGCCGCAGTTCTCGTTCACGACGCCGCTCATCCTCTTCGTTGTGTTTTTCAGCGCTGGTATTGGCGAAGAGCTGGGTTGGTCGGGGTATGCCATCGATCCATTACAGGATCGCTATGGCGCACTCGCTGGTGCCCTACTGCTTGGGATGGTATGGGCCGTGTGGCATGTCATTCCGCTGCTGTCGGTACCGCGAGCACCGATCTGGATCGCCTGGTGGTCACTTGGCACGGTGGCATCACGGGTGATCATCACCTGGCTGTATAACAACACCGGTCGGAGTGTCTTTGTCGCAGTTCTCTTCCACGCCATGATCAACGTCACATGGCAACTCTTTCCGATCAACGGCTCCTTCTACGATCCGCGTGTGACGAGCGCGATCACCGCAGCCGTGGCGGTCGTTGTGGTGATCCTATGGGGGCCACGAACGTTGGTTCGAGCACGGGACGTTCGTCGTTCAACGATCCAAGCGGCCGTTGCTCCTTTGATCGATAACGGGTGAGGAAATGAGACTTATCGAAACCCTGTTGCTCCTTGCCAATCTGCTGGCATTCTTTATAGTAGCGATTCCACTGCCACGCGCTGTGTGCTGGGTGCGTTATTGGGTGCCGATCGTGCCGCTGATCGCCATCGCACAGGTGCTGGTGGAAGGCCCACGCTGGCAGATGATCCCTGCGTACGTGCTGACCGGGCTGTTATTGCTGGTCTGGCTGTTGCGCATCGTCAAACGCGGTAGCCTCGATAGCAATCGACTCATTGCAGGGCTAGGCAGCGGGCTGGGTGTACTCATGCTCGTCATTTCCATTGCCCTCCCGATTCTGGTGCCCATATTCCACTTTCCCAAACCAACGGGATCATATGCCATTGGCACTCTGACCTATCACTGGGTAGATTCAAGCCGACCAGAACTATTTACCACCGATCCGAACGATCATCGTGAGCTCATGGCACAGGTTTGGTACCCTGCCAAGAACGAGCTAGCGGCGGCGCGTGCTCCGTACATCCAAGATGCCGATGTCGTTACACCTGCCCTGGCACGACTGACTCATCTTCCGGGGTTTCTCTTTACGCACTTCAAATATGTGACCACAAATGCCGTTGTAGCTGCCTCGATAGCAGACGATACGTCCCGCTACCCCGTACTTATTTACCTGACGGGATTGGACGGGTTCCGTGCGGTAAGCACCTTCCAGATTGAAGAACTGGTTTCGTATGGGTATATCGTTGTCGGGCTCGACCAACCGGGCGCTGTCGCTATGGTGCGATTACCGGATGGACGACAAATATCTGGTTTGCCAAAAGATGAAATACAGCCGCTGATTGATCAGAGTATCGAGCAACAGCCAACAACGCCGACGTTGAATGGGATCACGCTGTCCAATGGTATTATTCCTTATTTTGCGCAGGACGTTCGCTTCACACTGCGCCTCGAACGTCAGCGTTCCGGCGGCTGGACGGAAAAAGACATTGCGCTGACCTTGAGCACCATGCGGATGGTGTACAAAGAGCTGCCTGGCGATGGTTATTATATTGAGATTCCCACGATGTTCCACGTCAACTTTACCGACCTTCCGAACTGGTCGCCAGTCACGTCACAGCTTGGCTTAACAGGGCCGATCAACGGACAGCAGGCGCACGACATTATCAATGCCTACTCGCTGGCATTCTTCGACAAACACCTGAAGGGCCAACCATCTACGCTCCTTGATCGGCCAGCAGCACAATACCCTGATGTGCTGTTCGAAACGCGCCAGCCATAATTCATTGCGGTCAGTTGAGATAGGAGTACCTGTGGCAGCTGAACAGGATTTGATTGTCGACGTCAGAGTGCATACAACCCGAACGCATCTGTCACTCGGCTGGTCAGATCATCCACCATCATCGAAGTGTCGACCTGTATGGTGTTCATATGAAGATGCGTCGCTTCCTCGTGCAGACGTTGGGTGAACATGGCATCGCGCTCGAGTACGTTGCGGAGGGCACACTCAGGGTCACTTGTTTTCCCGATAAATCCCCATTGTGGCCCTCCTCTGCTCGTGAACACAGCCTGACGGAAATCGGGAGTCGGAATGAGCCAAACAGCCTGACGATGCACGGCAAGAAGCGGCTGTACGAGGTGTGGCAACAGTCGGAAGCCCTCAACGATCATACCAGGTTGCTTGGGCAGGCGCAGGATGTCATCGATGATCATGCTGAAGCCCTCGCCTCGGAACCAGTGAAAGGTCTCAAGCATGACACTCGGGGATCGGTTCACCCATCTCTCGTCCATGTCCATAGCCATAAACGCATGCAGAAAAGGGCATCCCTCAGGTGTGCTCCGTTTGCCATGATCCGGCATCACATCGTCGGTGGCGTAGTACTGTAGTCCGTGCTTAGCCGCAATACGACGAGCCATCGTCGATTTGCCCGCACCGCTTCCGCCACCAATCCAGTAGACATGCCGGAGTTGCTCCTGAAGCGCTTGGGCGTCGGCAATCAGTTCGTGTCGTGCAGTTTGCATTCCTCAACCTTTAAGGATTCTGCTTCTGTGCGCCGAACAGGTATTATACTGCCCGAATAGAGACCAGCCATGCCACCGCCAACAATCACAATGCGAGTGTCCATTCAGGATTCATCGCTTGTCGGCTCGACAGTCGCTGACTGCTCAAGCAATTGCTCGCGTATCGCACGTGGAAGTCCACGCACAACCAGCCGATATGATTCGTCGATCAATGACCTAACCAGGGCAGGCTCCAAGCTACCATCGAACGAGAGCGTGATCCAGTGCTGCTTGTTCATATAATAGCCTGGCTGAATGGCTGGATAGGTGGCCCGCAGAACCTCGCTGTAATCCGGATCACACTTCAGCGTGAGCCGTATGGGCACATCGGTAAGCGCGAGAAGCGCAAACATCTTGCCTGCCACCTTCGGCACCATGGTCACTTTGTCAAATGGATATGTTTCCTCGACCGCTGGTTTTGAGAGCAGTAAGGAACGGATGGTATCGAGGTTCATGCTGCGTAACCCGTCATTCAAGGATTGATCCATTGGTGGGCGTATCCTATCGTTGCCTCGTGCCATTGTCAAGATGCTATTCATACATAAGCATCCTCGATTACAATAGGTATGGCAGGCAATGTGTAAAACACAATCCGTTTGACGCTAATACCACTCAGCTCGGCTGCCTCTGGATTGCCACCAACTGCGTAGATATGTCGGCCAAGCACCGTCTGGGTGGTGATGAAGTGATAAATGGCAACCACAACCAATACAATCACGACCGTCCAGGACAGGCCGTTGTAGCTGGCCAGTACCCAGATGATCCCACCCACCAGAACCGAGACGAACAGCAGCTTGAGAACAAAAATACCATCGGGAGGACATCGAAGTTATAGGATTGCTTCTTGCGGCGATCATTGATCGCGCTGATGATAAACAGAACCACCGCCACAATGCCGATCAACAGCGTCAGCTTATGCACCTCCGACAGAATACCGATGTCGGGGATGTCGGGGATGAATGCGTTGCCGATCGCATTGAAGGCATTGTCCGTAATAATGATCGTGCCAGTGCCTTCGGTCACGAGTTGGAGAGCACCACGATAGATCAGCCATCCGGCCAGCGAGGCCACGAAGGATGGAATGCCCAGCTTCGCCACCGGAAACGCCGTGATCAATCCGGCTACCACACCAAGTGCCACACGATCAGAACCACCACAAGAGTGGGTAGGCCCCAGCGGCTTAGCGCGATCGCCGCGGTTGCACCAAGGAAACCGGCCAGAAAGCCAACCGATAGATCGATATGTCGAATAACGATCACCAATGTCATCCCGACCGCCAGAACCGCGATATAGCCAGTCTGGTTGAGCAGATTGCTGAGGTTGCGCGACGAAATAAAGATGCCTTTGGTCGTAATGGTGAAGATCACCATGATCGCGAATAGGGCAATATACATGCCATATTCGCGGATATTCTGCCGTAGCACTTTCTGTGATAGACCCAAGTCTAAAGACTCGGGCTTCCTGTCTCATCGACCCGTGCCAACCGTTACGATTGGACTTGCCGAGTCTCCACAGGCGTTTTCAGTCTCGGCATAGCCTGCCGCGACCATCTGTTCAAACAGGCGCTTGCCTTCGAGGTCGATATTGTGGGCGGCATTCAGATCGCGGTCGTGATGAACGCCGCAGGCGCATGTCCATCCGCGATCTGAAAGCGTGAGATCGTCGTTGATCGCACCACACGAGCCGCACAGCTTGGTCGAAGGATAGAAACGCCCAATCGTCATCAGGTAGGAATTGTTTCGATCCGCTTTGTATGTGAGCATGGATCGGAACATACCCCAACCAGCATCAAGAACCGATTTGGCGCGCTTGGTTCTCGCCAGCCCACGAACGCGCAGATCCTCAATCGAAATGAGGTCGAATTGTCGAACAAGTCGGGTACTCAGCTTATGCAGGAAATCACTGCGCTGGTTTTTCACCTTCTGGTGCAAACGCGCGACCGCAACCCGCGCTTTGTTTCTGTTGCTGCTGCCTTTGACCTTGCGGCTGAGTGCCTTTTGCGCCCGTCGCAGCTTGCGGGTTTGGGTGCGATACCAGCGCGGATTGTCGATGGTTTCGCCTGTCGAACAGACGGCCAGCGACTTCAAACCAACATCAACGCCAATGTGCGTGCGAACAGGGCGATCTGTCCGAGGGACAACCTGCTGCTCTGTCACAATGCTGATGTACCAGTGGCCGCAGGCTTCCTGCTTGAACGTCGCGCCCTTCGTGATACCCTCCAACGGTCGATGCAACACGACTCGCACCAGGCCGATCTTGGGAATCGATACGAACGCGCCGTCAAGCGTGACTCGTTGGGGAATACGAAAGCGCGGCGTGTCAGTTTTGCGCGACTTGAACGTGGGAAAGCCTTTCTTCTTCTCGCCCTTACGAACACGGCGAAAAAAGTGTTGATAGGCACTATCGAGATCACGAAGCGCCTGCTGCAACGACTGACTATCCATCTCGCGCAACCATGCCGTGTTGGGTTCCTGTTTCAATCGCGTGAGTTCCACACAAAGTGCATTGAATCCAAGGGTCTTGCCCGTTTGCTTAAAATGTTCGCGCTTGCGTTCCAAGGCCTAATTCCAGACAAAGCGCCGCGCACCCGCAAAGCGCCTGAATTGAGCTTCTTGCTCGGCAGTGAGGTTAAGACGATAGCGGTAGGTTGTCTGGATGGTGCGAGTCATACGTTTTTCTGCTGCTCGATGTACCGCTGGACAACATCCAGCGTGACGGCTCCCACGGTTGAGATAAACTTGCTTCGGGTCCAAAGCGTCGGCAGGCGCTTTTTCAACCAGGGGTACTCCTCACGCAGCTCGTGTGAGGTGAAGCCTTTAATCTTGCCAACAATGCCATTGCTGCCCTTGCGTGGATCGACATCAAGCAGGAGATGGACATGATCGGGCAAGACCTCCATTTCGATAATCGTATAGCCATAGTCCTCTTGTTTAGCGCGGATCAATTCCTTCAGACGAGCGGCAAGAACCTCGTTGAGAACCTTGCGTCGATACTTCGGACAGAAGATCACATGGTACTGACAGCTATAGACGATACTATGATCGGTATGATAGGGTTTGGTAGCTTGACGGAGTTCCATATACCACCTGTGATAGATGCGTACAGACAGTATATCATAGCACGCCTGTTCCGTCAAGAGCTAAAGCCGCTAAAGCGGTGCGCTCATCCCAGGGCTGAAGCTCCTGGGCTTTCGCGCCTAAAGGCACGCCCCTGTAAAACCCAGCAGCTTCAGACGCCCAAAGGGCACCCGGATAGAAGCCCTTCACTCGCTTTAGCCGAAAAGCATCTGACATTCCTTTCATTGCACGTGCATTCCGCATCCTGATGCGGTATACTATGCGTACAGATGTTCGCATCGTGCATGTTTCAAATTGAGTTTTGGCGGTTCCGACGGAAATCCCACGGTCGGATAAAAAACTCTTGGAGCAAGAACGTGCTGCTGAATCGTTGGATGAAAACCAAGTCCGATATCCTCCAGAATTTCCCCCTGGCCGTGGGACCCGCGGAAATAATAAACGCCGGTGGAGACGTGGTCAGACCAATCGTACGGTTGGCGCATGTCGATGAGACAGGAAGCCCAATCCTTTAGGCTTGGGTATGTCACATCGCACCTCCTTATGAGGCATTCACACTTCGGTTTTGTAGAATCCCCGCAGGATTCCCATTCTGGGTGATCTCATATCGCTTTTGCCTCTGGGTCAGCAACACTGCGACCCGATCCAGAACATCCTGCGGACCGGCGGTCTTGAATATGATCTCGAACTTCTGTATGGATACATCGCTCACGATGTCTGCAAACGCATCGCTCCCTGTCAGAATCAACACGACCGCATTGGGCTGGTAGACATGCGCACTCTGGGCAATGTCCAGGCCACTCACACCACCGGGCAGATACAGGTCAAGCAACAGCAGATCGAACACGCTATTACGCAACAATACCTCTGCCTCTACACTATCGGTCGCTGTCCACACTGCGTACCCCTGGCGGCGGAGCAATGTCGCCAAGGTATGGCGAATAACCACTTCGTCATCGACAACAAGAATGCGTGCATATGGTTGGGTCATCGCTCACCACTCCCTGTGTAATCATGCGATGTGGCGACGCATAACGGCACGGGCAGCATCGCATGCGCGATGAGGTAGCCGGTAGAACGACCATAGCATTCTTACCGACAAACGGCATTGCAATGCTGTAATGCAGATAGGAAACGCTGCTGTTACCATAGCAGCATGGATGCAGGGCTGCTAGAGGGGAAACCCGTATGGCATATCAGGAATAAACCTGACATGTCAGGAGTGCGGGATGCCAGCGGCAGCAACATCGATGATTACCGTTTGTGCGATTTCCTACCATATAACGAAGCTGGTTGCGCTCCACCCCCGACAATACTCCCACACTGTCGGGGAAAGTACGGATACATCATGCGGAGTTTCCCTGCTATCTAACTATTGGCCCGAACGCTACACTCAAAAAGAATGACTCGCATGTGTTTAAACATGGCATTGTTTTTACTGAACGCAGAAGAACCTGGTTCAAAAGCGCACAAACAACTCTTTTCACATCTTCGACAATACAAAGGAGCATACTCATGAAACGAATCCCCGCATTTCTGGCGGTACTTGTATTGCTCATCCCGTTGCTGGCTGCGTGTGGTGGGCAGACGACATCGACGGGGAGTACGCAAGCGACGCTCGCTCCCGCTGCCGCACCCAGTGGCGAAAAAGTTAAGATTCGGCTGGCAACCTGGACTGGTGTTGATGAATCCAAGGAACTCCAGGCAGTAGTCGATCAGATCAACACCACCGCAACAACCTTCGAGATTGTCCTGGAAGCACAACCTGCCGATTACTACACCAAAATCCAGACTAACCTAGCGGGCGGGACTGCTGCGGATCTGTTGTGGCTCTCGCAGGAGTATATTACTGGCTATGCCCAGAAGGGCGTGCTGCTTGATATCACCGACCGACTCGCCACCGACAGCCAACCAGCGGCCAAGCTGGCCGATTATTACCCGAGTGTTCTTCAAACCGCACAATACAATGGTAAAACCTATGGCTTACCCTGGATTGCCCAACCAGTTGTACTGTATTACAACCCAAAATTGTTTGCAGACGCTGGTGTTGCGCCACCAGATGAGAACTGGACGTGGGACACCTTCAAAGATGCTGCTGCAGCACTGACCAAAGATACTGATGGAGATGGCAAAATCGATCAGTATGGAACTGCCTTCAATGGCTGGCCACCAATCCAGATGTTCATCTGGCAGGCTGGCGGCGAGGTGATCAGCGAAGACAGGATGACATCGCCAATTGATAGCCCAGAAGCGCTGGCCGGAGCTAATTTCTATAGCGACATTATCTACAATCCGAAGTACGCGGCGACCGAGGATGTGATCAAAGAACAGGGTTTTAGCGAACTGGCCAAGAATGGCAAGGTGGCCATGTTCTATGGTGGCGCTGGCGACGATCTGGATTATGCACACACGAAAGATCCGAAATTCGCCGAACTGAAGATGGCACTCGTACCCAAAGGCCCCAAGAACCGTTCGAACTTCGCCTGGACAGCCTCGACGGTGATCAATGCCGCCACAAAGAACCCCGAGCAAGCCTATGCTGCACTGGTTGCGCTGACGGAAGGTATCCAACACTGGAAGATCGTCGCCCCGCGCAAATCACTGGCGACCGCAGAAATGATTGCTGCAAGTGTGCCCCAGAAGCAATCCTCAGCCGCGATGATCCTGCTGGCACTCCCAGATTCACGATCATTTCGCATCGTTCCAAAACAGAGCGACTGGGACAAGGCCTTCTTTGACGAGTTCCAGGATCCGCTTTTCCATAAGAAGGGCACTGCTACCGATCTGAGCAAACTCGCAATGCCGAACCTAGTCGCTGCGCTGGCACCGTAGTTCGTTTTGACCCTCGCCCCTGCTGTGCTGCCCCTCCCCCAATGGGAGAGGGGCCAGGGTGAGGGCTTCTCTAAGATAAGGGAGGCCCACCATGCTCCAGTGGTATCTCTCAACACTGCTTGACTATATGCTAGCGGCGGCGGGCATCGCCCTGGTGATGTTCCTCGTCTATACACTCTTGCCACGCCTTGGTGTCAAGCGCGAGACAGCCACCGGCATAGCACTAATTATGCCATGGCTGTTAGGTTTTGCGATCTGGACTGCCTACCCAATCATTGCTTCGCTCTACTACAGTTTCACAGATTACAATGTTTTCCAGGCACCGAGATGGGTCGGCCTGGACAATTATGTTCGCATTCTGACGCAAGATCCCAGCTTCTGGCCATCGATCAAACTAACGCTGCTCTATGGCGCAATCAGCCTGCCACTCGGCCTGGCTGGCGCATTGGGCGTCGCTATGTTACTCGCACGCAATGTTCGTGGCACTGGCATCTGGCGAACACTGTACTATCTGCCAGCAGTTCTACCAGGCGTCGCCGTCGTTTTGCTCTGGCAATGGTTGTTGGGTACCAACGGGTTGTTCAACGTTACCCTCTCACCAATCTATAACCTGCTTGGCATCGGGCGGCCGAGTTGGTTCACCGATGAACGCTTTGTGTTGCCTGGCCTGGTGATTATGAGCCTGTGGGGCGTATTCGGCTCGAATGCTGTGATTATGCTGGCCGGCCTCAAGAATATTCCGATCCATTTGTATGAGGCAGTTGATATGGATGGCGGTGGTAGCTGGACCAAGTTTCGCCATGTCACGTTGCCGATGGTCAGCCCGACGCTCTTCTACACACTTATTCTGGGCATCATCGCTGCTGTGAAAACCTTTGAACCGGGCCTGTTCATCAAACTAAACCCGCGCACATCTGGCACTTTTTTGCAGGTGCTGATCTATAGTAATGCCTTCGCTGGCGGCAATTCCAAGATGGGCTATGCCTCGGCCATGAGCTGGATCATGCTTGTGATCATCCTGGTGCTCACACTGCTGACCTTCCGTAGCTCGGCGGCGTTTGTCTTCTATGAGGGTGAGAGGAGCTAACGGCAATGGCTGCCATACCACGGGAACAACCACACATTAGGCTCACCAGCACGAAAAGCCAGCATCAACTTAGCCAGATCGGCACATATATCTTGCTGACGCTCGGGGCTGCGATCATCCTAATACCACTGTATTGGATGATCGCAACATCACTCAAGGCCGATACCAAGCTGTTCGTTCTGCCACCACAGATCATCCCTGACCCAGTTGTGTGGAGTAACTATATTGATGTCTGGGCGATCCAGCCGTTTACGGGCTATTTCCTGAACACAATCTTTGTTACTCTATTAGCAATGGGGGGCGAGATTTTGAGTTGTGCGTTGGTGGCCTATGGATTCGCCCGCTTCCGCTTTCCAGGGCGCGATGCAATCTTCATTCTGCTGCTTTCGACGATGATGTTGCCGGGAATCATCACGATGATCCCATCCTTTCTGATCTGGCGCTCATTAGGGCGGATCGATACCTTTAGCCCCTTAACAGTCGGCGCATTATTCGCATGGGGGCCATCGTATATCTTCTTGTTGCGCCAGTTCTTCATGACAATACCACGCGAAATCGAGGAGGCTGCGATCATTGATGGAGCGAATGTGATCGACATATTCTGGAAAGTGATGCTACCATTAGTCAAGCCAGCGTTGTTGGCGATTGCAGTACTTAGCTTCAATGGTAACTGGAATAACTTTATGGGGCCGCTGATCTACCTTAACACACCCGCCAAATACCCTGTCATCCTGGGATTGTATACGCTCGCTGGATCTCTCTCACAAGAAGCACCCAAATGGAACTACATGATGGCCATGACAGTGATTATGTCGATCCCGATCCTGCTCCTCTATTTCCGTGCCCAGAAGTATTTCATTGAAGGGCTAACAGTTGGTGGTGTAAAGGGATAACTTCTTTTGACAGAGTGACAGATGCTTGATCGAAGTAATACTTGATCATCACGCACATTCACCCTGTCACCGTGTCACCTGGTCAAGATTGTTCGTTCTTGGTTCTTGGAGACTACAGCATATGCAACCATCAACTCTATTCCAGATGCGGCGTTTGGGCGTGATCATGCGTGGCGACCCAAGCAATGCGGAAGAGGCGCTTGGCGTGCTCAACCCCGCAATTGCCCGAGCGTCAGATGGCAAACTCTATCTGTTTCCACGCGTCGTCGCCGCTGGCAATTATTCACGGATCGGAATCGCTGAGGTGATATTCGATGGGGCAGGCGACCCTGTTCGTGTTGAGCGTCGCGGCTATGCGTTAGAGCCAACCGAATCCTATGAGCGGAACACGCATACTGCCGGCTGCGAAGATCCACGTATCACCTATATCGCACCATTGCAACGCTATCTGATGACCTACACCGCCTATGGGCCACTTGGGCCGCGCATTGCCCTGGCTTCCTCGGTCGATCTGTTGCACTGGCAACGACTTGGTCCAATCAAATTTGCGTTCGACCCAGCCCTGCGGGTGGATTTCGATCTGTACGATAACAAAGATGCGCTGCTGTTCCCCGAACTCGTGAACGATCCACATGGTCATCCCGCGCTCGCGCTGATCCACCGGCCAGCGCACGTTCAGGGCGGCATGCCAGTACTACCTGTTGGCGTTACTGAAGGACGGGCCAGCATGTGGATTTCGTACTGTACCCTAGAACAGGTGGACAACCCTGACGCACTGCTGGCCTGGCGCGATCACACGCTGTTGGCAACACCAGAGCAGCATTGGGAGGAAACCAAGATCGGTGGTGGTACACCACCAATCCGTACACCACACGGCTGGTTGCTGATCTACCATGGCGTCGCCGGGGCAATTCTGGAGAATATCGATCATCAGCCGCTGGTTCGCTATAGTGCCGGTGCCATACTGCTGGACATCAACGACCCACGAAAGATCGTGTATCGATCAACCGAGCCGATCCTTATACCAGAGGCGGATGAAGAGCGCAGCGGAATCGTGCCAAATGTTGTCTTCCCAACCGGAATCGATGTTCGCGAGTCTGGCCGCGTTGATGTCTATTATGGCATGGCCGATGCAGCCATTGGCGTTGCACGAATCGATATACCAAAGCAGCTCGTAGGCTGATCTGAAAATAACCGAGTACGCGCGTATAGCTATACGCGCCGACGAACCAACCCGAAGGCTGTTTGCATTGATCTGTGTGCGGCAGGCCGCAGGGGCATCGAACGTGAACAGAGCCGATACGCCGATCAACGAGGAGATGATGAAGCTACCCGTTCTCGGCTTCAGCCTGCTGCTGATCAAGCCAGGCGATCAGCTCGGCATCGTTGTTGAAGTCGAGCAGCGCATCGCTGAGGGCCAATAGCGCTTCGGAAGGCAGGGCTGCCACGCGCTCGCGCAGTTCCAGAGTCAGCGGGTCAAGCAGACGCAACACCGGCTCGCGGCGCTCTTCAGTACGCCCTGTCTCACGCCCCTGAGCCTCACCGATCTCCTCAATGCTGGTCACAATGGTACCGGAACATACGCTCGGCGAAATCGGCGTCGCGCTGCGAGCTGAATTAACCTATCATCTGGTATGTTTCTTGCTACCCTACGATAGGATCATCGATAATCAAAGGGTATCTTCTTTGGATCTCAAATCTGGCTATCCCTTCTGGCCAATCAAGAATGGATTGATTGCTAGCTATCCAAGCCTGAACGCAGATATTGCCTGTGATATCGCCATTGTTGGCGGCGGTATCACTGGTGCGCTGATGGCCTACTATCTCACTGAGGCCCATTTCGATGTGGTGGTGGTTGATCGACGTGATGTTGCAACTGGTAGCACCAGCGCCAGCACAGCCCTACTCCAATATGAAATCGACACGCCGCTCTCCGAGCTGATTGGTATGGTCGGGCGCGATCACGCGGTGCGGAGCTATCTGTTATGCGTTGAGGCTATCGGCAAGATCGAACAACTGATCGGCAAGCTGGATAGCGATTGTGGCTTTGAGCGCAAACACAGCCTATACATCGCCAGCCGCAAGCGCGATGTTGCTCAGTTACGCACCGAATACGAAACCCGCCGCACCTATGGCATTCAGCTCGATTACATGGAACGAGCCGAGATCGAATCGCGCTATTCGTTCAGTGCCCCTGGCGCGCTCTATTCATACGAAGCCGCGCAGGTTGATATCTATCAGTTTGCCCACGCCCTGTTTCGTGCAGCAACCATGCGCGGGCTGCGGGTGTTTGATCGCACCAAGATTACGACATTCGACAATGATCGGCCAGATGGTGTTGTTCTGACAACCGATCAGGGCTGCCGTATTACAGCCAGGAAAGTTGTGATGGCAGCAGGCTTTGAATCGCAAGCCTATCTGAAACACAAGGTTGGGTCGTTCAAGAGCACCTATGCACTGATCAGTGAACCGATAGCTCAGTTCGATGGCTGGGAAGACCAATGTTTGATCTGGGAGAGCGCACGGCCCTACTTCTACATGCGCACAACCAGTGACAATCGGGTGCTGATCGGCGGTGAGGATGATCTATTCGATAATGAATTGACCCGTGATCGCAAACTCGACAGAAAATGTCAGAAGTTGCTCAAACGCTTCAATAAGATGTTCCCAAAGATTGCGCTTGAGGTCGCCTATTCCTGGGCTGGCACATTTGGCGAAACAAAAGATGGCCTGGCCTATATTGGCGCAACCCCGGATTTCCCAAATGGCTATTTCGCGCTTGGCTATGGTGGGAATGGCATCACCTATAGTATCATCGCCGCCGAAATTATTCGCGACCTACTGCTTGGCATACCAAATCACGATGCTGATATCTTTCGGTTTGATCGCTGAGTGATTTGATTGTTGCCAATCCCATCGCCAAATACGAGCTTCCGCATTGATGGACTATAGTACAATAGAGATACGCATTACATCACACCTGAAGCCAAGGAGTGCCAATGGCCGCGCAAGCGCGTGAAACTATCTCACCGCTGGAGTCGATCCAGCGAGCGTTGATCCATCTGCGTTTGGCCTTTTCATTGGTGCTCACTCCACTGTTTATCTGGGGTGTGTACCTGGCGCTGCCCACGCCAATCGCCTGGAATCGCGTCCTGCTGGCCTATATCATTATTCATCTCCTGCTGTATGGTGGCATGAATGCGTTCAATTCCTACTATGATCGCGATGAAGGCCCAATTGGCGCACTCCTCGAACCACCACCAATCGACCGCACGGTGCTTGTTGTTGCACTGATCACGAAGCTGCTTGCACTGCTGGCAGGGCTGATTCTCGATCTGCGCTTCGGGGTGTTGGTCGGCCTGGGAATCATCTTCTCGGTGGCCTACTCACATCCGCGCTGGCGTTGGAAGGAACGCCCATTGTATGCAGCGATCTTCGTGTTTGTGGGGCAGGGTATGCTTGGAGTGCTGTGGGGTTGGGTATCTGCAACAGCAACTACGGGTCAGCTTGGTATACTTGCCACATTCTGGCCGTGGGATGGATTAAAGACGCTGGGCGTATTAAGCGCAGCCTGCTGGACGCTTGGATTCTATCCGCTGACTGGCGTGTATCAGATCGAGGCCGATGGCCAGCGTGGCATTCAAACGCTGGCCGTTGCGCTAGGGCTGAAGGGCTGCTTCCTGTTTACCGCCAGCGTCGCATCAATCGGCGGACTGGGGATCTGGATGGTACTGTTCTTTCGGGGTGCTTATATCGTCATGGCGATCAGCGCCTTGTATATGCTTGGGGCCGCTTTCTATACATGGCGCTGGTATGGGCGCTATGCCGCGCTGACCCCGCGCGACAACCAGCGTACGCTGATGCGACTGGCATATATGAATGGACTCGTGTTTAGTGTGCTGTTTCTGGGCCTCGTGCTGGCCTGAACGATGGATACCCTTGGAATCCGCAGGCTAAAGCCCGCGGCAACAGGACAATGAACCCTAGCCGCGTGGCTTCAGCCCGCGGTGCGGGAGGCAAATGACCTATATAATGGAGTCCCAACTATGCGATTCGCTAATACCGTACCGGCTATTGTATCGATTGGCACCGCAGTGCCACCATATCGGATTGCACAGGCCGATGTGTGTACCTGGGTGAGCGAATCGCTTGGGTTGAGCCCTTCGCAACAGCGCTTGATCAACCGGCTGTATGCGTTGTCTGGTATTGAGACGCGCTATTCGTGTATTCCAGAAGCGGCGGACCTCAACCCTAACTCGCGCTTTGCACCAGGGCGAGCCCTGGCCGAAACGCCGACCACCGCCGAGCGCATGATGATATACCAGCGTGAGGCGGTGAAGCTCGGGGTGTTGGCCGCCCAGCGTGCCCTTGCGCTACCACAGCTGACCAATGCAATGGAGAGCATCACACACCTGATTGTTGTGAGTTGTACCGGGTTCTTTGCACCAGGACTCGATCTCGCTATTGCTCAAGGCCTTGGGCTACAACCCACCGTCCAGCGCACACTTGTGGGCTTTATGGGTTGTGCCGCCGCATTCAACGCTCTGCGTCTGGCATCGCAGATTGTTGCAGGGCAACCAGAAGCCCAAGTGCTGGTGGTGTGTGTCGAATTATGTACGCTCCATCTTCAGCCCGGAAACGACCGGCTGGCGCTGACTGTTGGCTCACTGTTTGCCGATGGTGCGGCTGCCTGCTTGGTTGGTGCAGCAGGGTCGGGCGGTGATCTGCTGCTACTCAATCGGCTTCATAGCCAGATCCAGCCAGATACCGAGGAGGTAATGAGCTGGCAGATTGGCGACCATGGGTTTGTCATGCGCCTTTCGCCCGATGTGCCACGCCATGCTGGCACACTTGCCTCAAGTGCTCTGGCGACGCTACTCAAAGGCCAGCCAGCACCAAGTTTCTGGGCCATCCATCCAGGTGGCCGTGCCATTGTTGATCGATTGGCCGAACTATTACAGCTCTCGCCTGCACAGACGGCGGCCAGCTATTCCATCCTACGCCGCTATGGCAACATGTCGTCGCCAACGATATTGTTTGTGCTGCGCGAACTGCTCGACAAACTACAGGCAGATGGCAGCCCGGCCGATGGCGTTGCTGTGGCCTTTGGCCCTGGCCTAGTGACGGAGATGGCCCATCTGACCTATGTGCCAGCAACTGCCCAAAGACCGAACGCAGCCCAGTTCCCACAACTGATGGAGTTCCCCGAATATGTGGCCTGATCTACGGCAACGCTCAAAAGCCCTGGAACTGATGGATGATCGAACAATTGGCGGCACAGAACTACACGAGGCACTGCGCCAACTGCGGGTGATCAATTGGGCACTCGGTGCGGCCCGCCCCACAGTCGAGGGTGTGGCTCACTTCTGGCACGCGGCGGGCCAGCCCACAACGCTGACGATACTCGATGTTGGTGCCGGCTCAGGAGATATGAGCAGTGCTTTATTTCGCTGGGCTAAACACAATGCCGTGGAACTGCATATTGTATTGGTGGACATTCATCCCGAGACGTGTGCGGCGGCGGCGCAGGCGCATACAGACGAACCGGGCGTAACTGTCATATGTAGCGATCTCCTTCAGCTCGCCTTACAGCCGGTAGATATTGTGACTGCTGCGTTGTTCACCCATCACTTTAGCCAGGAACAGTTGCCTGATGTCTATCGTGCGATGGTTCATGCGGCGCGCTATGGAGTGATTGTGAATGATCTGCATCGCCATCCGCTCGCATGGGCGTTTATCTGGATTGCCACTCGAGTACTCTCGCGCAATCGCATGATCCGCAACGATGCGCCACTCTCGGTGCAGCGTGGTTTTCGTGCTGCCGATTTGCAGCAGCTACGTGCAGTTCCTGGGCTAGGCAGGCTGCAATATATGTGGCGGCCTCTGTTCCGCTATCTCATCCTGGTTCCTGGAGGTGTTTAGCTTTCAGCTCTCAGGCACAAACCATGCCCCTTCAGCCTGCGGATGAATGAGCAATGCCATATCCCGAATGATTGCTCAAAATCCATCACTTATCGAATGGACTGAGCCATGACGATAGAATATGATCTGGTTGTGATCGGTGCCGGATTGGCTGGTAGCTGCCTTGCAGCAGCAGTCGCCAAGCATGGCTGGAATGTCGTACTTCTGGAACGGCATCGCGGGCCACGCCACAAGGTCTGTGGCGAATTCCTCTCGCCCGAATCGCAATCCAGCCTGCACGCCCTCGGCCTGCATGCAACCGTTGCCGCTCTGGCACCAGCAGAGATCCGTCAGGCGGCGATCATATCGCCAACAGGCCGACAACTTGACATGGCGCTGCCTGGTGTCGCCTGGGGTGTGAGCCGCTTCAGGCTTGATGCGGCGCTCGCACACGCAGCACAAATGCAGGGTGCAATAGTGCGCGAGGGCATGACAGGAACAGCCATCAGGATGAATCAGGGCGGCTATCAGGTGGATGTGCGCGACGCAACCGGCCAGCAAACCACTATCAACGCACGAACAGCCGTAGTAGCCTGTGGCCGCCATGCCGTTGCAGGGCTCAGGGTACACGAAGCAACACCACCACACCGCAGATATGTCGGGGTGAAGTGCCATTATAGCGGGCTTGCGCTGCCACCGGTCGTGCGTCTATATCTCTTCGATGGCGGCTATGTTGGGCTCTCGCCAATCGAGGGTGGGCAGGCTAACCTCTGCCTGCTGGCCACAGAGGAAGCATTCGAGCGTGGTGGCAAGCGCATTCCAAGCATGCTCGATGCCGTGACGCAGTGGAACCCAGCTCTCGCCAATGCACTTACCGGTGGCCAACGCCTCAACGAGAGCATGGTCGCCGTTGGTGCAGTGGATACCGAGCGTTCGACGGTGCTGTGGGATGGCTGTGCGCGCCTTGGGGATGCGGCAACAATGATTCCGCCATTATGCGGCGACGGCCAGGCCATGGCGATCCACGCTGCCGAGCTATGCGCCCCGCTGATCGATGATGTCCTGGCCAAACGGCGATCACTGGCATCGTGGGAGCAAGCCTACAGCGCTTCCTGGCATATGGAATATGATCAACCATTGCGTACAGCCCGCGTGCTTCAGCAACTCCTGGCGCAATCGTGGCTTAGCAATGGGCTGATACGCATTGGAACGCTTTTGCCCAGCCTCGCACAACATTTCGTGCTTGCCACACGTGGGCAGCAGCGGGTGGTTGCAGAGCCATAGGTATCAGCTGCTCGAAATGAAGTCATGATTCATCTGCGTCAGTGCTGATAGCTGCTGGCTAGCTTATGAGCCCTTCATCTCGCTGTGCGGTCGCTGGAGGAGTACGATTGTGCTGGCTCCGCGGGCGACCTTATCGGCAACACTGCCAAGCATCAGGCGCATAAATCCGCCACGGCCATGCGTTTCCATGGCAATGAGATCGGCAGCATTGGCCTGGGCATATTCCAGAATAGCAGGGGCTGGTTGCCCAGCGACAACGGCTATAGTCACATGGAAGCCATCGTTACTCAGCCGTTTGCCAATACTATCCAGGTAGCTCCGTGCGACTGTGTGCGACTTCTGGAATTGTTCGGTGAAAATACCATCGCCAGTTGTCGTCTGCTCATCGCTTGGTGATTGTGGTTCAATCACTTGTAGCAGCGTATAGTGCGCCTCGGTTAAACCGCCAAGCAGTAGAGCTGGCTGCAAGATATGTTCGGCGAGTTCCGATCCATCAAGCGGAATCAAAATGTGTTTGATTGCGGGCACAGCATCGGGCACTGGCTCGCCATCGTGTGGGCGAATCAGCAGGATGGGGGTTGGCACCGTACGTACCAGCCGATCCGCAACACTCCCCAGCCACACACGCGATAACGGCCCGCGCCCATGGGTCGTCATGACGATCAGATCAACAGCCTGTTCAAGAGCATAATCATGAAGTGCAGGCGCAACCGGTGCCTCAAGCAACGCGCTCTCCACAGTGATTGCTACTTCGTCCATCAGACGCTTGGCAAGTTCCAACAAATGCTGGCGCTGATTATCGCGCTGTTCGAGATCAAGTGTAACTGTATAGGCCGCTACCTCAGATGTGAGTGCCATCACCGGCAGATGCACATGGGTCAGGAGCAGCTTGGCACCAGCGCGCTGTGCAATTCCGCAGGCTAATGGCAGTGCATGCTCTCCAAATGCAGAACCATCCAATGGCACAAGAATTGTGTGAAACATAAAAACTCCAATCATTGCGTGAGTGCGTATCGATTACCAATACGACCACAGCAGATGTATATACCATCGTAGCACCGCTGTGCCATATGTGCGTGTCATTCCCATAACCAAACACGCTATCTAGGTAACGGGCCAACCATACCCACCCGTAGGGGCGGTTCACGAACCGCCCACTAGGATAGGCAATGCGGGACAAACGCGGGCGGTTCGTGAACCGCCCCTATAATCATTGCCAACCGCCCCTGCACAATATTGCCAATGGGTGTACACTTAGATCACTATTTAGTTGCATAACAGTAATCAATGCGAGGTTAGGCATGCCAGATACAGCCAAGGAATTTGTTCTTACCATCACTGGGATGGATTGTGCCAGTTGTGCTCGCTCAATCGAACAGGGAGTCGCACAACTCGATGGCGTCCAGGCATGCGAACTCAACTTCACCACCGAACGGCTGCGCGTGCAGGGAGCCATCGCACAAACAGCTGTGATCGAACGCATTCGCAATCTGGGCTACGATATTGTTGAGCCAGCGAAACATGCACCACAGGAGCAGGCTGCCGCAACGCCAATTCCCAACTTTGTCGCATTCCTGTGGCAACGCCCGGAAACACGGCTGGCATTGTTTGGTGTCCTACTGATCCTGCCTGGCTTGATCTTTCACGAACTCTTCCAGTGGCAGGCATGGTGGATCGATCTCTTCGCCCTGAGCGCGCTGCTTGTGGCCGGCATGCCAATCGCCCGCAGTGCCTGGAAAGCACTCACAATCAATCGCGAACTGAATATCAATGTGCTCATGACCATCGCAGCGGCGGGGGCTGTCATCATTGGTGCCTATACTGAAGCTGGCATGGTCATGGTGCTGTTCGCCATTGGTGAGGCATTGGAGGGCTATACATCCACACGTGCCCGCCATGCCATTCGCAGCCTGATGGAAGTTGCCCCAAACACGGCCACCCGGATCGAACGTCATGGCGATCACAGCCAGGAGACTCGCGTTCCGGTTGAAAGCCTCGCCATTGGCGATACGATTATGGCCAAACCAGGCGAACGAATCGCGATGGATGGCGTCATCAGGGCTGGCGTTTCATCGGTAAATCAGGCACCGATTACTGGCGAGAGCCGGCTGATCGAAAAAGAACCAGGAATGGCTGTGTTTGCTGGTAGTGTGAATGGTGAGGGCAGCCTGGAAATCGAAATAACCCACCATGCCAGCGACACGACGATCAGCCGCATGATTAGGCTCGTCGAAGAAGCACAGGAGCGGCGCGCACCCGTACAACGATCCGTCGATCAGTTTGCGAAATACTACACACCAGGCGTGGTTGCGCTCGCAATCCTGGTTGCATTGATTCCACCACTCGTGTTTGGCCAGCCATTCTGGAACCCAACTCCCGAAGTCCATGGCTGGCTGTATCGAGCCTTAGCGCTGTTGGTGGTAGCCTGCCCGTGCGCCCTCGTCATTAGCACACCCGTCAGCATGATTAGTGCATTAAGCGCTGCCGCACGCCATGGTGTGCTGATCAAGGGCGGAGCCTATCTGGAAGCACTATCGCGTATTCAGGCGGTGGCCTTCGACAAAACCGGCACACTGACGAGTGGCAAACCAACGGTGGTGGCAATCCGAGCCGCAACATGTGTTGAACCAATCCAAACCACCCGTGGCAATTGCGAGGCATGCAATGATGTGCTGGCTCTGGCATATGCAGTTGAACGGCGCAGCGAACATCCCGTCGCACATGCCATTAGCACAGCCTCAACCGAGCGCGGCCTTGAGCAGCGCTACCCGGCAGCACAGGAAGTGACTGCATTAGTTGGGCGTGGTGTTAATGGGCGCGTGAATGGACAGGCCATCCTGATTGGCAGCCATCGCCATTTCGATGCCGCCATTCCACACAGTCCCATCCATTGTGCCTCGGCACTGCAGGAGGCATCCCAGGGCTACACACCAGTGTTGGTCAGCACCGATGGCACCTACCTTGGAACAATTACCGTCGCCGATACCGTGCGCGAAACCAGCCGTGAGGCGGTACGCCAGCTCAAGAGCCTCGGGCTGAAAGCAATTGTCATGCTCACCGGCGATACCCAGCAGACGGCAGAACGGATCGCTGCTGATGTTGGCGTGACCGATGTGCAAGCTGAATTATTGCCAGAACACAAGGTAGCGGCTGTGACAGCATTGCAGCAGCGCTATGGCCCGATTGCGATGGTTGGCGATGGCATCAATGATACACCAGCATTGGCGACGGCCAGTGTTGGCATTGCCATCGGCGGGGCACATGGCGGCAGCAATCAGGCAATGGAAACCGCCGACGTCACCCTGATGAGCGCCGATCTACGCCAACTGCCATTGGCGATCCGCCTCAGCCGCGCTGCAATGCGAACCGTGAGTACCAATATCGCATTCAGTATTGGCATTAAGCTCGTGTTTCTTGTGTTGGTTCTGCTTGGCACTGGTACATTGTGGATGGCCGTATTGGCCGACGTTGGTGCCTCGCTATTGGTGACACTCAATGGCATGCGGTTGTTGGGCTATGGTGGCAGTAGCCGTCATCTGTCAGGTATGAGCAATAAGGGTTGATGTGTGGAGAGCGCTAGATTTTGCCTCTCTACAGCTGTATAGCGTCTCTACCGTCCTATATATCGCTGCGTGGTCGCCCGATGCAGATCCCAGATACGCTGTTTTTCCTCAACAGTGTCAATCCATTCGGCAATGCCATCCACATACACTGGTTTCTCAGTGTTGTGGATATAGGCGAGCGAAACGGCGGGGTTATCATTCAGATGCTTGGCCTTATACGATTCTGGCCACGAAATAACCCAGCCAATCGGATCATTCCAGACAAAATGCATGATCGGTGTACGTGGGCGGTTCTGGCAATCAACCGTGGCCATCACCCCATAGATCGCCTCACTCACCCGCTCCATGAACTCTACCTGGATATCCGCAAAGCTTGTGACTTCCATCGGTGCGTTCTCCTTCTCAGGCGAACTGATGGCTGTTAGCTGAATACTTCTATGGCTGTCGTGTTGGCGTTGGGACTTCCGGGGTTGCGCTTGGCTTCGCTGCTGGCGTTGGTGTTGCAGTTGTTCGCAGGGTTGGGCTGGGGTTTGGCAGCGCTGTCGGCGAGGGTGTGCTGGTTGGCACTGCGGTGCTTGTAGGCACGGCTTCCGCAGTTGGTGTGGCGAGCACCGTTGCCGTTGGCAGCGCGGGTGTCGGTGTTGTGCTTTGCAGATCCAAGGCAGTATCCTGAGAAATATCGCTCAGGCGCTGAAGAAAGCGCTCAACTCGTTCCGAACGGCGGCTCAGTTCTGTCAACAACGCCGCCCGCCCTGCTTCCGATGTCGCAAAGACGGCTACCGCATCACGGCTTGTTCGCATATCGGCAACCAGCGTTGCCCGTTCACGTAAATCGGCGGCAAGCTGCGTAGAGACTTCATTGCTGATCTGTGAAAACGAGTCGACCTGTTCTTTCAGTGCATCAACCTGCTCGCGGTCACTGCCGGATTGGCGCGTCATCCCGGCAATCTGGGTCTGAAACAGCACATTCTGGGTTGCAAAAGCCGCATTCTGCACCTCGACTGTTGCGACCCGTGATTGGGCACTCCCCAATTCACCCGGCAGAACCGCAGTATAGCCAAGTGTCAGTGCTGCATAACCAGCAGCCGCAAGCGTAATGGCCGATGTGATCACAATCACAAGCAATGCCGAAAGTAGGCGGCCAGCACACCCTAATGCCCGCCGTCCAAAGGATTGGCTTGGTACGACTGGAACTGACGCTGGTGCGGTTGGCGTTGGTGTTGGCGATACTGGTGGCGGGGGTAGCGATGCTGGCGGTGGTGTTTCGCTCAAGGTAGATCTCCTGGAATACCCAATACTGTTGCACCGCCACGGCTCGCCGTTGAACGTGGATCGCCACGATAGAGTGAACGCTCCGCAACGACTGGCTGCGAAGCCCGGACCGTTGCCGCAATTGCCTGCTGCCCACCATGTAACGAATGCACCGCAATCGTCTGGCGCGAACCACCAGGCATTGTGAATGGTGCATCACTCACCCTTGAACCGTCGGCCAGCACATAATCGATTGTGACGCGGGCCTGGCTCTTCCCAGGGTTACTAATCAGCAGAAATTCCTGGAATGAATCGCTCGTACGACCATCGGCAAACCGCCATGTATAGGCTGGCTCACTTGCACCGGCTCCCGCCGTGCCAGCAGTACCACTATTCCAGGTAATTGATCGTTCTGCTGCGACTGGCCGATCCGTCACAATTGTTGTTGCGACACCAAGCTGTGGCACAAACTCATTCACATTGATCGCCAGCCGCGTTGTTGCCGGAATTGCATATCGGCGTGTCAATGATGTGCCATCTGGTGTCAGAAACGTGACTGCCGCATCAACTGGCTGGGCGTTGGGGTTCAGGATCAGCACCGACATCTGAAAGGGTGCCTCGGTCGTTCCTTCTGCAAAATACCAGCGCCGCGAGAGCGTCGAGACACCAGCCGTCGTATGTACTCCGCCGCCTTCTAAACTGCTGCCTTGGCCAAAGATCATCGTTCGTTCGGCAACAATTGGAATGGCCGCAACGACACGAATACCAAACCGCAGGCCCGTCAGCTTATCGCCAACAACAACAACCTTGCGCTGCCGACCAGGAATGTCCACCGTTTGCTGGGCAGCGATTCCATCATCACGCATATAGGTGATCGTCGCGGTGGTTGGCTGATTCTGCGGATTGAACAGCAGCAAGAACGTCCGATTGGTGCCATCCGTCGCACCCTCAGCAAAATACCATACCCGTGATGGCTGGCGGACGCCCATGCTCATGGAAATATCGCTACCGAAATCCATGTAGCGCTCGGCAATCACTGGTGCATTTGATTCAACAATTGCCGGAACATCGGATGTGTCGTTGAACAGTTCATTCACGATCAGATCGGCGCGTCCACCAGCGGCAATGGTTGTCTCACGAATAACCGAAGGCCCTGGTTGGCGCAGCAGGATGAAGCGAACACTCGCATTCGCACCAGTCGGGTTCAGCACCGAAAGGCGCTCGGCATAATCCTGGGCGTTACCCTCCGCAAAATACCAGCGCGACCGAACGGTGGTTTGGTCGGCGGCCTGGCGAATAGCGGGAAGTTGGCCCTTCAATTCGGCTGCGGGATCGGATGCATCGCTCACAGCATCCGCATGCGCAACAATATTCTGGCGGTCAGTTGGTTTCGTGCTGCCGGGCGTTATGAGTGAATGTGTACCGAGTGGCGCAATGCTGTAGGCATCACCAAGCCATGCCAACAGCCCTTGGAGTGCTGTGAGCGCATTACTGGTTGGTGCGGATGAGCCAATCAGGGCAATATGGATGGCAGTATCGCCGCCTGCAAGACGAGTGACGGCACTGGTTGGGCCACCAGAACGCCCTTCAAAAATATCACCATCGCGGTCGATCACATAATGGAATGGCAGATCATCCCAACCAAGTGTCGTCACCTGATAACTCAGCAGTGCCCGCAGAAACGGCAGCGCGGCATCGGTTGTATCATTGCCGATCTGGTGAATAATGAAGCCACGCGGTTGCTGTCGTGGTGGATTAGCTGGAACAGATGCACCAGCACTCCAGATCTGGCGTGGAATGATCAATGGAGCTGGTGTAAGCGGGGTTGTGCCAGCAACAGCAGGCACCCGTAATTGGTTGGTGATCTGGGCCAACCCTGGTTGGGTATTATAGTAGCTGAGCGTCAGTTCCTGGAGTTCTGGTGAGGCATTTGCAACTGTTGTGCTGAAGGTCGCGCGCAATTGCAGGAAATTCGTGTCAGATGGCAATGATCGAACCGACTCGATGGCAAATGCGCCATCATCGCTCTTCGAGCGTGCATCACCGGCATTGAGTGGCTGCCAGGCACCAAGCTGGCTCCCAGAAGCACCACCACGCACCTCAAGCACCAGTTGGGTGCCAGGCAACACAACGGCACGCCAGTACGCGCCCACAGCATTCGCACGAAAGTTGATCGGCAGTAGGCCCGACTCAAACACACCCTTGTTGGCACCAGCGGCCAGGCGTACTTCGCCGCCATTGTTATTGGTTACCAACAAATCAGTGCGTGTGCCAGCCTCCCAATCCTCAACCTTGCTAAGCTTCAGTTCCGCGATCCCAATCGGCGCGCTCTGTGCCCGAGCAGCAACCGGAACCAATCCAGCAACACACAAAGCCAGCAACGCGAACAGCCGCAGACAGCGCATAGATTCTCCTGAGAGGCTATGGTTGTGGTTTCAGCCCAGCCTCATCGTACTGGTTCGCTGAGTCATACAGGATCCATCCAACCGAACTACCAGAATCTTCAACGGCCTTGATCTGTGCTCGTACCTCATCCGGTCCATAGGTGACGATCTGATCCTTTGGAACCCACACCAACGTGAAATCCTGAAGCCAGGGCCGCAACTTGGCGCGCTTATTATCGATCTGTGCCATCCCGGCTTTCATACTCTTCTGAATGATCTCATATGGATACTTGGCAGGATTATCGAACCCAAACTCACCAGGAACGAAATGTGATGGATACACCATTGGGCACATATAATCGGTATGCGGTGCCATCGAATCAATGCTCTGGCCAATTAGCCCCATTGGCTGGAACGCCACATAGCCAAACACATCGACAGAAAGATATGCACCTGCACCATTGATCGCCCGTTGTGAACGCTCAAGCATGGTTGCGATATTCGCAAAGCGCTCCGCGGGTGTCGATGTGCGTGAGAGCTTGAGCCGATCCTTATCATCGGCAGCAAACTCAAGCGATGGGAAGCGAATATAATCATAGTTAATCTCATCGAAGCCCATCTGCGCCGCCTCAACCGAGAGCTGAATATTATAATCCCAGACATTCTGGTTCCATGGATCCAGCCAGGCATAGCGAATCCCAGGGCCGGGGTAATCCGCAAACACCTCACCCGTCTTGCTATCTTTGGCTCCCCAATCAGGGCGCGCATCGGCAAGTGCGTTATCGTGGCTGAAGATATGCACACGAGCAATCGTATAAATGCCGCGCTTCTTGGTCTCTGCCAGAATGGCCTTCAGATCCATATATGGCCGCGAGGTCTTCAGCTCCTGAACCAGTGGAACCTGCGAATCGTAATAGACCAAACCCAGATCATCGCGTAGATCCGATTTGAGATCGATCACAATTGTGTTGAGCTCAGTCCGATCAATCATATCAAGGTACTGGGCCAACAACTTGGGCCGTGAAGCAACCGCCGCTGTCACATACAGTGCTTTGGTCTCAATTGGCTCCATGGCGATCTTGGCCGGAATAGCACCTGGTTTGATCTCAATAATGGACTTGCGATACCCTGGGGCCAGTACCTGAATATAGCCCTGCTCGGGAACGCCACTCAGCGTAAATGCGCCATCTGTCTGCTCATCGATGCGCGTGAAGGCAACATCGCTGCTAGAAAGATCTGGCGTGGCGATGATCGTTGCGTGCGTGATTGGCTTGCTGGTCTTCGCATCAACCAACACGGCTTTGAGTGTATCCGGGCGCAACACAACATCAAGGGTTGTTTGCCGCTCGATTGGCTGCGAAAGTTCGGCATAACCATCCGCGCTAATCTGCACGGTCGTGCGCTCGGCAATGCCACTGAGCTTATAGCGGCCCTGTGCATCCGTTACCGCGCTGATAGTATCTGCAGTAATAGTTGCGCCAACCACCGGCACATTGGTAAATCGATCGGTGATCACGCCAGCCAGCAGGTTCGGGCGTAATATTATATCTGCGCTGGTAGATCGTTGCACATTGCTTGTAACCACATCATAATCTGCGGCGCTCACCGTCAATGTGAATGCCTCAGGCAACTCACTCAGCGTATAAACACCATCGGTCGTTGTTGTTGCACTAATCGTCTCGCTGACCTTGACGAGTGCGCTAGCCAGTGGTTTGCCTGTATAACCATCTTTTATAACACCGCGCAGCGTATTCGGGCGCAGTTTCGCATCAAGTGTGACAGACGGCGGAGTCGGTTTGGCGAGCTGTGGCTGGCCAGCAAGCTGAACAGTTGTTGGCTCATAGCCCTTCGCACTCAGCTGCAGGGTTAATTTGGTATCCCAGGTTGGCAACAGGTAGCCACCCGATGCATCAGTGGTTAAATTCGTCGTCCCAATACTAATGGTCGCATCTGGAATTGGTTGCCCAGTGTAGGCATCCGTCACCTTGCCAGTTAATGGAATATCGGGTTGGCGGCTACAGGCCGCAAGCATTGCCACGAAAACAAGCGCAGCAACAAGTATAGAAATTCTTGGAGTGACTTTTATGTCTCGTATTATTGGCATGAAAAGATTCCTTGTGCGATACGTGCCACTGCGGGGTAGCAGTGTGGGATTGGTAGACAACGGCGAAAGTCGATCATTCATTATTTGGCAGACTTGCCAGGTGTGCGAGGCGCGTATGTACCTACTTCCATGCGCTCGTTCGCGTACACATCGGACAGGTTGCAAGTTTGCGTTCTTAGGCAAGCGCGATTATGATAAAGGCTTGACAGGCTCTTGTCAAGCGCAGCCGTCCTACACGAGCGACGGCACTCCAGTGTAAGGAGAACGGCAATGGGAACGGCACCACAGTGGCATAATCCGCAATTCTCATTCTGGCAGCACCAAGCACCCGTTGGCCTGCCAAGCGACCATCTGCCCACAACGGCTGATGTTGTGGTGATTGGTGGCGGGTTGCTTGGTTGCTGCACGGCCTACTGGCTAGCGCGCAATGGTGTTCGGGTGACATTGCTAGAACAATCGGCCCCTGCTTTTGGCGCAACTGGCCGGAATGGTGGCTTTCATGTGATCGGAACCGGCGAGGCCTATCATACAACAATCGCAAACTTTGGGCACGCTGATGCAAAGTCAATCTACCAGATTACCCTCGATAGCCGCTCACTTCTGCGCCAGGTAGTAGCCGAGGAACAGATTGCATGTGAGTATCGTGAGCCAGGCCGCCTGAACCTGGAGCTGAACGAAGACGAACGTGGTGCCCATACACAAGCAATTGCCGCATTACGCGCCGATGGATTTGCCGCCGAGCAACTCGACCGCGCCCAGGTGCAGGCTCTGATCAAAACACCACTTGGCGCGGATATTATTGGTGGGTTGTTTGCCCATGAAGATGGTCTGTTGCAGCCAGCACTTTTTGTTCAGGGCCTGCTGGCAGCAGCCCGCCGTCATGGCGCACAGATCTGCCTGGCACAAGCAACAAACATTACTGCTGATGGAAGCGGAGTTCGGCTCGAAACCAACACTGGGTCAATCAGTGCTGGTGCCGCAATTGTGGCGATCAACGCATGGAGTGATCGGCTGATCCCGTCACTCAAGGGGGTTATTACACCAGTGCGCGGCCAGATACTGGCCTATGCCCCAATACCGATGGTGTTTCCCATTGGCATTGGCGCTGCTGTTACTTCTACTGGTGAATACTGGCATCAGACACCCAATGGTTCAATTGTGTTGGGTGGATGTCGCGCAATTGCACCGGATGGCGAGGTCGGGTTGCTGGCAGAAGGTACAACGCCGGCGGTACAATCAGCCATTGAGGGAGTCTTCCCGAGGCTCTTTCCACAACTACACGGATTAGATGTCGCGCAGCGTTGGTCCGGCCCAATGGCCTTTACCCGCGATCACACGCCAATCGCCGACCAGGTTCCTGGCATCGAGCGCACCTGGTTTGTTGGCGGGTTTAGCGGCCATGGCATGCCATTTGGAATGCGGGTTGGGCAATTATTGGCCGAGGCAGCAACCCATGGCACTACCCCTGCCGCATTACATGCCCTGCGATTGGATCGGCCCACCCTTAAATCCTGATATGGTGACACGGAATCGCCTGTGGGCATACCGAACGCGCGAACAGGACGACTCAGGCCAGATTTTGTTGTGTGGTGTGTCAATTCGCATCCCCTGCGGATTACAACGCGGCAATCAATAGTGAGCGGGCCGCGGTCAATCGGCCTATGGTGTCCAACCTTCGGGTTGAGGCGCAAGCGACGGGGCTTTAGCCCCTGTAGTTATTGGCAAAAAGGAGCAAGGTTTGTCATCATTCTTCGCGGGTTTGGCCTACCCATTTCGAGCACTCGGGACAATACAGCGCAGCACTGGGCTGTGGCTCTATATTCTTGCACCAATTCTGATCAATATTGTTGTCGGAGCAGCACTCTATGCTGGCCTGCTGACTGCTGGATTCGCTCAGATCGAAACGCTAATCAGCGGGCTTCCCGAATGGGCGCAGGGAACTGCATGGCTGTTACGCGGCCTATTGGCAATTCTGCTCTTCGTGGCAGTTGGCTACCTGCTTGTACGGTTTGGTGTGGTGCTTGGATCACCATTCTATGGGCAACTCTCCGAACGGCTTGAGCACCAATTAACCGGTTCAGCGCCACCAGCCGAGCCATTGAGCGCCCTTGGTATCCTGCGCGACATCAGCCGTTCGCTGTTATACGAACTCAAGAAACTAGCATTGGTTCTCATGATCGGACTGCCGCTCCTATTACTGGGCTTCCTACCTGTTGTTGGCCAGATTGCTGGCCTGATCGGCCAAATTGCGCTTGGCGCACTGATCACATGCCTCGATTTTATCGACTCGCCCCTCGAACGGCGGCGGCTGCGCTTCCGCGAAAAACTGGTGGCCATCCGTAAGGCACTGCCTGTAACTGCCGGATTTGGGCTGATCTGCCTGGGGCTGGTCAGCCTACCATTGATCAATCTGCTCGCCATCCCATTATGTGTTGTTGCGGGAACCCTGCTATTCTGCGAACGATTGCGCCCTTCAACCAATTTGTAACTAGATCACTTACCTCTCCTGCTATACTAGCAAGTGCGTAGAGATTTTCTCAGTCGTATGCAACCCCCGCCCTGCAATGATGAGTGCGGGGACGGTTTTGTGAATGAGCCGTCCCAATGGTTTGTGTGCGCTCGAAATCAGACGTACTGTTGTTCGCTGACTCATGTTATAGAAAGGAATATTTAAAGCCTCATGCAGAGACTCTCACTTGAAAAAACACCGCTTGAGAAGACGGCCGTCGTCATCAGCGTGGTTGTACCACTAATCGCTGTATTTATCGCGATCTGGACGCTTTGGGAGCGCATCGTGGGATGGCGTGAAATCACGATTATGCTGGTCGGGTATGTCCTCACTGCCCTTGGCGTTACGATTGGTTTCCATCGGATGCTGACCCACCGCAGTTTTGAAGCCTACCCAGCCGTTCGCTTTATCTTCATGGCTCTTGGCTCGATGTCACTGCAAGGCCCATGCCACGAATGGGCTTCCAATCACATCAAGCACCATGCCCACACCGATGAGGAAGATGATCCACACAGTCCTCTGCATGGCTTTTTTCATTCCCACCTCGGCTGGCTCGTCGCTGGCCCCAAACCAGATTTCGAGAAGTATGGCAAGTGGATGCTCAAAGATCCGCTCGTCATGTTTGTTGCTCGAACCTGGTATGTCTGGGTTCTGATCGGCCTGATTGTTCCCTATGCCCTTGGTGGCTGGACGGGCCTGCTATGGGGTGGGCTTGTACGCATTTTCCTGCTGAACCATGTCACCTGGAGTGTCAACTCGGTGTGCCATACCTTTGGCAACAAAATGTTCGTCACCGAGGATGAGAGCCGCAATAACTGGGCGGTTGGCCTGTTGGCGATGGGCGAAGGCTGGCATAACAACCATCATGCCTTCCCACGCTCAGCCTTCCACGGGATGCGCTGGTATCAATTCGATCTCTCCTCCTATATTATTTGGACAATGGAGAAGGTTGGGTTGGTCTGGAATGTTCAGCGTGTTCCACCAGAACGATTTGAGGCCCGCCTGGCCCGCTCACGCACGGTACCAACAGCTAGCGCAGAATAACGCCACCGCAACGACAGGCCGGATGGAGCAAACGCTCTATCCGGCCTTTTTGTTTGTGCATCGCCAGAAAAAGAGAACAAACATCGCTCAGACGCTCCAGCACAGCTACCAGGATGCCAATCCTCGGTTCTTGTTCCCTCAGACGCTCTAGCGGAGCGTCTCTACCTTTTATCGGTTCTCGGCCACCGCCAGCATATTCTGCAAGAAATAGCCGGTGTGCGATTCAGCGACCATCGACACCTGCTCGGGAGTTCCCTCGGCGACGATATACCCGCCGCCATCGCCGCCCTCTGGCCCCATATCGATCACCCAATCGGCCGTCTTGATCACATCCAGATTATGCTCAATCACAAGTACTGTGTTGCCAGCATCAACCAGCCGATGCAATACCTGCAGGAGGCGCTGGACATCGGCAAAATGCAGGCCCGTCGTTGGTTCATCCAGAATGTAGATCGTTCGCCCGGTGGCAACCCGCGCCAGTTCCTTGGAGAGCTTGACCCGTTGCGCCTCACCACCAGAAAGAGTCGTCGCTGGCTGCCCAAGCGCAATATAATCCAGGCCAACATCATGGAGTGTGACAAGAATGCGCTTAATTCGGGGGACATTCTCAAAGAAATCGAGTGCCGTCTGCACATCCATCTCAAGCAGGTCAGCAATACTCTTGCCCTTATACTTGACCTGCAACGTCTCACGGTTGTAGCGCTTGCCCTTACAGACATCACAGCGCACCCACACATCCGCCAGAAACTGCATGTCGATGCGCTTCTCGCCATTGCCCTCACAGGCCTCGCAGCGCCCGCCCTTCAAATTGAAGGAGAAGCGCCCGGCTTCATAGCCACGCAACTTTGCTTCCGGGCTACTGGCAAACAGCTCACGGATCTGATCGAACAGCTTCACATACGTCGCCGGATTGGAACGGGGCGTCCGCCCAATCGGCTGCTGATCAATATCGATCACCTTATCCAGGTATTCAAGCCCGCGCAATTCGGCAAATGGCCCTGGTTTGAGCTGCGCCTTATTCAGTCGATTGGCCAGCGCCGGGTAGAGTGTCTCGGTGATCAACGAGGATTTCCCTGAGCCGGAAACGCCGGTCACACACACAAACGACCCAAGCGGGATTTTCACCGACACATTCTGCAAATTATTCATCGTCGCGCCAGTCAACTCAAGCCAGCGGATCTCCTGGCCCTCAACCGAACGCTTCTGGCCACGCGACTTCTTCGGTTCGGGAGCCTGGCTGCCATCCGGGTTAAATCGCCGTCGCTCCGGGATGGTGATCTCCAGCTTGCCCGAAAGGTACGCGCCGGTCTGCGATTCTGCGACACTGGCGACATGCGCTGGCGTTCCCGCCGCAACAACATGACCACCCTTCACACCAGCGCCCGGCCCGAAGTCGACAAGCCAATCGGCAGCCTGCATGGTCTCGAGATCATGCTCAACCACAATCACGGTATTGCCAAGATCACGCAGCGTCAACAATGTACCAAGCAATTTGCGATTATCGCGCTGATGCAAGCCAATGCTTGGTTCATCAAGGATGTACATCACGCCCACTAAGCCAGAACCGATCTGCGATGCCAGCCGAATGCGCTGCGCCTCGCCACCCGAAAGAGTTGGCGCGGCACGATTGATTGTTAGGTAGTGCAGGCCGACATTCAGCAAGAAACTGAGGCGATCACGGATCTCCTTGAGCACATCAGAAACAATTTCGAGCTGATAGGGCGTCAGTACTCCCGATACTTGTTCGACAACGGTTGTTGCGTGGCCAGATGTGCCATTCTGGCCCGCACTTACCATGGCAGATTCTGCTGTGAATTGCCGATCCTCGCCAGATAATGCTACAGCCCATTGGTGCGCCTCCGCAATATTCAGCCGACATACCTCACGGATCGACTGGCCGCCAACGGTGACTGCCAGACTCTCGGGGCGCAAGCGAGCACCTTTACAATCAGGGCAGGGCTGCTCACTCATGAACGAAACATAGAATTCACGAGTCTGATCGCTGCCCGTCTGATGGTAGCGGCGGCGGATCTCGCTTGCCAGGCCTTCCCATGTGCGATTGAACTCACCACGCGAACCACTATTCTCATCGCTCCATGTGAAGCGAACCCGTTCCTTGCCACTGCCGAACAGGATCACATCGCGGGCACGCTGGCTGAGTTGTTCCCATGGCGTATCGAGATCAAAAGTATAGTGCTGCGCTATCGTCTGTAATGCCCGGTACGACCAGCCATCAGCTTTTTTGCGCAGCTCACCCCAGTATGGCACAGCACCCTCGTGGAGCGTCAGCGATTCATTCGGCACCAGCATCTGTGGGTCCACTTCGAGGCGCGAACCAAGCCCGCTACAGGTTGGGCAGGCACCCTGTGGTGCATTGAACGAAAACATCTGCGGTGAGAGTTCCTGGAACGAAATCCCACAGAACGTGCAGGTGTTCTCCTCGCTCATCAGCCATTCTTCTGCTGCCTGTGGCTGCGCGTTGCCGCCAGTTGCTTCATCCTTTGATGGAACAATGCTGATCAGCACCATGCCCTCGCCAACCTTCAGCGACTGTTCGATACTGTCGGTTAGCCGTGTGACATAGGCATCCCATTCGCTGCCAGCGCCAGCACCGGCCTTACCAACACCAGATGGCTGGAGTGGCTCTGCACTGGTTTGTGCTGGCACAACCAGGCGATCAACAACAACCTCAATTGTATGCTTGACCTTTTTGTTCAGTTTGATATCATCACTAAGCTCGCGGATCTCACCATCGACGCGCACGCGGCTAAAACCCTCGGCCTTTGCCTCAGCGAAGATATCCTTATATTCACCCTTGCGTTGGGCTACCAGCGGTGCCAGAATCATAAAGCGCACCCCGGTTGCCAGCGTCAGCACGCGATTAACCATCTGTTCGGCACTCTGCGAAGAAACCGGACGCCCACACTGGTGGCAGTATTGCACGCCAACCCGCGCATACAGCAGGCGCAGGTAATCATAGATTTCCGTAACGGTTCCCACCGTCGAACGTGGGTTTTTCGAGGCACTCTTCTGCTCAATCGCAATCGCCGGTGAGAGCCCACCAATATAATCGACCTTGGGCTTCTCCATCTGGCCAAGAAACTGGCGTGCATACGCAGAAAGCGATTCGACATAGCGCCGCTGCCCCTCCGCATACAATGTATCGAAGGCCAGCGACGACTTCCCCGAACCCGAAACACCCGTCAGTACTACCAATTTATCGCGCGGGAGTTCGAGATCAATGTTCTTCAGGTTATGCTCACGCGCACCCTTGATAACAATCTTATTTTTCGACATCGCTGCACTTTCCGAAGAGCATAAAAGAAGCCGCCGCAGGAGCGCATTTCCGGCTGGCAGCATCACACATATATTGGAACGGACGTGCGAAGTATACCATCATGCAGGCGCGTGGTCAAGAGGAATAGACATTATTCGTACTCTAGATCATACACCAGATGTGGCTCTTGTTTGCCCTTCAGCACCACTAACCCACGCTCACGCAGGATTCCTGGAAGTGCCATATTTGGTTTCAGCGCCTCAACCAAGCGATGCGAGATAACAATCTGTCCTGCTTTTGCCAGCCCATTCAGGCGGTTGGCCGTATTCACAACATCGCCGATTACCGTATAATCCAGCCGTTGGGCTGTGCCAATATTGCCAACAACTGCTGTCCCATAGCCAACACCAATGCCCATCCCAATCTCGAGTTTGAGATCATCACGCCAGGTTTGTTGAAGCGCAGCAAACGCACGCTGCATCTCGACAGTCGCAAACAGCGAGCGCTGAATGTCATCTGGGCGGGCAATCGGCACACCAAACAGGCCGATAATCCCATCGCCAAGGAATTTATCGACCGTCCCATCATGACGATAGAGCGCTTCTGTCATGCCATTAAAATAACGATTGAGGATCTGCTCAACAAGTACTTTTGCTGGAAGCCCTTCGGTAAGCGTGGTGTAGCCACGAATATCGGCAAACACGACAACGACCGTATGCTCGGCTGGCTCACCAAAATTGCCGCCGCCGGCCAGCACTTCTTCCACAACCTGTGGTGAAACATAGCGCCGAAAGACATCGCGCAGATGCTGTTGCTCGCGCCGTTCGAGCTCCTTGATCGCGCTAATATCCTGAATAACCGCCACACGCCCAATCACAGTTGTGTCGGCACCCTGAACAGATGCAACACTGACACTGAATGTCGAGCCATCGGGCAGCGTCACCTCCTGCGGAGCAGCGCTCACTGCCGTTCCATCACTCAGCGCAATCCGTAGATCTGGCGATAGGTGCAGTGAGGTGATCGGCTGCCCAATACCCTCAGCCAGTTTGAAGCGTTCTACCGCTGCCCGATTCGCCAGCAACAATCGATCAAAGCGATCAATCAGCAGAATTGGATCGGCAGCACCACGCAGCACAGTATTGAGTGTGCTGCGTTCATCTTCAACCTCACGGTACAGGCGTGCATTCTCAAGCACCTGCGTCACAAGGCTGGCAATCGTCTCCAGTAGCGCCCGTTCGCCATGCCCGAATTGGGCAACTCGTTCGGTGGCATTGATTGCAACCATCCCAATCTGGCGTCCGCCAGAGATCAATGGAGCAACGGCCAGTGCCATAATGCCAACCCGATCAAGCATTGGTTGGATCTGCTGCAATCGTGGATCGGCCCAGATATCGCTGATGATTTCTGGAGCAGCAAACTCAATTGATGCAATCTGTGCCAATGGGAAGCGATCACTGCCAAACTGGTAGCGCGCATCGGCATTATGAATGGCCATGCGTGGTTGATCGCGAAAGTGAGCGCCATTCAGAATGATGCCACACATCGTCACATCAAAAATCGTTGCAACAGCCTCGGCCACCAGATACAGATCGGCCGTCGGATCAAGTTGGGCTGTAATCGCAATCGATAGATTGTTGACCCGTTCCAACTGGCGTACACGGCGCAGCTCAGTCGCAAACAGATGGGCATTCTGCAGCGCAACACCAAGCTGCCCAGCCAGCGTTCCAAGCAAGCGCACATCATCTCGGCCAAATGCCCCAACCGCCGTGCTTGTCACTTCCATGGCGCCAAAGATATCGCGGGCCGTGGTGATTGGTACGATGAGCACCGAGCGGGCACCATCATCGCCAAGCACTTCGCCACGCGAATCATTGAGTGCATCGGCAATACATAGTGATTCCTGATGTGCGATTGCCCACCCTGCAAATCCGGTATCGGCGGGCTGGCGTGTGCCAAGCCACTGTTTGGCAATCTGATCACCAGCGACAGCCCGCACCACCAGATCGTTGCCTTCGCGTAATAGCATGGCCACCCGTGGATACCCAAAGGTATCGTGAACCAACTGAACGACGAGTGGCAGCAATTCATTCGGGCTCATCAATTCGGCCAGATGGCGGCTGACCTGATTGATGCGTTGGAGTTCCTCGGCCCGCCGCTCAAGCAGATCCTTCTGGCGACGGGTCAGTTGGAATAATTCGGCATTCTCAACGGCAAAGGCGCACTGTGCCGCAACCGAGGTCAACAGATCGACATGCTCATCGGTAAAATAGCCAGGGGTATGGTGGACCATCGTGATCGCACCGAGTGACCGTTCTTCCCGAATAATTGGCATGGAGGCGACACTACGCACCAGTTGTTGCACTGTCGTAACCGCAATCCAGCGTGAATCGTGGCGTGTATCATCAATAATCGCTGGCTGGCGATAGCGCAACACCCATCCAGCAATCCCATCGCGCAAAATATCGGTGAGCGGGATCACCGCACGATTACGCGTACTCGAATACAGGCGTGGTTGTTCATCGATAATCAGAATAATACTGGCCCGAATGGCTCCAACTGCATCGGCCAATCGATCCAGAAAGTGACACAGCATCTGATCAAAATCAAGGGTTGTGCCAAGCGCACGGGTCAAATGCAGCAGCAATTCAGTCTTGCGCTGCTCCGCTCGAAGGGAGCGGCGGCTGCGTTGGAGCCGTAACAGCGCTCGTACCCGCGCCTGAAGTTCTGTGAGATCAACCGGCTTGACGACAAAATCGTCGGCACCACTATCGAGGCCCTGCACCTTCGATGACTGATCGCTACGGGCAGTCACCAGCATAATTGGAATGAATGGCTTGGTCGTATCGGCTTTAATTCGTGAAATGGCCTCGATCCCCGAAATCCCTGGCAGATTCAGATCCATCAGGATCAGATCGGGAGTGACAAGATCAAGATACGCCAATGCCTCTTCGCCGCTGCCAGAGGTAGCAACCCGATAGCCGCTGCTCGTCAGCAATTGCTGAAACAAACGCCGAATCCCAGAATCGTCATCAACGACAAGAATATGTGCCGATTCGGTCATCGCTGGCTCCAGTAGCCATTACAAACCCACATGTTGGGCAGCTATTGTAGCGTGTGGCGCAAGAACATGCAATCAGCCGCGAATCGTTCGTTGAAACGACCAGAATGCGAGCGCCGTTCCACTAGCTGCAAACAGCAGGATCACAATGAACGAAACAGGCAGTGGCAGCGCCGCAACACCGCCAAATGTCAGCGCTCGTAACGCATCGATCAAATATGTCGTCGGATTGATCAGTGCAATCACACGAACCCAACCAGGCATACTCACCAACGGGTAGAGGGCATTTGAGGCAAACAGCAGCGGCAAATTGAACAGAAAGATCATACCATGATAGCCCATAATGCTCTTCGAGCGGGCCGCCACAGCCAAGGCAATGCCAGCAAACCCCAGCGTAAACAGGCTCAACAGAACAATCAGCGCCAGCCATCCAACAGGATCAAAACTCAATTTGGCACCCATCAGCGCCCCGACAATCAGGACAACCACTGCCTGGAACAGTGCCTTGGTAATTGTGCTGGCTGCATTACCCAAAAGAATGCTTAATCGTGGAATCGGCGCGATCAAATATTCCTTGATAATCCCGCGCAATCGCTCATCCAGCAGCGACATCCCACCGCCAACTGCACCACCAAGTGCCGTAAGTGCCAGAATACCGGGCAGCATGAACGACATGTAATCGCTGCCGCCAACGCTACCAACCAGGGAACCCATGCCAACTCCAAACAGCACAACCCATAGAATCGGCTGGAGCAAGAGCCCGCCCAGTTCCTCAGTGCTACGAAAAAACTTGGTCATGTGCTTCGACCAGATAGTCGCTGTTGCATGCATCGTTCGCTCCCGATAGCCATCAGCCATCAGCCGTCAGCCGTCAGCTTTCTGGCGCAGATGAAAGCCCTTGCTATTACTCCAATGGTTGTTGTTCGTACAAACAGCTAGCGTTGAGAACTGAAAGCTAACCGGCTAATCTCGTAGCGCCCGGCCCGTATATTTGAGGAATACATCACCCAGGCTTGGCCGCGTCACTGCCACTTCTTCGATCACAAAGCCATACGCTGCCAGCCGTGCAACAACCTCTGCCAACCGGCGATTGCCACTATCGACGCCGATTTGAAGGCTGCGCTCAACAGGATTATAATCAATCTGATCAACAAAGGCCAGTGTATGCAATTGCTCAATCAGCGCACCATTCTGGCCTGTTTCGCCATCGTGCTGTTCCTGGCCCACAACACGAATCAGATCGGCACCAAGCGCAGCAGCAAGCCCTGTTGGTGTACCCTCGACCACCATTCGGCCATGGTCGATAATGCCAACCGTATCGGCAAGCGCCTCGGCTTCTTCCATGGCGTGCGTTGTTAGCAGCAGTGTCAGGCCGCGCTCACGTTTCAGGGATAGCACATACTCCCAGATGATCGCCCGATTCTGTGGATCCAGGCCCTGCGTTGGCTCATCCAGAAACAGCACCTGCGGATCGGTCATCAGGCCGCGGGCCAGTTCAAGCCGGCGCTTCATCCCGCCCGAATAGGTTTTTACCAGGCGATCAATTGCATCGGCAAGATGCACCATCTCCACCAATTCGGCAATTCGGCGGCGGCGCAGATCGGTTGGCTGGCGATATAAGCGGCCATGAATATCAAGAACCTGTCGGCCAGTCAGATCCTGATCGAGCACCAGATCCTGAAATGTTGCGCTCATTTTGGTGCGAACCATTGCGGCATCACGAACAACATCATGGCCAGCAACACTCGCACTACCGCTCGTCGGCGGCGTAAGTGTTGTCAGAACACCAATCGCTGTTGTCTTGCCAGCGCCATTTGGCCCAAGCAACGCATAGATACTGCCCGACGCGACATTCAGCTCGAGCCCATCCAATGCGCGAATCGCGCCATAGTGCTTCGTCAGCTCACGAGCGACGATCATGGTCTGCATACAATCTGCTTTCCCATTCATTTCCCGCGACATTGTAGCACATTTCACGATCAGGGCAGGAGTATAATAGGCAGCGATGGCGCGGTCACTGCGGACAGACACGAATCTGCCCCTACTCAGGGAATAGGAAACGAATGCTGCGATTCCTGCGTGCGCTGCTTGATGGCTTCCTGTTGCGATGCCCACAATGTCGGCGCAAAACAATGTTTGCTCATGGATTTACGATCAACCCAACATGTTCGCACTGTGGGTTAGCCTTTGAATCGGCATCTGGGGAAATCACTGGTGGGATGGGCATTAGTATCACCGCGACACTGCTGCCGATTATGACAATTGCATTGGTTTTGGGGCTCAATCCGGCAGTACCATTGCTGCCACTACTGCTGGGGTTGGGGTTATTTGCGGTGATCTTTCCAATTATGTTCTACCGCTCGGCGCGAGGCATGTGGATCGGGCTACTGTATGTTACGGGCAACACGGGTGAGCAAGATTAGCTGGCTGTGATTTCGGCAAACTCTGGGAACTCATCGGCAAAGCGTGAGCCATAATATGCCGATAATTTCCCAAACGTCTCTTCACAGATACGTCGAAATGATTCACGCGCCATACGGTTATCGAGCACGGCATTACGGCGGCGGTGTTCACAATCCTGGGCAGCGCTGATTGCCAATTCAAGTGCCGAACAAATTTCTTCGATCTGGCGAAGTCGTTCAGCTGCAAATGGCAGCTGGGATGCCTCAATCATCAAACATGCCTGAATTCGGCGCAGATCCTTGAGTAACTCGCTGGGGCTGCTATTTGCTTCTGCACCACCCCGCGAAAGCATTTGGATCTGTGGCGAAAGCTCGCCCAGCGTATCTGCGATCTGACGAAACACTTGCTTGTACAAGCGCCGTCCAGCAACTTCATAATCCCAGCGGCGGGCCAGAGCCGCACGCCATGCATTGACTGCAGCTTCACTCGCATCATGGCAGAGTGTCAGGTCGTGATGAATCTGACGGTGAGCATGCAGCATACTCTCGACAGCGGGTAGGTCAGCACGATGCCGTTCAAGTGTGTCGATCATACGAATCGACTCAGCAATTGCATCGAGCGGGGCTAGAGAAGCAGTCATCGCCGAGGTCTCCTATTGGTCTTACGCTGTTGTGTATCATACCTGGAGCGACCACGAACGTCTATAGTACTTGTGTCGCCAACGTTTGTAGTATCGTTAGCATACGCAGATGACCCAAAGGAACAATACTATGGACAACTTTCTTGCCATCATCCTCACCGCACATGTGCCATATCTGCGCACCATTGGACATCACCCACATGGCGCAGACACCCTGCACGAGACGATTGCATTCGCGCTGATTCCGACGATCAACGTGCTTTCGGATCTGCGCGACGCGGGCATGCAGGCACCAGTTGGTCTCGCCATCTCGCCGATTTTGCTCGAACAATTGGCCGATCCGACTGTCCAGAAGCATTTTCTGAGCTGGATGGAGGAATGGCTTGAAGTTCGCACCGATGCGCTCGCACGCTGGGAGCGGCAGGGCGGAGCGCATGCAAGCTACCTGGCGCGCTTCTATGTCGATTGGGGTCGTAGCATTGTGCGAAGTTTTACTGAACGCTACAATCGCGATATACCCAGCGCATTGCGGAAACTCTGTGCTGGCCTGGCCGAACCACTGAGTGGTGCAGCATCGCATGCCTACCTGCCAATGCTGCAGCATCCAGGCTCGCGGCATGCACAGATCCATACCGGGCTGATGACAACCGCGCAGCATCTTGGGCGCATGCCAGATGGAGTATGGCTGCCAGAATGTGGCTTCGATCCACGCTTAATGCCCGCTCTACGCAGTAGTGAGATGCGTTATGTGATTGCCGATCCATCCAGTGTGGGAGAGCTAAACCTGCACCAACGCCCGCACTGGGCGGTTCCTGGGCGGCTACAGGTGCTTGTGCGTGATGTCGCCGCCGCCGAATTAGTCTGGTCAACAGATCTTGGGTATCCAGGCGATCCCGTCTATCGTTCACCAAAGCGCGATCCACGTTCGGGGATGGAATTGTGGCGCAATGGTATGAGTAATACGCCAATCGATCTCTATGATCCATACGATGCCTATCGGCGGGCCGCTGAACATGCCAGCCACTTTCTGAGCTCAGTTGGCGCATCATTATCTGTCGCTGATGCTGGTTATGATCGGCCTGGCGTTGCCGTTGTCCCGATCAACCTCGAATTACTAGGGCGGCGCTGGTTCGAGGGGCCGATCTGGCTGCGCGCCGTTCTCGAACGGGCCATGCGTGGTGAAGGCCCAGCGCTTGCAGCACCAATCGAGTATCTGCGAGCCTATCGATCACGGCAAACGGTGGGATTGCGCGATGGCTCGTGGGGGCCTGGTGGCGATCATCGGGCTTGGTCATCGGTGGAAGCAAACATTCTGCAGGAACATATTGCTCAGGCAGAAAGGCGCATGGCAACCATCGCCCAGGCATTCCCGCGCGCCGAAGGAACCCAAGAGCGTGCGCTCAACCAGGCATTGCGCGAACTATTGCTAGCCCAATCCAGCGATTGGCTGTTCCTAGCAGGCCAGGGGTTGCTTGAAGAAGCCCAGCGGCGAGTAGATCTGCACCTCACACGCTTTCACCAGCTATGCGATATGGCCGCTGATCCAGCAGTTGCCGAATATAGCCATCAGATCGCGGAAATCGAAGAGTTGGATAATCCATTTCCGCAGCTTAATTATCGTATTTTTATCGAACAGGAGTAGGTGAGAACCAAGAACCAAGTATTCAGGAGTCAGAAGTCAGAAGTCAGAATACGCAACCGAGAACCAAGTATTCAGGAGTCAGAAGTCAGGAGTCAGAATACGCAACCGAGAACCAAGAACTACAGAGAACCAAGAACTACAGAACTGAGAACCGAGAACTAAGAACAAAAGGACAAGAATCGACACAACCATTGTTCGATTGTTGCTTTGTTCAATTGTTCTTGAAGCTGAATGCTGAATGCTGAATGCTACTCAAAATAGACTTAATTGCTCGGCATTATCGCGGGGTGGCAGTAACTGGAAGCCATGTGTTTGTGCCCAATCCGCATCAGGGCCATCCCAGCGGTAACGAGCCAGCACAACACAACCCTGTGCATCGAATGCGACTCCTTCTTGTTCCAGGATATCGCGCTGCTGCAGGCCACGGGTACTGATTCCACCCTCGCGATTGACCACCCGCTGCCAGGGCACGCGATCAATTCGTTCGCGTGGAATGGCACCAAGCGCATCACCAACAACCCGCGCCTCACATCCACCGCCAACAATCAGGGCAACATCGCCATAGGTACTCACGCGGCCATGTGGGATCTGCTCGACCACAAGGTAGATGCGATCATATAGGCGGAATGGCTCGCTATTCATGAGATTCCTTTAATTTCTCGTACGGGGCAGTGTAGCCGCCCCGTACGAGAAAAGAAATACTCGGGGGCATAGCCCCCGAACCCCATGTTGTGAGCGATGCAAACCAAATGAATCTGGGGCTGCGCCATGACCGACAGACAAACTAGCTCGTGTCTCCGCGAGATTACCGCTCGCCGCGCAGATCCAACCAGGCCGATTCCTCTGGCGTTAGTTTTAGTTCTGAGGCTTCGAGATTGGCCTTGAATTCGGCTGCGATATGGCAACCAACCAGTGCAAAAATATTGAGTGGTTGGCTCATCACATAGGCCATGGCGATCTGTGGGATGCTCAAGCCCTTCTCATCGGCCAACTGCTGCACACGCTCAAGGCGCTTAAAGTTATCCTCGCCGGCATACGAAGAGACAGCCAGTTTATCCAGGTAGGTCTCGAAGGTATCGATATTATCGCGTCGTAAGCGACCCGAGAAGAATCCACCAGCCAGGCTCGACCACGTAAACAATGGGATCTGAATATCACGATAATAATCGCGGGCCGACTGTCGGCTGGGGCCACTAATGCTGATACAGCCCTCCCATGGTGGGTTCAGCTGATCGGCCAGGCTAAAATTGGGGCTGCTTGCCGCAAAGGGCGTTAGGCCATGCGCAGCCGCATAGGTATTCGCTTCCTGGATACGCTGATGCGCCCAGTTCGATCCACCAAAGGCGCGAATACGACCAGCCGCCTTATGTTCGTTCAGAACCTCAACAATCGGGCCAACTGGCAGGTCCGGGTCATCGCGATGCAGCAGATACAGATCAATGCTATCAACCTGCATGCGGGCCAGGGTATCAAAAATATCGGCGGTGATATCGAAGGGAGTAACTCGTTTACGATCCTGGTTGTGGTGGGCACCCTTGCCAAGAATCACCAGCTTATCGCGATTGCCGCGCTCCTTCACCCAGCGCCCAAATGCCCGTTCAACATCGCCATTGCCATACACATGGGCGGTATCAAAACAATTGCAGCCCATCGCGAAGATCTCATCAAGCAGTTCTGCACTGCGCTCATATTCTTTGGTGCCGATCATCATCGAACCCTGCACCAACCGCGAAATCGGCTTCTCAATACCAACAACTTGTCCGTATTGCATGGTTAGGATACTCCTTTGTATAGATATTACTCCATTGGGTAGCGCAGGCCCCATTGCGCCCGAATGGCATCCAATGTTCCCATCACGGCCAGCGTCTCGTCAAGTGGCATATGCGGGCTTTCCTTCAGCCCTGCACGCAAACAGCGGCCAACCTCGGCTGCCTCATAGTTATAGCCATTGCCAAGAAACGGCACATCGATCAGTTCCGAGGTTCCCTTCACATTCGTCAGCGTCATTTTGGTTGGGCACCACGATGGGCTATGAATGCGGATCTGTCCTAATGTCCCCAGAATCGTTGTTTCCATTGGCGTACTTGTGCGCACCGCTGTTGCGAGCAGTGCCATCTGTGTACCAGGGTAGCCAAGAATGATCCCAGCCTGTTCATCGACTCCCGTTTCGCCAAGATCGGCCATCGTTGCAATGCGATTCGGCTGGCCAAGCAACAGCGATGCCAGCGAAACAGGGTAGATCCCAACATCAAGCAGGCCACCACCACCAAGGTTCATGTCGAACAGGCGGCTCTGCGGGTTGACGTTCGTACGAAACCCAAAGTCCGACCAGAGCATACGAATGTCGCCGATCTCACCAGCCGCCACAAGCTCACCCACCCGCAGGAGTAACGGCAGGAAGCGCGTCCACATCGCTTCCATAAGAAATACGCCAGTCGAACGAGCCGTCGCAACCATCGATTCCGCCTGTGTTCGATTGATCGCAAATGGCTTCTCGCACAACACTGCCTTGCCAGCCCGCAAACACAGTTCGGTATGTTCCTGATGAAACGAATGCGGTGTTGCCACGTAGATCGCATCGACATCTGGATCATTGACCAGTGCCTCGTAGCCAGCGTGCCGGTTTGTGGCACCATATCGATCAGCAAACGCATTGGCCGATTCTAGCGTCCGCGAGCCAACAGCAACCAGTTTTGCATCATCCAGCGATTGTAAACCAGTTGCAAATTTATGGGCAATTGAACCAGGGCCAAGAATACCCCAACGAATGATCTGCTCTTGGGTCACTAAGATCTCCTTGTATGTAAAGCAGTAGACGCTCCAGCGGAGCGTCTCTACCCCATTTCACGTTAGATGTCCATCCTCAGACGCCTGAGCGCCCTCATCCCCCAACCCCTCTCCCACACAGAGGAGAGGGGCGTATAAGGCGCTCATACGGTCAATCGCTCCCTTCTCCCTGGCGATGGGAGAAGGGGTTGGGGGATGAGGGCGCTCAGGCGTCTGAGGATGGACATCTAACGTGAAATGGGGTAGAGACGCTCCGCTGGAGCGTCTACTGCTTTACATACAAGGAGATCTTAGTGACCCAAGAGCA
>JBBQSD010000004.1:0-106161 GCA_038214135.1 Chloroflexales bacterium | reverse complement strand
GATGTTCCTTGCCTGGCCCAAGGTTCTCGGGAAACATCGGGCGCAGCAATGGGTCGCGCTCAACCCGCGCATAGAACCCATCGACCAAGCGACGAAATGGTTCATCGCCGCCGGCCTGCTCGTAGATTGTTTGTGTTTCTGACATATACTCCATTATACCTGAATCCGGAGTCGTACGGGCACGCTATAGCGCGCCACGCATTAAGCTACCTATTATGCTATCCCTGCACCCCTCACCCCAACCCCTCTCCCACACGGGGAGAGGGGCCATGCACGGTATGGTAATGCGCTATTCCCCTTCTCCCTGGCAATGGGAGAAGGGGCCAGGGGATGAGGGAACATGTTATTAGCGCTCCTACCGCTTCACCACCAGTTCACCACTACTATATAGCGCATACAGCAGCGGCATAATATTGTTCTTGGTCGTCAGGTACTCAGTGCGCAGATCAAGGAGTAGCTGGCCGATTGGCGTATTGCCTTTACTGAAGCGCTCGATAAACGTCTGGGCGAATTCGGCGGCAAACAATGCTGGTGTATTGACTTCGGTGCCGATCACGCCGCGAGCACCACGCTGGATCATAGCCGGAACAAGCCCCGCATACATATACGGGCTGAGTTCGGCGCTCTGGCAGGCATTGATGAACACCAATGGCCCATTTTTTAGGCCGCCATCAAATGGTGGTGCAAAAAGATCGAGATCATCAATACTGATCGTTTTGTCTGTCAGTTGCAGCATCGAGTCATACACGCCGCCCTTCTCACCAACCTGATTACTGACCGCATGGCAGTTGATATAGATCAATGGCGGTGCATCGGGATTACTGAGCAGGGTGAAGAACTCGTCCGTGGTGGTGATCTGCTGCACATCAACCGTATCGAGCTTGTTGAAGAATGTCATCTGTGGCGCAATCACGGCTGGGTAGCTATTCTGTAGGAGTTGATCATCGATATGCGTATTGGCCACGAAGGTCATTGGCAGCTTTGCACCAACGCGGATTTCTGGCGCAAAGTTCACTGGCGTAGCGACGCTGAATTCCGGCATATATTCGATCACATGCTTGAAGCCCCAGAAATCCTGCGGGTCGATGGTCGCAGCTCGCGGATCGCCAACGAACAAGATCGACCAGGGGAAGATGAAGCGTTCGGCGATGATCTCAATATGCAGCTTGCGCTCCTTCGAGATCTTCTTGAGCAGATCGCCCATCGCCTTGGCATCAGGCCCCATACCGGCACCATAGAACAGCCGCTGGAATAGCAGAAAGCCCTGGGCAGCCAGTGCCTTGAGCGAGCTTTTATGAACGGCCTCTGGAATGTTAGTTACTTCACTCTGGTATATCGCTTCGCCATTTGCCAGGGTATCGACGATCTGTAGCAGTGTGTTGCGGGCCTTGCCGATCTGCTCGGCAATCTGTGCCTCACTAAGATTGAGGGTTGCACGTGTAACGCCAGCACCGCCAAGAATGAACTTATAGCCGGCTGCTTCTTTGATGATCACCAGATTGATGGGCGAACTATCGGCAGCTGGCGCTACCGCATTGGCCGCTTGGCGCATGATGCTGGCAAGCGATTTGCCACGGATCTCATTGATCGTCAGAGCGGGATCTCGACTGGCCTTCCCACCAACCCTCAGATTAAACTGGATCTCTTGGAAGCAACGCCCATCAATAAAGAAGTGCGCCGATATCGTGCCGTTCCCATCTTTCAGATCGTTCACCGATTCGAACGCAAATGAGACGGCATTCTTGGAGAAACTACCCCGCCAGACGGTGAGTGTCTGTTCGGTACTGCCATACAGGGTGAAATCGCTTGTCGAAAGCACAATCAGAATATCATAGAATTCGCGTTCGGGGGCCATGCCCGCTTCGGCCTCATCCACACCTGCCGCGCTGCTCTGTGCGAATGAACGATCATTTGGTTTAGCAAGGTTGATCTTCAGTTCGTAGACACGGCCCTTCTGCAGTGGCGTGGTCGGCGTGAGTGGCGTGCCATTGCCCTGCTCATCGAGTGCGTTCAGCCAATAGTTGAAGACCCGCTTTGCCGCTGGGGTAGCGGCTGCTATGGATGCAGTAACCGCTCCTGTGGTTGGAGTATCCGCGCTTGGCAATGCCGTGATCGTATCTCCCGCGCTTCGGTCGGTCACAGGGCCATCTGGAATATTCAGGACCGCACCACCACGCTTGAATGGGTCGTTACCAACGGTATCGCCGGAGAGCATTTCGAGGATAATCAGCCCAACTACCGTGCCATTATCAAGGATGACAATCCGCTTACCTGGGTTCGAATCGCGGATCTGGCGCGCTTCCTGTGTTGTTGTCTGGCTCTTCTCAACCGCCTCTGCTGGTGTCAGTAGGCGCAGGAGATCAGCAAATGAATATTCGGCCAGCTTTGGGTAGCCACCAGGCAATGGTGGGGTTGTTGGTGCTGGCAGGGCGGCGATGTCAGTCAGTTTGATTGCGCGCAATTGCCCTGCGCCGAAGCGGCGGCCAATCTCTTCGATCTCGACCCAGCGTGCCGCGAAATACCTGCCATCCGGTAATGGTGCCAGCACATAGCTAAAGGCCAGCTTCTCACGGGTTTCTTTGGGCATGAGGGCATAGGCTGCGCCAACCATTGTGTCGGCGGTGACAATAATGAATTCGGTATTTAGCTTCAGCACATTGAAGTCGATTGGCATTCGTTGCTCCTCTTCTTACCTAAGGTGTTCTAGACGTAATACCTTTCAAATAACGAATCGTGTATGCCAAGCACACTATTTCCCCTCATCCCCTCGCCCCTTCTCCCACACTGGGGAGAAGGGGACACCGCATTCCAATGCCGCGCAGAGCCCCTCTCCCCGCAGTGGGAGAGGGGTTGGGGTGAGGGTAAGAGCCGAACAGCCTGTTATTCGAAAGGTATTGGTTCTAGACGTTGGTTATCAAAATTCATTAGGTAGGCCGCTCAGATCGCCGCCTTTGCCGGATGCGAGATCACCCCAGCGCAGGATTGCTGTCGAAGGAATGTTGTAGGTGCTTCGGAGTGTGCTTACCAGATCTTTCAGTGCCGCAATCTGTTTGCTCGTAAAGCCACGCCTTGGTCGCTCTATCGCAATCCCAAGGCTGATACGGTTTATATTCCGGCGGCGCCCCTGCCATGTTGCCATTCCAGCATGGCGAGCCGCCAGTTTATCACTGACAAGCTGGTATATCTGGCTGTCCGCCGCAATGTAATAATGGGTGAGCATCTTTGCGCCAGGCGCAGCCATGCGGGCCAATACTTCTTCAGCCGGGCCACTATCGCCATGCAGCACAATCGCGGCAATCTTGGCACCGCTTCGGCTCCCAGCAGCGGTTGCACCAATTCCAGGAACGCTATAGCGAACGATATAATGTTCTTTCAGCTGTGGATCATAGACGACATCGGCGGAAAGCACGGCACGCCGAACTGCTGGCGCATCATCGGCAGCAAGCACGGCACGGCGCGGCCCAGTTTTGATCAGGCTCGAAAGTTGTTTGACATCACTCCAATTGGGGATCACATTATACAATGTATCGGTGGCATACACCTGGAAGTTATACTGGCTGGTTCCCATTGAAACCGGATCGGCCTTACCAAGTGGTGCGCCAAGCGCAAGCTGGAATGCCATCTGATGGAAAGCCCACTCGGGGTGATACTGCATCCCAGCGGTCTCATACGTCTTGCCAACCAACGCATTCCGCAGATTGACATCGGCAGCATTGCTGCTACCTACCAATGCGCTCAGTCGCTTGATATTGCTCCAATCCGTTCCAGGGCTGTAGATCGTATCGGTTGCATACACCTGGTAGCTATATGTCACACCATTGGCAGCAACGGTTTTGCTCTCGGCCAGTGGTGGGCCAAGTGATGCGCCAGCCATTGCATATTGGTGGAAGGCCCATTCAGGGTGAAAGACAGCCCCACCAGTCTGATAGGTTGCATCCAATAGCGCTCGTCCAAGCGTTCCAGCGGGTGGAATACTGCCAGCAAGCAATTCGGAAAGGCGATGCACATCGCCCCAGTTTGGAACTTCGCAATAGAGTGTATCGCGGGCGAATGGCTGATAGTTGATCGTTTTGCCTTCGGCGGTCAGCATCTGGCTTTTAGCAGTCGGGAAGCCAAGATTATTCTGGATAGCAAACAGATGAAAGGCCCATGCCTCGTTATAGCCCTCAGCCCGCCGAGCAAAGCTCTGATCGAGGATGAGCTCACCAAGATGCTCGACATCAGGAGTTGGGCTGCCAATCACCCCGGTTGGTACGCTCGCCCCGCCGCCGGTATGGTTAGCCAGCCAGCCCTCGACTTCAGCGAACACCCAATCTTTGGTGACAGCCCAGCCAGGGCAGCTTTTGGCAGTGTTATACTCACGATGGAATGAGATGAGGTTGCGTGGTGCAATGCCGAGCTTGCGCGAGATGCCGCCCATCATCGCTTTGGCGGCTTCCCAGATAGCGCCACTCGGGCGGACATTATCGTAGTTGCCGACCATCTCGATCCCTATTGAATACCATCCAGCGGCGCGGCTGCCATTGCCAGCATTGGCATGAATGCCAATATCGCGCAGTGGAGTAAACAGCCAGATACCATCCGGGCCGATATAGGCATGCGGCGCGGATGTCCAACCCTTGTTGCCATAGTAGGTCTGCATGTTCTTCATAGAAGTGAGACCATGCCATTGCTCAATTGTTGGAACCCATGTGTGGTGGAGCACAACCTTGGTTGGTTTCAGAGCGCTAAATTGGTAGTTGGCGATGTAATCAAGCCACTCAGGGATCGACAGCATCTTGCCAATCATTGGTGGCATGCCGGTTGTGGGATATTCCTGTGACACGGCTACACCTCTTGTTGTGATCACGATAGGTTGCGGCGAACGATACGAATGATGCTAGCACGCTATGGCGGGCTTCGTCAAGCCACAATGTATAGGGGTTGATTCTGATGCCGACCCTGCTTGCGGTTGATCTTGGGCTTCGAACGGGCCTGGCAATCTATCGCGCTGATGGCCGTTTGGTTTCGTACCGCTCACACAACTTTGGTGCGCCTGCGCGCCTACGTAAGGGCGCTCCAACCGTTCTGGCAGAGCTTCCCGATCTCGAAATCGTTGTGATCGAAGGCGGCGGCCAATTAGCCGAAATCTGGGAGAAGGCGGTGGTACGGCGCGGGTTGTGCCTGATTCAGATCGACGCCGAGACCTGGCGCGAAAAGTTGCTCTATGCTCGTGAGCAGCGCAGCGGGTTGCAGGCCAAACAGCATGCCGATGATCTCGCCCGCCGCGTAATCGCATGGTCGGAAGCCCCGCGCCCAACCGCGCTACGTCACGATGCCGCAGAGGCAATCCTGATCGGGCTGTGGGGTGTGTTGGAGGTTGGCTGGCTCGAACGGGTGCCGCCAGAGGTGCGTCGGTGATGTGAACATAGCTGAGAACAAGAACCAAGTATTCAGGAGTCAGGAGTCAGAATACCAAGAACCCGTGTAGGGTGCCGACCCATGTGTCTGCCCACCACGAACCAAGAACGACACCCTGAACAAAGGAACAAGAGAACCAAGCAATCACGTAGGGGCGAACCTCGTGTTCGCCCAAATGAATATCACCAACAACCATAGATCGCAGCCGAGGCATGACCAATGGACGCTGGTGAGCCATGATGGTCCATTCAGGGTCCAGGGACAAGCGTCCCTGGCCGAGGGAAGGTCCAGGAAACCGTGCCGACCGGTTTCCTGGTGCCTGCCGCGCACAGCGGCATCCATGCGAGATGCGAACGGTTCCCTGCAGAACGAGCTCGAAAGGAAACCTATTTCAGGTAATTCGCATAGATCTCAATTGCCGCCGCTGTGTCCAGGTCTTCGGTTGCGCTGAACAGATCTGTCGGCTTGGGGTTCTCTGTCACAATTGGGTTATTGAGCGAGCCCAACGCCTGTTCAACCGTCAACCCCTGTGCAACCATCTGGCGTACCGCATGTGGCTGGGTTGTGGTTGGGTCGAGCTTGAGGATCTTACCAAGGAAATTATTGATTTCAAACAAACCCTCGAACGGGCCAGCCGAGAGGTGAACGGCATTATTGGCAATCGAGACGCTCTCGAAGCCATATTCGCCTGGGTTCGCATACAGGGTTCCGCGGATCGATCCTGGTTCGGCCTTATCGGGGAAGGTTGCCCCAACCATCGAGTTCTTCAGCGCCGACCAGCCATTGTTCGAGTGGATCAGAAACAGCGCGATCCGGTGGGTTGGATCAATGAAATGATTGAGCTGCTCGGGATGGAATGCATTCACCAGAATAATCTTGCGATCACCCCTATCGGCAGTTTTCACATAGAAGCCACTGCGGATCTTGGTTGAGCGGCCAGCAAACCAGAGTTTATCCAGATCTTTGGATGTCTCGTTCGGATATTGGGCCAGGTACTCATGGCCACCAAGAATATCGTAGCCACTGATATCGAGATCGAGTGTTGCGGCAATTTTGGCCCGATCCTCATCACTCAGCGATTGTGAGGCCGTGCGCGAAAGCCGATTGATCATGCCATAATGAGCACTCATAATCTCAAGCCGATCCAGCACAGCCCCGCCGATCAGCAGCACGCCAGCGACCTCGGCATCGAAATCCGCCAGTTTGGCCAGCGTCAGATCAACAATTCGTGCTGTATGCTCACTATCCGACAGCATAAAGGCCTCTGGCTTAATAAACATCACCAGCTCGTTCTTCCAATCGCCGCTGCCGACGCTTGGTTGAATCAGAATCTCGACATCATCGCATGCGGCGGCTTTGCTGGCAATCATCGTCGCCAGTTCGCTATGGGTTGTCACAGTTGGCACCTCTTTACATCGTAATAGTTCATCAATTGATTGATCAATGCACATAAAAACAGCGCGCGGGTTCCCGGCGCGTCTTGCTTAGTCTAGCACGAGCCAGGAATAGCGTCAAACTCTTTGATAGGCCGCTGCGCGCGGCAGGCGTTCAGGGCGGTTTCTCAATGCCGGTTGGTCATGCCTCGGCTGCGAATGATTAAACCCGATGGCAATGCAACGCCCATGGCCCCATTGTCTCCCATGCCTGTAGGGGCGTAGCGCATACGCCCGCCACGAACGGCAATGAGGAAAAGAGGAACGTTTCCTGGCAAGAAACGCCTGCCGCGCGCAGCGGCAAAAAAGCTCGCCACACGTAGTGGTAAAACGCCCGCCGTGCGTAGCCGCCGCCCGATCACCAACAAACGAACTGGCACACTTCTTGCTAGTGTGGAGATAGCCACCAACTCAAATCTCAATCTTGAGAATGAGTGTGAGCCTGATGCGGTATCGAAACTGTAGCAATGCACACACCGCAGCACTGTGAAGGAGTACCCATGACTGAACGCAACACTAACCCGGCTCCGGGATCAACACGGACTGATGTGTACCGTGAAACGGTAAACGATCCAGCAGCCGATGTTCCTGCACAGGATATATACCAGGAGCGGGTATCTGGGCCTGCTGGTGAGCGGGTTGTGCGTTCGGAGCACGTCAGTGTACCGAGCGACGCTACACAACGGGGTAAGAGTGTTACACGTATTAGACAGATCATCTACTTTATCTTTGGTGCCATCAATGTGCTGCTGTTTATTCGTTTTGTGCTCTTACTGCTCGGGGCCAATGATACCAGCCCGTTTGTCAACCTTATCTATGGTATGAGTAGGATATTCGTTATGCCATTCCTTGGTATATTCGCCGAACCCGAGCTTGGTAGCTCCGTGTTTGAATGGGCCTCCCTGGTTGGCATTGTTGTCTATTCCCTGCTCGCCTATGGGCTTGCTCGCCTGGTCGAGTTGATCTATGCACCAGTGCGCCCGACGGTTACTGGCGACTCGTAAGCGCTATACAGCGATTCTCAAGATTGTTCTGAGAAACGGAGCGATGCCTTCATGGGTATTGCTCCGTTTCTGTTTGTGCGCATATTTCTTGAAGTCAGGAGTCAGAATGTTGACAGAACCAAGAACCAAGAACCAAGGTACGAATCCGTAGAGACGCAAGATATTGCATCTGACCAAACAAACAGCCACCAAGGCAGTTCGATCACAGCCGAGGCATGAGCAACCGACGTTAACGTGGCGCAATCATTCTTTGCGGGTCGGGTACCCTCTGGGTGCCGTAGCGCCGACCTCACCCCAGCCCTCGCCCACTGGGAGAGGGGAGGCGCAGCAGGGGTGAGGGAACTGAACTGTTCCTGACAAAAAATGTCCACCACAATACGCATTGGCTCCCGTATTCTGACTCCTGACTCCTGAATACTCGGTTCTTGTTCTCTTGCCTCTTGTTCCCTTGTTCTTTGTGCCCCGTTTGACACAAGCCGAATAAAGGTGCTAAGATCGAAGCGCGACAGATTGAAACCGTTGAGTGCTTGGATGTCGCGCCCGAGCGCACCCGAATCGACCGAGTTGGCTATGCCACCCGCCCAAAGGCTCTTTACTCCACTGACATTGGGCCGGGCGCGTTTGCGCAACCGGATCGTTATGGAATCATTGCCGAGTGGTCATGCGAACCTTGATGGGTTTGCTGATCAACGGTTGCAGACGTACTATCGCGCTCGGGCTCGTGGTGGGGCTGGCATGATTGTGCTTGAGGCTGCTCGTGTCACACCCCAAACACATGAATCTGCTCATGTTGGCCTGTATGCGGATGTCCATATTCCAACGCTGCGCAAATGCCTCACGTCGATAACGCAAGAACAGTGTGTGGCCTTTGTTATGCTTGATCAGATCTGGACATCGGATGATCATCTACCGACACTTGCTGATGCATTCACGATGGCGGCCTGGCGTGCCTATGCTGCCGGTGCCGATGGTATTATGCTCTCGACTGCCGACAACGGGCCGTTTCATCGCCTCTCTGAGCCACCACTTGGCGAAACGCGGCTGAAAGCACTTCTGCATGTGGTCGAATCGATCACCGCTTGGCTTGGGCGTCGCTGTGTGATTGGCCTTCGCCTTGGTATCGAAGAACATATGCCGGGTGGTCTTTCATTGCAGGATGCACGTGTGGTTGCTCGCCGTCTAACGAGCGCTGGTGTGAGTTTTATTGAGGTGGTGATGCGCATTGGCAGTGATATGCCGCTTGCACAGTTTCCTGGCTGGTGTGTGCCTGTTGCATCAGCACTCAAATCGGTTGTCGATGTGCCAGTGTTGGTCGGTGGCCTGCTCGATGATTTTGAGTTGGCCGAGCAATCGCTGCGGGAGGGTAGTACCGATCTAGTGGCAGTTGGCGAACGTTTGCAGCAAGAACCACGCTGGCCAGAACATATTCAGGCAGGGTTCAACAAATAGCCGCAGGCTTTAGCCTGTGGGGCAGGGTGTGAGCCGCAGGCTTTAGCCTGTGGAGCGGCGTGTGAATAAAGAAAGTATGGTTTGATGAATGATGTGATTGCCCATCGCCTGCCGAATGGGATGCTCATCCTAGTTCGTGCGACGCACAGTGCGCCAGTTGCCGCTTGTGCGGTGTGGTATCGGGTTGGTGCGCGCAACGAACGGCTTGGAACCACCGGTATTTCTCATTGGGTTGAGCATATGCTCTTTAAGGGTACGCCAACGATTCCGACAGGCGAGCTGGATCGGTTGGTTGCGCGTAATGGCGGTACATTCAATGGGTTTACTTCAAACGACTATACGGCCTATTATGAGACGCTACCGGCTGATCGGATTGAACTCGGGCTGCAGATCGAATCCGACCGGATGGTTAATACGATCTTCGATAGCGCAGAAGTCGAGAGTGAGCGCACGGTCATTATTTCAGAGCGTGAGGGCCACGAGAATGATCCCGATTGGTGGCTGAATGAAGCGGTGATGGCGGCTGCATTTCAGATCCACCCATATCGCAATGAGGTAATTGGTTGGAAGGGCGATCTGCTGGCGATGACCCGTGATGATCTCTTTCGCCACTATCAGACATACTATATGCCAAATAATGCGATCCTCTCATTGGTTGGCGATTTTGATGCCGATCAGATCCTCAAACAGGTCGAAACCTATTTCGGAAACCTGCCGGTCGGCCCGCAGATTCCGATAGCCTCGACCATCGAACCGCAACAGCAGGGCGAACGCCGCGTTACCATCCGGCGGCCTGGCCCGGCCCAGTATGTTCAGATCGCCTTCCACGCTGCCAGTTGCCGCCAGCCCGATTTCGCTCCCCTGATTGTGCTTGATGCGGTTCTCTCGGGTGCCAAGCCGCTTGGATTTGGCGGCGGCGCGCAGACCAATCGTAGTGCCAGAATCTATCGTGCGCTTGTCGAAACACAACTCGCAGCTGGGGCTGGCAGCGGCTTTGGCGCTTCCTATGATCCATCATTGTTCGAACTAAATGCAACGGTTCAAGAAGGTCGAACAACAGCTGAAGTCGAACATGCCCTGCTGGCCGAGGTCGAGAAAATTCAACAGGATGGTGTCAGCGCCGAGGAGATGCATAAGGTACTCAAACAAGTACGGGCGCAGGTGGCCTATTCAAATGAGAGCGTGACCAGCCAGGCGCTCTCGCTTGGCATGTGGGAAGTCCTCGATAGCTATACACGTATGGGCAGCCTGCTCAATGAACTCAGCGCGGTGACAGCCGCCGATGTGCAGCGGGTTGCACAAATATATCTGACGGATCGCAATCGAACGGTTGGGCATTTCATTCCTACCGAAGGATCATAACGTTGAGCACATCTACAAATCAAATTCACGCGGCGCAGACAATCACGACCGCCACACGCCATGTTCTGCCGAATGGTATGGTCACACTCATTCAGCGCAACCCGAGCAGCCCAACCATCAGTGTTCGCGGAGAATTGCAGGTCGGGGCGGTTCACGAATCCCCTGAGCAGAATGGCCTGGCCGTCTTCACCGCTGCAGCGCTTATTCGCGGTGCTGGCAATCGTAACTTCCAGGAGATTGTCACGGCGACAGAATCAGTTGGGGCGAGTGTCAATGCTGGTGGTGGCATGAACGCCAGCGGCTTTGCTGGCCGAGCCCTGGCCGAGGATCTGCCACTCATTCTTGAACTGCTAGCCGATATGCTGATTCGCCCGACTTTCCCCGAGGTTGAGCTTGAGCGGCTACGCAGCCAGATCCTGATGGGGTTGCGCGAGAGTGAGCAGGAACCGCGTACCCAGGCATCACGGGCGGCCCGCATGCTCCTGTTCCCAGCCGAACATCCATACAGCCGCCTGAGCAGTGGCACACAGGCAAGTGTCGAGGCGCTGACCCGCGACGATCTGGTTCAGTTCCACAAGGGCTATCATCCATCCACTGCAGCAATATCAATTGTCGGTGATGTCGAACCAACGGCGGTGATTGCGCTGCTTGAACAATTCTTTGGCACGTGGGCAGCTTCCAATCCGGCAGCAAAATTTGTATTCCCCAATGCCAATCAAATCGATGGCATTCAGCGCCGCGATATTGCCATGCCGGGTAAAAGCCAGAGCGATGTGATCTGGGCCGTTCAGGGCCTGACGCGCATGTCGCCGGATTATTATGCGGCCAGTATTGCCAATATGATCCTGGGCCGCATCGGCATGGGTGGGCGGCTTGGCGAGAATATTCGTGAGCAACAGGGCCTGGCTTATTATTGTGGCAGTAGCCTCGATGCCGATGTTGGTGCTGGGCCGTGGGCTGCACTGGCTGGCGTGAATCCCGCCAATGTCGAGCGGGCGGTTGCTGCAATTGTTCACGAAGTAGGCCGGTTTGCCGCAGATGGCCCGACAGATGAAGAACTGAGCGATGCACGTGATTTCATGACGGGTAGTACTGTGCTTGGCCTCGAAACCAATGATGGTATCGCCGGAACGCTGCTGGGGATCGAGCGCTATGGGCTGGGCCTCGATTATATCAGCCGTTACCCATCAATTATTCGTTCTATTAGCGCAGAACAGATTGTTGATGTTGCTCGTCGGTATCTCTCGACCGAGCATTATGTTATTGCTGTCGCAGGGCCTGCCGAATGATCAATAACCCGTGGTGTGATACTCATGGGGCATATTGGCGTGTTCCGGGGCAGGCAATCACATGCTAACCTATACACAGGCGCTGGTCGATGGCCAGGTGATTGGCTATGCAACCGAAGGGGCAGGACCGCCACTGCTGTTGCTGCACGGGCTTGGCTTCGATCATCGTGCCTGGGCAGCAGCAGCACCATTTCTGGCCGGCCATTTCCGGCTGATTATTCCCGATCTGCCGGGATTTGGTCGCTCACGTGCAGCCGTGTGGGATGGCAGCCCGGATACGCTCAACCGTATTGCCGCAGGGTTATTAACTGCCACTCAAGCAGTGCCTGCCTTTGTCGCTGGTTCTGGTTTGGGTGGAACACTCGCGCTGACGCTCGCTGCCCGCTACCCTGAACGTATACGGGCCGTGATTGCTATTGGTGCGCCAGGCCCGCAGATCTGGCCATCGACAATGCAGGGGCGCTTGATTCGAGCATTCCGCAGCATCCCTGGTGTCCTCGATCTAGGAGCCCGATTCTTCTCTGCCTCACAGGCCCGCTGGTTCCTGCGTGACTCATTCGTTTCGGATACACCACTGCCCGATCAGATTGCGACAGTCGTGGAGCTGCTGCGCGATCCAGTATCGCGGGGTGTATTGGTGCGAGCGCTGGCTCGTTTGGATGAATGGAACCTCGCGCTGCGCCAACTTGGTGGGGTACGTGTGCCTGCCCTACTCGTTTGGGGCGAACTTGATGTACTCTATGGCCTGCTGGCTGCGGAGCGGTTGCGCCAGACAATCCCAGGTTCTCAGTTGATCTCGATTGCTGGTGCTGGCCATGCACTCGCAGCCGAACGGCCAGCCGATCTTGCTGCAATTATTCGGCGCTTTCTTGCCCCAGCCCAACGCCGCTAACTCACCGCTGCCTCGCGCCGCCGCATAATTCCCCGAATGACTCGGAACATGGCATAGGCCAGCACAAGCAACAACAGGAACGCGAGTGCTGGCACGAAGATCGCCAATAGCGACATCACCAGCGAGACAATGTCTTCCACGGTGCTTACCACGGGATTGGCCGTTCCAAGGGTCGTTGCGGTTGCAACAGGGCGGGCCGCCATCCGCGTTCCGTGGGTCAGGCCAGCGGCGATCAACCCACACACGGCGGCAAGCGTTGGATCAATCTGGCCGCCACTGGCCGCTGCCAAACCCAGGATAACCCCGGCGACTGGGTGAATCACGACGCCAAGCATATGCAGGATGTGATCAACACCTGGTATTTTATCGCCAATCAGATCCAATAGTGCAATCAGGGCAATCCCCAATAGCACCCACGGATTGGTGAGGATATCATAGGGTGCGCTGAGCTGAATCAGATTTGTATAGCGACCCAAAAGCCCAACGACTAACAGGGGAATGTAGGCATTCAGGCCAGCTGCGGTCGAAAGACCCAAGGCCGAGAACAAGCTGAGTAGTGCGCCCATCATCCGATCTCCTCACATCCGAATTCTATTCTATAATCAGGACGCATGCACGCTGGTTTTTGTTGCGGTAGAGTCAGGAGTCAGGAACGCCGTTTCCTCCGCCATCACTTATAGGCGGGCGGAGGCTTAAAGGATTTGTGACGGGCAATTCCCTCTCCCCGGCGTGGGAGAGGTGCAGAGGGATCCGTAGAGGGCAATTCCCCTCTCCCACGCCGGGAGAGGGGTTAGGGGGGAGGGGACGATCCACCCATAGCCGCGTGGTTTCAGCCCGCGGGGCGTAGTTGTTCAGGGCCGCCCACTCGTGATCGCCACAGTTCAATGATCTGTCGAGAAATTGTATAGGGCTGCGGTAGTTCTGGCAGATCGCTTATATCAAACCAGCGTGCATCGGAGAGTTCGGTTGTATCAATTGCGATCTCACCACTGGCATATTCGGCCAAAAACCCAACCATCACCTGATGTGGGAAGGGCCACGATTGGCTTTTGAGGTACTCAATGCCGCCGACCTCAACCCCAACCTCCTCGCGCACCTCACGAACCACACACTCCTCGAATGTTTCGCCTGGCTCAACAAAGCCCGCAACCAGGCTGTAGCGCTTGCCCCAGCCTGATTTGGTCGTCAATAACGCCCGCGGCCCATCGTGGATGAGCACAATAATCGCCGGGCTGACTGGTGGGTAGCCAATATGCCCACACCCAGCACAACGCTTGCCCCAACCATCGACTAAGGCTATTGGTTGGCCACACGAACCACAAAAGTTGCTGGTTCGCATCCAACGCAATAGTTGGTTAGCATAATCTGCAATCGAACTCAATGCTGGATGTGCATCCGAGAGCAGCGTGCGTAGATGAACGCTGATCAACTCAGTTGGCAGCACCGCATCAGCAGCGATCTCGATCACCCGCACTGGCCGCTCACCGATGGTGCCAATCAACAGCGATTCCGTCGTATCGTCCACAATACCATCGATTGAATCGAGCAGGGCCATACGCTCTGCTGATACAACAAGATCGCCATTGCGGAAAACTGCCCACAGTGGCGCAGCACTAGGCCCCTGATCAGGCGGATAGATTCGTATAAAGCGTTGTTCCAACATGCTTCTCTCTATCTGATTATAGATTAGTTTGATCAATGAGGTTGCGTAGGCGCGGTTCGCGAACCGCCCTTACAACGGTCAGAATGCCTTCGTATACCGTTACGCTCGCTTCGCCAATCGTGGATCGATATCATCACGGTTCATCCAACGAATGAAGACAGCCGACAGGACGCCAAAGAAGATTAGACTGCCTGGAATCCACATAATCAGCCCGGCCAACTGCTGATCGACAAGTGGTGTCATACCCCATAATCGTGCGACACGGGTATAGTGTGGGTAGAGCGGCAGCTCTGCAAATGTGAGTATCGCGCCAAGAATGGTTGGCGGAAAGGATTGGAAGAACAGATAGAAAATCTGCAGACCAACCGGTGCCGATGGCACTTCATCAAGTGGGCTACAGATCGGCCACCATGCCAGTGTCGCAGTGCCAATAAACATCACATGCTCAAGAATATGGAATATCTGGTTGTTCAGCGTGAGTTCATAGTAGCGTGGCACATGCCAGAGCGAGAAGGTCATGTTATAGATAATAAAGGCCGGAACGACACTGGTCATCAATCTGCCAATCAGCGTTGCTCCCGGAATGCGTAACAACGGCCGAAACAACCAGCGTGGTGTTCCAAGCAATAACAATGGTGGTGCAATCAGGGTTATGAGCAGGTGCTGGATCATATGCATCGAGAGCAAGGAATCGCTCAGGATATCGATCGGCGAAACAAGCGCTGCAAACAGGCATAGCCAACCCATAGCAAACAGCTGAATCTGGTTTTTGGAAACTGCTGCCGAATTGGGGAAGAAGCGGCGCAGCGGCCCGACACAGGCCAGATAGATACTGATCTGTGCGATCAGCCCTAATACCAGCCCTGGCTCCCAGTTCCAGGCATACATATGAACCTCCAATTGAACAACGCAGAGATTACATAACGCGGAGTTGCAGCGAAGCAAATCGCCACCATCCCCGCGTCTTGTATTCCTACGCCTGTGGTTGAGTGTTAGCCCGCGATCCCGACGTGTTGGCTAAACAACAGTAGAAAGAAGAGGATGAAGGTCACGGCAAGCGTGAATGGTATCAGAAACATTACTTGATAGGGTGGACGATCACCACGCAAGTGCATGAAGAACATAATCACGCCAGCACCTTTGATCACCGATAGCACCAATAGGATTGGCACCAGCAATGGATGCGGGAGGTGAATCAGGGTGATCAGGACTTCAACAATCGTAATGGCTGCCAACACTCCGCCGACTATCCAGTAAAAGCGGGGTGAGTGTGCGCCTTCCTCGTGGGCATGGGTCATTTCCATTGCGGTGCCCTCTCAGATCAGGTAGATTAGCGTGAAAATCGCAACCCAGACTAAATCGACAAAGTGCCAGTACAGGCCAGCCAATTCGATATCCATGGCATTCTCTGGCGAATCTGGGTATTTCGTCACCTTAAAGAAGGTTGAAAGCAACCAGATCGCACCAATGGCAACGTGCGTTCCATGGAACCCCGTCAACACGAAGAAGCTTGTTCCAAACAAGCTACTGCTGAGTGTGACACCCTCGTGGAGCAGCTTATTGAATTCATAGACCTGCCCGCCAAGGAAACAGAACCCAAGAATAACCGTCGCCAAATGCCAGATTCGAAACTGCCGCGTATCACCGCGCTTATTGGCCGCTAAGGCAAGTACCATTGTTAGCGAACTCGCCAACAGAATTGCTGCCAATAGTGATGTGAAGGCAATATCCAGAAATTCCTTGGGATCCTGTGCATCGCTGCGCGCCATATTGACCGGAGCCATGATCAGGTAGATCGTAATCAGCGCCGCAAAGAACAGCGTTTCTGAGCCAATGAAGGCCCAAACCCCCAATTTACGGCTATCGACACCCAATGAACCAAGCATTGGTGCCGGTGCTGCATGGCTGCTTGGTGTGCCGTGAGTATCCTGGGTGGTGTGCGTGGGCGGTGTACTCATCGTATATAACTCCTCGTTTAATGCTGGGAAACCAGATACGGCGAGTCCCTGCGCGAATCACGCACCCAGCCGAAGATTCCAACACCCAGAATAACCAACCCGATCAGGCCAGCAATAAAGGCGAATGGTACGGAAATATAGATCGCACCGAACCCGGCTACCAGAATGCCAAATGCGGCGATCAATGGGCTATAGGTTGGCGATGGCATGTGAATATGGCTTTCCGTCGGCAGTTCACCCATTCTTGCCTTTTCCTGTTCGATCTTCTCACGGCGGCTGACTGCCTTCGTCCCAATATCAAAGGCTGCATCCAGATCAGGATACTTCGTGTCCCACAACGGGCGGCGGCTATACACAATCGGTATGGTATCGAAGTTATGGGCTGGTGGTGGCGAAGGAGTGGACCATTCAAGCGAAGAACCATCCCATGGGTCATTCGGTGCGGGCGGGCCATTGCGTATGCTTGTAATCGCATTCCAGACCAACACCAAGATCCCAAATGCCATCAGGAATGAGCCAAATGTTGAGATGAGATTATACACATCCCATCCCATACCCGCCTCATAGGTGTAGATGCGGCGTGGCATGCCATTCGTACCGGTGATGTGCATCGGAAAAAAAGTGATATTAAAGCTCAGGAATGTCAGCCAGAACTGAATCTTCCCAAGAGTCTCGTTATACATTCGCCCAGTGATTTTGGGGAACCAGTAGTGCATTCCAGCAAAGATTCCAAAGATCGACCCGCCAAACAGTACATAATGAAAATGTGCAACCACATAGTAGGAATCGGTCTGCTGTAGGTCAATCGGTGGTGAGGCCAGCGTAATGCCCGAAATGCCACCAATAATGAACATTGAGACAAACCCAATCGCATAGTACATTGGCGTCTTCAAACTGATCGAACCAAGGTACATGGTTGCAATCCAGTTGAAGATCTTCACTCCGGTTGGAATGGCAATCAACATACTGGCACCAGAGAAGAATGCGTTTGCCAATGGTCCAAGGCCGACGCCAAACATGTGATGTGCCCAGACTAAGAAGCCCAGGAACCCGATTGCGACGCCTGAGTAGGCCACAAATGCATAGCCAAAGATCGGCTTGCGCGAGAAGGTCGGCAGAACTTCCGAGACAATCCCCATGGTTGGCAGGATGAGGATATACACCTCGGGGTGCCCAAAAAACCAGAACAGATGCATCCATAGCACCGCATCGCCACCCTGGGCAGGATTGAAGAACCGGGTGTCGAAGTGCCGATCAAACAGGAGTGCGATCTGGCCAGCAGTGAGCGATGGGAAGGCGAAGACAAGAATAAATGATGTGATCAGTGTCATCCACACAAACAGCGGCATGCGGTTCATCGTCATCCCAGGCGCACGCATATTCAGAATGGTGACGATAAAGTTCAACGAACCAGAAATTGATGCAATACCAGTCAGCAGCAATCCAATGATCCAGTAATCCACGCCAAAGGTGGGTGAATACTGTTTCATCGTTAGTGGTGCATAGGCAAACCAGCCAACCGCTGGTGCGCCACCAGCCATAAAGCTGAAGTACAACATCAACCCGCCAAAAAAGAACAACCAGATGCTCAGTGCGTTCAGGCGTGGAAAGGCCATATCGCGAGCACCAATCATCAATGGAACAACAAAGTTGGCGATGCCAACATTGAATGGCATGATCGCCAAGAAGACCATTGTGGTGCCGTGCATGGTCATCATCTGATTATAGACATTGGGTGTCAGAAATGTGTTATTGGGCGTTCCAAGCTGTGTTCGCATCAACAGCGCTTCGATTCCACCAATTAGGAAGAATACGAATGCCCCGACAATATACATGATCCCGATCTTCTTGTGGTCAACGGTCGTCAGCCAGCTCTCCCAGCCAGCATACTCATTAGTTTCTGGCGGCTTTGGGACCGTGACGCCGCCTAGCGGTCGTTCGACGACTGCCATCAGCTTCTCCTGACTATTTGCTCGCGACCGGCATATCGACCGAGAGCTTCATACTGCGTAAATAGGCGACAAGGTCCGCGATATCCTGTTCGGAAAGATTTTGCTTAACCCAATCCGGCGTAATGACTCGGCCCATCAGGTTGCCTGGTTTCAAGCTGCTTGGATTATGCAGCCATTTGGCCAGATTTTCGGGGGTATTATCCAGCAGCCCGGCAGCAATGGTTGTACGGCTGCCATAGTAGGTCAGGTTCGGGCCCACGACGCCCTTCGCAGCAGTTCCACTGATTGCGTGGCATGTTATACATTGGCGCTTTGCATCAAGGAAGATCGCCTGGCCACGCGTTGGGTCGCCATTGAGTTCGCCCACGCCTGTAGGTGGATTCGCTGGCGCAACCTGTGCCTGCGTCAACCAGCGGTCGTACTGATCCGGTGGCAGGGCGATCACCCGGAAACGCATAAGCGCATGGGCCTCGCCACAGAATTCGGAACAGACAGCATGGTAGATGCCAGCCTGTTCGGCAGTGAACGAAAGATAGTTGGTTTTCCCAGGGATCATATAGGTCTTGCCAGCCAGTTTTGGCACCCAGAAGTTATGGATGACATCCTGACCCTTCAGGGTGATAATCACTGGTTTGCCAACCGGAATGTACATATCGGATGCGGTAAGCAATGGCTTACCCTCCGGGCCACCATCTGGGTACTGAAACTCAAACCACCACTGATGCCCAACTGCAGTAATATGGATTGCGTTTGGTGGCAGAACGGCATTGTCCGCCTGGGTGCGGAATGTCAATACCGCAATCACGACGGCAATCAGCGCTGGCGCGATCGTCCAAGCTATTTCGATCTGGGTATTGCCCTGGATCTGTGATGGAATTGGTGCATTTGGTTTCCGCCGAAAACGGAAGACTGTGTAGACCAGAATGCCCTCGACGACGATAAAGACGACGAGTGCCATCCAGAAGATCGGAACCATGAGATCGAGAATCCGCCGAGCTTGATCGCCTGCTGGATTGATCGTTGTTGCTGGCCCATCCAACCCGACCGCAGCACTACACCCAGCAAGGAGTAACGGTGCGATCGCCAACACGCCAAGTTTGATGAGCGAACGGCGCGGTATTCGCATGGAGCCTCCAACCTAGCGCCTCGGCACGAGGCGAGCACATAGAAAAGATTGTCGGTATGCAGGCTCTCGCCGCCCTACCAGCGATGACGAGACATGCTTACGATGCTACAACGGGCGGTTATGACATGATAAGTGAAATTTTGCACACACTGAGATTATACCCGAATCGCCAGTTGCGTCAATGCTCGATGAAGTATGTGCGAAATCCTTGCAATAGATTTCACTGTGTCAGAACCTGAGTGAGTGCATCAGCGAGATCGAGTGCCGACCCTGAACCATGCAGCCATACTAAGAATTCGACATTTCCGGCAGGGCCAGTGATTGGTGAGCGCACTATCCCATGGGCAGTTAACCCGATTGTAGCAGCAAATGCAACCACTTCCTTGATCACGGCTTTATGAATGGCTGGATCTCGTATCACGCCTGCGCCCTTATCAACTGCATCAGCCCCGGCTTCGAATTGTGGCTTGATTAGAGCAACGATCCATGCTTCAGGAGTGATCAGCCGTTGCACCGCAGGTAACACCAACCGAAGTGATATGAAGGCAACATCAACAACAGCACATTCCGCTAGCATTACTATAGCGCTCTCATGCGTTGGCAGCGCCTCCAGGTAGCGAATATTGGTTCGTTCGACAACAACGACGCGTGGATCCTGGCGTAATTTCCAATCGAGCAGCCCATAGCCAACATCCACAGCATAGACGCGCGCCGCTCCCCGTTGGAGCAGCACATCGGTGAACCCACCCGTCGATGCTCCAACATCCAACGCAATCAGGCCAGCAGGTGCAAGCCTGAATGTATCCAGGGCATGGGCGAGTTTATACCCGCCCCGGCTTGCATATGGTAAACCCCCAACAATCGTTACCTCGGTTTCTGGCATAAGCATATCGCCAGGCCGGCTACGCTGCGCTCCAGCAACTCGTACCTCGCCAGCCATAATTAGCGCCTGTGCTTTCGCACGCGACTCAGCCAGACCACGCTGAACCATGAGCTGATCAAGCCGAATTTTCTTTGCCATGCCTGTGCCTAGCCATTGACATAATCTTCGAGATCGGCAATATATTGATCAAGCCAGATCGGCGTTGTTGAGCCAAGCGCCATGCGACGAGATTGGATTCGTGCGAGTTCGCGGCGATAGGCTCGTAATTCCGTACTTCGGTCGCTTGGGTTTGGTGGAGACGGTGGATCAGGAATATCCGCCAGATAGCGTGCAACGTGTTCCGAGATCAGAACACCAATATCGGTTTCGTGCGATATGGCAAATGCGCGAAATGCATCACGCTGCTCGGATGTGAGGTAGATACGAATAGGCACCAGTACGGATCGATGCGAGTTGGCCTGTTGATCAACTGGTAATGGGGTAGTCCCTGCAATCATCGCCGAGACAAAATCGGCTGGATCGATACGACGGCTGCGCACAGCGTATTCGAGCCGCTGCCGATGCTCAGGCGTCAGTAGGAGTCGCGTTGCAATCGTAAACATGCCAGATGCGTGTTCCATAATCAGGCCACGATACGCGATTGGCGAAGGGCGGCGATTTGCTCATCGCTATAGGCCAGGCTGCGTAAAATCTCATCGGTATGTTGGCCAAGCAATGGTGGCGGTATGCGTACTTCCGCTGGCGTGGCCGATAACCGGTATGGTGGCCCAACGAACTGAATCTCACCGGCAGTTGGATGCGCCATGGTTTGAACTGCACCAATTGCCGCAACCTGTGGATTGCGAAAGACACCCTGAAGATCCAGCACCGCGCCGCACGGAATGCCATATTCATTCATGAGCGTATCAATCTCGGCAGCAGTTCGGGCAGCGAACAATGGTTCAATCAACATATTTAATGCATCGCGATGTGCCTGGCGCTGGGAATTTGTCGCAAACCGTGGATCATCGCGCACATGCTCAATTGCGAGGGCGGTACAGAACCTGCGCCAGAGATCTTCGGTTCCAACTGCCAGATTCAGATACCCATCCGAGGCCTTATAGACGCCATAGGGGACGATTGTCGGGTGATGATTTCCGCTACTGCCAGGCACCTCACCAGTTGCCAGATACCGGCCAGCCTGATACGTCATCATCGCTAACTGCCCATCGAGCAACGATGTGTCAATAAACTGGCCCGCGCCCGTTGCCTGGCGATGATACAGCGCACTCATCACAGCATAGCCAGCAAACATTCCGGCCATAATATCGGCAATTGCGATGCCAACCCGCATTGGTGGGCCGCCAATCTCGCCAGTCACACTCATGACGCCGCCAATGCCCTGGGCGATCTGATCATATGCTGCCCGCTCACGATCTGGCCCGACCTGGCCAAAGCCAGAGATCGCACAATAGATCAGGTCGGGCTTCAGCTTATGACAATCGGCATAGCTAAACCCCAGCCTATCGAGCGAGCCAGGAACGAAATTTTCCAGCAGAATATCGCTCTGGGCAACAAGGCGGCTCAGGATTTCGGCACCGTGCGGATCGCGCAGATTGATCGCGATACTGCGTTTATTGCGATTGACACTGAGGAAATAGCTGCTCTCACCGCCCAAAAACGGCGGACCCCATGCACGCGAATTATCGCCGACGCCGGGTTGCTCAACCTTGATGATATCCGCTCCCATATCGCCAAGCATCATGGAACAGAATGGGCCAGCAAGGGCGCGCGTAAGATCAAGTACACGCAATCCAGTAATGGGCGCTGTCATAGGCGTTATGATACCAATTATTGAGCGAATATGACAGCGATTATACCACTATTATCTCCATTTATGGCAAAAGAAAACTCGGGGGGCGGCATTGCCGCCCCCGAACCCTCACCTTGATTTGCCTCCGGTTTAGTTGTGGGTTGCTCGTATGATCAATAATGGCGTTCGGGTGCTGTGTAACACCTTGTCGGCGGTGCTTCCGAGTGTCCAACGCCGTAGCCCACTATAGCCATGCGTCGCCATAATGATCAGGCTCACATGCCGTCGCTCGGCTTCGTCCACAACCACTTCGGCTGGATAACCAATCAGCGCCATTGGTGTCACTGTCACATTGCTATCCTTGGTCAGCGTGCCAGCGACTTGGCTGAGTTGATGATCAGCGGATTCAACCATCTCGTGCAGTAGGCGATCTGGGTGGGCAAGTGATTGGCTGAGCGCATGTGCGCTTGGGTATGCTTCGGCCAAGGGATCAATCGCATGCATCAGTATGATCTGTGCGTGCGAAAGCTGGGCTAATTCGGTTGCAATTGGCAGTGCCTGACGAGAAAGCGTTGATCCATCCAGCGGCACCATAATTCGCTCTAGCTTTGGCTCTTCATGCATCGGCACAGCAGGGCTACGGACTAACAAAACGGGGGTATGGGTCGCGTGAACAACCTTATCGGCAGTACTCCCGATTGCCCAGCGTTGGATGCCACTATAGCCATGAGTAGCCATCACAATCATCGTTGCATTAACATGGGTGGCTACCTCGACGATAATTTCGGCGGGTGGCCCGATCCGTACCGTTGTACTGACATCGATCCCCGCCATCCGAAGCTGTTCCTCCTGAGCTTCCAGATAACTTTCGGCGTGCTCACGCAACCCATGAAGGATTTGTTGATCCCGCTCCTGATACCCTGCGGCAATCTCACCAACATACATCGTCGCAAGGCTATCCACGAGTAGGCTTTCACGCTCAATATCTGGAACGACCCGTAATAATTGAATGTTGGCATTGAGCACCTGAGTCAACATACGAGCATACGGTAGCGCCTGTTCAGCCAGAACCGAGCCGTCAAGTGGAACAAGTATTGTCTTCATAAGGGCCTCCTCAGTGAGGCGTGCTTGCTGATCAGTGCGACCAGCATATCGTGTTTGTTGAACTAAGGATAGCAGTTTGGGAGGGGAGCTGAGAATCAGAGTTTTCACATTGGGTGGTGATGTTACAACGCACCAAACCAGAACTATTGGCAGGCTGTCGTTGATGATGAAATAGTTAATCATTAATCAATAGCTACGACCACTGATCGTAGATAATCGCAGAGTAAGCTTAACGGATCACTTTACACTCCTCTTACTCTAGATGAGCATGATCCTGTTTGTAGGGCAGCGCCTATTGCATCGGGCGCATGGTTGTTGTATAATCCGCGTAAGACGTAGGTCGGATCGTTCAACCGTGTCTATACTTGTGTGCATTTCCCCATACGGCCTGTCGGAATGTCAAGAGGGATCTCATGCCATCCCAGCCGCGGACCAACCATACGTCACCTGATCCAGAGACTCTGGATCTCTTAAAACAGTTAATTGAAACCCCGCCAGAGCCTCAACATGCTTGGCGCGTGCCTGTTGCACTGCGCTCGAAAGAAGAGCAACGTCGGCATGCATTGAGCGGGTATATGTTTCGAAATTGGTTTGATGGGCTGCTGCAACATTCCGAGCGATTGTTGGCATTCGCAGCATTGCTTGTATTTGGTCTGTGGGCCTACGATGGGCCAGTGCGAGATTGGTTGCATACGCAATCGGAAGTGCCAAGAGCAGCGGTTGTTCAGGCAGCAGGACCAGTGCCTGTATCGGTATTGGTAACTGATGCCCATGATCGGGCAGATGGCCTAGTTGAAACAATTCCGCTACCATTCACGACTCCGGCGATGGCGAACAATACCGACGAATTCATCGCACCGCGCCCGATCACAGGTGAGCCAGTTGTTGAGGCAGTTTCTCAGCCAACGAAGCTTGAAATCGCAGCGATTGGGCTTGAAACGCCGGTTCGTGAAGTCTTTGTTCGAGATGGTGTCTGGGAAGTGGCCGACTATGCCGCCGGCTATATGCATGGCACATCGTTACCAGGTGAACCAGGCACTATGGCATTGGCAGGGCACGCAGGGTTACGCGGGGGCGTGTTTCGCGATCTTGGATTGCTCCAACGTGATGATGACATTCTGGTTGATGCAGGTGGATGGCGCTATCGCTATCGAGTCCGCGAGACATTCAGTGTTTGGCCGACGCAGACCGATGTTTTGGCAGCGACTCCGAAGCCAACACTGGTTTTGATTACATGTACGAATTGGGATACGCAGCGCCTGATTGTCAGGGCTGATCTTGTCGAATCGAAACCGATTCCCGGCACATAATGTACAGCGTGCTGCTGTACGAACCGGCACAAGGGAGAGCTTATGTCTGTTCGCCCGAATTCACCTACACCCCGGCGCAAGCGTGGTCCGGCACGCTGGACGCCACTAGAAGCTGCGCTGATCATCGTCAGCCTGGTGTTGATTGCCTTTCCACTGTATATTGAGGCGTATCGCTGGATCAACCCATTGGTGATACCAGCTGCCTCGCGCCAACAATCAGCGCCATCACCGATTCCAGAAGTGCCTGAGACACCTGTGCCGGCTACGGCGGTGCCAGAGCAGCCATCGGCTGTACCCGAGGCACCAACGACGGCAGTTGTTCAACCAGAACCAACCAATGCTGATGCTGCGGCCCGTTCGACGCTCACGCCCGAGCTACCAACAGCAGCCCCGACGAACACTGTGCCACCCGGCACGACTGTACCACCAACTGCGACAACGGTTGGATCAACAGCTGTACCAGCAACTGCGACAACGGTTGGATCAACAGCGGTGCCAGCAACAGCGGTGCCGACTTCAACCACACTGGCAGGGACGGCAACTGCCTCGCCGGTTCCGACGATCACATCGACGCCACCCCTTGGTGAGGCACCACTTTTGTTAGTGAAGAATGCTTCGCGTTCCAGTGCCGCACAGGGCGAAAGTGTGAGTTTTGCGATTTCGGTGTTCACCGATAAAGCCGATACGAACACCATTGAAGTCCGTGACCTTATTGATCAGCAGCTTGAGATTACATCAGCGACCTCTAATAGCGGTACATGTAGCAGCAGTGGAAACCAGGTCATCTGTACTGTGACAGCGCGGCGCAATAACCCGGCGGCAATCAATATTACGGTGCGTGTACGGGCTGATGCAACAAGTGGTGCGCTCCTGAAAAATCAGGCTCTGGCACAGGATGATCGACAATTCCCTGCTGCATCCGATACGATTACTATTCTGGTTGAGGGCAAACCAGTTGCGCCCGCCCCAACGTCTATCACACCACCAACCGCAAGCCCATCGACAACAACCGGGACGCCAACAACGTCTGTTCCGACTGCGACAAGTGAATCTGGCGGTGGTTCGGGCGGCTCAGGCGGCTCAGGTGGTTCCGGCGGCTCAGGTAGTTCCGGTGGCTCAGGTGGTTCCGGCGGCTCAGGTAGTTCGGGTGGCTCTGGTGGTACGGATGAGTCGCCAGCGATTCTGCCACCAACCCCTGCCGAAGCTGCGCCACAGCCAGCGGCACCTGCTCGCCCGCGTGCAACAGTGCGCCCAGGAACAGGTACGAGTGCAACAGCGCGCCCTGGTTCGACATCTACGCCATTGCCAAGCCTGACGGCAGTTTCCAATACGCCAGAGGATGTTTTCTTTACACTCGCAAGTGATTGGGGCAGCGCCTTTCCTGGCCAGAGCGTCAATTATGTGATTGCCGTTCGTAATAATAAGACGACCCAATCGTTGCGAACTGTTGTGATCGCAATCACTCTACCGGCTAACCTGGAGATTACGGCCAAGCCAAAATCTGATCGTGGCGATCCGCAGCAGAATGGCAATCGGGTGACATTACAGCTCACCGATTTGGCACCAGGGCAGACGGTCGAACTTTCAATTCCAGCAAAGATCAAAACCGGGGTTGCCGTCGATACCAGGATCGTCTCCCAGGCTGAACTTACCTTTGAGGGCTTGAAGACACTACTGTATTCGAATATCGCCTCCGTGCTGGTTGTTGGGCAAGCCCCACAGCCGACGGCAACATTGCAGCCAACTGCAACAGTGCCGCCAACGGCCACTATGCAGGCAGTTCTTGCAGCGACGGCGACACTCGCCCCGAATGTACAGGCGGCGGCACCAACCCTTGTTCCGGCAAGTACGGCTGTTGCATCGGCACAGATCCAGCCAGTGCGGCCAGCACCGCCATTGCCAGAAACGAGTTCGGGTGTGCCGATTTCGGGAATGGCACTGCTTGGAATGACCCTGCTTATTCGCACGGTTCGCTTGCATCGCGCGCAATCGCGAATCTAAGAGCACTCGGCAATCTACGCCTCTAATACTTTGCTGGTATGCTTATTGGCACTGCCGATAAGCATACCAGCATCTGTCTGTTCGGGGAAAATAATATCGTGGTGGAGTGCGCAAGCCATGCTTGCGCGGCGGCAGCATGGCTGCCACATTCCAAAAAACGATGACCGATGTTGATTGGCAAAATCCATTAGAAGATCGTGGTGTGATAGTGGTACCATGAGATGGTATGTGGGTGTATACATTGAGGGTGCAATCGTGTGGCTAATTGTTGGCTTGGGGAATCCAGGGGAAGAATATATGCACACTCGCCATAACATTGGGTTCCAGTGTGTGGCAGCTGTTGCCAAGCGCTATCGGTTCGAGTTTTCTGAGAAGCGTGCCCATGCACGGATTGCAGAGGGGCAAGTGGCTGGCCAGCGGGTGGCGCTTGCCAAGCCGTTCACATTCATGAACGTGAGCGGTCAGGCCGTTGTTGGGCTGAAGCAGTGGTATAAGATCACCAGCGAGACTGATCTGGTGGTGATCTATGACGATGTTGATCTGCCATTTGGTACGCTACGGCTGCGTGAGCGTGGCAGTGCTGGGACGCATAATGGCATGCGCTCGATTGTTGGGCAGCTTGGCGGCCAGAACTTCCGCCGCATTCGGGTTGGTATCGGTCAGGCTCCGCCAGGCTGGGATCTGGCCAACTATGTGCTTGGGCGCTTTACTCGCGATGAACAAGAACAGCTTCCTGCTATCTGTGAGCGGGTTGCCGATGCCATTGATCTGATTATTCGTGATGGCTTCAGCGCTGCGATGAACCGCTATAACGGCTCGGGTGATAGCGTGGCGCGATGATCGGGTGACCGGGTGACATATGCTTGATCGAAGGGTACTGCATCATCAAGCACATTCGCCATGTCAGCGTGTCTGGAGGGTGTGACGGAACGTTCTGCACCGCTGCCCATGCTGGTCATTGTGTAAGGGCCGACCAATGTATCTGCCCACGATGATGGTGTTGCACTGCCCCATGTGGTCGAACACGCGGTTCGCCCCTACGCGATGGTTGGGCATGGTGGTTCATTGCAGAAGAATCCGTCGCACCCTGTCTGGATGGCGAGTTCTTGCTGTCGGTTCTTGCTCTCTTGTTCTATTGCTTTCGCTCTCGCATTCTGACTCCTGACTCCTGACTCCTGAATACTCATTTTTCAGGCCTCAACGCTCCATGCATGCACGCCCTGGGTGGTGAATGAGAATGGCCGCATAATTACGCCAGCCTCGCTAAGCACTCGCTCCAATTCGAGACGCCGATCAAATGGACATGCAAAGACCATAAATCCGCCGCCGCCAGCTCCAGTGATCTTGCCACCCCATGCTCCGTGCTTACGTGCTAGATCGTATATCTCATCCACAATTGGCGGGGCGATGTAGGGTGAAAATGATTTCTTGACCTCCCAGGCATCGTGGAGCAGCCGCCCAAAATCGGCGATCTTCAGCCCGCGCAACAGTTTTACTGCTTGGTCCACAAATGCCTTGGTTTCATCGTGGTAGCGCAGTGTGTTGCCATCCTTCAGCCGCCGCACCTGATCCTCAACCAGGTGATGCGTCAGCAGTTTACGGTCGCCAACATAGCCAATCAGCAGTGAGCTCTCGAGTTCGAGCAGTGCGGTCGGATCGCTGAGCACAGGCTCGACGATCACATGTTCGCCGCCGAAATAGTAGACACTCATTCCACCAAATGCAGCTGCATATTGATCCTGCCGCCCACCAGGAATGCCAAGATCGACACGCTCGATTCGGTAGGCAAGTTCAGCCAGTTCGTGGGGATCGCTGGGGATATTGTATGCGCTTGTGATCAGCTTGAGCATACTCACCACTAAGGCTGAGGAAGACCCTAACCCACTCCCAGGCGGTACATCCGAGAACATGGTGACTTCGGCACCCTGTGCTGCTGGTACGGCATCCAGAACCGCCTGGGGCAGGCTCAAACGCCCCTCCCAACGTCCCGTCATATTCCGGCTGACCTCCTCGAGATCGAGTGAACGAACGACGATTCCTGTGTCGCCGGTATGGCGCAGCATGCATCGCACATACAAGTTAATGGTGCAGTTCAACACCTTCCCGCCATGCTCTTCGGCATAGGGGCTGATATCTGTTCCACCGCCGAAAAAACCGATTCGCATTGGTGCTTTGGATTTGTAGATACGCATGATTCCTCTATCGTCTTTAGTATTCAGGAGTCAGCAGTCAGGAGTCAGAATGATGCTTGTGCAAGGTTAATGGCAGATCTTCAGCCGTGCGCTAGGTATCAACCTTTGCCTTTAACCCTCTGATAAACGCTGCTATCCTACCACGCTATTGAACATGTAATTGTTTGCAATAATGAAGCCAAAATGTGCCGTACGTCGTATACCTGTAGAGTGTGTGTACCCAGCTACTTGCAACTTATTGCATATGCAATGACTATTGAGTATGATTGGGTGTGCATTGTGCAAGCATTGATTATTGATCCAGGCTTTGTTCTCTTCGAAACGACCAGCCCTGTGCTGAGAGGAGCATTGATTTTGTCGAATATTTCCTATTCTCAGAATGGCGAGGATATGCTGATCAATCGGTATTTTGGTGATCGGATCGGATCATTTCTTGATATTGGTGCGTATCATCCAGTAATTGAGAATAATACCTATTTCTTTTATCAGAAGGGTTGGCGCGGCGCGAATATCGAGCCGGTTCCACAATTACACCAGGCGTTTCAACAGGCCCGGCCCGAAGATCGGAATGTGCAAGTGGCGATCCTGGATACGCCGGGTGTGGTGACATTCTATTCGGTGTTGCACGAACCGATCCGGGAAGCGCAGCACAACGCGCCGATTGCCCTGAATCTGACGAGCAGCATGTGGGATCGGCTGAATGTGAGTGGGCTTTCAACATTCGATGCAGAACTGGCAGTGCGCCATCGTCAGGCTGGCTATACAGTGCAAGAGCTGGCGGTATGTGCGATCACGACACCACAACTGATTGATGAATATGGCGTGAGCGCACCAGATTTTGTCTCGCTTGATGTCGAGGGGTTCGAGGATACTGTTATTCGGAACTTCCCCTTTGATCGCTGGCGACCAGAGCTGTTCGTGATTGAATCAACGGCCCCAAACTCAACGACTCCAACGCATGCGGCATGGGAACCAATCTTATTCGAACACGGCTATCTATTCGCAACGTTCAATGGTGTCAACCGCTTTTATCTGCGGGGCGATAAAGCCGAGCATATCGAGATCTTTGCGCTGCCGGTCAGCGCGCAGGATAACTATCGCCGGGCCGAGGTTGTTGATCTTGAGCGGCGGTTGAAACTGCTGGAGGCGCGCCTTGCGCGTATTCAGGCGATCTGTGTAGAGGAAGAGGAACACTCGTGAAGATAGGACTGATTACCGAATCTCCAACTGTTGCAACAGGGTTTGGCACTCGTGCCCGTTTGTTGATCAATCTGCTTGCAGCACTTGGCCACGAGACGGTGGTGTTTGCCATCTCTGCGATCAATCAGCCATTCGATCCCGCCGATTATCCATGCCGGATTGTCCCAATTGCTCGTGATCAACTGGTGGCAATCGAGATGGTTGGATCGTTTCTGGCGGTGGAACAACCGGATGTGCTGTTTGTTCATTATGATCTATCGACTGCCTGTTGGTATATTGAGCGTGCGCGAGCAGATGGCTGGAATGGGCCGGTGATGACCCATTTTGTGATCGATAGCCTGCCCGTCAGCCGCGATCTGCTGGATGTATTGCGAACCGTTGATGTTGCTATCACCCCGACGGTGACGGCGGCCAGCTATTGTGCCAGTGCTGGTATCGAACATGTGATTGCCGCACCATATTCTGTCGATCAATCGATCTTTCATCCCTTGCCAAATCGGGCGGAATTGCGCCGGGCGGCAGGATTGCGTGATCGATTTGTGGTTGGCGTGTTTGGCCGGAATGTTGAGCGCAAGCAGCAGCCGAGAGTCATGCTGGCCATCCAACGCCTTGTTCAAGCTGGCCTTGGCAATGATATTGTTCTGTATCTGCACTGCCAGCCAAAAAATGATGATCCCTGGCTCAGCACCTGGAACCTCCACGATGTGGCCGAGCAGCTTGGTCTTGCGGATCGCGTGCTGTTCCCGCCGCCCGAATTCCGGCAGCTCATTGGTATTCCCTATCAATCCGATGCGACGGATCTGGATATGACGACTATTGCCACCCCGGATCGGCCACAGATTCCAAGTGAGTATGGCTATGTGGAACGCCTGAATCTCTGTGATCTGGTGGTGAATGTGCCCTACAATGGTGCGTTTGAACTGGCCTCGATTGAGGCGCAATCGTGTGGTATTCCGGTTGCGGTGACGAATGATCGCGGTGCGATTGCGGAAGTAGCTGGCGATGGCGCGATTCTGCTCGATCCCATTGATATTGCGATCCATAGTTCGGGTGGCCGCCAGTTCTTTGTGAGTGCGCAGACGATTGCCGATGCGATTCTGGAAGTCAAACAGAACCCGATCTTGCGGGCTGATTGTATTCGCCGTGGCGCGATCAATGCATCACGCTATCACATTGATGTGCTTGCAGATGCCATTCGTCGAGCGTTGCTGTCTATCGATCAGGTATCGATGATAGATATGCCCGTATGAAGATCGGCCTTATCTCTGAATCGCCCTCGGTGGCAACTGGCTTTGGCACGCTTGCACTGCATCTTGTCCGCCTACTGGCTGAACTTGGCCACGAGACGGTGGTGTTTGGGGTATGCGCGCAAGGGCAGGCATTCGATCCGGCAGATTACCCATGCCGGATTGTTCCAATGCCCCGCGATCAGAAAGAAGCGATAGAGCAGCTTGGCTCATTCTTGGCGGAAGAACGCCCTGATGTGCTGTTTGTTCATTATGATCTGGCTGCTGTCTGCCGGTTTGTGCGCCATGCACGGGCCGATGGTTGGAATGGGCCGGTGATGACCCATTTTGTGATTGATAGCATGCCCTTCAATCGCGGTGACCTGGATCTCTTGCGAACAATGCAGGTTGGGATCACACCCACATATACTGCCGCCCGCTATTGTGCCAGTATTGGCTTGGATCATGTGATCGCCGCGCCACATCCGGTTGATCGATCAATCTTTCAGCCATTGCCGAATAGAGCAGCATTGCGGCGGGCGGCTGGATTGAGTGATCGGTTTGTGGTCGGCGTATTTGGCCGGAATGTCGAGCGCAAGCAGCAACCACGGGTGATGTTAGCACTTCAGCGCTTGGTTCAGGCTGGCGTTGGCGCTGATGGCGCTGATATTGTTCTGTATTTGCACTGCCAATCGAAGCACGAGGATGTGTGGTTTAATGGCTGGAATCTGGAGGATATCGCCGAACAGCTTGGTATTACTGATCAGGTGCTATTTCCTCCAACACGCTTTCGGCAACTGAATGGCATTCCGTACCAACCTGCAAATCTGGCAATACTCAATAGTGCCGTGCCAACACGCCCAGCTATTCCCGAACACTATAGCTATGTGGAACGCCTGAATATGTGTGATCTGGTGGTGAATGCGCCCTTTGGTGGAGCTTTTGAACTGGCCACACTTGAGGCGCAATCGTGTGGTGTTCCAGTTGCGGTGACGAATGATGGTGGTGCGATTGCGGAAGTCGCTGGCGATGGCGCGATTCTGCTCGATCCCATTGATATCGCGATTCACACAGCGGGTGGCTACCAGTTCTTTGTTGGCGCGCAGACGATTGCCGACACAATTCTGCTGGTGAAACGCGATGCCAGATTGCGCGCTGATCTGATTCGGCGCGGTTCTGCCAATGCAGCCCGCTATACCCTCGAACCGCTGCGTAGCGCTATTCGGCAAGCCATCGACATGATCTGGATACACCAGGAGTAATTCATGCACATCGCCTTTCTTGATTCGTGGCTGCAAACAAGCGCTGAAGGAAGTGGGACAGCGGTTGCAATTGGCGGGCTTCAGCATGCGCTCGAACGGCGCGGTGTGCGCGTAAGCCGAATTGCACCAATTGGCATATGGCCGCAGAATCTGACGCTCCGCCGCATGCTGTTTAATCTACAGATTCCGGCGCTGTTGCGGCGGTTGCCATATGATCTGGTGATCGGTTTTGATATTGATGGATTCCTGTTCTCGGGCCGAGCCGCGATGCCAGCCCCATACTTGGTGAGTATCAAGGGCGTATTGGCAGAAGAAGCACGCCAGGAGCAGGGCCAGATCCGTGGGATGCTATGGAGCCTCTCCCGGCTTGAGAAGCGCAATGCCCGCCACGCCCAGGGTGTGCTGACGACATCGGACTATTGCCGTTCGGCAATCGAGTGCCATTATGGCGTCCCATCCGAGCGCGTAAGTATCGTCCCAGAAGGGATCGATCTGGCCCGTTGGCAGCGGATTGCGGCGACGACACCCCACAGCAGTGATGGTGCGACGATCCTGTGTGTTGCACGGCAGTACCCGCGCAAGCGAGTTACCGATCTGTTGCGTGCGATGGTGATTGTTCGCCGTGCAATCCCACAGGCGCATGCGGTGATTATCGGAGATGGGCCGGAGCATATGGCCATTCGCAATCTCGCTGCCGAACTGGATCTTGGCGATAGTGTTCGGCTGCTTGGGGCGGTTACCGATGATGACGATGTTGCGCGGGCCTATCAGCAGGCCGATATCTTCTGTTTGCCAAGCGTACAGGAAGGGTTTGGGATTGCGTTTCTGGAAGCAATGGCTAGTGGATTGCCAATTGTCGCGACGAATACGACGGCAATTCCCGAGGTTGTTCCCGATGGTCGGGCAGGAGTGTTAGTTCCACCAGGTGATGTCGCGGCGCTGGCCGGTTCGCTGATCGAACTGCTTGGCAACCCACAGCGCCGTACTGTACTTGGATCGTTTGGGCGCGAGTATGTCGCGCAGTATGATTGGGATCAGGTTGCAGGGCGGTTTCTTGGCCAGGTAGCGCCATATTTGCATAATTCTGTACCGAACCTACATGTCGTGGGCTGATGAAAGCTGAGTATCTAATCAGGGATTGTTCCTCTGCGGGTATGGAGTGCGGCAGCCATGCTGCCGCAGCGCAAGCATGGCTTGCACACTCCACAACCGCCCAATGGCGCAGGTGCGATCTCCATGCCCTGCGGCGTGCGAGCGCGAGGCCTCGCACTCTCCATGCTACAATAGCTCGTACTCTGCTTCAGCCTATTGGTGAGGTCTGTGATGCCGCCACGCTACCAACCAGCCAACTCGATGGAATCGCCGCGATTTACTGGTATTCGTACATTCGCCCGCCTGCCGCATGTCCGCACGACCGAGGATGTGGATGTTGCAATCGTTGGGTTGCCATTCGATACCGGTGCCACATTCAAGGTTGGTGCCCGTTTCGGCCCAGAAGCGATTCGTTCGGCCTCGGTGTTATTGCGGCCCTACAATCCAGAACTGGATGTGCAGGTCTTTGATACGCTGTCGATGATCGATTATGGTGATGCGCCAATCATTCCTGGCTTTATTGAAGAGAGCTATGCGGCGATCAAGGCCACGCTCCAACCACTGGCGGAAGCTGGCATCATCACGCTTGGCCTTGGCGGGGATCATAGTATTGCATTGGCCGAATTACGTGCCCTGGCAGCCGTGCATGGCCCATTGGCATTGGTTCAGTTCGATTCGCATGGTGATCTATGGGATAGCTACTATGGCAAATTCAAGTATACCCATGGGACGCCATTTCGCCGTGCTGTTGAGGAAGGGTTATTGTTGCCTGAATCATCGGTTCAGCTTGGTATGCGTGGCCCACTGTATGGCCCAGAAGATCTGCAGATCGCCCGCGATATGGGCTTCACGATGCTTTCGACAACCAAACTGCTTGCACGAACTCCCGAAATGATCGGTGAACTGGTTCGAGACCGGGTTGGCGCGGCAAAGGCATTTCTTTCCTTCGATATCGATTTCTTCGATCCAGCGTTTGCACCAGGCACAGGCACGCCCGAAGTTGGCGGCCCGACAACCTTTCAAGGGCTTCAGTATCTGCGGGCATGCACCGGTGTGCAATGGATTGGCGGCGATGTTGTGGAAGTCCTGCCAGCACTCGATCATGGCCAGGTGACGGCCCATGCCGCAGCACAGGCCGCCTACGAATTCCTGTCGTTGGTGGCGCTGATGAAACGCTAAAGCATGGTATACTGTGGCCTGCTGAATACAAACATATGTTCTAATCTATGAAGATTGGCAATCTGCCCACTCCAGTATATGCCCTGATGGTTGCCGCAGTATCGCTGGTAATTCTGGGCGTGTTATGGTGGCCGCGCAGCACAGAACCATCATTTTCGCCATGGACGCGAGCAATGCCGCAGCAGCAGGCCATGATTCGTGGTGCGGCCCAATCGGTTGCCATCGATCCTGGTGCAATGGAGTTGCGCGTCGATGATGGGCTGTATACAAATGAGCGTAACGAGCTACAGACCGATCTGGAACAGGCGCTGGCCTATGTAGCCAATCGGTTTGGCAGTGGCCTGAATGCGCCAGTCACGACATCGGTTATTCTTGAGAATGGCTGTAGTTTGCATGGCGTTGCCTATACCGATGTTCGTAATGTGCAGGTCTTCACGTGTGATGCAATTACCCGTGGCCAGGCGGTTGCGATTTTAGCCCATGAAATGACCCATCAACTCGCTCAGGATCGCTATGGGCCGCCGCATCTCCATGCCGATCTGATTTTATCCGAAGGAGTTGCGACATGGGCAGCCGGGCGGTATTGGTTATCCGGGAAGCCCGATTTCCGCACATACGTCCGCGATCAGCGCCGCAATGGTGTTTCTTACCCATTGGCAACTCATTATGCGGGCCTGGGTGTTGGCGCGATGAACGCGCTCTACTATCAATGGGCCAGCTTTGTCGAATTTCTGATCAACACATATGGCCGTGAGTCATTTGATCGATTATATGTGAGTGGTGCTGGTGATCCAGGTTCGGCTGATTATGCTGGTGTGTATGGCAAGGGTTTGCCTGAACTTGAGCTGGAGTGGTCGGCGTGGATCGATGTGGCGAAGTGAGCCGTCAGGAGTCAGGAGTTCGAGGATAGTGGCAGACAGAATAGTTGGGCATATATATGGAATGCGCAAGCCATGCTTGCGCGAGCGGCAGCATGTCTGCCGCACTCCACATGTTTAATGATTTTGCTCTCAACTATAGACTAATCGCCTGATGGGATCTCCAAGCTGGTTTGTTGGGCCGTAGAGACGCAAGATTTTGCGTCTCTACCCTTGTTCTCTTGCTTGGTTCTTGGTTGTTCTTGGGCGGACACACAGGTCCGCACCCTACATCGGTTCTTGGTTCTTGGTTCTTATTCTCGTGTAATGATAGGAGCACTCAATGGATTCCATCTACCAAGAAAAGGCTGCCCAAGCTCAGGCATTGCTCAATGAAACAGGGATCGATTGCTGGTTGACATTCGTTCGGGAGACGACAGTTACGCCTGATCCCGGTGTTGAGATGGTGGTTGGCGCGAATGTGACATGGAGTTCGGCATTTTTGTTCGATAGGAGCGGTGCGCGGATTGCGATTGTTGGGCGTTATGATGCGGCTGAGATCCGCTCAACGGGGGTTTTTGATCGGGTGATTGGCTATGATGAAGGGATTACTGCACCACTTACCGCTGCATTGCAGGAACTCGATCCGCAGTTGATTGGCTTGAACTACAGCCTCGATGACAAAACGGCAGATGGGTTAACCTATGGCATGTGGCTGCTTCTGAATGAGTTACTGCGCGATACGCCCTACCCGGCGCGATTTGTGAGTGCTGCGCCATTGCTTGGCAAATTACGCGCTCGCAAGGCAGAATCAGAAGTTGCACGTATTCGGGCTGCGATTGCGACGACCGAGGAGATTGTTGATCTGGTTGGGAAGCAAATTCGGGTTGGCCGCAGCGAAGCAGAAATCGGCGCATTCGTCCATGGCGAATTTAGGGCGCGCGGTCTCCCGAGCGCCTGGGCCTGGGATGCCTGCCCAATCGTCAATAGCGGGCCGGAATCGGAACCGGGCCATGCTGGGCCACGCGATGATATCCGCATTGAGCCGGGGCATCTTGTGCATATGGATCTTGGGGTGCAGCAGGATGGCTACTGTTCCGACATCCAGCGCATGTGGTATGTTCTGAGGCCTGGCGAAAGTGCGCCACCGCCAGAGATCAAGCGCGCATTTGCGACGGTGATTCAGGCGATTGATGCGGCAGCAGCAGCGCTCAAGCCGGGGGTGGCTGGCTACGAGATCGATCAGATCGCCCGCGAGGTGGTCACCGATCAGGGCTACGAAGAATACAAGCATGCCCTTGGCCATGGGTTGGGCCGCGCTTGCCATGATGGTGGGCCACTGCTTGGGCCACGCTGGGAGCGCTATGGCAACACACCGCTGATGACTGTCGAGGTTGGCCATGTGTACACCCTCGAACTGGGCCTCACAACCTCGGCTGGCTATGTCGGAATCGAAGAGGATGTTGTCGTCACCGAACATGGCTGTGAATTTCTCTCGACCCGCCAGCGTGAGTTGATGTTGTTGTAGGGCGAGGAGTCAGAAGTCAGGAGTCAGCAGTGGCCAACGAAGACAGTGTATTCAATGAGTGGGCGATTCGCGAATCGCCCACAAGGATGGGCAATGATTTGGCGGCACGGGCGGTTCGCGAACCGCCCCTACGGCCCGGTCATTCCACCCATTACCGCTTCGGCAATGCCCGCAGTGCCGCCAACGCCTCCTGGATCGTCGAAACCGGGATGAGCTTGATGTTCTTGGCGACGTTGCGGGCCTCGGCTTCGTGTTCGCGCGGTACCAGAAAGTATTCGGCACCCGCCCATTCGGCTCCGGCGACTTTCTGAGCAATACCGCCAATTGGCCCAACCGTTCCATCAAGGGCGATTGTTCCGGTTCCGGCAATCTTCCAGCCGTGCGTCAGATCATCTGGCGATAGCGCATCATAGACGGCCAGGGCAAACATGAGCCCCGCCGATGGGCCACCAGCGATCTTCTGGGTCTGGATGCTGACTGGAAAGGCTAGTTGCACATCGAGGCCAACCGGTAGGATGACGATGCCAATGCGCGGTGGGCCGCCAGCTTCGGCTGGCCCCATCAGTACTGCCTGAATTGTTTCCTGTGTGCCAGCCCGATCAACAATCAGTTCGATGGTTTCGCCGGGTTTGTGTTTGGCCAGTTCGGCGCGCAACACATCCATGCGCGGGATGGCAATGCCGCCAATTGTCACGATCAGATCGCCTGGCTGGATTTTGCCGACTGATGGGCTTTCTGGTGCAACTGCCGATACCTGCAATCCAGTGCTGACCAGATCGGCCTGATAGTCGGCCAGCCGCATACCAACCACAATTGCTGTCGCCTCGCTCTCTTCCAGCATCTGAACATTCTGGCGCATCAACTGTTGCGGTGTTGTGTCGCGTGGCACAACCCGCTCTGGTGGCACGAGCGTGAAGGCCGGTTCGATCTTGGCGTACAGCCATTGGCCCAATACAATTGGCGTTTGGGCAACAACGGTTGTCAGCAGCAGTTCGCCCGATGTAGCACTGCGCCGCTCCGCTGGCACCTGGATCATCGGGCCAACCGGGACAGCCGGACCTGGTGCGTAGAGCCCATCGACCATTGGTAGTAGCATGAGTGCAGCGGAGAGCATGACCAATGGAATGATGCCAGCCGAAAGCTTATTCCGCCATGTGCGTTCTGGGATTTCTGGGGGTGCCTGCCATTGCCAGGCTGAATGGCGCTGGCCGATCAGAATTATAATAGCGGCAATCAGCGTCGCCCCGCCAGTTTCTGGGCTGAAGCGTGCGTTAAGGATCAGCAGATAGATCCCCCAGGCGGCTAGATCCAGCATTAACACCGCACCAGCCGCTCGCCCAATAATGCCTGCCTGCATTGGGTTGCCAACATCACTCCACACAATGCTGCGTAGCGCTCGCCCGCCATCAAGCGGCAGCCCTGGCACAATATTGAGCAGCGCCAGCGCTCCATTGGCAACCGTCGCAAGGAACGCGATGGCATTCACCGCCGGGTTGATCTGGATATTCCAGATGATTGCGGCAAGGGTTGCGAACAGTGCGCTTGCCGCTGGGCCAGCCAGTGCGACCATTCCATCGTGAGTGGGCGTTTGAGCAGCAGGCCAGATCTGTGCTGGATCGCCATATAGTTCAATTGGAATGCTGGCGGGTATCTCTGCCTTAACAAAATGTGCAGCCAGGATGTGGCCAAGGACATGGGCAATCAGCGACACCACAAGCAGCAGGGTCGTCGCAATCGCGGCAACCAGGGTATTGGTTGGGCTGAGGGCCGGTGCAGAGAGTGGAATAATATATGCAACCAGCCCCCACGCTGTAATCGGTAGGATCAGCAACCATTGGAGCCCGAATGATAGACGAATTGGGCCAACCGGTATGTTCAATGAGCGCGCAAGAAATTGCTTCATAGATCTATTATACCTGAAGCCCTGGTAAAGGAAATTTGCACATGCCCTGCTGTCACGAACATGTCACCCATATGGCTTCTGTGCTGGGCACGAGCGCGGTACACTTCCATCCGCAGGCTGAAGCCAGCGGCAAGGGGATGGTGATCCATAGCGTGGTGGCCCATAGCGTGATGTTGCCCATAGCCGCGTGGCTTCAGCCCGCGGTAGGTAGGGATAACACGACCCGACCACCATGTGAAAATCCATGAGCGTATAATGAGGCAGAATTTGTTCTATCAACGCAGCGTCACAATCGATTCTTCCGATGCGCGAGTGCGGATCTCGATCAATCGCCGGCTGCTGCTGGCGCTGGCGCTGGCCTTTGTCTATCATGGCGCACTGCTGCTTTCTGGAACCTATAAGGGCACCTATGATGCCTATGTGCATATCTTCTTTGCCGATCACTATGCGCGTTCGTGGTGGGATCCCTGGGACGAACGCTGGTACACGGGTTTCCCGCTGACATCGTATCCGCCTGGTTCACAGCAATCGATTGCCCTGGTTTCTGGCCTGTTTGGATTACAGGGTGGGTTTATTTTTGTTGCGATCTGTGCGGTGCTATGGGTGACGGTGGGTGTCTACCGTTTTTCCAAGATCTGGGTGAACGATGAGTCTGCCGGTAATGCCGCATTGCTGGCGGTTTTTTCTTCCTGTATCACAGAAACAATTCATGTGTTCGGCCAGTTGCCCACGATCTTCTCACTTGGGTTCTTGTTGAATGTACTGCCATTTGTGTATCGCTGGATGCGTACTGGCAAGATCCGTATCCTGCTGGTGGCGTGGTCGGTGAATGCTGCCACAACAGCTGGCCATCATGTATCCACACTGTTTGGGGCGATCTTCTTTGTTGCTCCCGTTATTCTGCTGGCGCTGGTCGAATCCATTCGGGAGGCGCTGCCGGATGAGCCATCCAGCCATCCGCCACAGGTCACCCGTGCAAATGTTAAACCACTGATCGCACGGCGTTTGCGACGCCTGCTGCCTGCGCTCGTGCCGTGCTGGTGTCTATGGTATCGGGCTGGTAGCCGCGCTCGTGATTGTTGTGTTGCCCTACTGGTTGTATAGCAAGGATGATCCAATCACGCAGGTTTCAATTCCGCATTCGTCACGTGATTCGTTTATTGTGAATACGAATGCAGGGTTGGTATTCTGGTTGATTCCATATGGCCTCTCGATCATTGCCTTTCCATATGTGTATACAAAGGCATTCGGAACGCGAGCCTGGCCGCTGGCTGGATCGATTGCCGTATTGATGCTGCTTGGGACAGGCGGTACGACACCGATTCCGAAGTTGATCCTGCGTGGCGCTTTTGATGTGTTGACACTTGATCGCTTTACATTCTGGGCGGCGATCTCCATGTTTCCGCTGATGGGAGCGTTTGTTGCGAGTATTCAGCATGGACGTATTGCTCGCCTGATTCGTGAACAGTTGAGTATCCGCCTGTGGTATGCGCTCCAGATTCTTCTGGTGGTGATCTATTTGTTGATCTCGATCTTTGTCGCCAATCTGACGCAGTTCCGCAAATTTCAACCGCAGCCGAACCAGGTGAAGATCGAAGCCGATACCGAGTGGATTACAGCACTCTCGACCTATCCGACGGTTCAAATCCATGATCTAGTACGCCGCGATGGGCACTGGTATATTGTGCCGAATATTGCCGACCCGACGACGCCTCCCGATACATTTTTTCGCCAGGGAGCAGTGATATGGTATGCACAGGGGCGGCGGCATGTTTCAACAAGCCCTGTCGATCCAGGCGATATCCTCGATCAGCCGGATGTACGCATTCTCTCAGCGCGGCTGGTGAAGGCCGATAGGCGCTATTGGGTTGTTGGCGAAATGATCAATGTTGATATCGATCCGGCTGATACAACCGTTACCGCATTGCTCTCTGATGAGCAGGGCCACGAGTTGACCCGCTATGACGCGCAGACTGGCACGATCCATAAGATCCTTCCCAAGGAGGTTGTTCCGTTTCGGGTGGGCTTTGAGGGAGTTGCTGGCTCGATCTTGAGCGATACACTCAAAGTTGGTGATTTTAAGCCGAATGACTACACGCCGCCGAATTTGCTCAAGCCAGCCACACAATTTGTGGTGCAATCGCAGGCAGTGGTAACTGCACGCGATCTGACACGTAATCTGGCAATTCAGGATTTGCAGGTGGTACGTGGCTCGGATGGATTGTATCGGCTCAATGGGCGGCTACTCAATATCGGAACCGATGAAGCAACCATTCCGCATATTCTGGTAACGCTCTACGATGCCGATGGTTCCGTCGCTTGGGTCGATGATCTATTTGTGGAACAGGCCATTCGTCCGCAGCGTAGCCGGGCCTTTAGTGTTGTATTACACGAGCGCACGGAAGTCGAAACAATTGCAAGCGATCAGGGCCGCTATGCAACGGTTCTGGGCGATCTCAATATTACCAATATCCAGGCCGATCACATGCCGCTCCCGCCTGAGTCCGGGTTTGCTTCGCTACGGATCTCTGTGCATGCCTATGTGGCAGGTGGTGGGTAGAAGATGGGCAGAACTGTAACCCAGAACGAACTTCTGAAACCCTGTATTCATCGATTCTTGTATCTGCTGCGATCCGGCATATTCCTGCTGGCGCTGATGCTGGTAGCTTGCACAGCGCGCCCTCAGATGCCGATCCAGCGTGGGGTGCAGTTGCCGATGATGGTGCCATCAAACGTTATTGTTGGCCAATCCATTCCTGTTACCATCGGGCCAAGTGCTGAACCAGATGGAACAATGGTGATGTTGATTGCGCTCGATAGCTTCGGCCCACGCACCTATAGCGCGACACTCAGCGGCGGCTCAGTACGCTTTATCATTCCTGGCGAAGATACACAGCGTGCCGGAATCGTGCTGCTGATGGCTCGTACTCCAAATGGTTATGGCACGGCATCGATTGTGTTACAAGCCGGGCCAGCAATTGCACCCTTAACACTTCATGTTGGTCCGCATACTGTTCCCGCCGATGGTATTTCACTTGGGATGGTTGTGGCGATTCCAAACGATACCTATGGTAATGCGATCAGTAGTGGCGATCCCGTCGAGCTGCGCTTCCAAAACCCTACTGGAACGATAGTCACCCGCGATGTTGCAGCGCAGAATGGTATTGCCTGGATCAGAATGCCAGGCGGGACGCAGGCTGGCCGAATGCTGGTGGTTGGCAGAGCTGGCACTGCGCATGGGCCTGAGGCTGATCTGAGCCTGACAGCAGGATGGCCAATCTCGTTTACGCTGATGGCCGATCCAGCAACGCTCCCGGCGGATGGTCATCGCCTGCTGACGCTACGAACCAGTGTGATTAGGGATCGCTATGGCAACCCGATGCCGGATGGCACGCTGTTGACCCTGATTGTGACAATGCCAGATGGAACCATGCAGAACATCCCTGCCTATACGATTGATGGTGTTGCCGAGGCTCCCCTACAGGCGGCGCGTGAACCTGGCATCGCGCAGGCTATCGGCACTGTCTATGGCATGACGAGCATGCCGCTCGAGATTACGTTTAGCGCAGGCCCGGCAGTCGGGAAGATTCAGGTTGTCGCCGAGATGGATCAACAGAGCCACCTGCTACGAGTACGAGTTGGCCCACTTCTTGGCCAGCTTGGCCAGTTGACACCGGATGGAACGCTGGTCACCATGGTCGTGACGGATGCAGCCGGACGGAGTCAGTCGATCTCTGGCACCACTGATACAGGTTATGCATCGGCAACAATCGCGCTCTCGGCGCTGACACCTGGTGCAGGGCGTGTGAATGTGCGGGTTGGCTCGGGGCAGGGCGAGACGGCGTTTTCCGTTCCCTAAAGAAACATACTGATTCCCAGAAGGCCGAACATGTCGAAAACGCGCCTGAAATTGATTATCTGGTTGTTTTTGGGTTTCTGTTGTGCTGTCATCGGGTTAGCAACAGTCAGTGTTTCATCGCGTTTGTTGGCTTTCTTTCAACGCGGAGCCGATCCTGCGACGGCACTGAATATTGTGCCAAATGTGGTGCCGGATATCGGTGTGAAGCTGACACTGCTCCCAGAACAGGGCGATGTTGGGCGCATGATCGATAACTATACCCGTGAGCAGCTTGCTCAGGCGTATATGCGCGCCTGGCTGGAATGGAACCTGGCCTATGCCCGTGGCGATGCGCGTGGCCTGCCGACGGCATTCACTGGCCCAGCCCTGCTTGCTGCACGCGCTACTATTGAATCGGCAGTAGATCAGGGGCTGATGGTGACGCAGGTTGATCTCGCGCATCGATTGCAGATGACATTCTATTCGATCGATGGAAGTGTGGCGACGCTTACGGATCTTGGATCGAACGAGGTTCGCCTGATTCGGGATCGAACAGGAGCGCTGATCTACACCGGTGAGACGCAAGCGACCTATGCAGCTGTGCTTGTTTTTGAAGATGGGCGTTGGCGGGTGCGCCAACTGACGCGTACAACACTTGAAGCATTGGATGGAACCAATAAGGTGCTAGGCCAGCCGCAGCCAGCCGCAGCAATGGTGAGTGTGCGCGGCACCGATCTGGTGCTGGATGGCAAGCCTTATGCGATTGCTGGTATTAACTATTACCCACAAGCAACTCCGTGGGAACTCTTCTGGCCGAACTATACGCCAGCGCTGATTGAGCGGGATCTTGTACGAATGCGCTCGCTGGGCCTGAATACGGTACGAATATTCATTCCATACGAACAATTTGGTGGGCGTGATGTGCGGCCAGATCTGCTGGATCGGCTGGGCGATTTTCTTGATCGAGCTCATGCAAATCAGTTGAAGGTGATTGTGACGCTGTTCGATTTTCGTGGCGATTATAATCCGCTGCTCTGGCCACAATCCGATCGGCATCTGGAGACGATCCTAACCCGCTTTATGGATCACCCGGCGATCCTGGCCTGGGATCTCAAGAACGAGCCGGATCTGGATTATAAACGCGTTGGGCGCGAAACTGTTGATCTGTGGCTAGCGCATAGCCTGCGCCTAGCCCGTACATATGATCCACACCACCTGATCACAATTGGCTGGTCATCTGCCGAGGTAGCCACAACCTTTGGTCAGGCGCTTGATCTGATTTCCTTCCACGATTACCTGCCACCACAGGGGTTGCTGGCCCGCTATGCACAGCTACGAACAGCCTTGCCTGGTCGGCCAATCATTCTGGGTGAGTATGGGTTGCCAACCTGGAACAGCCCATTCTTCCCAAATGGCCATACCGAAGCGGAACAGGCGAACTATTATGCCGATGTACTTAGTGCGCTCCACACAACCGATGCTGCGGGATCACTGGCATGGACACTCTATGATTATGGGCGTGTTCCCGCCTCTGTGGCGGGTTCCTGGCCCTGGCAGACAGGCCCGCAACAGCAGCTTGGCCTGCTGCACGCAAATGGGACGCCAAAGCCAGCTGCGGCGTTGCTTAGGCCAGGCGCTGATCTGGCAGTAGCTCCGCTGCCGTGGTGGGCACGTTTCCTCAAGCCATTCTGGTTGTTCCTTGGTTTCCTGGTGTTGCTTGGCGGAGGAGTAGCCTGGCGATTGGTGCGGCGGCGGCGCATGGGTAAGGGCTGGATATAACTCCGCAGATGACGCAGATTGACTTCTTGAGAATCTTCTACGCCCTCTGCCCGTGTGGGAGAGGGTTGGGGTGAGGGGAAACTACACCTGTGCCACTGGCACGACGGCTCCTACTCGACGTGGAACTGCTGCAACTGCCAACGCAGCCAGAATGCCCAGCGCAAGCGCGAGGGTTACGATTGAGATTGCCGCGCCTAAGCGGAAGCTGATTGGTTGATAGAGAAATGTGACTTCGTGGGGTTTGCCATTGATCGTTGATGGCAATACGATTGCTCGTAGCATGCCATTTGCTCGAATGATTGGCGTTGCGATGCCATCAACATAGGCAACCCAGCCGGGATAATAGGTTTCATTCAGCGTCAGCAGGCCAGATTGATTATTCTGTACCAGCAGTGTGATGCGATCCTGCTCGTAGCGCAGTAATTCTGTGTGAAAATTGGTGATTGGTTGGCCCTGGGCCGCCCCGACGCCAACATCCAGGGTGATTGCCTTCGTATCCAGTTTCTCAAGCGCTGTTCCTGGGGCTGCGCCCTTCACGCCGATCAGATTGTAGGCCTTCCCGAAGGCATCGCGCAGTTGTTCGCCTGCCCCAACTGATGCTAAGGCCGCTCGCGTGCGATCATTCAACTGGGCAGTACCCTCATCGTAGGTTGCAAGAGCAACGATAGTTCCCTTGGGAGCGGCTTCGATTGCCACCGCCAATCGGTCGCTTTCTGATGCCAATTGAAAGGTATCATAGCCATCGGCACTGATGACCATACCAGTTTTTGGGTCGATCATCGCCATAACGATTCCGCGTCGTTCGGGCGTAACGGTTTTGCCATCAACAATCACCGCCCCGTATTTCACGCCACCGCTCAATGTTCCCAGATCGACAGGGCTACGCACACCGGTTGTTCCGATTTGATAGAGTGGTGTGTCAACCGTTGCTGGCCAGCGTTCAGCCAGCAGCGCCCGCAGATTTGCATCAGCGGCATCGATCAATGGCTTGGTATCAAGTGCTTGCCCAGGCAAGCTCAGAAGCGCATTGACGGTCAGTGATGTGTTGCCAGGCCGAATGTTGGTGCTGAAGTGGGCATAGGCTGGCTGATTGGCCCGCTTCCACAACTTGCCCTGGCTATTTTCCACAATAAGTTTCGCATCTGGCTCTGGTGGATCAGCCTTATCGGCGGCTGTAAGGATATACCCAACCCCCAACAATACCTTCGCCAAAACTGACCGGGAACGTGCATGGCTTTTGTGGTACCGTTGGGTCGATCAAAACCCGACAACGGAAAGCGCACAAAAGCCATGGATACTATTCTCCCATTGCTCCACTGCCTCACTGCTGCGGTCAGGATGACAACGCTGCGCCAGCTTGGCCGGATTGCCGTGGCGATGCTGGCGATGACGGGACGCGTCACGATGCTGGGCCTCGCACGCTGGACCGGCACTGGGGGGAGCTATCGCACGGTGCAGCGATTCTTTCATACGACCCTGCCGTGGGCGGCGCTCCTCTGGGCCTTCGTCCGCACCCAGTTGCTCACGCCAGGTGATCGGTATCTGCTGGTCGGTGATGCATGTGTCGTGACCAAGGTGGGGACGGAGACCCACGGGCTGGATCGCTTTTTCTCCAGCATCTTTGGCAAACCGGTGCCCGGCGTGTCGCTCTTTGCCCTCGCGCTGGTCAGTTGCACCGAACGGCAGGCCTTCCCGGTGCAGATTGAGCAGATTGTCCGTGCCCCCGCAGCGACCATCGTCCCGCAGGTGCCTGCCACCACACGGAAACCGGGACGACCCACGGGCAGTAGCCCACCACCAGCCAGCAGTTTGCTACTTGCCACCTGAGCAATGCGTTGTGTGAATGATCCACGCATGGCTCGTTCCTCAATGCTCGAAGCGTGCAATCGCCTCATTGGCCGTTTCTGTGAGATCAAAGACGCGATTGAAGCGCGTCAGCCGTAGAATGCGCCGTGCTGCCTCTTCGCGTGGCCAGACGAGCTTGACATCACCGCCCTGCTGGCGGGCATGTTTGAGTGCGCTGACCAATGCCGCCATGCCGGCGCTATCGAGAAACGGAATACCCGAGAGATCAATCACCAGGCGATTGACGCCATCGAAGAGAATGGCATTGACCCGTTCGCGTAATTGTGGCGCATTAAACGCATCAACGCGATCATTCGTTGCCACAACAACCGTCCGGACAACATGATCAGTAATAGTGAGGTTCATTGTGCTCCTTACAGGTGTTTACGAAGACGCCAATAGTTCCCGCTCTGCCGAGTTTCGTAGTGGACTTCATCGAGCAGCTCACGGGCAAGAAACAACCCATAGCCGTGTTCGCCAATTTCATCCAGGTTAGGAAGCGGCACGGCTTCTAGTTCAAATGGCTGGCCGGTATCGTAGAGTTCAATGATCAGCGTGGATGGTTGTTTGGTGAGTGTTAGAATAACCTGAATCTGCCCATTAAAAATACCTTCATAGGCATGCGTGACGATATTGACGCAAATTTCCTGAACGGCCAGTTGAACGTTATAGATCGTGACTTCGGCTTCAGCGATGCTACACACATCGGTGAGCATCAGGCTGATGCACGTACCTACCAGCCGGATCTGCTCGAGATCAGCAGGCAGCTTGAGTTGCATGCTAGTGACTGTTTCATTCGTTTCCATGGCTATTAACGTGCCTCGAATGCGGCACGTGCATCGCTTTCATCAACGAAAATGAGAAACGCTCTGTTAAAGCGGGTTAGTTCAAAAATAATACGAACTGGATCTGGCAGGTTACACAGGTACAGATCGCCATCGAGTTGGCGGCAGCGCTTCAGACCGGCCACGATTGTCGCCAATGCTGTTGAATCAACGAATGTTACGTTGGCCATGTTCAGGATGATATGAGCTGGGGCAACAATATTGCTCTTCATCCAATCATTAAGCTGAGGGGCGGCGTGAGCATCAAATCGACCCTCGAGGTACAGAACGATGGTTGTGCCTGTTTCGGCGATCGTGAGTGCCATGGGATGTATCCTTTCAACACGAGAACCAAGAACCAAAAACCAAGAACCTGAACTGCCCTCACCCCAGCCCCGCTCCCCTAATTTGATAGGAGCCTGGTTGTGTACGGACGCGATATATCGCGTCCCTGCGGATGGCAACCTGTCAAATAATCTGCATAAAGAGACTAACGTGGTGCAGCAGCATGGCTCCGTGCTAATTGCCGCTTGGATTTCAGCAGTTCCTGGAAGTGCAGTACATACCAATCGGCCACCTCTGCAATCGGTAGGCCACGCGCCGCCTGGTAGTTACGCATACCAAGTTCGTGGCGCCGCTCTGGATGATCAATCACCCGTGCAATCGCATCTGCAAGGCTGGTGGCATCGTTCGGGTTGGAATATTCGCCGCTATAGCCCTCTTCCTCAACCAGATCCGCAAGATCGCCAAGGCGGGGTAGCACGACGGCCCGCCCAAAACTGCCTGCCTGGTGCAACACGCCCGAACTGCCGGTTGTGCTGGTATATGGAAACACGACAACGGCTGCTTCGCCGAAAATGCGTGGTACATCGGTTTCTGCGACATAGCCAGTGAAACGAATATTGGCGACATCTGCATATTGTTGGCGCATGCTTTCCAGATAACCAGCTGCATTGGGGCTATCGGTTCCGGCAATAACGAGTTCGAGTGGCGGGCGGTTTGCTGCTGTGAGCAGCTTGAAGGCCTCGATCATCGTTTCAACGCGTTTGTATGTGCCAAACTTGCCAAAGGCCATAATCTGGATCGGACCATCGGGCAGATCGAATGATGGCTCGGGTACATCATCGAAGGCACCATGGGGAGCCAGAAGCACATTCTGGGCTTTGTACTTCTCGGCCAGAATCTCGACATAGCGTGGGATTGTGAGCGCAACAAGATCCGCCCGCAGCAATATGCGTGTCAGCAGTGTGCCAAAGGTGCGGATGATCCGTTCTACAAATGGGTGTGATGCAAACCCAGCCTGCTTTAAATCAACCGTTTCCATGATATTGTGCAGGAGTGCGACGGTTGGCATACCGGAGGCGTGTGTTAGGGCTGGCGCAATCAGTCCGAGGGCACCAGGGATTTTGCCGCGCCCGAATGAGGCGAACTGGATATTAAACAGGACGATATCGGGCCGTTCACGGCGCACCGTGCTCACGATTCGGGCAACATTCGAGAGCGCATTGAACCGCCAGCAGGGGATGACACGTATCGAAGCGCCACTAGCGCTCGTGGTTGTGGCATAGGATTCGCCAGCAGGCAGTTCATCGACAAGCAGGATGATTTCGCTGATTTCGGGTTTATAGCGAAATGCCTGAATAATATGATAGGCATATTCATTGAGTGAACCGCTGCCAGGTGGGTAGGTTGTGACGATGGCGAGGCGCATGTTTCTTCTCCAGTTGGTTGAGGCGTATGGCGATACGCCCATTCAAGGTTCACAGGGCAGCTCCCACTCGAAGCCCAGGCTGGCGACATGCGATGCGATCGCGCCGATAGTCGGCACAATGCGCACTTCTTCGTTATAGGCCGGAATAACGATGGAGAGATGCGGCTCGCCAACAATAGGCGTAGCCTTCCAGTGAGCATACTGCTCGTACGACATGACCAACTCCTCTGTGATGAGAGAACGGCAGTGACGACGAGGCGTGGTCGGTGTCGTTAATACATGAACGGCGGGGGCGGGGCCATCATGCTTTCCTGACATGATTAACCGTCTTTGACTGTTTTTCGACTATAGTTCTAACAGGAAGATGACTATGGCCATGTAACGGCCAACAGTGGTACGTGCTATGTTCGTTTCAGATAACGATATTGTTATGAGAATGAGGAGTGAGGAGGAGGGTAGGACGGTAGAGAGGCAACAGGGGCCGTAGAGACGCAAAATCTTGCGTCTCTACGGCCTGGATAATCCTATTCGAATGTGGCCAGGCGGTGCATGGTAGCGCGCATGGCTGCGTAGGCATCCCGATAGATCGGGTAGATCTGGGCGTACCTGGCACTGGCGCGATCATCTGGCTGTGTAATGCCAGCAACGGCAACACAGCGATCTGCTGCTGCATGTACGGATTCGAACACACCAGCTGCGACACCAGCGAGCAATGCTGCGCCATAGGCTGGCCCTTCCTCGGCAGCCAGTACCGCAACCTCGGCTCCATAGATGTCGGCCTGCATCTGCCGCCAGAGTGCGCTGCGCCCACCGCCACCGGTCGCACGGATCTGGCCGAGTGGTAACCCCAGATCGCGCATGATCGTTAGGCCATCGTTGAGCGAATAGACGACGCCTTCCATCACTGCACGCACCATATGTCCAAGGGTGTGGCGGGTGGTGAGGCCCACAAATGCGCCACGCGCCAGTGGATCGAGATGTGGCGTGCGCTCACCGCTCAGATATGGCAGGAACAACAGGCCATCGGCTCCTGGAGCAATCGGGGCGGCCAGGCTGGTAAGCTGCTCATAGGTAAATACATGATCATTCGTTTGCGGCAACAGATCGCGAAACCAACGAAATGAACCACCGGCGGCGAGCGTCACCGCCATCAGATGATACTGGCCTGGTACTGTATGGCAGAAGGTGTGCAGGCGGCCCTGCGGATCGAGGGCAATTGTTTCGGAATGGGCGAAGAGCACACCGCTGGTACCAATGCTACTACTAACGACACCAGCCCGCACAACGCCAGTCCCAACAGCGGCGGCGGCATTATCGCCACCACCAGCAGCAACAGGCATTCCGGCTGGCAAACCGAGTTTGGCAGCGATAGCAGGCAAGAGTGTACCGGTTTGCTGTGGCCCTTCATAGACGCGTGGCAGCCATGCGGCAGGAATAGCGAGCTTGTTGAGGATCTCTGTGCTCCAATCGCGGGTGCGTAGATCAAGCAACAGAGTGCCTGCTGCATCAGATGCATCCGTTGCGGCGATGCCAGTCAGCAGCAGCCGAATATAATCTTTGGGTAGCAGCACACGGGCCAAGCGGGCATAGTTCTCTGGTTCGTGGTTGCGTAGCCAGAGTATTTTAGGTGCCTGGAAGCCAGTCAGCGCCGGGTTGCCAGCTAATTCGATCAGCCGCGCTGCACCAATGATCTCGGTGATCTCGGCGCATTCCGCAGCAGTCCGCTGATCATTCCATAGTAAGGCTGGGCGAATCACTGCGTCGTGCTCATCCAGGAACACAGCACCATGCATCTGGCCTGTCAGCCCGAGTCCAATGATCTGGCTGACATCAATGCCACTCTGCTGAAGAACGCCGTGAATTGCCGTTTGTGCGCCATGCCACCAGTCGGCGGGATCTTGTTCGCTCCATAATGGGCGCGGAGTGGAGAGCGGGTATTCTGCCAGGGCGGTTGTGAGGACATGCCCATCTGCATCGCAGATAAGCGCTTTTGCACCGGATGTGCCAATATCAAGGCCAATCAGGTAGGTCATGGAAGGCTCCTATTAAAGCTTTTAGCGCTCAGCTTTCAGCACTCAGCTTTCAGCTTTTAGTATCCAGAAGTCAGGAGTCAGGAGTCAGAATGGCGTATGATCAATGTTTGTGGTACGACCTGGGTGCGACGTATTCTTTTGGAAGGGTCGGGTGCGGACCCATGTGTCCGCCAACCAGTGCAGAACAGCGCAGGCCGACACGTGGGTCGGCCCATACACGTGGACGCAGCGCAGGCCGCCGCAAAAGTTTACGTCACACCCGTACGACCTCTGATGGTTGACGGCTGATAGCTGACGGCTAATGTCTACCAATGCGCGGCGAACACCCCGGATGCAATTGAGCCAGATGATGATCCGCCGATGACGAATGGTTCACGACCTGATTGGGCGGCATATTGCGTGGCGATAGCCCTGATAGCGTTTTCGGAGCCACGGCGGGCCAGGATTGCCACGGTGCCACCGCTGCCGCCGCCGGTGATCTTGGCTCCATAGAGGCCTGCCTCTGCGCCAGCCATACGCACCAGATGCACCAGCAGATCGGTTCCATCCGAGCCAAGCCCGCAGGCCGAATAGCTGGCATGCGATTGATACATCAATTCACCAAGCAGGCGCGCAGTTGTCTCAATCGTCGATTGGTTCTGATCGGTAGCCAGATACTGTAGTAGGGTGCGAAATGCCTCGACGCGATGATGTTCGTGGATCGGGTGTTCGGTGGGCATACGGACGGCGTAATTGCGGGTTTGATCAATATGCGTGACCGAATCGGTGGTACCGCCATAGCGCTCCAAAAATGCCGCACCATTGATCTGTTCCGGCAATCTATCGCGGAACTCGTGCAGCCAGCGTGATGGTGTGATATTCGCCAGGTAGCCACCAAACTGGGGATCGCTGATTGCTACGCGCCCTGAGCAGCTTGGCGTGGCCGGGAAGCCTGCCAGTTCGGCGATCATGCGGTAGCCTATGAATGCACCGACCCGCACCGAGCCATAGTCTGCACCACTGACGGCATGGCGGATTCCGCTATCGATCCCCCAGACTTCGAGTGCTTGCGGGATTGCGATTGGCGGCTCTAGTTCGGCTGGCTGGCAGCGTAATGCCAATAGTGCATCGGCCTGCCCACACGCAGCCGTCATCTGGTCCATCACACCACATGGCGCACCGACAACCAGATTCTCGACCATTTGGCAGAGCAATGCCATCTGCCGCCCATCCAGTTGAACACCAAGTAGCTCCGCAATTGCACGCATTGCGGCAACCTCGATCGCAGCCGAGGAACTAACCCCTTTGCCAGCAGGAACATCCGATGCAATAAGAATACGCAGGCCACGCAGTGCTGCGCCACATTCGTGCGCCAGCACCAATGGGACGCCAGCGATATAGGCAGCCCAGCGTGAGCGTGGATCTGCATTCAACAGATCGCGGGCCTGTTGGTAGCTGAGGAGTGTTCCATTGGGGGCCAGATCGGCCAGTGCGATGCGAACTTCATCCTGGCTATCCAGGCCAGATGCCTGATGACTGCGAATCGTGATGATTGGCGCATCATCTGCCTGTACGGCGGCAACAGCGGCAAGCGCCAGCGGTAGTTCTAGCACCAGCGAACCAGAATAATCGGCGATCCCGCCCATCAGATCGAGGCGCCCTGGTGCCCGAGCGATTGTCAGCGGGGCGTTCTTCGAGAAGAACTGCGCCTCGTGATTGAGCTGATCAAGCAACTGCCCAATATCGGGAGAGGTATGCGCGGCTGGTTCAAGATGCCACATTACAATGTTCCTGATGTTTGAAAGACCTAGCGGGCTGATGATAACATTGACGATCAGTAGAGACGCGATATATCGCGTCTCTACACATTAATCCGGTGCGTAGCCGCCGCCGGCCATACGTTTGCCCATCGTTTCGTAGACAGCTGCTGGCAGATCGTGGACGCCAGTTGCATCGATCCAGGTGTTATAGAACTGGAAGAGCGAGCAGACCGTGATGGCATCATAGAGTGTTTCATCGGCCAACCCGGCAGCTTTGGCTTCGTCAATATCGGCCTGCCGAATCTTGGTCGAGTCGGTCGCGACTTTATTGATCAGATGGAACAGCGCACGCTCGGCCTCTGAAATTGGCGCAGTTGTATAATCATTGAGTACCGCATCAACCAGCGCTCGATCCCCAAGTAGTTCTGCTGCAACTGCAGCATGCGAGCCTAGTCAGAAGGGACATTCATTCCGGCGTGAGGTGAAGGCAGCGATCAGTTCGCGTTGGCCTGGCGAAAGAGTTGAAATCCCGCGCATCACGCCCTGGGTAAACCGCGAGAGGTGGTCGGTCCATTCTGGTTTGAAGGCCAGCAGGAAGCGGATCTGCGGTATTGGCATTCCGGCGGATCTGGCCTGTTTGATCAGATCTGCGTACATGCCGGTGCCAACATGGTTCTCAACATCGTGGAGGTACATTGGATCCATTGCGCTATCTTTCTATTTGTAGTTGATATCTGGTTGTTTGGGTACCCTAGTATATCATGAGGTCAGTTATTAATTGTGCTGTGAATGGCGGGTTCAGCATATTGTTTCAGAAGGGCTGTCAAAGCGTCATTTGGGGTAGGGGCGGTTCGCGAACCGCCCATTAGGACGGGCGATGTAGGCAGCGCGGGCGGTTCGCGAACCGCCCCTACGGCCATGGTCGGCAATACAACATGTCATTCCGAAACATTCGTGACACCCGTTAGTGTCGTTACACATTTGCGCTACTCTCGACTATAAGGAGGCCACTAGATGCGACGTGCAACCCTGTTTGCTGCTGGTGCTGTGACGCTAGCTGGTGCGTATGCCGTTGTGCGGTATGCAACCCAGCGGCAACTGTTCCGGGCGTTTGCAACACCGAATGCGGCGTTGCCCCTGAATATCCCTGGTCCTGCGCCTATTCTCGGCGGAGCGGGGAATACCGTCATCCTATTGAGTGATCCAATCCGGGTGATGGGTTCTATGTTTGAGCGCTATGGCAATGTTGTTGCAATGGCCCAGGGTGTGCGATCACGGATCATTTCGCCCCTGCCAGCGTGCCCTGGAACCGTATTTGTGACTGGCCCAGAACTGATTCGTGAGGTGACAACCCAACACGATCTGTTCTATAAGTATAGCGCTGCTGGAACCTTCTACCCTGTTGATGAAGCACCGCCGCGATTGCGCCCATTGCGCCAATGGGGTGCCGGGCTGTTCAATGTCAATGGCGATCTGCATCGCATGCAGCGCCGTTTGATGTTGCCAGCCTTCCATCGCAAACGGGTCGAGGCCTATCGCGATCAAATGGTTACGATCATTGATGCGATGCTGGCGACCTGGCAGCCTGGTGAACAGCGTAATATTCACCACGATATGATGGGCCTGACGATGCGGATCGCGACCGCTGCATTGTTTGGTGATGATCTAGCCGAGGAGGGCGAACGGATCAGCCGTGCGATTGAGGAATCATTGCATATCTTTGTTCGCCCGCTGACGGGACTCCTGCGCTATGATCTGCCAGGGCTGCCATACCGGCGCTTCCTCGATCTGGCTGCCGAAATTGAACAGGGCATGCTGAAACTGGTGGCACGCAAACGTGAGGTTGGCCGCGATCAGGGTGATGTGCTGGCCATGCTCATTCAGGCCCGTGATGAGCAAGGGCTTGAACTGAGCGAAGAAGAATTGATCGGGCATGTATCGTTGCTGTTTGCCGCTGGCCACGAGACCTCATCGAATGCGTTGACATGGACGCTCTTCCTGCTTTCCCAGCACCCCAAGATCGCACATGCCCTGCTTGAAGAACTTGATGGCGTGTTGCATGGCGCTGCGCCAACCATCGAACAATTGCGTGAACTGCCATTGTTGGATCGGGTGATCAGGGAGAGCATGCGCCTGTTCCCGCCAGTTCCCTGGAACACACGGGTGGTTCATCAGGCAACAACACTGGGTGGCTATGCTATTCCGGCTGGAACCGAAATCATGATGAGTATCTACCACACCCATCATGATCCGCAGATCTACCCAAACCCCGAACGCTTTGATCCAGCGCGCTGGGAGACGATTGACCCGAGTACGTTTGAATATACGCCATTTAGTGGTGGGCCGCGCATGTGTATTGGGGCGACATTTGCCACAATGGAGATGAAGCTCGTGTTGGCGATGCTGATGCAGCGTTTCCGGCTCGAACTCGTACCAGGAGCGCGGATTGATCGCTCGGTCACAATTACGATGAGTCCGCGTCAGGGCATGCCAATGCGAATTCACCAACAGGATCGCCAGTTTGCACAACCAGCTCCCCTGCGCGGCAATGTGCGTGAAATGGTGGAATTGTAAAGAAGCCCTCACCCCTAGCCCCTCTCCCACTGGGAGAGGGGAAGCGCAGCAGGGGTGAGGGAGCACACAGTAATAGTTAACATCCGCTTACCTGTGGTTGTTGCGATTTTCCCCCTTGGGCTACCACCTTCCCCTATACTCCTGCCATTCCATCAAAAAAAGAGCGAGTTAAGGAATGGCAATTCGGACTACCGTGCCCGCACACGGGCATGCTCGGCATTCTGCAAGATGGCCTGTCTGGTTGTGGGTTGGGTATCTGCTTGTTGCTGCGCTGACAGTACTGGTGTTGTGGTTTGCGATTGCTAGGCCAGTGCAGGTGCTGCCGCGCATGCGGCCAGCTCCGCTGTTCACGCTCACAAATCAGGATGGCCAGTGGTTCAGCGATCGCGACATGCGTGGGCATGCCGTGCTGGTGAGCTTTACCTATGCGCGTTGTGGTTCGCGCTGTGCTGCAATTGAAACCGGCATGCAGGTAACTCGGGATCGACTACGCCAGGATGGAATGCTGGGCACGCAAGTTCAACTCCTTACGGTCAGCCTGGATCCGCAACACGATACACCGGCTGAGTTACGTGCCTATGCTGTTCGAATAGGTGCCAACAAGGGCGAGTGGCAGTTGTTGACCGGCATGCCAGCTGAGGTCAAGGAGCTTGTTGGTGGTGGATTTGGTGTCTATTACACCGGTGGGACAGGCGGAGTAGATGGGGAAGAACTGACGTTTGATCATCGTGCGGTGTTGATTGATGCTGGTGGAACTATTCGGGCCGAATATGCTGGCGATCAGATTGATGCAGCAATCATTGCTCGTGATATTGCGCTGATCGAGCGTGAGGATGCGAGTGCGCCAATCGAACGGCCAATCTATGAGGCGGCGCATGTGTTCGTGTGTTATCCCAAGTGATAATTGGGACAATAGGAGAAGTCAATGCAAGAAGCTCATATCCAACATTCGACAGACGAGACCGATGACGAGAACGAGGAGCATCCACAGCCACGCGGTGCATTGGTGATTATGCTCAGTTACTTGCTGTTACTCACAGTTCTTTGGCTGAATGTCTATTTGCAGATGATCAACAGTGGAGGGATTCAGCCATGATGAAGGGCAACAAGTACGCAGCCTATTTGTTCGAGGTTGCTTGGATTCTGCCAAGTGTTGCGATCCCAATCTCATTTCTGGTTGCGATTGTGCTGACAGCCTTTGTTGTTGGAATCGGGGTACCAGGTATTGGCGGGCGGATCGATCCAAAGGCAATCTCAACGACGGCCCCATTCGACAAACCGGGCGTTCGTGAATTGGCTCCTGGTCGCTATGAGGTCGTCATCATTGGTGAGCGATTTCTGTTCACGCCCAAGCAGATCGAGGTTCCTGTTGGTTCAAAGGTGACATTCATCATGACCAGCCGCGATGTTATTCACGGCTTCAAAATTGAGGATTCGCCGATCAATGTCCTGCTCGTACCAGGGCAGATTTCACGGGTAACGGCTACCTTTGCAAAGCCAGGTGAGTATCTGATTCTCTGCCACGAGTATTGTGGCCCTGCACACCATATTATGGCAGGTAAGATTATTGTAAAGTAACCCTGCTTGGGTTCTATGGAGTGAGAAAAGAGTATGGCGACAGTACGTGCATCCGGCTTGAGCTTCGCGCAGAGTCGGGCTGAGACTACTCGGTTTGCTACGGAGCACCGGCTGGCTGGCCTTAATTTGTTGGTGGCATTCCTCGCCCTGGCCGTCGGCGGCCTGATGGGCGTCCTTCAGGCGCTTCAGTACAACAAGATCAATGCCTACCCAGCAATCAAACCGGTTCTCACTGGTGGGTATTATCAGGGCCTGGCGCTGCATGGTGTATTGAATGTGTTGGTCTTTACGACCTTCTATATTATTGGATGGCTCACGTTTATCGCAACCCGCTCGTTTGACCGACCACTAGCCAGCCGCCGTTTGGGCTGGGCAACATTTGGGGTGATGACCTTCGGTTTGTTGATGGCAGCTGTTCCATTGCTCATGAATAATGCCACAGTCATGTTTACCTTCTACCCGCCACTCAAGGCCGATGCGCTGTTCTATATTGGCCTGACGCTGGTGGTGGTTGGCACATGGCTGCTTTTAGTGAATCTGATCCTTACGTATCGGGCATGGCGAGCCGAGCATCCAACTGATCGAACACCCCTGGCGGCCTGGATGTCCATGGTCACAATGGTGATGTGGACAATCTGTACGGCTGGTGTTGCCGCTGAGATGCTGTTCATGCTTATCCCCTGGTCGCTTGGCCTTATTCCAGGCACGGATCCAGTGCTGGCCCGGACTCTGTTCTGGTTCACTGGCCACCCGATTGTCTACTTCTGGCTATTACCTGCCTATATTTCCTGGTATAACTTCGTGCCAAAACAGGCTGGCGGCAAGCTGTTCAGCGACCCAATGGCGCGGGTGTCGTTCATCCTGTTTCTGGTTCTGTCAACGCCAATCGGGCTACATCATCAGATTACTGATCCCGGTATCTCCGAGATTTGGAAGCTTGTGCATGCGATCTTTACCTTTGGTGTGTTCTTCCCCAGCCTACTGACATTCTTCAATGTGGTTGCATCGCTCGAAATCGGTGGGCGGGCACGTGGTGGCAAGGGCTGGCTGGCCTGGGTGTTTGCATTGCCATGGAATGAACCATCCTTCACCGCTCAAGCACTGGCGATGATCCTGTTCGCCTTTGGCGGAGCAGGCGGATTGATCAATGCTTCCTATAACATGAACCTGGTGGTGCATAACACATCCTGGATATCGGGCCACTTCCACCTGACGGTTGGCACAGCAGTGACGCTCTCGTTCATGGGGGTGGCCTATTGGCTCGTACCGATTATCACCGGCAAGCAGTTGTTCAGCAAGAAACTGGCACTGGCGCAAGCCTGGACCTGGTTCGTTGGGATGTCGCTCTTCAGCCACTTCATGCACACCCTTGGTTTGATGGGCATGCCGCGCCGAACTGATATTGGTGCTGCGCCCTATCTGAAGCCAGAGTGGTCGGCATTGCTTGTGTATGTTGGTATTGGCGCGGTGATCATGTTCGTGAGTGCATTTTTGTTCTATCTGAACATGGTATTGACATTGACCTCCAAGAAGCCAGCGACCGATGCAGACTACCAGATCCCCTGGTCGAAGGCGGCATCTGGCCCAGAGGATGGCCCGGTTATTCTGGATCGCTGGAAGCCATGGCTGGCGATATCGGTTGTGTTGATTGTGTTGAACTATGGCCCAACCCTGTTCCAGTTGATATCGACAAGCCCGTTTAATATTCCTTAATGCGCTCAGGCAGGTTTTCGCGGGAACCGTTCCCGCCCAGAGGGCACCCGGTTCCCGCACCCTCCAGCGGCCAGGCATGTATTTGGGCAGACACATAGATCCGCACCCTACGGCCTGGCTCTTGATTTTTGTTCAGTTGTTCCGGTATTGAGTTCTTGGTATTCTGACTCCTGACTCCTGAATACTTGGTTCTTGGTTCTCCGTTTGACAAGCGCGCCCTCTGCGGTTACACATGCACAATCACGCCATTTCTCTCTGTAACAAGAGGAGCCTGCTGTGGTTGCTGTTTCACACCGCCCGCCAACCTTTGATGCTGCCGATGCATCGGCTATCGCCTCCGAATTATATCGCCTGCTGGCGACTGCTCAACCCTTACCGGGTGAATACGACCAGAACTTCCGCCTGACCATTGCCGATGGTGCGGACTATGTGTTGCGGATTGCTCATGCTGGTGAGGATGCTGATCTGCTGGAGATGCAGAGTGCGGCACTCGATCACCTAGCCCAATACGCTCCGCATTTGCTGTTCCAACGGATTGTGCGAACCAGTGATGGGGCGTTGGTTGGAAGCGCTATTGGCCACGATGGTGCCGAGCATCTCGTTCGGCTGATGACGTTTGTGCCAGGCCGCCTCATGGCCGAATCGCGGCCGCACTCGCCAGCGATGCTTGCCAAATTGGGTTGGATTCTCGGCGAACTGGATCGGGCGCTGTTGACGTTTGATCACCCGGCGGCCAACCGATCACTCAAGTGGGATGTGCTCCAGGCACTGTGGGCGTGTGAGTACCTCGATGCGATTACCGATCCACAGCGGCGCATACTTGTAACGAGTATCCTGGATCGGTTTGAGCAGGATATTCTGCCACAGCTGGCTGATCTGCGCCAGAGTGTGATTCATAACGATGCCAATGATTACAATGTGTTGGTTTCTGGGAATGGTACCAGTGATCTGCGTATCAGTGTGATCGATTTTGGCGACATGCTGAAAACGATTACTGTAGCAGAAATCGCGATTGCGGCGGCCTACGCAATGCTCGACAAACCCGATCCGCTGGCCGCCGCAGCCGAGCTTGTCGTTGGCTACCATCAGGCGCTGCCTCTGACTGAGCGTGAGATTGCGCTGCTGTTCCCGTTGATCTGCACGCGCCTGGCGGTCAGCGTTGTTAACGCTTCGTATCAGCAGCAGATCGAGCCGGATAACCAGTATTTGCAGATCAGTGCGCGGCCAGCCTGGGCGCTGCTGGAACAATTAGCGAGTGTGCCGCCACAGTGGGCCGAGGCACGCTTTCGGCAGGCGTGTAATCTTGCGCCCTGGCCAGCGATGGCTGCTGTTACCGATTGGTTGGCGGCCAATCAACCCAGCTTTGCGCCCGTCGTCCAGCCCGATCCAAGCTCATCGCATGTGCTGGTACTCGATCTGAGTATTGGCAGCCTCGATCTTGGCAATCTGGCCGATTTCAGCGATTCCCACGATATGGATGCAGCGATTTTTGGTTGGATGCGGCGATCTGGTGCATCAACTGGGATTGGGTGCTATAACGAGCCGCGTCTGATCTATCGTGCGCCCATGTTTCGTGCAGAGGGAAACGATGGCCCGGAATGGCGGACGTTGCATGTTGGCCTGGATCTGTTCCAAAGGGCTGGTGCGCCGGTCTTTGCACCATTTGCTGGTGTGGTTCACAGCCTGCGCGATAACACTGGAGCCTTGGATTATGGCCCGACGATTATTCTGCGCCATGAGATTGCCGATTTGCCAACCTTCTACACATTATATGGGCATCTCAGCCGGGTCAGTTTGGCTGGTTTGCATGTCGGGCAAGCCATTACTGGCGGGCAGCAGATCGCAACAATCGGTGAGTTTGAGGTCAATGGTGGTTGGCCTGCGCATCTGCACCTCCAGATCATTGGTGACATGCTCGAGCGCGATGGTGAGTTTCCGGGTGTTGCGCGGCCAAGTGAGCGGGCGCTGTGGCTGGGGTTATGCCCCGATCCGAACCTGATCATTGGGGTGCCACAAACAGTGTTTCCACCAGAACAGCCAACTATTCCGACAATGCTGAATGAGCGCCAGGATCGCATTGGCTTTAATCTGAGCGTTTCGTATCGGCGGCCATTGCATATTGTGCGTGGCTTTATGCAGCATCTGTATGATGCCGATGGGCGAGCATATCTCGATTCTGTGAATAATGTGCCGCATGTTGGCCACCAGCACCCGCATGTTGTGCGGGCCGGGCAGCGCCAGATGGCGGTCTTGAACACCAACACGCGCTATTTGCATGCGGAATTGCTGCGCTATGCCGAGCGGCTGGCCGCGACGCTACCAGATCCACTGAGTGTCTGCTATTTTGTCTGTTCGGGCAGCGAGGCAACCGAGCTTGCCATTCGATTAGCGCGAGCAGCTACTGGCCAGAAAGATCTGATCGTTTCGGATGGAGCGTATCATGGCAATACGAATACGCTGATCGATATGAGCCCGTACAAAAGTGAAGGGCCGGGCGGCAATGGTTTGGCGGCCTGGGCGCACAAAGCCCCGATGCCAGATGTGTATCGTGGGCCATTGAAAGCAACAGATCCAGATGCTGGCCGTAGCTATGCCCGTCAGATTCGCCCGATCATCGAAGGCATTCAGGCGCAGGGGCGCGGCCTTTCTGGCTTCATTATTGAATCGCTACTCAGTTGTGGCGGCCAGATTGTGCTACCAGATGGGTATCTCAACGAAATCTATACGATTGTTCGGGCCGCTGGTGGGGTCTGCATTGCCGATGAGGTGCAGGTTGGTTTCGGGCGGGTTGGCAGCCATTTCTGGGGCTTTCAAACACAGGGCGTGATTCCCGATATTGTTGCGATGGGCAAGCCAATTGGCAATGGCCACCCACTCGGTGCGGTTGTCACAACGCCCGCGATTGCGGCAGCATTCAATAATGGCATGGAATACTTTAATACCTATGGCGGCAACCCAGTTTCGTGTGCCATCGGCCAGGCAGTGCTGGATGTGATTGAGCAGGAAGGCTTGCAGGCGCGAGCGCTACAGGTTGGCAACCGGATGCTGGCAGGGCTACGCGAACTGCTCGGGCGGCATGCGCTGGTGGGTGATGTACGCGGCCTGGGCATGATGGTGGGGGTTGAGCTGGTTCGGGATCGAGCCACCCTAGAAGCTGCCGATTGGGAGGCAGCATATATTGCTAATCGCATGCGCGATTATGGCATTCTGATCAGCACCGATGGCCCGCTGCATAATGTGCTCAAGATCAAGCCGCCACTGATCTACACAGAACAGGATGCGGATCGGTTGGTGGAGACGCTGGATGTGGTGTTGGGGGAAGATTGCCTAGCGAGGGGATAGGAGTCAGGAGTCAGGAGTCAGAATGACCAAGAACCAAGAAGTCAGGGTAGAGACGCTCCGGTGGAGCGTCTAGGGCTAGGGTACGGGCGTATGCAATACGCCCCGACAGGAAACCACCAACATCCATTCAGGGTTCAGGGGCAAGGCCCTGGCCGGGGGGTGTTAGGGGTGGCGGTTCACCCCCGACTGCCTACCGCGCACAGCGGCAATACCAGCCGGACGTAGCGGCATCAATACAAGGAGTAAACTATGAACATCATTCTTCGCGAGGTCGAAGCCCTGGAACTGGAGATCGGTCCGACATGCCCAGATGTTGCAGCAACCGAATATGATCGCCGATTGACTGAACTGTATGCTGCTGCCGGTGTTGATTGGGTGATTGTGTATGGCGACCGTGAGCATGCCGCTAATCTTGTGTTCCTGACGAACTTCGACCCACGTTTTGAGGAGGCTATTCTAGCACTCGGGCCTGCTGGCCGTCGGGTGTTGATGGTTGGCAATGAGGGCTTGGGCTATATTTCCCAGGCCGCGCTGCCACTCGACATCATGCTGGCGCAGTCGCTCAGTCTCATGGGCCAACCGCGTGATCAGGCTCCACGATTGATCGATATGCTGGCAAGCCTGGGAATCGGTAGTGGCATGCAGATCGGCGTTGTTGGTTGGAAATACCTTGAGGCAGGCGAGGACGATGATCTCGCCACGCCGGCTTTTGTTCCGGCCTTACTTGTGGATCTGCTGCGAAGATTGGCTGGGCCGACAGGGATTGTGCGTGATGTGACGGCACTGCTGATGCATCCAGGCCATGGAATGAAGGCCCGTAATGGGGCCGCACAGATTGCCCAGTATGCCTGGGCAGCCGAACGAGCATCAATGGCGGTGCTGCGGATCGTTGAGGGAGCTTGCCCAGAGATGACCGAGTATGAGGCGGTTGGGTTGATGGGCTATCAGGGCGAACCGCTGAGCTGCCATGTCATGCTCTCGGGTGGCCGTGGGCCGATTGTTGGCCTGCGTAGCCCTAGTGCGCGGTTCCTGGCCGAGGGCGATGGCGTCACAACGGCAGTTGGCTACCGCGGGAGCCTGTGTTGCAGAGCCGGGTTATTACAATCCACCCCGGATGCTGCCTTTGTGAGTAGCTATGTCATCCCGTATTTTCGGGCGATTGCGACATGGTGGCAATCCCTGCGGATTGGCGCAACTGGTGATTCGATCAATACGGCAGTGTTGCATGCACTCGATGGCGCATCCTTCCGCCCAGCACTCAACCCTGGCCATTTGATTGCGGTTGATGAATGGACGCACACGCCGATTCGGCCTGGTAGTTCCGATCAGATCGCTTCTGGCATGGCACTACAATGCGATATTATCCCGACCCCAATGCCGGATGGATGGACGCTGAACTGTGAGGATAGCGTGGCGATTGCCGATGTGACACTACGGGCAGAGCTTGCGGCGCACTACCCGGAGCTATGGGTGCGGATCATTGCTCGGCGCGAATGGATGCGAACGTCGTTGGGGATTACGCTTGCCGATGAGGTGCTACCACTCTCGATTGCACCAGCATGGCTGCCACCCTTCTGGCTGGCGGGCAATCTGGTGTGCGTGGTTGCCTAGCTCTCAGCTTTCAGCTTTCAGGAGCGGTAACGATACAGGTTTTCGGCTATCGGTCTATCGGCTATCGGCTATGATCGGAGGCATACTGCATGTCTGGCGAGACTGACCTTACTACGCTGCTGCGAACATTGCGCCCACATCTGCGTGAACAGCCATATATGTTCTGCACGGTGACAAGGGGCGATTATGCGGTGCTGGATGCAGAGCCGCTTGGCGTCTTTCGCGAGGAAGAGGGTGTTACCCTGATACTGGCAACAGCCGATGCGCTACGCCTTGGCCTGACGATTGGCGATGATTGGGCATGCATCACGCTAATGGTTCATTCGGCACTCAGCGCAGTTGGCCTGACGGCAGCAGTGAGCAGCGCACTCGCAAGTGTTGACATAAGCGCGAATATGATTGCGGCCTATTATCATGATCATGTGTTTGTGCCATGGGAACGGCGCGAGCAGGCGCTGGCGGTATTGGTGGAACTCAGCCGTAGTGCTGGTACGCAGGTGCAGATCGAGCAGATTGACGCTACACAGGCTGAGATGCTTATTCCAGAGCTTGTGGGATTATTGCAGGATGCCGTTACGAATGGTGCATCGGTGGGGTTTTTGCCGCCGCTGAGTGATACAGATGCCAGCGACTATTGGCAGAGTGTGGTTTTGGCATTGCGTGGGCCATTGCGAATGCTGCTGATCGCCCGTGATCAGGGCCGATTGGTTGGGACGGTTCAGCTGGATCTGGCAGGCCGTGCGAATGGTAGCCACCGCGCCGAAGTGGCCAAATTGCTGGTTCATACAGACAGCCGCAGGCGTGGTATTGGGCGGGCATTGATGCAAGCGCTCGAAGGAATTGCACGCAGTATTGGTCGCACGACACTGGTGTTGGATACGCGAGCTGGCGATCCATCGGAGCATCTGTATCTGCACATGGGCTATATTCGTGCTGGTGTGATTCCCGAATATGCCCGCAGCGCCGATGGTGTGCGGCATACGACGGCCTTTTTCTATAAATTATTGAAGTAGGGGCGGTTCGCGAACTGCCCGTACGCGAACCGCCCTTACCAGATACGGATTGGAGCCTATGGCGCGAGTGTTGATTCTATTTGCCCATCCAGCGCTGGAAAAATCGCGGGTGCATCGCCGCTTGTTGCGTGAGGTGCCTGGGCTTACTGGCATTACGTTCAACGATTTATATGAACACTACCCCGATTTCAATATCGATGTGCCGCGCGAGCAGGCGTTGTTGTTGGAACACGATCTGCTGATTCTGCAACATCCCATGTTCTGGTACAGTACCCCGGCGATCCTCAAACAATGGCTTGATCTGGTGCTTGAGCATGGTTGGGCGTATGGCTCACAAGGGAATATGCTGCATGGCAAACGGGTGCTGAGTCTTGTCACAACCGGCGGTGGCGCGATGGCCTATCAGCACGAGGGTTATAATCGTTTCACGATGCGCGAATTCCTCTTGCCGGTTGAGCAATCCTTTCGGCTGTGCAAGATGGTTGTACTGCCGCCATATATGATTCACGGGACGCACCAGATGACATTAGCATCGATTGAGCAGATTGCTGTGCAGTATCGCCGCTTGCTTGAATTGCTACGCGATGATCGGATCGATATTAATACGCTGATTGACCAACCAACCCTGAATGTGGCGCTGGGTGCGCGCCTGGAGCATGCGGATCGATGAGCAGTGAACAGCTTTTTCAGGCATTTATCTACCTAGCCGCGGCTGTTGCGATTGTGCCACTGGCGCGGCGATTTGGGCTTGGCTCGGTGTTGGGCTATCTGATCGCTGGAATTATCATTGGCCCATTTGGCTTGCGGCTGGTTGGTGAGGGCGGCGAGGATGTGATGCACTTCGCCGAGTTTGGCGTGGTGATGATGCTGTTTGTGGTTGGTCTCGAACTGGAACCGGCGCTGCTCTGGCGGCTGCGGGCACCGATTCTGGGGTTGGGCGGATTGCAAGTACTGGTGACAGCGCTGGTTGTTGCTGGTTTGGCGCTGTTGCTTGGTTTGCCATGGCAGGCTGCGCTGGCCATCGGCATGATCATGTCGCTCTCATCGACGGCGATTGTGCTGCAGAGCCTTGCAGAAAAGGGCCAACTGAAGACGGATGCTGGCCAGAGTGCGTTTGCGGTGCTGCTGTTCCAGGATATTGCCGTTATTCCGATGCTGGCGATCTTCCCGCTGCTGGCGGTTGGTGGCATAGATGGGCACACTGCCGAGGGTCAACATGGCGCACAGACGCTGATCAGCGCATTACCGGCCTGGGCGCAGACGCTGGCGGTGCTTGGAGCTGTTGCGGCAATTATAGTGGCGGGGCGCTTTCTGGTGCGGCCAGCATTGCGGGCGATTGCCGGAGCGCGCCTGCGCGAGGTGTTTACCGCTGCGGCATTATTGCTTGTGATTGGTATCGCACTGCTGATGACACTGGTTGGCCTGAGTCCGGCGTTGGGCACATTTCTGGCTGGCGTTGTGCTGGCAAATAGTGAATATCGCCACGAACTCGAGAGTGATATCGAGCCATTCAAGGGCTTGCTGCTGGGGTTATTTTTTATTGCCGTTGGAGCATCGGTGGATTTTGCACTCATTCTTGGCCAGCCATTGCTGATTGCCGGGCTGGTGGCCGGAATCATGGCCGTCAAGTTTGCGATTCTGTTTGGGCTGGCGAAAGTGTTCCGCTTGAGCCTCGATCAAGGTTTGCTGTTTGCTTTTGCACTGCCCCAGGTTGGTGAATTCGCCTTTGTGCTGTTCTCCTTCGCCGATCAGAATGGTGTGTTGGAGCCAGCGATCAGTGGGCCACTGGTTGCCGCAGTTGCGCTCTCGATGGTGCTGACGCCATTGCTGTTGCTGGTATATGAGCGGGTTGTTCAGCCGCGCTTTGCGGATCGCAACCGGGTGGAACGGGAAGCCGATGTTATTGATCAGCAGGGGCCGGTGATCATTGCCGGGTTTGGTAGCTTTGGTTCGACTGTCGGGCGGCTGTTGCGGGCCAATGGTGTGCCAACAACCGTGCTTGATATTGATTCGGATCGGGTTGAGCTGCTGCGCAAGCTGGGCCTGAAGGTCTATTATGGCGATGCGACGCGCTATGATCTGCTGCATACCGCTGGTGCGGAACAGGCGAAACTGCTGGTGATGGCGCTTGATACACCCGAGAAGACGCTTGAGTTGGTGCATACGGTCAAGACCCATTTCCCGCATATCAAGATTATGGCGCGGGCCTTCGATTGGGGCGATGCCCATCAACTGATTGAAGCAGGCGTCGAATATGTCTATCGTGAGGCGCTCGACACGGCGTTACGCATGGGCACCGATGCCCTGCACGAACTTGGCTTCCGAGCACACCAGGCGCATCGTGCTGCGCAAACCTTCCGGTTGCATGATGATCGTTCGCTGCATGAATTATCGGCGATACGTGCGCAACAGGGCGAATACCTCAGCGCGGCGCGCCAACGGATCGAAGAGCTTGAGCAGGTGCTGCTCTCGGATCGCCAGGATCGCGGGTTGGAGCGTGATGCGGGCTGGGATGCAGAATCGCTGCGTGAGGAATTTCGTGAGGTGTCAGGAGCGAAGGGTTAGGAGCGATGCGATGCATCGCGTCCGTACGGAGCCAGGAGCTGTGTGATAGAGCCTTGTTGCAGTACCTTGTAAATTATAACAATTAACATCGGGCATCGTTTTTGGAATGCGGCAGCCATGCTGCCGCCGCGCAAGCCTGGCTTGCGCATTCCACATCTGCAGTGCATTATTCTGCCTTCTGAATACTCGTCTGTTTGACGATAATGGCCCTACGGCGTACACTTCAGGAATGGACGAACTAATCATAACTAAACAGGTTGAGGAGCAGGCGCGGATGCACGAGCACGATGAAGTAGCCGATCTACGGAGCCAGGGGTACCGCATGACATCGCAGCGCCTGTTGGTGTTGCGCGTGATCCGTGAGAGTCCGCGTTTTCTTACTGCCGAAGAAATTCATGCCGCTGTTGTTCCCCAACAGCCATCGCTCGATATTGCGACTGTCTATCGCACACTGCATTGGCTTCAGAAAGTTGGCCTGATTGCGCCAGTCGATATGGCGGGCGGGCGTCAGCGTTTCGAATATCACCAGAGTGGTGCCGATCACCACCATCTCGTCTGCGAGCATTGTGGCCGCCACACGCACATCCCCCGCGATATTGTCGGCACCCTGCGCGCATCGATTCTTTCTGGATTTGGCTTTGAGGCACAGCTCAACCACCTGATTCTGACAGGCACCTGTGCCGATTGTCGTGCTGATCATGTGCCTGCGTGATAAACCAGGACTCAGCATAACAAGAGATAGAAGAAACATTGGAGCAGCCGAGGGCTGCTCCAATGTTATTCCAAGGGTAGGCTGCTACGATACAGCTATTGAATGAAATAGTTAATGAGGTACACGATGGATGAGCTTGATACACTTTCGCCAGCAATGTCGTTCCAAACGATCATAATGATTTTACTCGCTGCTATTGCTGGAGCGCTTGCGGCGACAGTAATTTTGCCTACCTGGTTGCCGGGTATGGTCAATTCGCTGCTTGGAACGGAACCAAAAGCCTATTGGTATTTGGCGCGTTCGAGTGCGTTTGTTGCCTATGGATTGTTATGGCTGGCGATGATCTTTGGGCTGTTGATGACCAGCAAGGCGGCGCGGATCTGGCCGGGTGGCCCGATTGCCTTCGATCTGCATCAACATGCCAGCCTGCTTGGACTCGCGTTTGCGCTATTTCATGCATTGGTGCTGCTTGGTGATCACTACATGGCCTATACACTAGCGCAGTTGCTGATTCCGTTTAATGGCGGCAGTTATCGCCCATTGTGGGTTGCTTTTGGTCAGATGAGCCTATATGTGATGGCGCTGGTTGGGCTGAGTTTCTATGTGCGTAAGGAGATCGGGCGGAATGTGTGGCGCTTGATCCATTTCCTGAGTTTCGTGCTGTTCGTCGGATCGCTGGCACACGGTATCTTTAGCGGCACCGATACCAGCCAGTGGTGGAGCAATCTCATCTACTGGGGTACTGGTGGGAGCGTGCTGTTCCTGACCGTCTTCCGCATTATGAGCACTGTCTTCGCTGCGCCGAAATCGGCCACGCCTGTTCGTGCGAAAGCGAGCGTGCCAATATCTTCTGAGGGTGTATAGTTCAACCTTTACATGTTCATCGGGTGGTGTTCGCTACAGTACCGAAATTGAACTGTATCAACGACAATTTGAGGTGGCCCGCTCCTGGCTCGAAGAAAGCCTCGCGCTCTGGCAGAAACTGGATGATCCATGGGGTATTTCCCTGCCACTTGGGCATTTGGGTAGGATTGCCTACGAGCAGGGGCATCTTGAGGCTGCATGCCAGTATTATGAACAATCACTTGAGTTGCGTCGAGCGATTGGGGATAAGTCGAATCTCTACAATGCACTGAACCGATGAGGCTATGTTGTCCTACGACAAGGAAATCATGAACGCGCAAAAGCACTCTTTCGTGAAAGCCTCATCGTAAACGACAGCATTGGCCGCACGATTGGTTCAGCGGAAAGCCTCGTGGGCTTGGCTGGATTGGTTGCTGCTCCCCAGGCTGTACGATGGCTTGGAGCCGTCACCCAAACACTCAGCGTCATTGGTGCCCAGCATGTGATCGTCACTGATACCGAATATGCGCAGAATCTCGAACATGCGCGCTCCAATCTCGATGAAGCAACCTTTGCAGCAGCCTGGGCCGAGGGGTGCGATCTGCCGCTGGAGCAGGCCACGCTGGAATGTTCCGGTAGCATCACGGCGACTGATGCGCAGATGTGGATCAACGACCTAAAGGAAGCCGATCGCGATGGACGATTCTTCTGTGCTGTGACAGCATTCACGGTCGTCGGACAAAAGAGGTTGTCAATTCAGGGCTGATCTGAGGTACTCTATTGTGATGGCATTGCCTAGTTTGGCGATTCCCGTTATATCGGTATAATATACCGACCAAGACCCAAGCAGGCGTCATAGCATATAGTTGCGCCGCTTCAGCCCACAGTATACAAATACGAAATAAGGAGCATCTGATGGAGAATCTTTCGTTGACTGAGCGTATCGATCTGACCGGCCAGATCGCCAATCTTCCCGATCAGCTTGCCGAACTCGTGGCAGGCCTGACACCAGAACAACTGCTGGCGCATCCATTAGCTGGCGAGTGGAGTGTGGCGCAGAATGTCCATCATCTTGGCGACTCACATATGAATGCTTTTATTCGGCTGAAGCTGATCCTGACAGAAGATAACCCACAGCTCAAGCCCTACAACCAGGATGCCTGGGCTGATCGCGCCGATGCCAACCATCCCGATCTTGAGGTTTCGCTGCAATTATTGCGCGGCCTGCATGCCCGCTGGGTCGCACTGTTCGATAGCCTGACGGTGGATGAATGGCAGCGAACTGGCCAACACCCCGAATATGGCCCAATGACTCCGGTCGATATTCTGCGGAGCTATGCTCGCCATGGTGCAGGGCACCTTGATCAGATTGCGCGAACGCTGGCGGCGCAGGGGTGATGTGGCAGTCAGGAGTCAGGAGTCAGGAGTCAGAATGTGAGTTCAAGGCGGGTCAACCCGTCCGGTGAACGAGCGAAATGATTACCTATAGCCGCAGGCTTATGGAGATTGAGCAATTATTCGGGGAGATTGCACCTGACGCCTAAAGGCGCGGATGTGGAGTGCGCAAGCCATGCTTGCGCTGCGGCAGCATGGCTGCCGCACTCCATACACACCGCCGAACCCTCCCCGATTAACATGTAATAGATCATCAGCCTGCGGAGGCGAAGGGTGGCGTGGTGAGATGGGCGATCCATCATTCAAGCAACCCTGCCTCACGTAGAGATGTTGCTAGTGCCGGGGCGACGAGATCGCGGATGGCAGGGTTGGCATAGCCGATCCAGGCCATGTCGGTGGTGACATCGAGTGGTGCGCTGAGGCGGCCATTGTGGGCATCGCAGACGACAATGCCTGCTTCGCGGGCCACGAGTTCGGTGGCGAGATCATAGGGATGGCAACACAGCCCAAGCGCCCGCCCGCGTTTTGCCAATACGCGATCCAGCAGTGGCCGCAGATCCGCAATCCACCGGTCATGGCCCATCAGCAGTTCATACAATTGCCCGCCGGTCGAGATATACTGATCCTCAAAGGCCAATGCCCTTCCTGGTGGTTGCGGCCCGAGCACACGCTCGATCACGGCTTCATCGACAGCGGCCAGAATATCGCGGCCACCGGGGAAGAAGCGTGCAATCATGCCAAACCCCTGGGCAATGGTTGTTGCCCGTGATGGCTGTGGGATGAGAATCTGAGTTGCACCCGTCAGCCGATTGAAGCGCTCGCCCTGGGTGCCATGGCCAGCAATTGCCCAGAAACTATCGCAGAGATGCTGTTTGACTAATGGAATCTCGGTCATCACCGCGATCTCAATATCGGTCAGGTTCGTTTGCGGGCCATGATTTAGGGCAACACCGGTCAAGATCCAGGCTGGCCGCTTCTGATACATCAGGCCACGAGTTCCATCGATTGGATCAACAATCACGCGCAGCAGCGCCGCTTCCTCGGATGTTCCTGCTGGCAGCACAACGACGCCACTCGTTCCTAGACCTTCGGCAATCAACACCAATGGCCATGTGTCGGCCAGTTCTGCAAAATGATGCAGCAGCGTTTCTTCCGAAACCCGATCAATAGCGAAAATGGTATCACCGGCATCGTCACCAACCGCCGCAGACAACTGTTCGAGTGCGGTTTGTTCACAGGCGGCAACCACGGCATCACGGATGGCGGCGTGGATACTGCGAATCCGTGTGAGCAATTGGTTGTGATTGAGGGTCATTGAGTGTTCCTTCTTTTGACTAAGTGACAGCCCTTGATCAGGTGACACGGTGACCAGGTGAATGTGCTTGATTAGCCTTGTACCACTTCAATCGAGCATCTGTCACCGTGTCAGCCCGTCACCGTGTCAGGGTTCACCGTGTCACCGTGTCAGATCGATAGTGTGTTGTTGGGAGGGCGCGCAATTCGGCTGCCTTTTCCTCGGGGGCAGTATCGCTCAGGAAGTTGCCGCCGCCGATTTCCGGCCCAGCCAGATACTTCAGGGTATTGGGCCTTCGTAATGGCGGTAGGAAGCCAATGAAGCAATGAAAATCGCGATAATCGCCGCCATCGGTTGGTGCCTGATGGATTGGCATCACATATGGGAAGGATTGTCGCCACAGATTATCGAAGCGTACGGTCACATATTTGAGTGCCTGGGCAAGGCTGGCAACTTCGCTCTCGTTGAGGGCATGAATATGCGGCACACTGCGCTTTGGGGCAATATACACTTCATAGGCATAGCGAGCGAAATAGGGCACAAAGGCAATTGTGTGCGCATCCTCGAACAGAATTCGCCTGCCATCCTGTTGTTCGGCGGCAATAATATCCTGGAAGAGTGATCGCCCGCATTCGGCATTGTAGCGCTGTTGCGCCTCCCGCTCGGTATCGAAGGTCTTCCAGGTGAAATTAGTTGCATAGATCTGGCCGTGTGGGTGCGGGTTGGAAACGCCAACCACCGCGCCTTTATTCTCGAAGATCAGCACCTGATTGACTTCCGGGCGCATGCTCAGATCATGCGTCTCGCGCTGCCATGTTTGGATAATTGCGCCGATCTGGACAGTTTCCATCTCTGCGACGGTCAGATCGTGGCGGGGATCATAGCAGATCACGCGGGCCAGGCCATTGGCGCGGCGGGCACGATATGGAGCTGGGGGTGGCGTAAACTCTGGTGCATCCGGCCCAACACACGGATGATCGTTGTCGAAGACAAAAACGCCGCTATAGTTTGGGTTACTTGCCCCGCCGACGCGGGTGTTGCTGGGGCACAGATAACAATCCGACAGATAGTGGGGAATATGTGGCTCAGGGGTATTCACAGTCTCACCGATCCAGGGGCGGCTCTGGCGATGGGCGGCGACAATCACCCATTCTTCACGCAGTGGGTGCCAGCGTTCTTCCCATGGTGCGGATGTGTGTGTCATTATGTTCTCACTATGCTATACGATGGATATTGTAGCACAGGGCGATCAGCGGGTTTTAATCCGGTAGTTATCCGCAGATTGCCACATATTTCCGCAGATTTTTCGGTCTCTTGGTCTGTTGGCTATCGGCTGAGATGGCCGCGCTTGCATAGGTCACGCAAATCAGCTACCCTCTGCATACAACAATGAACTAGACCAGGAGGTTCCAGGATGATACAGAACCAACCATTGCCAGAACGAGCAATTAGTGGAGAAATCGTAACACCAGTGCTGGATGGTCGACGGCCAGAACGAGCTGCCCTTGAGGGCGTAACAGTGCGTCTGGAGCCGCTTGACCCGCATGCCCATGGTGCAGATTTGTTTGGAGCAACGCATGCGGATCAGGCTGGGGCACGGGTGTGGGATTACCTGCCATATGGGCCATTTGCCAGCGAAGCGCTCATGCGTGCCTGGCTGGAGGGGCGTGCAGCGAGTACCGATCCATTGTTTTTTGCGGTTCGGGATCGTGCGAGCAACCGTGCAGGTGGCATGGTCACATTTATGAATATTGCGCCTGCCAATGGTTCACTGGAAATTGGCCATATCTGGTTTGCGCCATTCTTGCAGAACACGCGCCAGAGCACCGAAGCACTGTTCCTGCTGATGCAGCATACCTTTGATGCCCTTGGTTATCGGCGGCTGGAATGGAAGTGCAACGCACTCAATCAGGCATCGCGCAGTGCTGCGGCTCGGCTTGGCTTTAGCTACGAAGGCACCTTCTACCAGCATATGGTGGTAAAGGGCAAGAACCGTGATACCGCCTGGTTTTCGTTGCTTGATTACGAATGGCCGGCCGTGCGAGCGAATTTTGAGGCATGGCTGAATCCCGCTAATTTCGATGCAGAAGGGATTGCACGCACCTCATTGGCGGCATTGAATCGTGGGCCGCGTGGCGAGAGGCAATAATGAACCTAAGGGTTATGACATTCAATATACGTGGGGCCTATTGGAAGCGCGATGGCGTGAATTTCTGGCCTGAGCGCGCCGCCCTGAATGTAGCAACAATCCGAAGGCATGCACCGGATGTGATTGGTTTTCAGGAATTTCAGGATGGCAATATGGCGGTGTATCAGTACGAACTTGCGAACTATCGTTGGAGCCTTGGCCCACGCTATGGCAATAATGAGCCGTTCGAATACCCTGCTATTGCCTGGAACCCGGCGGTGCTGCGGCTGTGCGGTGTTGGCGGATTTTGGTTGAGCACCACACCACTGCGCCATTCAGAATCCTGGGAGACGGCCTGTATTCGTTCGGCCCAATGGGCGCGTTTCCAGCCGATTTCTGCAAGCCATTCAGCAATTCAGGGCGATGCGAGCTTCCTGTTGCTCAACACCCATCTCGATCATATCAGCAAACAGGCGCGTGTTGAAGGGGCCAAACTGATTATGAACCAGCTTGCAGCGATTGCACAGCCAGATGAGCCACTGATTCTGACTGGCGATTTTAACTGTGATCCAGGAACGCCGCCCTACCAGGTGTTTGCCAACGCAGGATTGATCGATGCATTCCTGTCGGTTGGTGAGCAGGATGGCCTCGAGTCATATACCTTCCATGGGTTTGTTGGCCGTGATCGCAAACACAAAACCGGCTGGATCGAACGGATCGATTGGGTGCTCACCCGTGGCCTCACCGCACAACACTGCGGGATTATTCGCGATGAGAACCCGCCATACTATCCAAGCGATCATTACCCAGTGCTTGCTGATATTGAATTGACATAATGCAGGATACAGTGATTGAATTAATTGGTGTGACGAAGCGCTATGATCGGCCAACGGCAGCGGTGAGCGCGATCACAATAGCGATACCGCAGCAGGCGCTTGTCGCTCTGCTTGGGCCAAGTGGCTGTGGTAAAACAACCACACTGCGTCTGATTGCCGGACTCGAAACCCCTGATGAGGGTGAGATTCGGCTAGCTGGCAAGCCTGTGGCTGGGCGCAGTACCTGGGTGCCGCCTGAATCACGCCAGGTTGGCCTCGTATTCCAGGATGGCGCACTGTTTCCACATCTCACGGTGCATGAAAATATTGCCTTTGGAATCAATCGTGTTGCTCGCCAGGAACAGCAACGCCGTGTGCGCGAGATGCTCGAACTTGTTGATCTTGGCGGGCTTGGAGTGCGCTACCCACATCAACTCTCTGGCGGCCAGCAACAGCGGGTCGCATTGGCGCGAGCGTTGGCACCCAATCCGCCAATCATCCTGCTTGATGAACCATTTGCTAACCTGGATGCAGCACTGCGTCGCGAGATGCGTGCAGAAGTGCAGCGTGTTGTTCGCATGGCTGGCACAACAACCGTATTTGTGACCCATGATCAGGAAGAGGCGCTGAGTGTTGCCGATCTTGTCGCCGTGATGGATGCCGGCCAGTTGGTGCAGTTCGGCACACCCCTGGATGTCTACGAACGACCAGCGACACGCGGAATTGCTGCATTTGTTGGTGAAGCCAACCTCCTGCCAGCGCTTGCTGATGGTACGACGGCCAGTAGCCCGCTTGGTATTGTTCAATTAACCCAGCCCATGCATGGCCCAATTGAGGTGATGATTCGCCCAGAACGGTTGCTGGTTGTGCCAGAACGGGATAGTGCGGCAATAATTGAGCGCGTGATCTACTATGGGCATGATCAACTGCTCTCAATTCGTTTGGCAGATCAAACGCTGCTGCAGGCCCGGGTTCGCCCGCGTGATGGCATTGCACCAGGGGTGCGAGTGCAGGTATCGGTCGATGGGCCGGTGGTGGGGTTCACTATATAGCCGATAATCGATAGCCGATAGCCGATACATTTGGCTATCGGTCTATTGGTCTATTGATTATCGGGCTATCGGCTATGGTTAAAAGCTCGTCGTCAGATCCTGGGTTTGGCCAGTTTCTGCTGCACGGTAGCCAGCCTCAATGATCTCGATCACATGGCGGGCGTGTTCAGCAGTTACAGGCGTTGGTGTGCCATCGCGAACCCAATCGACAAGCTGCATAATATCTTCGAACACATGCTGTTCCATAATGCTGCGGTGTGATCCAACAACATGGGGCAGAATGATCTGATTACCTTCTGGATGGGCATTGGCCTCATCGCGGCCTGGGTAATCGAATGGCTTGCTATTCAGATCCAGCCCGATAATCGATCCTTTTGTGCCAAAGTAGCTGCCACTAAAGCCGTGCGATACTGAGCCGGCAGCTGTGCCATAGGCCAGTGCAAACAGGTTGTTGCCAAAGTCGATCAGAATCAGGGTGTTGTCGTCGGCATCGCTGGGAACCATAACGCCGCGGAACTCGCGTTCGGAGATTCGCACCCCAGAGAGTGCCGTGACTCGTTTGGCCGAGCCGAGCACGCTTGTCAGGCCATGCAGGGCATAGACGGTCATATCATAGAGTGGCCCGCCGCCTGGTTTGCGGAAATACCACGATGGATCGACCGTTGAGAGAATATCGTCGCCCTTACGGAATTCCTCATCCTGATGGTAGGTGCCGAAGGCTGCACCACAGACAGCCCAGCATAATGTTCCAATTGCACCCGTGTTGATCAATTCCCTGATCTGCTGATTATGTGGGCGCAGCACTTCGCCTGGGGAAGCAACGATCTTGAGATTGCGCGCCGCCGCACGCTCGATTAGGTCGGTCGCCTCAGCAGCAGTGGTCGTCATGGTCTTATTGAAATGGATATGTTTACCCGCTTCCAGTGCCAGGAGTCCCTGTTGATAGTGCAGGCCAATTGGCGAACAGATCGTCACAAGATCGACCTCGCCATTGCTGAGTAGATCGGTATATTCGAGGAAGTGGCGTTCGACTCCATACTTGGTTGCGGCGGCTTCGGCGCGGCCAGGCACGGGATCACAGATTGCGGCCAGGCGCACACGATCCTGTACATCGGGTTGGCTGAGGTGCGGCAGCACGCCACGCTGGGCGATTGCACCAGCACCAACAACCCCGACACGAACGACATCCGACATTGGCGTCTCCTTGTTTGTACTAATAGAGAGAATAAGTAAGCATCGACTCTTGTTCATCTGCTCCGTTGTGCATGAACAAGCGAACACTGCTTGATGTTCTTCTATAGTCTATTGATCAGGCCAGGCGATAACGAACGTATGATACCATGGAACGCAATCGCAGCCAGTTCTATGGTATAGTGGGATTATGGCAGGTGTTTGGTAGGCCTTTGAAATGGAGGGAATCGATGGATTCGATGCATGCAATCCGTATTCACAGCTATGGCGGCCCAGATGTTCTTTCCTATGAAGACGTGCCAATTCCGACACCAGGCCCAGGCGAGGCGCGCATCAAAATCGCGGCGTCGGGCGTCAACTTCATCGATATCTACCAGCGCAGTGGCCAGTACAAGGGCCAGCTCCCATTCATACCAGGCAATGAGGCTGCTGGTATTGTGGATTCGATTGGTGCAGATGTTCAGGAAGTACAGGTTGGTGATCGGGTTGCGTATGCACAGCAATTGGGCAGCTATGCAGAATACGCAATCGTGCCAGCCGGGAAGTTGGTGCCGGTACCAGCCGACATTGATCTGACCATTGCAGCAGCCGTTATGCTCCAGGGGCTCACCGCTCATTATTTGACGGCCAGCACCTATCCACTCAAACCAGGCGACACAGCCATTGTTCATGCAGCGGCAGGCGGCGTTGGATTACTATTGACCCAGCTTGCCAAATTGCGCGGTGCCACCGTGATTGGCACCGTTTCGACAGCAGAGAAAGCGCAGTTCGCAAGGGCGGCGGGTGCTGATGAAGTGACAAGCTACACCGAATTTGCCGAGGTTGCCCGGCGGATGACCAACGGCCGCGGCGTTGATGTCGTGTATGAATCGGTCGGCAAGGATACCTTTGACCAGAGCCTGGGAACACTACGGCCACGCGGCTATTTGATATTGTATGGCCAATCGAGTGGAGCCGTACCGCCACTTGATCCACAGATCCTGAATGCAAAAGGATCGCTGTTCCTTACACGCCCAACGCTTGGCCATTATGTGCAGGATCGGGCCGAGCTACTGGCTCGCGCTGGTGAACTATTTGATCTGATTGCAGCAGGCCGCCTGAATGTACGGATTGATCGATCCTACCCACTGGCCGAAGCATCTGCCGCACATACGGCATTGGCGAGCCGAGCAACCAGTGGCAAGGTATTGCTGACGACCTAGCAGCAGTATGCGCTTTTCCTCACAACCCAGGAAAAACCTATGGTATAATATACTTGGTTGGGCTGGTAGCTCAGTGGTAGAGCAACGGCCTTTTAAGCCGATGGTCGTGGGTTCGAGCCCCACCCGGCCCACCAGCACGCCCCTTCGTTAAAAGCCACGCCTGCGATTGCGCCGCTGCCACAAACAGCGGCGCTGCGATTCGCGTTGGCCGCAACGCAACCAGCCCACTCCGTTTGCCATATACCTGCGTCAGCAACTGGCTGATCATTTGTTGGCGCTCGGCTGGTGTTGCCTCGTTGAGCAGTGCGGGTATGTCCTGCAGATACAGGCAGGCGCGGAACGCTAGATCGGGGCTGTGCTCCACTTCGCATCTGGTGAAGCAAGGTCGGGTTGTGCGGTCAGTCCAGGCGGGAGCGACCATGCTGATGCAGGGTCAGTTCGGACAGTGGCAATCCCCGCGAGGGCGAAGGCGAGACTTAGGGCCAGAACAGCGATGAAGCGCCGACGCCGGGGTGCATGTCGTGTGGGCATGAAAATGGTGTCTCCTTTGATGATAAACGTTCAGTGACCGATCACAATGTACTCGCTCAGTATTACCAGATGACACGGGACACACGCACGCCCAGGTTTATCCATTCAAATCGGCAGGGCTTGGCGATCCGGCAACCGAATGGTTCAACGATCCTTTTCGGTGTGCCAGAGTTCACGCAGTTCGGCGCTGCTGATGAGCAGATCATTGAGATACCCCTGCGCCTCGATATGACCTGCTTTGAGGACGATGATCCAATTGGCGCGTTGCAATGCGGCACGGCGATGCGAAACGGCGATGACCGTGCTGTGGCCTGCTGTTGTCTCTAGTCGATCCCACAGTAGTCGCTCGGTTTCAACGTCGAGCGCGCTCGAGAGGTCGTCAAACACCAGCAACTCCGGCTGGCGAGCGAACATTCGCGCAGCGGCGGCACGCTGCATTTGCCCACCGCTCAGCCGTACCCCGCGCGGCCCGACCATAGTTTCCAATCCGTGATCCAACTTCGGCACATCACGGTCGAGTACCGCCTTGTAGAGCGCTGTCTGAAGCAGTTCGCCGTTTCTTTCGGAGGTGCCTTCGATATTCGTCGTCTCTGCACTCAGCCCCATCATCAGGTTGTCGCGCAGGGTTTCGCTGAACAGCCGTGGCACCTGCGGTGTATAGGCCACATGTGGCGGTGCCATAAATGCTGCCAGGTCATCGATAAGCCGGCCATTCCAGCGCACCTCACTGGCCTGCGGCGGCAACAACCCAAGCAGTGCCCGTAGCAGGGTGCTTTTACCGCTGCCGATCCGCCCGGTAATCACCACGAACTGTCCGCGCTTGATGCGTAGATCAATGGCCTCGATGCCGTGCTGGCTGCCAGGGTAGCGATAGGTCAGCCCCGTGACTGTGAGTGTTTGGAGCGGCACATGATTATGGGTGCTAGGGGTGGAGATCGTCGGCAGCGCACCGCGCATTCGCACATCGTTATCATGCTGTATGAGCACTCTGGAAGGCGCACCCTGCAACAGTTCGATTGCGCGCCGCAGCGAAACACCAACCTGCTGGTAGCGCTTCATGTAGCCGCCAACCGCGCCCATCACGAACGCCAGCCAGCCGAGGTACGCGGCGAACAGCGCAAAATCGCCAACCGTGAACTGGCCGGATTGCAACGATTGGGCTGCCAGGATGAGCAACACGCCAGTGGCGATGTTGGCCGCGCCGAACGAAAACGCATTGATCAGATTGCTCAACAGTTGGTCGCGCAGCGCCGCCGCCCGCCTGGTTTCGTTGATGCGTTGCAGATGCGCCACCACATGCCGTTCTACCCCAGCGACCTTGATCGCCTGCACCGCGCCGAATAGCTCGCCGAGCAACCCGGTGACCTGCCCGATCGACTCCTGGTTTGCCTTGCGGTAGTGCCGGATGCGGTTGTTCAACAGATTGACAAAGGCCAAGATGCCGACCAAGGGTAGAAAGCCAAACAGTGTGATACGCAGATCGATCCGCGCCAGCGTGACAAACGCGATTCCACACGCCAACGCCTGCCCGATCGGATCGGCCGTCCAGGTCATAAATATACTGATATGCGCCATGTCATCGCGTAAGCGGCTGACCGTCTCGCCCGGCGATGAATCTGGCGGTAGAGCGTTTGCACCTGGCCGCCCGAGAATAGAGCGCAGCAGGTTATGCCGCATCAGCGTGTCGGCTATCAACATGGCCGCTTTTTCGCCAAACGGGTAGGCGAGCGCCGTAAACGAATGGGCAACAGCCACACCGATCAACACCCCCGCGAGCGCCCAGATCGTCGCACGAGCGTCATTGGCAAGCAGCGTGCGATTCGAAAGCTGATCGAAGATCTGACGGATGAAGATTCCCGTTATCAGCGGCCACACATAAAAGCTGATAATACCTAGCGCGCTGAGCAGGTAGAGTCCTGGGCGAAACACGATCAAACGCACGACATACCATAAGGAGGATCGGATCGTGGCTGGCTGAGTTGGTGAGTGCATACAGGTTTATCGATCCTTCCTACACAAATGAATCACAATTGCATATGCATTAGGCCAGTGCATCTTCCATTCCAACCTGCAGGAGCTGCACAAAACGTGAGCCGGGGTCACGCACGAGTTCGGCGCGCAGCCCATGCTCGCGTACGCGCCCATCCTCCAAGATCATGATCTGATCGACGTGCTCAAGCGTACGCAGACGGTGGGCAATGATGATTGCGGTGCGCCCGTGGAGCAGCCGTGCGAGCGCCTGTTCGAGTTGGCGCTCGGTGGCTGGATCCAGTCGTGATGAGGCCTCATCAAGGATGATCAACCCTGGATCGCGTAGAAATGCACGTGCAAAGGCTAGCAACTGTGCCTGGCCAGCCGATAGCCCGCTACCGCCCGAGGCCAGCAGTGTGTCGAGGCCATTTGGCAGCGTGTGCAGCCAATCGCCCATACCCAACGTGTCGAGCGCCGCCATGAGCTGTGCATCGGGAATGGCCTGATCAAAAAAGGTCAGGTTATCGCGCACCGTCGCGCTGAACAACTGAATATTCTGGGTGACGATTGCAACCCGCGCCCGCAGATCACCGTTCGGCACGCAGCACAGATCAACGCCACCCAGCCGTAGCGTGCCAACCGTGGGATCGTACAAGCGTAGCAGCAATCGCGTCAGGGTGGTTTTGCCGCTGCCCGTGTGCCCAAGCAGCCCGAGTGTTGTCCCCGCCGGAAGGAGCATCGACACCTCGCGCAGCACGAGGTCATCGTCGGGATAGCCGAAGCTCACCGCATCCAGCTTAACCGACAACGGCCCATCAGGGAGCAGCGTGTTCTGTTCTGCGTCAACGACGGACGGTTCGGTGGCGAACAATTCCTGCACCCGTGCAATGCTGGCAATCGCCTGCTGCAAGTCGTCGAGCTGGCGCATCAATTCTTCAATCGGGTGGTTGAGCAGGCTGGTATACGCGAAGATCAGATACACCTGGCCGATTGTCAGCACGCCGTCGAGCGCGAGCAATGCACCAAGAGTCAGCGAGAGAATCGCACCGATTGTGATGGCCGTATTCAATGAGCGCCAGCTGATCATGCCAAGCAGTGCCCGCATCAGACTGGTATGGAACAGCACCCGTGAACGCTCGATATGGCGACGCAGCACATAGGCCACCGCTCCATTGGCGCGAATGTCTTCGGTACCCGACAACCGTTCTTCGAGCAGGCCGAATAGTTCGGCGCTCGCCTGGCGCTCCTTGATGCTGTAGATTGCCAATCGTCCGGTGAGTGCCCGAGCGACAACTACTGCGACAACCACGCTTATAGCGCTTGGTAGCCCAACACGCCAATCGATCAGGAACAGCAGCACAATCACGCCAAGCAGCAGCAGGCCGTTGAGGAGAACTTGAACAACAAACTGCGACATGAAGTTTTCCAGCTTGGTCACATCGCCATCAACGCGCTCGATCAACTCGCCGGGGGTGTGTGCATTATGAAACCCCATGTCGAGGTTTAAGCAATGCTGTGTGAGATCGGCACGAATACGATTTGTTGCGATCAGGCCGATGTTTTGCGCCACGAATTGCCAGCCCACCAGCGCCAAATTTTGGCCGAGCGCCACAGCGAGGTAGGCTACGCCGATCCACAATAGGGTGTCCAGCTTTTCGCCACCAATAGCACTATCAATAAACGTTTGTACCACGCGCGGTAAGCCAAGCTGCAGCACAAGATCGATGAGCATCCATGTTGCCAGGATGATCATGCGTATGCGTTGCGGCGCGAGGTAGGTTCCCAGAATGCGGCGGTATCCCGCAGACGAAGCCTGCATGGTGTTTCTTTCAGCGCGAGCATATGCACTAACCGATTGTGAACAAACCGTTGGAGCGTAGCATACGTCTGGAGTTGGATCAATCGGTCGTTATGAGTACAGCAGCGTAAAGATCGGCCTTGGGCTGAGGACAGCACAGCATGCGACTGCTATACTTTGCATAGACCCTTCGGTGTCTTCCACAAATGAGGGGGCAATGATGGAACCACCAATCAGCCAACTGATGATGCAGTCCAACATCGGACGCCACTTGTCGAGCAAAAGTGCGCTGATGGTCGCCCAATATTATCGAGTGGTGGTTGCCTCACTCATCGTGGTGCTGCTATTGACTCTGGTGCCGTGGGTGGGGGACTCGGCAATTATTATCTATGTTGCGCTGTTCGGTTATGCACTCTATCTCCTGATCCGCTATACCCTTATCCAGCGCACAGAACATCGCTTCTACACTGGGCGTATGCAGTTCTGGCGCGCTCAGATCGCACTTATTGGCGTTACGATGCTCATGTTCTTCCTTGGGCGTGAGCCAACCATTCGAATTCTTTGGGTGCTCTACCTTCCGGCGCTGCTCATGATCAGCCGCTATACGGATCGTCAGGCTGCCTATGCACTCACAATAGTTGAGGTTTCCATCCTACTGTGTGGGGTTGTGCTGATCACAGATCCACAGATTACCAATCTGCCTACATTGTTCTCTATCGCTGTGTCGCCACTTGCGGGTCTCTTGCTATCTAGCTTTCTTGTACACTACATGACACGTGTCGATGTCACCAATCGCCATGGTGCTCGTGAGCGCGATGAGCTTGTCACCAAACTTCTGCGTCAGGTGCTCGTCGGAACCGATGGTTTGCAACTATGGTGGACTATTCAGGCGGCATGTGGCCAGGCGATCAGCGCTACACGCACCGCACTGTACCTTTTCGATGAGACAAGCGCCACGGTTCGGCAGTTATATAGGATCGAAGAACGTGCATTTCTTGGCATGACCAAGGATCTCGCACAATGCCATCATGTAGAGCACGCCATTGTCGAACGAAAGCCACAAGAACTGATCGATAAGCAGTCAACGTGTGTATTTCTGCCGATCTATAGTCAACTTGAGGATGCCAGGGCCGTGTTGGCGGTTCTTGAGATCGAGTATCAGCCATACAGTACGGGGGAACGGACAGTTACCACACACTTTCTCACGGCGCTGCTGCAGCAGATTTGGCCGCTCTGCGCGTATGCGAGCTTTCGCCACGAGATTCCTGCGCTCACCACCATTGTTGATGGATCGATCCATCGACTCCAGGTCACTGAAGTGCTGGATTCAGTCCTAGAAATGCTGTGCGCCAAAATTGGCTTTACCTTCGCCACCATTTCACTGGTCGATGAGGATCAACAGGAGATTCGCACCATACGTGGACGTAATGTGCCACCTGGCTGGGTTCAGGATTCACACCACCCACTCGATAGTCACGATATTCAGGCTGATGTGTTGCGAACTGGGAAGACGGAGATTATTGCCGATTGGGATGAACGCTTCGATCATGGCATCTGGAATCGGTATAATCATGCGGATCTTATTCGCGCCTGGGTTCCGTTGGGACGGCTAGGGACGATTGAGGCTGGCTTTTATAAGCACGAGCGCCGCACAATCGCTCCACTCCTTGTCGAACTTGTCGAGCGTTATGCCCATGATGTGACGACCGCCATCGAGAATGCGATCGTCTATGAACGTGAGCTGCGCCTTGCTCAGGCACTTACCAGTTTGCATAATCTTAGTAATGATCTCTCGATGCTGCCGCGTAATGGCGATGAACGCCAGCTATTACACAAAATCGCAAGTTCTGCATGCGAACTGCTGCGTGCTGATCTGATCCTGTTGCATCCGATGAATCGGCAGGAAATAGAGTTCGACCAGCCTATTATTGTCGGCAATCTCTATGGCGATAATAGCGGCCTCAAGCTTCCGCAGGAGGGCGATAACATCATCCAGGTTATTGGGCAGAATCGTGAGCCATACTATCAATCTGACGCCTTTTCTGATCCGTTATTGACAGGACAGCCAACTGGAGAGTTGGCCGAACCCACAAAGCTCCGAACGTTCATTGCTCGCCAGGAAATCCGTTCATTTGCAGGTTTGCCATTGCTTGCACAAGGGCGCTTGCTTGGTGTACTCTCGGTCAATTATCGGTCTCGACATCAGTTTCTTGCCTATGATCAGCAGGTGCTCTCGCTCTTTGGCCAGATGGCGGCCAGTGTGATTGCAAGTGGCCAGCTTCATGTTGAACAAGAGCGTCGGCGGATTGAGCTTGATCTGCATGATGGCGTGAAATCCAGCATGCGCGGACTGATTGAGTTAAGCCGCACTGCCAGTGCCGTGATGGATCGTGATCCACAGAAGGCACGCCGCCTTCTGCATGAGGTGCGACGCGCAGCCTGGGGGATTCTGTCTGATATCAATATCGTTGTTCATGATCTATCCCCAGGGGGATCACGCCGCCGGGCGCTACAGGAATTTATCAGCAGAGATCTCCAACAACTGGCCACCGATCCGAACCTGCGCATTGATCTACAAATCGATTCGGATTTACCGAGCTTGCCGCATCGCATGGCCCGTGTCCTGCTGTTTATTGCCCGTGAGGCCGTTGCGAATGTTCACGAACACGCCCACGCAGGCTGTGTCACTGTCCACCTGTATGCAGAGCCGCATACCATTAACCTACGTGTGATAGATAATGGGATCGGGTTTCCTGTCAATGGTGCCGATAGTCTACAGCACCGTGGCCTTGCAAGTATGAAAGAACGTGCGCGCCAGGCTGGCGGTCTGTTGCAGATTGAATCCGGATCGAAAGGGACAATAGTTGCTGCCTGGTTGCCCCGAGAGGAGAGTGATGATGCGAACCCTTGAGAAGGAGCCGATGATGTTGGGAGTGATTCTTGTTGAAGATGAGCCAGTCTTTATGCTTGGGCTTGAGGCTGCGCTCGAGATCGCCGATCCGCCGATCTGTATTCTGGCGAAGGAAACGGCAGCCGATGAGGCTGTTGCGGCTGTTGTCAATCTGCTTCCGGACGTAACACTGATCGATCTTCGCATTCCGCCACGAATGGGCTCCTCCAGGCCATCCGAAGCGAATGGTATCGCGGCGATTCGCCAGATTGCCCAGATGGCACCAAGCGTGCGGATCTTGGTGTTAAGCTATCTGGATGAATCTGAGGTGTTATTCGAGGCACTGAGTGCTGGTGCCCATGGCTATATTTCAAAAGGTGATCGATATACGGGTAACGAGCTTGCACGTGCGATCCACCGCCTTGTACAGGGTGAGACAATCTATGGGCCGTCGATTGCAGAGCGCATCCGCAACCATTGGCGGCAACCATCTGATAGTGATTTGTTCGAGCGGCTAACCCCGCGCGAGCATGAGGTTCTGGATCTGCTCGTCCAGCGTAAGACGAACGCTGAGATCGCCGAGAAGTTGATCATCAGCCTAAAAACCGTCAAAACGCATGTTTCGAATATTCTTGCCAAGCTTCAGATCGAACGGCGCCAGGAGGCTGCTTGGCTTGAGCGCGAGCGGCGGCGCGATGAACGTTAACGATTGGCTCCCTGCGTATCTCTTCAGTGATCAGTTCTTCAATAATCACAGGTGCTAGATTCAGCCCAACACTCGGTCCAGGACGGATACACCTTCTGCATTGCATATGTCATGCTCCATATAACGGCAATGATGCTGAACCATCGCCGAAGGAGGAGCAGTATATGCAACAAACAGCCACAACGGGTACGCTGATCGCTCAGCGTCATTGGATCGCCCTCATCCCTCGGTTTGCCATCGCAGTGCTGGTTATGGTGGCTACGATCATCCTTCTACCGCTGCCTTCCTTTCTGGTGGCCGCTGCCTTCCTGTCTGTGTTCATACTGATCTGGCAGTACTGGAGTTGGCAGCTCTTTCGTATCCAGATCACGTCTGCTGCACTGCATGTGCGGACTCTCTCCTGGCGCGGGCGCGAGACGATAACAATACCACTATCGCATGTTCATCAGCTCCGTATCTCATACGCGCCATTTAGCGAACACATGATCCAGATCCATGCCGATCATCGTCATGGCTCGATCACGTTTCGCCTCCTGGTGATCGTCACGCCCCAGCGTAGCCCATAACGATCACTGGCTCTTGATGTGACACCAACCATTCCTACCAAGCGATCTGCACGGCACAGGAGGCTATCATGGAGCAGCAATCACAATCCTATACGCTCCGTACTCGCCGCTTCGATCCCCTACCCGTTGGTACAGTACTCGCTCGGCGCTATATCATCGTTGCCCTGCTTGCGCGCACACAGATGACGAGTGTCTATCTCGCACGCACACATCGACTCGGATGCCTGGTTGTGATCAAGCGCCTTTCATTGGCCAACGAGCCTGCTGGCCTGGATCGTGCCAGGGCGATCGGGTATCTATTGCGTGAGTCGCAATTGTTAGCTGGCATCCGGCATCGAGCAGTTCCACGCTGGCGCGACTGTTTTCAGATATGTGAAGACTATTATCTGGTGATGGATCATATGGCGGGCAAGCCGCTGAGCGTACTGATTGAACACTGGCCGGTGAGCAGGGAGAAAGCACTTACAATCATGCTGCGGCTCTGTCGAGTTGTTGCCTATCTGCACGAGCGCGATGTGCCGATCATCCATGCCGATCTCAAGCCAAGCAACCTCATTTTTACCGAATCAGGCGATATCATCCTGCTCGATTTTGGGCTAGCGCGACCACTCTTTCCAAGGCGCAGGACACAGTATCCAATTGGTACAATCCCATATGCACCTCCCGAGCAGCACGCTGGTGCATCGCTTGATCAACGCAGCGATATTTATGCACTCGGCATGATCTTTGATGATCTGATCAGCGTGTCGCATGCTGATCAAACTATCAGCCGGATTATTCAGCATGCAACCGAGATTTCGCCAAGTCAGCGATATCAGACTGTCAGAGCAATGATGGCCGATCTTCAACATGCGCAGATGCGAACGAGCAGTGCGCGCATACTCTACTATCAGGCGTTTTTATGGCTGTGGGCAGTGCTGTGTTTCGTTGTGTTACTCGGCATTCTGACGCTCCGTGTCCCAACTTCTCCGCCTGTACCGCAGGCCACTTCGACGCCTGCACTGCAATTGCTGCCGAGTCAGGCTCCTCGCTCTGAGTCAAGAAGCCGCGTTAAGGAGTAGGCTAGTCGTTGAACACGAGAGCTAGCGGCGCTCAGATCGTTTCAGATCAGGTGGCACGTGGCACAGGAAGATGTGGGATAATAGCGGCATGAGTAGCAGGTTGCGCTGATGTCGAAAGGAAGTTATGCGAGCATTAGTCTATGAGGGTGCGTGGCAGATGCCGCTGCGTGAGATCGAGAACCCAACACCCGAACCACATGAGGTCGTCGTTGCGGTCAAGGCGGTTGGCATCTGCGGCTCGGATGTCCACGGCTATACCGGTTCGACCGGGCGGCGTTACCCTGGGATTGCCATGGGCCACGAGTTCAGCGGCACGATCAGCGCGATCGGCCCGAACGTCAGCGCGTATCAGATCGGCGACGATGTGATTGTCGATCCGATGCTCACCTGTGGGGTATGTGTGATGTGCCAGGCTGGGCGCACCAATGTTTGTTTGCAGCGCACAATGATCGGGATGCACCAGCACGGGGCTTATGCAGAGGCGGTGCGCGTACCGCAGCGCCAACTTCACCGCAAACCGGCTGGCCTGAGCTGGGAGCGCGCCGCACTGATCGAGCCGCTCTCGGTCGCGCTGCACGCCATCAACCAGACGCCGTTTCTGGTTGGTGAGAGCGTTGCGATCATTGGTACTGGCCCGATTGGCCTGCTGGCACTCATGGTTGCACGGCTCAAAGGTGCTGGCACGATTATCGTGACCGACCGTAGCGCCCACCGGCTCGAGCTGGCTCACAAACTCGGTGCCGATCTGGTTGTTGATGTGGGCGTACACGATCCGATCACCGCTGTGCAGGCCGCGACGGGCGGGCGTGGCGCGGATGCGGCAATCGAGGCGGTTGGCATCGCGCCGACGGTACAGCAGGCGTTGGCTGTCACTCGTATTGGCGGCAATATCACCTGGATCGGCAACTCGGCACCCGAAGTCTCACTCAATATGCAACATGTCGTGACCCGTGAGATCGCGATTCGTGGCGTCTATGCCTTCACCAGCGCGGAATTCGAGCAGTCGATCTCGCTGCTGGTGTCGGGCAGACTCAATGTTGATCTACTGATCGAGCGCATCGCGCCGCTTGCCGATGGGCCACAACTCATCCACGATCTGGCGAAAGGCACGCTGGATGCTGTGAAAGTGGTGCTTAATCCATAGCTGTGAAGGCAGTTGGGTGCATAGCTGGCCGATATCCGTGTGCGAGTGCTCGTACAGTCGAGCGCGGTGTTAGCACCTGTACGGGTGTCATTGGCCGCCTGATCGGTTCGCCATAGCCTTCAATACTCCACGGAAAGAGCCAGCCGCCATGAACCAGATAGGTGGTGTCGTTGTTTGGCAACACCACACAGGTACCATCCGGGAGTTCTGCCAGCCGAGCAGAATAGGTCAGCTTGATCATATCGCGCTGGTAGCGGTGGCGGCTAATGCGCTGGTCGTGCAGTGTTGAATCGATGGTATCGACCAGCGGTGTACTGCTTCCTGCCAGATCTGGGTTAGCAGCGGCCCAGTGCGAACGAAACACAGTGAAACGTTTGCGCTGACACTCGGCACACGGGCGATGTCCTGCTGCCAATGCTGTGGCTTCGTCAAGAAAAAAGAGTGATGTATACTGGCCTGGTGGCATTGGCGTACGTGTGCGCCCCTTGAAGTCGAGCACGCAGATGATCCAGCGTCGGCTCTGGTACTGACGTAGCAGGTGATTGCCTGTGCCGTGAAGACAGCCGCGATTGCCCATCAGTGTGCCGCGGGCTTCTGTCGCGATGATCTGCCCGAAGGGAGTGACGCGATTTTGGAATGGCATATGCTATATTCCTTTCTTGATAGCACAACAGCGTACCCCGATCATGCATGATTCATGTAGTAAGGAGTTCTGGTACGCATGAAAACCGTATTGAGTAGATTCAGTGCCCTGGTGCTGCAAGCATGGCAAGAATTTCAACAGGATGAGGCCGATCAGCTTGGCGCAGCGCTCGCGTATTATGCAATGTTTTCGATCTTTCCACTGCTGCTACTATTGTTAGCTGGCTTTGGTATGATCCTTGGCTCACAGGTTGCTGTGCAAACAGCGCTTCTTGATATCACTGCTCGGACGTTCTCGCCGCAACTGCGCGATACAGTTGAGCAGATTTTGAGTGTTATTACCAAGCAATCGGGCGCGGCCACACTTATTGGTACGGTGACATTGATCCTTGGCGCTTCTGGTGTCTTTCAACAGTTAGAGAAGAGCTTCGACAAGATTTGGAATGTTGCTAAACCACAGGAAAAGGGCACATGGGTGCAGATGCTTATGCGTGTGATACGGAAGCGTTTCTTTGCATTTGTGATGGTGCTCGTTGTTGGTTTGCTCAGGTCTATTGTAAACAGCGTAGCGGCCCGATCAAGGATACACCTTCCCACCAGTTTCCTACACCGGCAGCCACGAGCGATCAGCAACTAAAGGTTGAAAGCTGAGAGCTGAATACCTTGGCCATTGCGTTCAACACTCCCGGAACGCGCCCCCTGCATAATCGTATTACCGGCAACAGAGCTATGGCACGCATCTTGCTTCCTTTTACACTGTCGTCGTTTATACAAACACGGCATTGCGAAAAGATTGGACATATATGATGTCCAAAATATGCAAACGAGGAGGTTTCTTATGAAGGCATCGAATCTACAGGAATTATATATCAGCGAGCTGCGCGATCTCTATAGCGCCGAAACACAGCTGACCGAGGCGCTGCCGAAGATGGCCAAGGCTGCTTCACACAGCCACCTTAAAGATGCGTTTACCTCGCATCTGAAAGAGACCCGTGGCCAGATCGAACGCCTCGAAATGATTTTCACCAAGCTTGGCGTGAGCCCCAAGGGCAAAACCTGCAAAGCGATGCAAGGGCTGATCACCGAGGGTGAAGAGATGATTAAGGAGACCGAAGAGGCCACCCGTGATGCAGGGTTGATTTCCGCAGCGCAACGGGTGGAGCACTATGAGATGGCTGGTTATGGCACCGTTCGCACCTATGCAAACCAGCTTGGCGATAGGGATGCCGAAAAGCTGCTGCAGATGACGCTGGATGAGGAAGGGAAAGCGGATAAGAAGCTCACCGCCTTGGCCGAGAGCGTCTGTAATCTCGAAGCCGCGCACGCCCACTGATCCACAAAACTGAATATGGCTGTAGTTAACTGAATGCATGGTGGGTGTACAAGATGTACACCTACCATGTTGCGTTATGGCAACCCTTTGTGGTTTGTACACGCAAAGCGGGGGTGCAGCCCCCGAGAAAATTCCTCCTCTTTTACAAATCCGATAGGATTGCTATATATGCATCGGCTCTATACAAGCGTTGAATATTGCATTGGGTTACGTTCTGATAAGCTTGGCATAGATCGTGCTAGGTCTTATGACAAGAATACGAATTGATAGGATTGGTGCTCGATATTATGATTGCATATGCACAAAACCCAATAAAGTTAAACAAACAAAAGCGTAATGAACAATCGTTCCATGTTCATATTCAGCCACAGTGCGATATTATTATTGCCGATGATGAAAAGTATATTGCACAATTTGTGGCAGATGTGTTTGAAGATGAGGGCTATTCCGTTTCTGTCTACCACGATGGAGCCAGCGCACTCCTAGCGATTATGCATGGCAGGCCACGGTTAGTCGTAATCGATATGATGATGCCGGTGATGACTGGCGATGAAGTCGTACGTATCGTTCGCAATCGCGGTATTACGAACATACCAATTATTCTTATGAGTGCTGGCGTAAATCTTGATCAATATTTAGCACAGGGTGCTACTGCTGTTCTGGAAAAGCCGTTTGATATTGATCGGATTGTGGGCCTCGCAAAACACTACCTCGCGGACCCAATGGAATCCTGAACACGCCTTTCATCTGAAACACGGCTTCTATTAAACCAGCCCATGCAGCAATTGCTGTATGGGACGTTTCATTTTTGCCCCAAGAACTATAGCTGAGAGCAGAATCATTGAACATATGGAATGCGGCAGCCATGCTGCCGCAGCGCAAGCATGGCTTGCGCACTCCAAAGGGCTGCTTCAGGAGTCAGTATTCAGAAGCCAGAATGGGTACCGGCAGCGCAAGCATGGCTTGCGCACTCCAAAGGGCTGCTCAACCTTTCTGCACTTCGCTATAGAGCAAACATATGTGAGACATAAAAAACACGGGCGCGATATATCGCGCCCGTTCGTTGCCTTTAAGCAATCAGCCAGGATTGCTCTACTTGCTAGTGAGAGGTATCAGGACTTTATCAATCACATGAATGACCCCATTGGTCGTTGTGATTTCGGTTGAAACCAGGCGTGCCGAGCCATTCAGCATGATTTCATTGCCGCTGGTTGTCACCTGGATAGGTTTACCATCAAGGGTTGGCAGCGATGTGCGCGTGGCAAGATCCGCAGATCGGATGTCCCCTGAAACCACATGATAGCTGAGCAACTGGCCGAGTTGTGTTGGATCTGCTAATAGTTTATCCAATTCACCAGTTGGCAGTGTGGCAAAGGCATCATTGGTCGGTGCAAATATTGTATATGGTCCACTTCCCTTCAATGTATCGCTGAGTTGAGCCAGATCCACGGCTTTTACTAGCGTGCTAAACCGGGCATCCTTGGCCAGAACATCATCAATATTCCCCTGCATGTTGTCGGCCATTGTTGTGGGAGTCAGCATTGTGTCCGTTCCAGGTGCGCTCGTTGCCACTGGAGCTGTGGCGGTTGTGTCTATGGTGCTTGTTGTTGGAGCAACAGTGGTGGCCTCTGGCATTGCTGTTGCGCTGCCGCTAGCATCGGTTGGTGCCACTGGGGCACTGCCGGTGGTTGTTGTCGAATCAACGCCCTGTGGATTCGTGTTACTATTTGGCGCTGCTGCTCCACATGCACTCAGTATCAGCGCAAGCATAATGAGCATTAGCGAAATACGACGGTTCATAAATATTCCCTCTCCTATTGCACACATAATCTATGATGTGCGCTCATCATAGATATCATTCGTTTCCGATGATGGGCGAATTCAATAATAGCTATGCTTCGATGTCTTGTAATTATAAGTGGCTATTACTGATGTCTACCACTTCAAAATCCAGAACCTCTTTACCCAAGAGCTATGGGTTATTGGATATATTCTGCCGATTACTTATCAACAGAACCGCACCAATAAGCAGAGCAATCCCAGCAATTGCAACAAATAGCCAGATACTATTCCCATTGTCGTCACTACCAGTTGATGGAAGCGTAGAAGGGCTAACTGGCGTTGTTGCAACAGTTGTTGTTGATGTGATTGCTTGCGAAGTTGCCAATGTGGTTGGAGTCGTGAGCGTGGTTGGAGTCGTTGCCAATGTCGTTGGAGTCGTGAGCGTGGTTGGAGTCGTTACCAATGTCGTTGGAGTCGTGAGCGTGGTTGGAGTCGTCTCTGTCGCTACAGTTGTCGCTGTTGGAAGCGTTTGTAGCAGCGGTGCCGCATTAATCGAACCAACGAATAGAACGGCCAGTAGTGTGCCGAATAAGATGCTTGCTGCGGTGGAATACAGAACAACCGACTTCTTCTTCAAGATACCCTCCTAATACTAAAGCTGATATCACGCCTTCCAGATCGTATTTCCTCAAGAAGACAATGATAAATGACGAATCTCTCTGGTAGCAAGTACTGTGCCGACAATGCTAAGCATTACTGATCTATTCATTCTCGCAGCGCAATATCATGGATATCCTGGATGTCATGGATATCATGGAATGAATCGTTTATTGCATTTTTTCATGCCTAATAAAAGAAGAAGCGAGCTTGGCACGGATTTTGCTATATATACAACTGCCGAGCATAGATACAACTTTGTTCTCTCGGTTTCCATCTTCAGGCTGAAATATGCCTATGTATCGTTTGCAAAGGAGCATACCATGGCTAAGACCGTTATTGGCCTGTTCGACAGCACTGATGTTGCACAGGATGCTGTTCAAGAGTTAGTTGACAGTGGTTTTACTCGTGACCACATCAGCCTTGTCTCGCAGGAGTCGGAAGAGGCTCATGCCGTTGGTGGAACCCATGATGGTGAGGCCGCAAGTACGGGCGCGGTAGGCGGTACCGTTCTTGGTGGAGCTCTGGGGTTGCTTGTCGGTGCTGGCCTGCTGGTTATTCCTGGCATTGGGCCGATATTGGCTGCTGGACCAATTGCGGCAGCGATTGGGACAACCACGGCTGCTGTTGGTGCAGCTGCGCTCGGCGCTGGCCTCGGAGCTGCAACAGGCGGGCTAGCCGGTGCCTTGATCGGTGAAGGCATCCCCGATGACGAAGCCCAATACTACACTGAAGGTGTTCGCCGTGGTGGCCGATTAGTGCTTGTGCAGGCCGATGGTGCTGAGGAAAATCAGGCACGGATCATCATGCAGCGTCATGGTGCCGCCGATATTCACGAGCGCGCCGAGGGATGGCGAACCAGTGGCTGGGATGGCAAGGGGCACACAGGTACTGCCGCCCCTGTTCAGGACGAAGTGCAGCGCGATTGGGAGAAGAGCAGCAAAGTCGGCACCGCCGTTGGTACTGCAACTGGTGCCGCGACTGGTGCAGCCATTGGTTCCGTTGCTGGCCCTGTTGGAACAGTCGTTGGTGGTGTGGTTGGTGCTGCGACAGGCGCAGGTGCCGGTGCAGCCGGTGATGCTGTTGGCAAACACAGCGAACACGCCAGCAATCCGGCGATGGCGACCTCTTCCACACGGGATGCGTCGGCAAATGACTTCGAAACCTATGATGCCAGCTTCCGCAACCACTATCAGAGCAACTATGCCACGAGTGGTTATACCTATGATCAGTATGCGCCCCACTATCGGTATGGCTACGATCTCGCCAAGGACGCACGCTATGTTGGACGGGATTGGTCAAGCATCGAACCCGATCTGCACAACCAGTGGTCGGAGCGTAATGGTGGCAATATGAGTAATTGGGAGCAGTTCAAGAATGCCGTGCGCTATGCCTGGGATCAGGCACGCGGCGCTGTCTAAATGCCGAGCAATCAGCCTTCAGCATGGGGCTAGTGAAGGTGTAAGGATGTCGTGGTCGTTGGTATCAAGGGCCACGCATCTACCTCATAAAGTATCTTAGCACTGCTGAGAGTTGATGGCTGATAGCTTTCGTGGCACACATCTTGCCATAAACATCCCTACAACAAGAGACACAATTCATTTACAGGAGGACACCATGACCCAGACACAACGCGACCAGTTCCAGTTTGGATCGACCCCAGATGCAACCAAGCCCATGGATGACGCCGCAGATTACCTGCGCTCACACGATGCTGGTGAAATCGCCGACGATGCCCGCGAAAAGGCTCAACAGGTTGCCGGTGATGTTCAGGAGAAGGCTGCTCAACTTGGCGATCAGGCGACCGAGCAGATCAATTCGGCCATGAGTACCGCTGGCCAGCAGTTGAACACGCTGGCGCAAACAGTTCGCGAACGCGCTCCGGATGCAAAGGTTCGTGATCTGGCTGATACAACAGCGGGCGCGCTTGAGCGCAGTGGCACATACCTGGAGAATGCCAATCTCGACACCGTTCGCAGCGATCTGGAAAATATCATCCGCAATCATCCTGTCGAAGCAGTGGCTGTTGGGTTGGGTATTGGGTTTCTGCTGGCCCGCAGTATGCGGAGGTAGACACGATGGCTGATGTGTATGCCAATCGCGACGCCGCAGCACGCCAGGCGTTGTTGGATCAGCACCTGCTGAATGACCCGCTACCGAATGCTGAGCCATCAATTTCACAACTGCTGAGTACCCTGATTAATGATGCTCAGGTGTTGATACGGAAAGAGTTCTCGCTGGCTCGCACCGAAATTCAGCAGGAAATTGAGAAGACTCGCCAGGCGGCAATCATGCTTAGTATTGGTGGGGGCATCCTTGCAGTGGGCAGTATTCTACTCCTGGTTGCACTCGTGCAGGGATTGGTGCTGTGGTTCAACCTGCCGGTTTGGGTTTCCTATCTAATTGTGGGTGCTGCGTTCGCAATTATTGGCGGTATCTTGGTGGCTATGGGCGGAGAGCGACTGAAACAGGTTCATCCCGTGCCAGAGCAGGCCATCGATAGTGTACGAAAGGATATCTCATGGCTGAAGGAACAGAATCCATCCGACAAGATATAGATGCCATTCGTGGCTCGATGACCGATACAATGGAGCAGATCGAGTCACGCGTGAAGGGTACGGTCGATACGACGGTAGAAAACGTGCGGCGTACATTCGATATCAAGCAGCAGATCAGTGATAAACCATGGGCGGCGCTTGGAATCGCAGTTGTTGCTGGGTATGTTCTTGGCAGTATGGATGGTAGTTCGGAAGTGAGTAATGCTCGGTCGAATACCTCCGACCATGATCCACTTGCACAGGGCTATACCGCGAGCACACCGCATAAACCAGGCCTTCTGGATGATATCATGACTCAGTTTGGTGATGAGTTGAATGTGCTGAAGTCGGCAGCGGTGGCGGTGGGCGTTAACATGTTGCGCGATACTATTCAGCAGAACGTCCCACAACTCGCCAAAGTATACCAACGGACACAGCAGGAGATCCATCCTACAGTAAGCCCGAGTTCTGCTGCTCCGATAGAGGCTACCAATGCCTCTCGCGAAACGGTTGGATTACATCTCAATGGTGGCGTACACTCATAATAGGCGTATGTAGCGCCTGTCGTGCTTTTCGCGAGCAGCACAGCTCGGGCGGAGTGTCGGCGCATCAGTCGCCCGAGCTGGCCTGCTCTTCTTGGCACGGATCTTGCTCTATATTCTCATGGTACGGTGGATACGTACGCCAGTCGGACAGCATAATGGTGAAACGTTCGTAAGAAGTATACTGTGAAGGAGAATAGTCCATGATTAACTTCATTATTTGGTTGGTATTGGGTGCGTTGGTTGGTTGGGTGGCGAGCATGGTCATGCGAACCGACGCGCAGCAGGGTACACTCATGAACATCGTTGTCGGTATTGTCGGTGCATTTCTGGCTGGTTTGATCTTCAATACCATGGGCTGGGGTGGCAGTACAATTAACGACGGTAATTTCAGCCTGAATGCGCTGTTCGTCTCGTTCATTGGAGCTGTGGTTCTGCTGGGGATTATCAATATGTTCCGCAGAGGCGCAGTTCGCTAAGCTAACACTCTGCATATGGTTCTCTGGAGGACACACCTGTAAGTCATCCGACTTGCAGGTGTGTCCTTTATAGCGGTACAAAGTGGCATAGATCTTGCTATAAAAACCTGAATATATTCCTTCGCATCAATGGCATTAAAGGGCCAATAATGACAGATGTACTCAACGGTGGCGGTGAGCTAGGCACACGGATGCGTTCGTTGGACTGGGCGAGCACACCGTTTGGTATCTCAAACCTATGGCCACAAAGCCTTCAATCGGCCATCAGTATCTGCCTCAACTCGCGATTTCCGATTGCTATCTATTGGGGGCCACAGCTTGCATTGCTGTATAACGATGCCTGGAGTCCAATCCTGGGCGAGAAGCATCCCTGGGCGCTTGGCCGGCCTGGGCGTGAGGTGTGGCCCGAGATCTGGACCGAAATTGGCCCGCTCTTCGATGCAGTTCAACACACGGGCGAGGGCGTGTGGCAACAGGATCAGCTCCTGCCCATGCATCGCCATGGCTATACCGAAGAATGCTACTTCAATTTCACCTTTAGCCCGATCCGCGGCGAGGATGGCAGCGTTGTTGGTATCTTTAATGCCGTGATCGAAACAACATTCAGGGTGATTGAAGAGCGGCGTGCGCAACTTCTGCGCGATCTGAGCGATTGCACTGCCGGTGCGAAATCTGCGTCCGAGGTATGCACCAATGCTGCGCGGGTGCTTGGTAGCAGTTCAGCCGATGTGCCATTCTGTTTGTTCTATATGCGCGAACATGACTCAGCATTGTTCCAGTTGGCCGCATCTGCTGGAACAACCCTCCCCGAATCACTGCGCCCACTCACGCTTGATCCCGACGATCCATCCAGGCCATGGCCGATTGTGGCAGCATTGCATACGCCGCAGGGTAGCGTGGCCGATCAAATTGGCGGTCACTTTGGCGTAATACTCCCAAGCGGTATCTGGCCAGAAGCGGTCGAGCAGGCCATTATTATGCCGATACCAAATATGCAGGCGCTGGAGCCAGTTGGCCTGTTTATTGCTGGAATTAGCCCGCGTCGCGCTCTTGATGAAGCCTATCATACGTTTATTGAACGTATTACGCTACATATCGCCACTGCTATTGGTAATGTGCGCAGCTATGAGGCGGAACGCCAACGTGCCGAAACCCTGGCAATGATCGACCAAGCCAGGACAGTCTTTTTTTCAAATATTAGTCATGAGTTTCGTACACCGCTGACCCTATTGCTCGGGCCGCTGGAAGACACATTGGCGCAAACCGAGGGTTTGCCTGCCGATGCCCGCGAACACCTGGAAGTAGCGCATCGTAATGCGTTACGTCTGCTGAAGCTCGTCAATACACTCCTCGATTTCTCGCGCATTGAATCGGGAAGGGCACAAGCAGCATACGAACCAACGGATCTGGCTGTGTTCACCACCGTTCTCGCCAGTGTCTTCCGCTCAACCATCGAGCGTGCTGGCCTGCGCCTGATTGTGAATTGTCCACCACTGGCCGAACCAATGTATATTGACCATGACATGTGGGATAAGATCGTCTTTAACCTGTTATCGAACGCCTTCAAATTCACCTTCATTGGCGAAATAGAAGTCGCATTGCGTCGGGTCGATTCGGCAGTAGAATTGATCGTCCGTGACACCGGTACTGGCATTCCAGGCCAGGAGATCGCACACCTGTTTGAGCGCTTCCATCGCGTCAAAGGGGCACATGGGCGTACCTTCGAAGGCAGTGGGATTGGCCTTGCATTAGTGCAGGAGCTTGTAAAACTCCACAATGGCACCGTGCGCGTTGAGAGCGCCGAACAGCATGGGACGACCTTCACTGTTACCATTCCAATCGGTATCGCACACCTACCCGCCGAACTTATCACAATGGCGCATTCCCCACCAAGAATCGATCTGAGCGGGCAGGTATATATCGAAGAGGCTTTGCGTTGGCTGCCCAATGAAGCTAACGCGCCAGTAAAAGCAACACAGGTGCAGGAAATTGCGTCGCCTGAACATATGAACGTGCAACCCGCATCGGCCCCCTCACATACTCGCATCCTCCTCGTCGATGATAATGCCGACATGCGGGAGTATATTCGGCGGCTGCTGAGCGAAAAGTATGTTGTCGTTGCCGTCAATGATGGCGCGGATGCCCTGCGGGTTGTACAAGAACAATCATTCGATCTTGTGTTGGCAGATGTCATGATGCCCCATCTCGATGGCTTTGGGTTGCTGGCTGCATTGCGTGCAGATGAGCGCACGAAGGCATTGCCACTCATCCTGCTTTCGGCACGCGCTGGTGAGGAGGCACGCGCTGAAGGCATGGAGGCTGGTGCCGACGATTACCTGATCAAGCCATTCAGTGCCCGCGAACTCCTAGCCCGTATTGGCGCGCATGTGTCGATGGCGCGTATGCGCCGCGAGGCTGCACAGCGTGAGCGAGAACTGATAACCGAAGCACAGGCGGCCAAAGCCCAGCTCGAAAATGTTCTGGCAAGCGTTAGCGATCAATTCCTGGCCCTTGATCACAACTGGCAGTATGTGTTTGTCAACGACCGCGTGACGGAAGTTACTGGCCTACCGCGCGAGGAATTGCTTGGTAGGAATATGTGGGAGCTGTTCCCGGAAACTGTTGGCACCACACTTGAGCAGGAATTGCGGCGAGCAATGCTCGATCAAGTGCCCGTTCATGCTGAGTTCCTCTTCTCACGGCAGAAACGGTGGTTCGAGAATCGCGCCTACCCTTCTTCAACGGGCCTAACACTCTATATCGCTGATATCACCGAGCGAAAGCATCGTGAACTCAACGCCACATTTCTTAGCGATATCACAGCGAATCTGGCGCTGCTCACCAATAGTGCCGAAATGCTCCAGACAGTCAGCGAGAATATTGCCAACCATCTGAATATATCTCGCTGTTTGTTTTGTGAAATCGATCAGCAGAGCAGCCAGGTTACTATCTTTCACGAATACCATGGGCAGGGCCTGCTCGCCTTGGACCCAAGCCAGCGCGCAGCAGATTGGATTTCCCCGGTATTCTGGAACACCCTGGTGGCTGGGCACAATGTTATGATCCACGATGTCGCCACTGATCTACGCACCGCGCCAGGTCTACAAAACATGCAACAAGCCCAGATTGGTTCGTGTATTGTCGCACCATGCCTCAGCGGTGGGCGCTTGAAATTTGTGCTGGTCGTGAGCCATACTCAACCACACCACTGGCGCTTGGATGAAGACGATCTGATCCATGAAATAGCCTTGCGTATCTGGCTGAGCACCGACCGCGCTCGCGCTGAGGCCGAGCTACGGGCAAATACGGTACGCCAATCGCTACTCCTGCGGCTCCTTCAGGGCCAACGTGAGACGAGCAATCCCGATGTTATGCTGGCAGCAGCAGCGGAGGCGGCTGGCCGCTATCTCGGGGCAAACCGTGTTGGCTTCTTCGACATGCATGATGATGATACTCTGCTGTTTAGCATCTCGTGGACCGATGGCGTGCTGGAACCTCTAACGGGTACATTTCCTGCTATCGGTATCGGGACGCGCTACCTGGCGGAGATGCGGGCTGGGCGTACGCTTGGCATAGCGGACACAACCAACAACTCGCTCACCGCAGATTCACAGCTTGAATTGATCGGCGCACGCTCAATTATTGGTGTGCCGATCATCCGTAATGGCTGCTGGCATGCTGGTTTCTACGTGAATCACGCCATGGTTCGCCAATGGACAGATGCCGAGATTGCGCTGATTCATGATGTTGGCGAGCAAACCTGGGATGCTGTAGAGCGGGCACGCGCAGAAGCAGCATTGCATAAGGCCCAATCCCAACGATTAGCCGAGGAGCAGCAGTATGCCGAACGATTGCTGCAACTCAATGCAGCGGCGGTTGAGATCAATGCAGCGCTATCCGTCGAAGAGGTGCTGAGCAAAACGGTGCAGAAGGCGCGAACCCTGATTGGCACAGACCTAGCGGTCGTCACGCTTACTCCAGGCGGTGATTGGATGCAGGCGCAGACCGTCACTTCCCGTGCGGAACAGGCCGCAGATTGGCAGGAGGGCGATGCTCGTTCGGTTAGCGAGGAAATCTTCCGACTGCTCTTTGGCCAGCGTCGCACGCTGCGGCTGAACCAGCAGGAACTTGCCGCGCATCCGGCGTTCCATAATATCGCATCAGATCCTATGCTGCACCCACGGCTCAATGGGTTATTGGCTGCGCCACTCACCGATGGTGATGATGTCTTGATTGGCTTGATCCAGCTCTCGGATAAAATCGCTGGCCAATTTACCGTAGCCGATGAAGCATTGCTGCAGCAGTTCGCGCAAATGGCCTCGGTCGCGTTGGAAAACCAGGCACTCTACGAACAGGAACAGGCGCTGCGTACACAGGAGGAAGCGGCAAGTCGGCTTAAGGATGAATTTCTTGCGACGGTCTCGCACGAACTGCGCACCCCGCTCACCGCCTTGCTTGGCTACTCGCAATTGTTGCAGGCACGCAAACGGGATGAAGCCTACGTTGCTCGTACAGCAGAAAAGCTTGTGCGTAGCGCCAAGGATCAGGCGCTGATTATCGATGATCTGCTTGATGTCTCGCGGATTGTGAGCGGCAAGCTGCAGATCGAGGCGCAGCCCATGGATCTGATCGATGTGATATATGCTGCACTCGATACAGTTCGCCCGGCAATTGAGGCGAAAGAACTGCACCTGCAGGTCGATCTGCATCCCGAGGCACGCATGATCATTGGCGATGCCAACCGATTGCAGCAAGTCGTATGGAATCTGCTATCGAATGCGACGAAATTTACCCCATCTGGGGGAAGTATCCACGTTCTGTTGGAGCAGAATGGTCGCAATGCCCAGCTCACAGTCCGCGACACCGGTCAGGGTATTCGGCCTGTGTTTCTACCATTTGTGTTTGATCGCTTTCGCCAGGCGGATAGCGCCAGCAACCGTTCCCACGGCGGGCTCGGCTTGGGTCTTTCTATTGTTCGTCATCTTGTGGAACTGCATGGAGGCACGGTTCAGGCGGCCAGCCCAGGGGAGGATCAGGGCGCAACATTTACCGTGCGCCTGCCATTGGCAACCACTGGCGATATGAAGTCGAAGGCGATCCAGCTCGAACATGATGATGATCAAGTGGTCACCTGCCCACCAGAATTACGTGGGCTGCGCGTGTTGGTTGTAGATGATCAGCCAAATATCCTGGATCTGCTCCACGAAACCCTTACCTCATGCGGTGCCATCGTGCAGGCATGCAATAATGCGCGGGAGGCACTCGCAATGCTGCACGATTGGCAACCAGAGGTGCTGGTATCCGATATTGCGATGCCAAACGAGGATGGCTATTGGCTGATCGGCCAAGTTCGCGCATTGGCTGCCGACGAAGGCGGCGCTATCCCGGCCATCGCGCTGACGGCCTATGTCCGCGTGGAAGAGCAAGTGCGTGTGTTGGCAGCAGGATTTCAGCTCTATGTTCCCAAGCCAATCAAGCCAACTGAGCTACGCAATGTGATTGCTCACCTTGTCCGAATGGAAACGCATACCTAATACAAAGAGCAAGTGAACAAGGAACATATTGTTCCTTGTTCACTTGCTCTATTGTCATGGAACAAAAGACCAAGAGTCTGATGTTGAGTTGTTCTTTAAGGCCTCACACCTCAGTGACGTCACGGCTCCAGGCCTTCTGGGTGTTCTGTATCGCCGTATCACCAACACGCATGTCGATAGTCTCACTGTCATTGGCCAATTCGCGGACGACAACCAGCGGGATGATCTCGCTAATATCGACAATAACCGGCGTAATATCATGCAATTGGCTGAGTGCCAGTGCGGCAGTTTCCGGCTGCTTGAGCGCCAATCCGGTTGTGTGTAACATGGTCAACGCAATCGCTTGCAGACTCAGTGCGGTATAATCATCGCGCAGCATCTTGGAAACAGTATCGGTGCGAACTTTATCGAGCAGGCCAGCAAACACACCCAATACCGAACCAACGGCTTCCTTGATTGGCGATCCAGTATCGCCGCCAATTGACGTCAAATGGCTCTCCAATGCGTTGATCTGGCTTTCTAGGATACCATCAAGCCTGTTAATAATCGGATAGGCATCCTGATCCTGCTTGACCTCCGCATCGTTACGCTGTCGCTCAATCGCTTCGTGGATGTGCTTGGTAACAGTAAGCATATCGCTGACATATTTGGTAAGAGTGTCCTGTCGCTCGCTCATGAAGTATTCCTCTCGTTATATCATTATAGGCGGATAGTGATGCCTATATTTCTAGATATCTAGCAAGAAGTGTGCCACAATCATCGAACATCAGGGCGTAGCGTAGCGCATACGCCCACAGTGCCAATCATCGCAGGGCATCACGCCTAACGATGAAACATACCAGCAGGAAGGTCGCGCACAATGGCTCACAGAACCTTTCAGCGCAGGCGACGATCACTGATTATTGGTGCTGGGGCGTTGGCCGTGGCTAGCGCGGGTGGGCTGTTGGCATGGAATGCATCCGACCATGTGCCACTCATGGATATTCCACGCGGCTGGTATCTTCTCTCGCGGCCAGGGCCAAGCGCTGGCGAACGGCAATTGGTCGCATTACATAATCAGGGTATGGCTGAACACCTGCTTGAGACCGAGGTTGGCACCACATTTTTGAGTGCGGCGGTTGCGCCGGATGGCCGCTCATTCGCGTTACTCAAACGGGTGATGCGTGGTTCTATGCCGACCGATGCTGTTGGATTGTATGATAACCAGACATTTCGGCGGCTTGCGGTTGTGGAGGTGCAGATCGCCTTTCAGCGCGTGCCAACCTTTAGCATTGGCTGGTCCGCCGATACAACCCAACTGGCAGTGCCATATGATAATGCCGGGCGCACGCTCATCTTTGGGGTCAACGGCGCACGCAAGCTATCGCTTCAATCAATGGTTGGCAATATGCCAGCCTGCTCCCTTCTGGCCGCAAGCAACCCCGGTTGATGTCGTTCGAGCAGTTTTGGCGTGATCGTCCCTTCAATCACATCGCCGCTGATCACAATCAGCCGAATGCCGCGCTCATCCAGCAGCGGAATAAACGCCCGAATCGCATCTTCGCCAGCTCGTTTACTTGCAGCAACTGCTTCATAGCCCTGATAGACTGGCTTCTGACCATAGAAGTGTGCCCAGTGGCTTGTAACAAACACCACGTGTCCACCTGCTGGCATCAGCGGTAGCACCCGTTCGAGTGTGTGAATCTGGGCATCTCTGTTCAGTGCCATGGCATAATCGTGCGGTTTGTCCTTTTCTAGGCCACCACTTGCATTCAATATCAGAACATCAATCTGCGCTATTTTAGTTTGGATGGCCTGGATCATCGCTGCGAGTTCGTCTGCCTGCGTGAGATCGGCCTGAGCAAGGACTGCTCGACTACCATAGGCACGAACGGCTGCTGCGATTTCTTCTGCGCGCCCGCCTTTGCTGCGATAATTGATGATGACATCTGCGCCGCGTTCTGCAAGCAGTGTGGCAATCCGTGCGCCGACCCCGCGTGAGGCACCAGTAATCAGCGCGACTTTGCCGCGAACATGCTTCATCAATGGCATCCTCTATGTCAAACCATGTATGTCAAAACAAGTCGATGCCCTATTGTATCGCATAACTTATATGGCACAGGTGATTCGGGGTTGGGGCGCATCGTATACGCCCAGGGCTTCATAGAATTCGTCCTCATGCTCGATCTGCTGAAGGTTCAGCGTAACGCCGGCGTTCGGCTCGTTGGCCAGAGCAACAGCGGTTACGTAGTGATGATTTCGTTCAAGCCACTGAGTATGTCGTCAAGCTCCTCCGGGGCAATCTGCCCGAGCTGCGTGCTGAGGCGCTCGACCGACAGGGTCCGGATCTGGCTGTTCTTAACCCAGGAGCGCTTCGGCAAATCGGGCGATCTTATCGGCAATGGCGGCCTGAATGGCCTTGCTCCGATTGGGAAAGACATGCTGGGCGACGAGTTGGTTGATTTGGGCGAGCAGCTCTTGATCAAGGGTTATCGCCACTTTCACGGTCGTCATCGGCATCTCCTCAGTCTGGTATGATAAATCATCATACTACGACATTGGGGCTTTAAGGAGATTATTGTCTATAGGGTGAGCCGGCTATGCTGCGCTTTCAGGATTGGTGAGAACCGTTACGCCGTTGTCTCATCCAGGTATGCGCGGAATGGTTTCGGCAACCAGGTATGCTGTCTCCGCTGTGGGTTCCGGCCAGCGCATACGGTTTTTGGTGAGGCCAAAGCTGAGCTTCCGTACGGGATCGGCAAAGCCCAAGGAGCCCCCGTTACCCGCATGCCCAAACTCACTCCCACTTCGACCCATAGAAATATCACCACCTTGCTCCGGCTCACCACCAAGCGAATAGCCAAGCGCACGGCGTCTTCGTACTCCAGACCTGGCATCAGGAGCATCGGTTTGTACGGTGCGGATGACCTTGCAGTGCTCGGCTGAAAGGATGCGCACTCCATCCAATACGCCCGCTTGTGCAAGCATCGCGTAGTGCCGTGCAATGGCACGGGCATTCATAATCCCACCACCACCAGGGATCGAAGCTCGGCGGAAATCGGGCCGATTGACGACCGCAGCGGAGGTGACCTGCGCTGGCATCACCCGCAGTTCGAGTTCGTTTGTGTCAGGTTCTGATGGAGCTTCCGTGAGTGGTGCGACGCGCCCTTCCACAGCATCGGGAATCCCCAGATAAAAGTCTTCAATTCCTAGTGGCTGACAGAGTTCTTCCCGCGCAAACTGTGCGATCGGACGACCGTCAATCCGCCGAACGAGTTCACCAATAATCCAACCGAATGTCCATGCGTGATAACAGACCGTCGTCCCCGGCGTCCAGAGTGGCGTGTGCGCTGCAATTGCCGCACACATCGCATCCCAGTCCGTCATCATCTCCGGGGTGACACCCTCAGGCATCTGCGGGACTCCCGCTCGGTGGGTGAGCGCCTCACGCACGTTCACGACATCTTTTCCGTGAACGCCAAATGCAGGCCAGTAGGTCGCAACTGGGGTATCGTAATCCACGTGGCCACGATCGGCGAGGATATGCAGGCAGGTTGCCACAAAGCCTTTGGTGGTTGACCAGGAGGTAAAGAGTGTATCGGCATCAACCAACTGCCCGGTAGCTTCGTCCGCAACGCCACTCCATGTATCAACAACGAGCTCGCCGTTGACGTATGCTGCTATCTGTAATCCGATTTCATCGCCTGACTCGACATGTCCGTCGATCACCTGCTGAATGCGTCCTTGGAGCGTGGCATTCATACCTATCCTATCTCCTCGGAGCACTCCGTTCCCCCACAGTGGAGCAGCAGTCGTCGTCACATGCTCGTAGAGAATAGTATACTCGATTGGCTGAGGAATGGAGCGAAGAGCAAGTTGGTTGAGCGCGCGAGGCGGTGATGCCCTGAGCGCCGAACGCTCTGCCGCTTAGCTGCGCCGCACCGATAGATCGAGATGGCAGTCAAGCCGAATCCAACTTTCAAAATGCGAACGATCTTGAGGCCGCACAGCGGCGTCAGCTCCAGCAGCGTGTTGGGCCGCCGGTGATGCAGGGTCTGCCGACGAAGCTCGTGCGCTCGCTCGGCGAGCGAGGACGTCGGTCTGCTTGACGGGTTCGAAGCCGACGCTGAGGTAGAGGCCCCGCGATGCTGGGTT
>JBBQSD010000003.1:0-125360 GCA_038214135.1 Chloroflexales bacterium | reverse complement strand
TTGCGGAAATGCGGCAAGATCAACACCATTTGGAATCAGCGTCACATCAATCTTGGAATCAGTCTTTGCAATCAGTTCTGCCTCATCTGCACACTTTGCCACAACCACCGCTGCAGCACGCCATACCGAACGAATAACTGGTGTGAGCATTGGGTAAATAGCCCCATAGCGTCGTTCAAAGCCAGGGATATCTGGCCCAGAAACGCGCACCACATAGGGCAGGCCACTTAGGCGATGTAATGCCAGCGCAACCCCACCAGCCGGCACTGCACTCCAGGCCATGCACACATCATAGCGGTGCTGGCGCTGCAAGCCCACAGCCATTGGTAGCGCACGGGCCGCATAGGTCAGCAATTCACGATTGGAGGAATGATGAATATTCTGGTTCTGTACTGGTACCTTGATGATCTGGATGCGCTCGGCAAACGATTCTGTTTCCGCCTGACGTCCCAATGCCGAGGTTACAAGATCGATCTCCAATTCAGCGACACCCGCAAAGCGTTCGAGCAATGCCCGGTTAACGGTGCCAGTCCCGCCACCAAGCGGTGGAAATTCGTTATTCAGCATCAGAATACGCATACCGACCTCACTAGTTATAGTCGTCGATCATGACGCCGGAGCAGGAGCGGTTCACCACCAAGAATATTTCGCACAACATACAATGGTCGCCGCTTGACCTCATCAAAGATTCGGCCAACATATTCGCCAATCACGCCAATGGTGATCAACTGCATTCCCGATAGAAAGAAGATCGCGACGGTCAGGGTTGCAAACCCTGGCGGGCTCAGGCCAATCGTCAGTTTTTGAATGGTATAGGCAATCGCTAATACTATCGAAATCACCGAGACAATAAATCCGATCACGGTAATCACTCGTAGTGGCAGGAAACTGAACGAAACCAGGCCATCCAGCGCCAGATAGATCAACCGCGTAAATGTATACTTTGGTTGGCCTGCATGGCGAGCCTGCCGTTCATAGGCCAGCCCTACCTGGTTCAGGCCAACCCAACTGCGAATCCCACGAACAAAACGGTTGCGCTCTGGCATTCCATTCAATAGATCAACCACCCGCCGATCCATAATACAGAAATCTCCGGCATCAAGCGGGATCTCGATCTGGGCGACATTCTGCAATAATCGGTAGAATGCATTATAGGCCGTGCGCTTCAGAAAGCCTTCTTTGCGCTGCTCACGAACGGCATAGACAACATCGTGTCCATCGCGCCATTTGGCAACAAACTGTGGCAACACCTCCGGCGGATCCTGCAGATCGGCATCCATCACAATCACCCCCTTGCCACGGGCGTGATCTAATCCAGCACTGATCGCAACCTGATGACCAAAGTTGCGTGCGAGTTCGACAACGCGAATCCGTAGATCTTCACTGGCAAACCGACCTAACACCTCCACACTCGCATCACGGCTGCCATCATCAACAAAAATAATTTCATATGGTAGGCCAATCGATTCCAGTACACTTGTCAAGCGTTTCCATAGTGTCGGAAGATTCTCTTGCTCATTAAAAACCGGCACGACCACCGATAGTTCTGGTTTCGGCAGCGGCGCATCAATCAGCGGCTCTCCTATAGAAGCATCCTGGCTATTCCCGCACGCATCGATCAACCCTGCCAGTTGCTGGCAGAATCGCAATGCCGCCTGCGGATCGTCTGTCGGAATCGGCAGCGCATCGGGTGTTCGCGCTCGTCTATCTCGCTCAAATTCAACCATGCATGCATCTCAATGTACGGACGCGATATATCGTGTCCCTGCGTATGCTACCCTGCTCTTGGCTGACGATGGTGATCAAAACGGTAGCGTCTCAGAACCAGCGTTCAATCGCTCAATCGTTCCAGCAGCTATCGAATAGTATATACATCATAGGCCCCAATTGCACGTTTCGGAAAGCTCACATTAAGGTAATCGCGCACCTCTGGTGCCACAAGCTGCCCAGGCTCCCAATTCAATGCACGTCCAAACGGAAGCTGAGCGTATAGCTGTACCAATGGATCATGCTGTAGCGCCGCGTATTCACTATCTGCCTGAGGTAATACAATATAGCGGATCGGTGCCTGCTTCAGATAATCCTGGAAGTTTGCTTCGTGTTGCAGGATGTTCTGCTGGAATGTTGCATCGTTCTCGAACCAGGTGGTTGGCTGCCGAGCATACAGCGCTGCATCCCAATAATGCTCGGTCAATACAACCCCAGGCGGCTCATACCGCAACACGGCCCACACCGGCTGAAGCCCGCTATCGACCCGACCCTCAATGATCTGGTACAGAACTCCCGAGATATTCCCACAGAGATACAATATTAATACCAGCGCTAGCCCATAGATCTGCGTGCGGCGGCCAACCAGCGCCAGCCCAAGTGCCACCAACAGAAACAATGCCGGTAGCGCCGGAATAAACACCCGTGGATTATTACTCGAACCAGGCAGCGTCATATACCCGAACACAACCACTAGGCCGAGCAGTAATAAGCAGCCCAACGCCCGCACAACCTGCCGATTAGTTCTCCGCCAGCGCACCAGCGCAGTGATCGCTAGCCCGAATATAATGATCAGGCCTACCAGTGTGAGGGATTGCTCGATTGTGAAGATCTGCTGAATCATCAATGGCAGCATGGCAGTAAACACCTCAATCTGTGGCCCGCCTCCGGCTGTTGTCGGGCGGCCATACACGCCATAGATCACAATCAACCATGGCCCGATGATCAGCAGCGGCACCAGCAACGCAACCAACCACATCCGCAGGTGCGGCAATCGTTGTCCACTTGCACTATTTCGGGAATCCCACCATGCTCCAACAGCCATCAACCCAACCATGCCAAGGTAGATTGCAATCATATCCACCTTGCCAAGCGCTGCAAGAAGCCCAAGCAATGCTGCCACCCACGCACGCCCCTCCAGCAATGCCCATAATGCGCCAAGCAACAGCAGCGCCGAGATCGGCTCGACCATCGCAATTGTTCCCATTTCGCGGAAATTCGGAAAGAACGCCAGCAATAACGCGGCGGTTACCCCGATCCGTTCGGAGAAGAAGCGCCTCCCAAACAGATAGGTCATAATCACTGTCGCACCAGCCGCCAATGGCACTACCAGCCGCAGCAGTGTAAATGAATGGGTCAAACCCCACGTCAATGCAAACAGCCCCAGATACACCGGCCCCCACCAAGGGTGCAGTGGGGTGGAACGGCCATTCGCCATACCAGCCGGGGCCAGTTCACGCGGGTTTGGCGCGAATCCATTGATCCGATCATAGGTATTCTCGGTATCAAGCAAGAAACGGGGTTGCTCAAGCACAAACAGGCCCCATTGCATATTGCGCGGTGCATCAAAATACTGCGCGTTCGTCAGGAGTTGTAGCACAGCATATTGGCAAGCCACCAACACAATCAGCCAGAACCATGGCCTCCGAAACCAGCGCTGGCTCACATAATGCTCCTTATCCATCGCATGCCCGCCGATATGCAGCTTCCGCGACCCCAGCCAGCCGAGCCCATCCAAACAGCGCTGCCCGTGCCTGTACCCCAGTTGCCAAACGTGTTTGCAATGCTGGGTCATTCAACAACGCAACAGTTGCTTGTGCAAACGCATCCGCATCGCCAGGATGCACCAGCACTCCGCTACGGCCATCCTCAAGATACTCGGCTACCTGCCCAACCCGGCTTGCCACAATTGGCAATCCCGCCGACATCAGTTCCAGCAGCTTTGCGAGGCCACGTGCCCGGTTGAGCAGTGTGTTTGCCATTGGTGCGAGCGCAATATCGGCCTGTGCCAATAATCCCGGAATATCCTGTGGCTCCACCCACCCTCGGTAATCGATCATACTAACCAGCCCTGCCTGTTCCATCCTGTGTAGAAACTCGCGCTCCTCGCCTCGTTCGCCGCGCCCGATCACCAGCACACGCACATCAGGCTGTAATGCCGCAATAGTTTTCAGGATCGCAACCAGGAACGTAACTTCAAATTCCCAGAAACGAGTGTACAACAGTAGTGTTTGCTGCTCTCCACCCGCCGCTGGCTGCCTCTGCTCCACTGCCTGCAATCGCTCAGTCCCATTCGGCAGGTAGAAGATCCGATCTTGGCCAACCCCAAACCCCAGCGCCTGGTGCTCAAGCGTTTTGCTCACCACCGTCATTGCTGCGGCGCGGCGCGGCAGATCTTGCTCCTGCCAGGCAAACAGCCATTTTGCCCAGATCGGGTAGGGCAGCAGATCATTCCAGCCACCCCAACCCTCCCAATCATCACTATCCAGCACCAATGGTATGTCAGAATGAAGCATCTGCGCCGCGAGCACGGCCAACCCGCCATACCCTTTTGGCTTGAACAGATGCAGCACATCTGGCTGAGCCGCCTGTGCTGCCTGTAGGAGCAGGAATGCTTGTTCGAGAACTGCTGTTGGGCCAGGTAGGCGTGTAAGAGTTGTATGAATAACGGTCACGCCATCCGAAACGATTCGCGTTCCAGCATCTTCGGGGTTTTGAACAGGTGGTGCCACAATTGTAACCCGATGCCCACGTTTACATAATTGGCTGGCAAGTGGAAGCATGCGCGCCGAGAGCGTTCCCTTTGGGCGAATCCCAAATGGCGCAATCATCGCAATCGAAAGAGACGTGCCGATCATCAAGCTGAACCGATCTGATCACTGGCTATCTGGCGTACAAGCCATACGAGTAGCCCGAAAAAGAATAGCAACCCATACAATGCCGGAGAGAGCAATAATATCCCCCAACCAGTATGCACCATAGTATAGAATGGCGTCCCCACCGACCAACCAGCCGGTATACAGGCCAATGTGCTAGCAATCACAAGTTGCCTCCGTAGGGCCGGGTTTGGTTGCTGTTCCAAACAATGCACAAGCGCCAATACTGGTAAAAGCAGTGCTATCAGATTATAGATACCATTGACTGGCGAGATCAGCAGCATACCACACAGATACACACAGAATCGCAGGAGCTGAGCCTCCTGACCACTAGCACCACGCTTTACCCATATACATCCAGCCAGAACAATCAGGCTGCATCCTGCTGCCAATACCCAGGCCAGAGCAGGTGCATTGAATAGCGCAATAGCATACGTACTTGGCACGAGCAATCGCTGCCAGAAACCAACCAACGAGATATTAAATTCAGCTGCATATGGATAAAAGCCGCCAAGCAATACCTTGCGAACATAGGCCTGGTATGGTTGAATGCCATGAAGTGCAAGGCCAACGATGCCAATCAGGCTGGCCGAACCAAGCGCCCACCAGGCTACCAAACGTGGGCCATGGCGTATATAAAACAGCCCAATGAACGCCGGGTAGAGCTTGATCATTCCTGCAATTGCCAATAGCCCTCCTGCTATGCGGCTTCGTTGGGGTGCCAACGCAAACCCGCCGACCATCAGTAGCGTTAGCAGAATACTAACCTGCCCAAGTTGCAGACTCAAGCGGGTTGGTGGTGCCAGCACCATCGCCAGTGCCACAACGCCCCAATAGCGCCGCGCCAATACAGATCGGCTTACCCGAATGCAGATAATGAGTAGCAGCGCGAGCATCAACAGGTTCAGCACAAACCAGATTCGGAGTGCTGTTACCAGTGGCAGCAACGCCAGCGGTAGCAGAAGATAGGCAAGCAGCGGTGGGTACGGGAACGATGGTGCAGTAATCGGCTGGCCCGGTTCTGGTGTTGTAGTATATATATCACCCTGAGTAAGAAAATTTCGCCCTGCCTGCCAATATTGCTTGAAATCATCGACATTTGGCGTGAGCGTTGCACCAATCAATACAATCCAGATCAGGGTCAGCGCTACTGCCAAACCATTGATCAAACGCACCCGTTGAAACATATCTACCTCATCCGTATCCCGCATCGAGATGGCAAGCTCAGGCCCACGAGAGCGATAGTACTATAGACATCTTCCCCCTGAAGTCCCGCCTACCCGTGTTGACGGTATGTAGACCATCGTGTACAATAATACAGCGTTCTAGGCAAGAATCTGCATGCCTTTCACCTCCTAGATCCCGTAAGGAGCCGGCCAATGCCAGACGAGCGTGGCAACGCGAGTGAACTTGAGCCGCGATTCTATCCAAATCTCATTGCACGCCTCTACCTCATGAGTCTTGAGGATGTAATGGGGCGAAACGGCGTTAACGCGCTGTTGAACCTGGCCGGCACTCGCCACCTGGTCAACAACTATCCACCGAACAATCTTAAGCGTGAGTTTCCGTTCGTCGATCTTGCGGCGATCTCAAAATCGACCGACACGATGTACGGTCCACGCGGCGCACGTGGTATGGAACTACGTGCTGGTCGGTATGCATTTAACTTGGGTCTCAAAGAGTTTGGCCCGCTGTTGGGTATGGCCGATCTTGCACTCAAGTTAATGCCGATGACGATGAAGATGAAGATTGTGTTGAACGCCACTGCCCAAACGTTCGACCGCTTCAGCGATCAGCCGTCAAAGGTGGAGGAGCGCAAAGGGCAGTTCCTCTACATTATCGACAAATGTCCGATCTGTTGGGGCCGCAAGACGGAACGACCATCCGGGCATCTTGCACAGGGTATCCTTGAAGAGGCACTAACCTGGGTTACTGGCGGTCATACCTTCCATATCGACCAAACCGACTGCCAAGGGATGGGGCACAAGCAGTGTATTTTCGCCGTCAATAAGGATCCAGTCGATTAGCTTTAAGCTCATCTGGAAGCTGTTGGCGCTTGTGCTATCGTGCGTAATGCGACTGTAATCTCGAAGCCTTGAGATAGCACGTCGCTATTCTGTATAGTAAAGGGGCAAAAGCCCCGGGAGGAGGTCCATTTAGGACGGATCGCCTGCGGCCAATAGAGCGGGGAACCCAACTATGAAGCGTGTCGTCATTCGTGAGCGTACCGTCATACCCCCTTTCAGTGAGCCAGCGCGCGATCTCCGGATCCTGAACAAGCCGCTCTGGTTGCTTCAGCGCGACTTGCTTTCGCAGCATTGTCGTGGTGCCCTTGAGGTGGATGCGCTCACCGAAATCCCTGAGGGCAACGAAGAACTGCTTGTATACCGCGATAATCTGTTCTTTAACCAACTCCTCATCGATACATTCATTCAGCAAGCGAAGGCGAGTGGCCGTGCTTGCCAGATAGCGTTTACTGTCGATGACAAGTCGATTATTTGCCATGCCATACACCTTCAAGAGGGCATTCGTCTTGATCGTCGGCATGGCGTCTATGTTGCGGATCTCTTCTATTACCCACATGGAGTGAGTGAAGAGCCTCAACCACTTGTTATCGACACTGCTTCTCGCGAGATGGGCTACTATCACATTCCCAACTATATGGCCAAAGCTGGCGATCTGGTGTATCAGATCCCACTCCGGGCGTTTCTTTCAATTGAGAACTGGGTGCATGTCTTTCTGGCGAACTCACCATTTGGTGTGTTCGCCATTGGCCGTGCCCACGAACAATTGGTTGAGGAAAACTGGAAAGAGAAAATCGCCGTGAGCCTTTCCACGCTTGCTGATCGATTTAATCCTTTTGGTGATCGCTGGCGGAATCATTTTCTGGCGAGCTCACGGCTTGTGAAGGTTGGCAAGAATTGTTCGATCGACCCGACTGCAACTATTCATGGCCCAACGGTGATCGGGAACAATGTCACGATTGGAGCTGGCGTCACAATCACCAATAGCCTGATTGGCGATAATGTCACAATTCAGCAGGGCGCACAGGTGATGCTAAGTGTGGTGAGTGATCGCTGCTTTTTGCCATGGAATGCGGCACTATTCATGACGACTCTGATGGACAACTCGATGGTTGCTCAACTAAGTTGCCTGCAGATGTGTGTTGTGGGGCGTAATACGTTTATTGGAGCTGGGAATATTTTCACCGATTTTAACCTTTCTGGTAAGCCACTGAAGACATATCATCGATGGAAGAATAGTGGGCAGCCAACATTGGAAGAAGTTGGTCTGCCGGTGATTGGCTCGGCAATCGGCCATAATGTTCGAATTGGCAGCGGGTTTGTCTTCTACCCAGCCAGGATGATTGGTTCAAATACAACGCTTATCTATGCTGCACCCGATACGGCCATTGGCCATAATATTAATGTTCATCATGGTGAGCAGCCAGAGTTCGATGAACAAGAGGAGCTAGGGCGAGCTGTTTACTTTTGGCCTCACCAGGTTGAGTGGCCAAACGATGATCCGTCCAACGCACCGATCAATCCGATCATGCGCTCTATCACCTCGTTGGCTCGTACACGGTACTAGGGAGGTCTATCCGTGATAAAAGAGAAGATTCTGGTGGTCGAGGATGCCCCAGACATTTCAAGCCTGCTTAAAATATATTTCACATCGCAGGGCTATGAGGTTATGACAGCCATGCGCGGCCAGATAGCCCTTGAGATCTGCCGCAAGACACCACCAAACCTGGCATTGCTTGATGTCAATCTTCCAGATATGGAAGGCTACGATATTGGCAAGGCGCTACGCCAGAGTGCCCGTACGCGCCACATTCCAATTATCTTCCTAACGGCTCGTGGCGAAAAACAGGATCGGTTGAAGGGCCTTGGTGAAGTGCAGGCCGAATATTATCTTGTTAAACCATTTGATATTGAAGAGGTTCATACTATTGTCAAAGCTGCGCTTGATCGGGCACGCCAGAAGAACCTGACGCATCCGGTGACGAATGTTCCAACTGGTGAGATTATCAGCGATCAGTATCGCTCGTTGCTCAACAGTAGCGGATGGGCGCTGGCGGTCATTCATATCAATGGCTTCGATACCTTTACACAGGCCTATGGCGCTGTTGTCGGTGAGGATGTCCTCAAGTTTATGGCAATTATGTTGGGTGAAGTGGTCAATGAATTAGGCCGACCAGAGGATTTTATTGGTCAGATGGTTGTTGGCGCTGCATTTGTGGTGACATCAACGCCAGAGCTTATGCCAGCGATCGTCAACAAATTGTGCGAGCGCTTTGATGCCGAGATTGGCCTACACTATAACTATCGTGATCGGCGGAATGGCCATATTACGGTATCGGATGATCAGGGGCAGTTGCGCCAGGCAGCGTTGATGTCGCTTTCAATTGGCGTGCTGACGAATGCTGATGGACCGTTCTACGATATCCGCCAGTTGAGCGAGACAGCCGAAGAAGTGCGTCAGCGTGCCCTAACCGAGGCACGTGAGCAGGGCCGAAAAAGCCATGTACGCAATGGCCGCACCTGATTTGATCGACCAATTCCAGATGCCAACACAGCAACGATCTGACCAGTTTATCGTATTGCTCTGGTCGGTCAGACACAGGGAAGCGCAGGTCTCTCGCAATGGAAACGAGCGTTGTCGCAACACCACTGGTACGTGCCTGGAATATTCTGGCCGAACTTGCGGCATATGGGAAGCGTGATGAATTTGCGGTTGATCCGGGCGAGCTTGCCCAGGCGATTGCGGATCTGATTGCGACATCACTCGCCTGCCCGTGGGGCCTTGTTGTACTGTCTGATGGAACACGAGACGAAACAGCGGGTTGGGGGCTGGAACCGCAGGAAATGACCCGTTTCGCAAATGGCGATGGTGTAAATCTCCCTGACGACACCGTAGAGATTCGTTTTGAGCATAATGGGCAGCCTGCCGGATTATTATTGCTTGGCGTCCATTCCGAGGCACGTGAGGCAGCCAGCCCGCCCTTCCTCGCGGCACTTCGCAATCAGATTGAGCTGCTGATCAATATCCAGCGCCGCACAGCTCAAACCAGCATTGGTGAACAGCGCCGTACCAGCGTTCTTTCCACACTCCAGGTGGTTGGGCAACAATTGAGTGTTGCCCAGAATGCCGATGTGCTGTTAACTGCGCTTATTGATGGCGTCGGTTCACTGGTTGGCTTCGATGCTGCCGAGATCTGCCTGTACCACCCGCAAAGCCAGAGTTTAGCAGTTGCGTTAACACGTGGGATTCGCCATCGTGGCGATTATTCGCGCACCCTGCGCTTGAGCGATGGCCTGGTTGGTTGGGTTGCACGCCAGCGCCGTTCATTGCGCCTGGCCGATATTCGCGATGCGCCAGTGCGCTCGCACATCCCATACCTGAGCAGCGGTACACATCCTCAAAGCTACTTTGGTATTCCTCTGCAATCGGATGATCGACTGCTTGGCACGCTCGAACTGTTCAGCGAACGCCCCAGCCACTTTTCTGCCTCCGATGAACGCCTGATCGGGATTGCGGTATCCCAGGCTTCCCAATCGCTGGCTGGCATGCAACGCTATGAGGAATCGGATGAATTCCTGGCGAAGCGGATGCAGCAACTCAAGGCACTCCAGCGGATCAGCCGCGAGCTCACCGCAACGCTGTATCTGCATAATATTCTTGGGTTTGCCCTCAGCGAGGCTCTACGGGCGACACATGCCGATACTGGCTATATTGCGTTGCGCGGCTATGAGGCAACCCAACAGTTCTATGATCTCGAACAGGAAGATGCGCTTGGCGTCACTCCGACACCGCAGATCTATATTGCCCTGCGCGAGGTTGAGGATACGCACGCGATGCGCGTCATCGCGGCAGATGGCTATACGCCCGATGAATCACGGCGCTTGCTCAATCACTCGCTCCAGGGCAGCAAGACGATTGCAATGGACACGGTGAATGAGGGCGAAGCACAGATAGTTGATGAAATTCATGGCGATGACCGCCCGCGTGGTGTTGGCCCAACAGCGGCTTCTGCCTTAGCAGTGCCAATCTATTATGAAGCCCAGGTGATCGGTGTTGTCAACCTGCACAGCCAGGTGCCATTTACGTTTGATCGCGATGCGATTGAGTTTGTGCGTGCCGTTGGTGATCTAATCGCACTCGCGATCGGCAATGAGCAACGCTGGACGGAGCAACGCCGCCAGCGCGATTTGCTCCAGCAGCGGGCCAATACACTCAATGAAGTGCTGCGCATCGGCCAGGAATTGCGGGCGGATCGCTCACTTGAGGATGTTCTTGAGCAGATCGCCTTTAGTATTATCGAAACAGCAGGGTTTCGAGCGGTTGTGTTCTATTTGGCTGATCACGATGAGCGGACAATGCGGGTGCATACCGGTGCTGGGCTGCCGCTGACGGAAATCGAGCGCCTGCGCCGTGTGTACTTTCCGATTCCAACAGCAGAAGGATTGCTCGATTTGCAGTTTCAGATCGGGCGCTGCTTCTATATCCCTGGCCCGACGATGCGTGTTATTGCTCCTGGGTTGGATCTGATCGAGGGCGATGCAGCCAATAGCGATGATGGTTGGGAACGTGATGATGCCCTGTTTGTGCCGCTGTATAGCACCCGTGGGCAGTTGATTGGCCTGTTGGGTGCTGACGAACCATATGATCACCAGCGACCAACCCGCCGTTCGGTCGAATCGATCGAGATCTTTGCCGATCAAGCCGCAATTGCGATTGAGAATGCGAACCTGCTGCGTGAGGCCCGTACTCAGGCCGAACAGATGACAGCACTCTATCGCGCTAGTACATCGGCAGCGGCGACGCTTGATCTGGATGAGTTGCTTGAACAAACCTATCGTGAGGTGGAAGTCTATCTGGGTGTGCCATCGTTTATGTATGTTGCTGCCTATGATGCACAGCTTCACAATATACGCTTTGAGCTGTTCAAGCGTGAGGGTCAAACACTGGATCGGCTGCATAAGACGCAAAGTCCAAAACAGGGCTGGACAGGCTATATCATCGATAGTGGGATTGTCCTGCATATTCGTGATGCCTTTAATGAGCAGGAATTGCCAACCGTTCAGCCAATTATGCTTGGTGAGGAGATCCGTTCGTATATCGGAATCCCATTACGCAGCCAGGGCGAGACCATCGGCGTGCTCTCTGTGCAGAGTTTTGAGCCACACGCCTTCAGTGAGACGGATGTTCAGTTTCTTTCGACACTGGCTAACCAGCTTGCGGTAGCGCTCGAAAAGCTGCGCCTGTTCCGTGAGCGTGAGCGGCGCATTGAAGAACTCAATGTTATTAACCGAATCGGGCGCATTACCGCCGCAACACTCGATATTGAGCAGATGTTCACGCAGGTGTATGAATGCCTTGCTGGGTTTATTGCTATTGATGCATTCTATGCGATTGTCTATCAGGCCGAGCGCAATGAAATCTCAATGGCCCTGATGGTTGATGAGGGTCTTCACACATTTAATATTCGCAATGGCCCGCCGGATCCAGGCAGCCTGACGGCCTGGATTCTTCAGGATCGGAAACCATTGCGTTTTGCGGATCTACGGCTTGAGCAGGCGCAGGATGTGTTCCAACCGACCCCCTTTGGCAATGAGCAGCGTAGATCGGCGGCGTGGCTTGGCGTGCCGTTGCTGATTGGTGATGGCGGTGTTGTTGGTGTGCTTTCAATTCAGAGCTATACGGCGGATCTGTATGGTGAGCGTGAGCAATCGTTCCTAACGACAGTTGCTAATCAGGTAGCGCTTGGAGTTCAGAATGCGGTGCTGCTTGATCAGGCACGCTCGCAGGTTCGCCAACTGGCATTGATCAACCGTGTCTCGGCAACTGCCGCTGCAACACTTGAATTTGAGCAGGTTTTTTATGCGGCGGCGGATGCGATGGCGCAGGCAACCAATGCCGATAAAGCGCGGCTGATCCTGTATGATCGCGCAAGCAGCACGGCGCAGCTTGTCTGGCAGGATCATGGCGATGTGAAGCGCTCGGATTTCAGCCTCGTGGGCCACCCACTTGTAGATTGGCTCGATACTCATCGTTCTATTTATTTCGCAAGCGATGCCCGCGTTGATCCAATGCTGGTATGGTGGCACGAAACATTTCGCAATCACGATATTCAGTCGATGCTTGTTGTTCCGCTTGTCTCAAAGGAACAGGTGATTGGTGCGGTTCGGCTTGATTATATTGGCCGTCGGCATGATCCAAGCGAGCGAGAACTTGAGCTAAGCCTCACGATTGCTAATCAGACGGCCGTTGCGCTGGAGAATGCGCGCTTATTTGAGGAAACGCAGCTTGGCGCGGATCGGCTTCAGTATAAGGTTGGCGAACTTTCTGCTCTGCTGGAAGCTGCGCGAGTGCTGAGTTCCTCGCTTAAACCACTGGAAGTGCTCGACTCGCTGATGGATGTGGTAGGCCGCCAACTGCGGGTTGATACTGTCGCGCTCTGGCAGGAGAATACTGAGCATCTGCTGCTGCCGGTTGCGATGATGGGCATTCCCAGGGAAGTTGCTCAGACGTTACAGGTGCCGGTAGGCACTGGCCTGACAGGGCGAGTTGCGGCGCTTGGTACGCCACTGGTTGTTGTCGATGTTGAGCATGATGGCAGTTCACTCTACCCGAACTTTAATCGGACGAATAAATATACCTCGTTTATGGGTGTGCCAGTTCGCTATCGAGATCGAACGATTGGCGTACTGAGCGTGATGACAATTGACACGCGAGCGTTTAACTCGGATGAGGTTCAGTTACTTGCCGGAATGGCCGATCAGGCGGCGGTTGCACTCGAGAATGCGCACCTCTTCGATGAGCGCGAGCAGCGCATCGCCGAACTGATGACGCTGAATCGCATTAGCCAGGCGATCAACGGAACCCTGGATGTCAACGAACTGCTGATGAAGCTGTTCCAGGGTATGGGCGAGGTTCTGGATACATCGCAAACATTTATTGCGCTCTACGATAACATGACCAGAGTGCTGAGCTTTCCTATTTTCACGCAAGATGGTATCGCGCAACGGAATGTCGCCAATACGACACTTGATGCCAATGATGCCAAACTTTCCAGCCTGGTGATCAATGAGCGTCATTCGCTGTTGCTCTCGACGCAGGCGGAGGTTGATGCTATTTCCCAGGAATTACCAGAGCCTCGCGATAAGCAGATTGCATCGTGGCTTGGCGTACCAATTCTGCTGGGGAGCCGCGTGCTTGGTATTCTGAATGCCCAGAGCTATGATCCATATCGCTTTAATGAAGATCATCTACGCTTTCTCGAAACCGTTGCGAGCCAGGCTGCCACGGCACTTGGCAATGCGCGCCTATTCAGTGAACGTGAACGCCGCCTGCGTGAAGTGAGTGTTCTGCAGGAGATCGGCAGCGCGATTAACTCGACCCTGGATCTGCAAACGGTTCTGGAACGCCTGCATGCCCAGATCGGGCGCGTCGTTGATGTCGGTACATCGGCGGTTGTTCTGTATGATGCTGAACGCGATCTGATGGTCTATCCAATTGCCTATGATCTTGGGCAGCGAGTAGAGATTCCGCAACTTCCACCACAGGGCGGTTCTGGATGGGTCATCCATCAGCGTCAACCCTTGTTGCTGCATACTGCCGAGGAATTCGATCTGATCAACTATGGTGGACCGCACTATGGGGCGAGCGAAGCAACAGAGCAATCCTTCCTGATCGTGCCGATTCTTTCTGGTGAGGCGGTATTGGGTGTGCTCGATATTCAGAGCTATACTCCGTATGCCTTCAACCGTGATGATCTGCGTTTTATGGTGACGGTCGCAAGCCAGGCGGCTGTCGCCATCACGAATGCGCGCCTGTTCCAGGAGCGTGGCCGCAAGATCGACGAATTGGCAACCTTCAATAAGATCGGCCAGGAGCTGAGTGCTGTTTCCTCACAGGAAGAACTGCTCGAAACGATCTACCGCCAGACGAGCCGTTTGCTTGATACCAAAAATTTCTATATTTCGATCTATGATTCACGGCGCGATGCTGTCACACTCCCGCTGGTAATTGAGGATGGAAAGCGCGTTGAGTTTCATAATTTCTATGCGCTTTCCGATACACTCACGGGGTATGTCATCCAGAACCGTTCGACGCTGCTGCTGAATCAGGATGTTGATGCCGAGATCCAGGCCCGCAATATCCATGCCCTTGAAAGCAATAATGATCCAAATGATCAGCCAAAATCTTGGTTGGGCGTGCCAATGATTGCTGCCGATAAGGTTGTCGGCACGATTGGTATTCAGAATACTGAGCGCGAACACGCCTATAGCGCTGATGATGTGCGCCTGCTGGAAACGATTGCCGCTTGGGGAGCGACAGCATTGGAAAATGCGCGCTTGCTGAGTGAAACACGCCAGAGCAATCGGGATCTGACGGCGCTGTATGATGTGAGTGTGGCACTGACCAGTTCGTTGCATCCGAGTGATATTCAGACGACTGCCGCAACGAGTGTGCTGGAGCTATTGCGTGCCGATGTTTGTATTGTTGTCCCACTCGATGCGCGCCGCCGACCATTAGCGCCAACGGTCGCTGATCATTCGGATGCGCCATTTGACAGCGAAATGTTTGTACAGCTATCAATGCCATTGGTGAGCCATCTGAATAGCAGCAGCGCATTGGCATTGAATGATCTGGCATCTGAGGCTCCCGAGCTTGCGCAGGTGAGTGGCCTTGGCAGCCTACTTGGATTAGTGATCAGCGCCAGTGATCAGATCGTTGGCATCATCTGGGCTGGGCAGCGTTCGAGCCGCAGTTGGCAGGATCGCGAGGTCTCGCTGCTTTCGATTCTTTCGAATCAGCTCAGCCAATCGCTTACGCGGGCACAGTTGCTGCTTGTCGAGCAGGAGCGTCGGCGGGTGGCCGATACGTTGCGTGAGACGGCCCAGATGTTCACGCGCCTACGCACCCCAGAGGGAATCTACGAGATTATTTTCGATCAGCTTGCGCTTGTGGTGAACTACGATACCGCATCGCTGATGCAGCGCGACGGGGATAATCTGTTTGTTATGGCAGGTCGAGGCTTTGCGTCCGAGGTCAAAGCGGAGGTTGAGGCGCTACGTTTCAATGTCAGCGATGATCCATATCTCGAACAGGTGCTGGTGACACGCCAGCCAGTGGTTCTGCATGACGCTCAAGCCACGCCGTATCTGGTTCCGGCTCCTGGATCTGAATATATTCGTGGTTGGATCGGTGCGCCATTGCTTGTCGATGATGAAGTAATTGGCCTGTTGTGCGTTGATAACCGCATAATTGGCGCATATGATGAGGACGATGGGCAGATTGCTTTTACGCTCGCCAGCCAGGCTGCGCAGGCTATTCGGAATGCGCGCCTGTATCAGGAAGTGACGCAACTCAATGCCGAATTAGAGGTTCGTGTGGAGGAGCGCACCGCCGAGCTTCGCGAGGAGCAGGATCGGCTGCGGGCTGTCCACGCAATAACGATTGAACTTGCCGCAACACTGGAGTTGCAGCCCACATTAAATCGAGCACTCGAACTGGCAGCTGATGCACTTGAGGCACGGCGCGGCTCGATTATGCTGCGTGACATGCAGGAGAATGAGCTGATCTGCCGTGCGGTGTTGGCGGGTGCTGGCGAAGCGTTAACAACCGAGATCCCGATCAATTTCGCGCAGGGCGGCGGCCTAGCAGGTTGGGTGATCCGTCAGCGCAGGGCTGCCTGTATCCCGGATGTGTTGGATGATCCGCGCTGGCTACGTGAAGAGGGCCGCGCCGATGATATTCGCTCCGTGATTGTTGCGCCATTGATGACTCAGGATGGACCGCTTGGCGTGCTGATGCTTTCTAGCCCGAAAGTCGATTTCTTCCGCGAGGCGCAGGTTCAGCTCTTAACAACGATTGCCAATGAGATTGCAATTGTTATTCATAACGCAACGCTGTATAAAGTCATTTCGGAACTGGCCTATGATCGTGGGTTGGCAGAATCGCAACAGCGTGAGGAGAATAGCAAGAACCAGGCAATCCTGCAGAGCCTTGGTGAGGGCGTGATCGTGTTGGATGAGCAGCAGCAGGTGGTGTTGTTCAATCCGGCTGCCGAGCAAATGCTTGCGATTCCGGCATCGTTCGTTTCGGGGCAGCCACTGCGCTATTTGTTAGAATACGATAACACAATCGCCAAGCAGCGTGCTGGCCTGATCTATGAAGGGGTCTATCAGGGTCTACGGACGCTGAATGATCAGGCGAAAAACTATAATCGTACGCTGAGCTTGCCAACACCGAGTCAGACAATCGCGCTCAATTTTGCAGCGTGGGTTGGGCCTCGCGGTGCCGTGTATGGCAGCGTGGTTGTGCTTCGCGATGTGACCCGTGAGATCGAGAGTGATCGGGCCAAGCGTGAATTCATCTCCAGCGTTTCGCACGAACTACGCACACCACTTACCTCAATTAAGGGCTATGTGGATCTGTTATTGCTTGGCGCTGCTGGCCAGTTAAGCGAGGGGCAACTCTCATTCTTGAATGTTGTCAAGAACAATGCAAATCGGTTAATGGATCTGATCAATGATATCCTTGAGATTGGCCGGATCGATTCTGAGAAGATCCAGCTTAATTTCGAACAAGTAAATATACGCAATATCTTTAATGATGTGCTGCAAACATTGCAGGTGCAGATTGATCGTAAAGAGATGTTGGTTGAGACCGATATGGATGCAGAGCTACCAGAAGTATCCGCTGATCTGCGGCGGCTCACACAGGTGGTGATGAACCTCGTCTCAAATGCGATCAAATATACATTCCCGAAGGGCCAAATCACGCTGAAATCGTTTCTGAATCCTGCTGGCATGCTGCAGGTTGATGTCGAAGATAGTGGTGTTGGTATATCAGCGGAGGACCAGAAGAATCTGTTCCGGCGCTTCCAGCGCTTTGATAACCCGCTGCGTGATGAGGCTGGTGGAACTGGTTTAGGGCTTTCAATCGCCAAGTCATTTGTCGAGCTACACGGCGGCGAAATGTGGGTCGTTAGCGAACCAGGCATGGGCAGCACGTTTAGTTTTATTGTACCAGTATCGCAGCCAGATCAGGATGCCACTGATGAATAGGTGGACGGCGTGAGCGCAATACATCTCAACAACCGACTCGTCCACTATGAGGTTATTGGTCGGCGTGGCCTACCGATTATCTTTCTGCATAGCTGGCTTGGTTCGTGGCGCTATTGGCTACCAACCATGGATAGCATCTCGGATCGCCACCGTACCTATGCGCTTGATTTTTGGGGGTTTGGAGAATCGGATCGGCATGAAAGCACCTTTTCGGTCTCGGAATACGTGGCCATGCTGATCGATTTCATGAACAATCTTGGCTTAGAGAAGGTCGCCTTGGTTGGGCATGGGCTTGGCGGAATGGTAGCTATTCATGCGGTGAGTAAACATCCACAGCGCTTTACAAAGGTTGTTGCGGTGACAACACCGATTCAGGGGAGTGTGATTCAATCGTTTGTGCGGCCTGGTGCATTTGCGCGGCTGCTTGGGCGGGCCAACTCGAACAACCTATGGTCGCGCCAATTGCGCCAACTGAATGTCGATTACCCACAAATTCTCGATGAGATCATTGAGGATACCGAGAGCCTGAGTGAAGCTGGCGTGAAAAGGGTGATCGACTCTGTTCTCGAAACCGATCTACGCGCCGATCTTGGGCGGTTAGAGGTGCCACTGCTGGCTGTTTTTGGAGAGCGCGATGGGATTGTCCCGAGCGAGCAGGCGCGCTTCTTCCATGATGATCATGCGCAACTCCAGCAGGTGATCAAGCTGCCGAAATCGAACCACTTCCCGTTTCTGGATCAACCAAATGTGTTTAATCGCATGCTGACTGATTTTATGTCCAGTACTGGAACACCCATTGAGCTGAAGAGCGAATGGCGGCGGCGGGTCAATCAGATCGAGTATATCTAGGTCAGGAGTCAGGAGTCAGAATATTCTTTGCCTAAGGCGTGTCACCCTGAACGAAGTGAAGGGTCTGAGATGCTTCGCTGCGGCTCAGCATGACAGAGTGATAACTATTTAGAACTGCGTGAGAACAAGGGAACAAGAGAGTTATTGCTCTCCTGCTCCCTTGTTCTTTTGTTCCTTTGTGAACCTACAACCGAGATCGTGGGTCGAGCGCATCGCGCAGACCATCGCCCATGAAGTTAATACTAAGCACAGTCAGGAAGATCAGCGCGCCGGGGAACAAGGCCAGGTGTGCGCCGGCCTGCAGAAATTGGCTGCCATCGGTGACGAGCCGCCCCCATGTTGGCGTATCGGGTGGGAACCCAACACCAAGAAATGAGAGTGTTGACTCGGCAATAATCGCGTTGCCAATTTCCAGTGTTGCTGCCACAATAATCGGGCTAAACGCATTCGGCAGGATATGGCGGAACATGATTGCCGTTTTGCTGATGCCCAGGCAGTTTGCAGCCTCGACAAACTCCTTTTCCTTCAATGAAAGGAAGGAAGATCGTACGATGCGAGCCGTCTGCATCCAGGCCAATCCACCGATCATCACCACCACGATCACAAAGATGCCTGTTTCCTGGCCAAGCCATTTCTGAACCGGCTCACGGAACAGGTAGACCATCAGGATGATCAATGGCAGACCGGGCAACGATAGAAACAGATCAGTGATGCGCATCAGCACTTGATCAACTGTACCGCCTAGAAACCCGGCCGCCGCACCAACCACCGTGCCAAGCGAAACGGCGATCAGCATTGCTGCAAACCCAACCAGCAAAGAGATCCGGCCACCATACACCGCACGCGAGAGTTGATCACGCCCCAGATCATCGGTGCCAAATGGATGCTCGGCACTTGGCCCTGCAAGGATCGTCACAAAATCGAGCTGTTCGGTATAGGCTTTGAAATCCTTTATATCAGGGCTACGCAACAGATAGATTGAGGGGCCAATGAGGACTGTGAGAATAAAAATAACCAGAATGGATGCGCCAATCATGGCCAACTTATGCCGCCGAAAACGCCGCCATGCATCACCAATCAGAGTGCGCGGTTTCGAAGCAAGGCCGAATTGGAGTTGCTGAACAGCTGCCGATGCTAGAGGTTTGCTGGTTGCGTCAACAGCAGGGTTAGCTTCAGACATATCGATCCCCCATCCTCAATCACTCGCCGATCAAGACGACGTGATATCCTAACCGTAGCGCACGCGTGGATCAAGCACGCCATACATAATATCAGCGATTAGATTGAAGGTGACCGTTAGGAAGGCAAAGATAAACGTCAGTGCCATCACAACTGGCGTATCAGAATTGTTGATCGATGTGATTAATAGCTGCCCAAGCCCATTCACCCGGAACAGATTTTCGGTAATAATCGCACCAGCAAAGATTGTCGGCACGCCAAGTGCAATGAGTGTAATAACTGGAATCAGGCTATTGACCATCACATGCCGTATGACGACGGCACGATCGGCCAATCCTTTTGCCCGTGCAGTGCGAACATAATCAAGCGGCAGATTATCGAGCATCGAAGCGCGCATAAAGCGCGTGAGCGCCGCTGTTTGTTGAACGACCAGCACCATCACTGGCAGGAACATCTGGCGCAATTGTTCACCAATCGCACCCCAACTTGTGAGGTTTAACGTTGAACTATACACAATTGGAAACCATTTGAGATTGATTGCAAACACGAGCATTAACGTCAGGCCAGTAAAGAATGATGGTACTGAAAAGCCAATAAACGAGAAGAATGTCGCAATCTGATCGAAAATTGAGTATTGTTTGACGGCTGAGATGACGCCAATCGGAATGGCAAGCACCACAGCAATAAGATAGGCCACACCAACAACCTGGAGTGTTTGTGGCATCCGTTGCCAGACCAAATCAATCACTGGGCCCTTGGTGGAGAATGACATGCCCCAATCACCACGAACCAGGTTCGTCAGCCATTTCACATAGCGAACCGGCCATGGTTGATCAAGCCCAAAGCTTTCGCGGATGCGCTGGCGAACTTCTTGGGGAATAGCAGGGTTCAGTGCAAACTGAGCTAGTGGATCGCCTGGGGCGAGAGCCAGGATGGCGAACACCACAAAGCTGATCACAAGCATTGTTGGAATAGCAATCAGCACACGCCGAACGATATATTGGGTCATGGCGGTGTTCCTTCGCGGTTAACTGGGAACAATAGCAGGATTTTTGGAAGAGCCAGGGATCGATCTACGAGCAATGCTCGCGTCGATTCCTGGCCAGTTGTCAGGCTAATGGATTTACTTGGACCACGTCTCAATATTCCACAGGCCTGAGTCAAAGGTGTTGAAGGTTGGGCCCTTCAATCCGACAATAGCGCCATTTGGGGTAGCACGGTTGATCAGCGGTAGGACAACAGCATCGTTAATGAGCTTGTCATTCAACTGAATCGCCAGTGCATCGCGCTTGGTTAGATCAAGTTCCTTCGTGTACTGAGTGTACAGCGCGTCATACTCCTTGCTGCAGTAGCGGCCAGCATTGCCGGCGTTCCACTGGTTCTTGGAGGAGTTGGCCTTGGAGCAAATCCAGCCCTCAAAATAGGACTGTGGGTCAGTACCAGATGGACCGTTGGTGTACATCTGGATGTCAACATACATCTTATTCAGCGTGTCGGGGTTGCCTGGATCGCCACTGAAGAACACGCCTGCATCAACAGCCTTCAGGTTCACGGCAATACCGATCTCGGCCAAGTTGGCCTTGATGATCGCCTGCTCGCCCTGGCGCAATGGGTTGATTGATGTCGAGAAGTATAGCGTCAGCGGCACACCATCCTTGGTGACGCGCTTGCCATCTTTGAGGACATAACCAGCATCATCAAGTAGCTTCTTGGCACCCTCAACATCGCGGTCACACTTGGTGTTTGGCGAGTTCAGGTTGGCTGGAACCGTCAGAATGTTGCATGTCGGCTGGCCAGTTGGGCCATACAGCTGCTCGGCAATTGCCTTGCGGTCGATTGCCATGTTGATCGCCTTGCGAACGGCGATGTCTGTCAGGAAGGGGTGCGGCTGGTCTGGCTCAGCGCGCTTGTCGCCAAGGGCTGGATCTGGGTTGGCGAAGTTGATTTCCACACGCTCGATACCGAACGAACCACCGGCAATTGCGGTACACTTGCCAGCCTTCAGAATTGGCTCAAGCACAGCCTTCTGAACCTGCAGGTTCCAGGAGAAATCGACCTCACCCGTCTCACAGACGGCGCGGGCAGCGGAGGTTGCATCGCCACCACCCTTGATCTCGACGGTATCGAAGAAGGTCTTGGCTGCATCGCGATAGGCTGGGTTCTTCTCATAGACGACCACATCGCCTGGTTTGAATTCCTTCAGCTTATAGGCGTTGGTGCCGATTGGGGCATTATTGGCAGCCTGGCAGGCAGCATCGGTAATGGCCTTCTCGCCGATGCAGGCAGCAAACTGCTTCTTCTGGATGATCATGCCGTTAAAGCTGACATAGGTAAGGTATGGGTTGGCCGTTGGCTCTTTCCATGTAATCTTCACCGTGGTCGGATCAATTGCTTCGACCGTCTTAATCGGTGTATATGCTGAACTGGTTGTCGCAGCGGTCTTCTCGTCCGAAGCATACTGCCATGTGAAGACGACATCATCGGCGGTGAAATCGGTGCCATCCGACCACTTCACGCCCTTTTTGAGCTTCCAGGTGACGCTAGTGCCATCCTTGGCAACCCCACCATTCTCGATAGTTGGGATTTCCTCGGCCAGATACGGAACCAACTCATCCTTCGAGTTGTAGTGCGCCAGTGGCTCTAGGATCACGGTTGCGCCGTCAAAATCCTTGGTGCCAGAGGAAAGATGTGGGTTCAGGATGGTAATCGCCTGCCAATAGAGAATCTTCAGTGTACCGCCCGCAGCAGCAGCCGGAGCAGTGGTTGGAGCAGGAACAGCGGTTGGCTCGGGGGCCTTGGTTGGCTCAGCCGCCGGAGCAGCGGTTGGTGCTGCTGCTGGAGCAGCGGTTGGCTCAGCCGCCGGAGCAGCGGTTGGTGCTGCTGCTGGAGCTGTTGTTGGTGCTGCAGCCGGAGTGCCACCGCCACAAGCAGCCAGAGCTGGAACAATCAGGGCTAGCAGTGTGACAACTGCTGCACTGCGCCGCCATGAGATCGATTTCAACATGCTGTCTGATTCCTTTCGCGTACGATTGAGAGAATCTGCCGATTGCGCTTCGCTACGCATGCGTTGGATGTGCGGATTACCTCTGCACTTCCTTGTTCGTGCGCCATACACCTGCTTATACCTGAATGAGTATGTAGCAAATACCGGTGTTCAGCAGATTAGGTGGCCACGCTAATCTTCTGTTCCGGTACCGCAGCAGTGCGGATGCACATGTAAGCAGTAGAGCACTGATATTCAGGCATACAACTGGCGGAGAAACAAGGGTTGACGGATTATACCAGAATCCCAAGAACGCGTCAACGGACGGGCGTTATGATCCATTTTGCAATGGATAGGTGGTGTCGATCCATCGCGTAGGGGCGGTTCGCGAACCGCCCATCATGACGGGTAATGTAGGGCGGTGGTGGGGCGGTTCGCGAACCGCCCCCACGATTATAATTGCTGGTATCGTTTGAGCAGTGCATCAACCTGATCAAAACCCTCGTTTGCATTGGTTGGCCGTGCCGCACTGATCGTTGCAATAGCGCGTAGTGCTGCTTCTGCAACCGAGGCCCCCCATGTTGTGATGCTCTGATCCTCTTTTGCGAGATCATTGAGCGGCCCAATTGCATCGGCGATATGCAATTCGCCAAGTGCGCCACACACTGCGTAGCGCACATCGGCAGATGGATGGCGCAGGGCGGTTAGCAGGGCGTGAAACGAACGCGGATCGCCAACGCGGCCCAGTGCATTGGCTGCACGCTGAGCAACCTGCGGATCTGGGTCAGTCAATGCATATGTGAGGGGGTTCACGGCCCGGCCCTGACCAATCGCACCAAGAATTCGAATAGCCTCAACCCGTAGGCGCGGATCATTGCCATCGGCAAGCTTGAATAGGGGTTGCAGCGCCGGTTGGCCGATAACCGTTAAGGCCCATGCGGATCGCACACGCAAGAGGTGATCGCTATTGCCGAGCAGTTCGATCAATGGGGCAACAGCTGGCTCACCAAGCATTCCAATGGCAAAGGTTGCCTGGGCGCGCACGAATTCATCGGGGTTTTGCAGATCGGCAATCAAGAGTGCGATCGACTCTGGCAGCATTTCCATGTGTCCTTCCGTGACCGATTGATCGGTCGAGCAACAACCACTCTTCTTTCGACACAAGGCATAGATAGATATGTGATGAAGAATGAAAATATTGTACAGGCGCGATATATCACGCCCTTGCGGATTGTAATCGCATTACTTGATTGCTTGATCATAGCAGATGTAGCACATCGCGTACACCACGAAGTTGCGTTGTGAGCAGTGAACGAGCACGCGTCGTATCGAGCGCGCAATTGCGTGGCCGCCGCCCGGCAAGCCCCGGGCTTGTGGCGAACTTGAGCAGATCTGGGTTGCGCCCAGAAGCTGCCGCGATATGGCGTGCAAATGCATAACGGCTGAGAATCTCGGCTCCAGCCAGATGCAACATACCAGATTGAGCAGTGGTTGCAACTTCGAGCAGGGCTTCGGCCAGATCGCCAACCTGGATCGGGCAGCGATATTCATCGGTGAAGAAGGCGATATCAGCCTGGCGATCAAGCGCATTGAACACAAGCTGTTCGTGCATGCTTGGCGTCTCGCCACCATAGATTAGCGATGTCCGAATGATCAGCGCACCAGGATGAGCTGCGGCAACGAGTTGTTCTGCACGTGCTTTTGCACTGCCATAATCGCTGATTGGTGCTGGTGGATCGTCTTCTGTGTAGGCACCAATGCGCTCGCCGTCGAAGACAACATCACTCGACAGATGCAGCAATCGTGCTCCAACAATATACGCAGCCCGAGCAACCGCTGCAGCTCCATCAGACGTAATCGGCCACAGATCGGGGCCAGATTGAACATAGGCCGTGTGAATGATAACTGCGGGGCGTAGGGTCGTGATCAGGTGTTCGACTGCAACGCCATCGCGGAGATCGAGTGGAACGAATTCTGCGGTACTATCGGGGGGGCACTGGGAATGATAGGTTGCAACCACATGCCAGTGCTGCCTGGTTGCTCGGCGCACTAATTCTGAGCCAAGGTACCCAGAACCACCGGTAATAAGCATCAGCGGCATGGTTAGGCCTTATCCAAATACATCAGCGCCGCCTGCGCGGCGGCCTGCGCAGCTGCCTGTTTGCTATGGCCTTCACCAATCCCCAGCCGTTCTTGGCCACACAGGACTTCGATGGTATATTCGCGTTTGTGATCTGGCCCGCGTTCCGCAATGGTGATATAGAGCGGCGTGATTCCGCGCTCGGCCTGAATACGCTCCTGTAGCATACTGCGATAATCCAGCCGCAACGCATTTGGGTTGACGCTCTCAAGGCGTTGTTCGAACAACGGCAATGCCAGCAATCGCACCGTTTCCATACCGCTATCCAGATACACAGCTGCGATCAGCGCTTCGAAGGTATCCGCGAGCAATGCTTCACGTTTCCGTGCGCCACCAGCTTCCTCGCCTTTGTTAAGCCGAATATAGGCACCAAGATCGAAGTTGCGAGCGAATGCTGCCAGCGCTGATGTGCGAACGAGCGTTGCACGTAATTCAGAAAGATCGCCCTCGCCCCGATCGGGGAATCGCTCGAACACAAGTGCCCCTGCAACATAGTTCAGCACGGCATCGCCCAGAAATTCGAGCCGTTCGTTGCTCATGAGATCGCCCTCTTGCGGGTGCTCATTCAGAAACGAACTATGCGTAAGGGCGGCCAGAAACAGGCGTTGATTATGAACCGGTATACCAAGCCGCTCAATCAATTTGTTCAGCGATGGCATAGGCTATGATTCGATATAACGCCGGATGACGAGTGCTGCATTATGGCCGCCGAACCCGAATGAATTGCTGATTGCCACATTTACAACGCCGGGCCGGGCCTGATTCGGAACATAATCCAGATCACACTCTGGATCAGGGGTGCGATAGTTAATCGTTGGTGGCAACAGATTATGCTGTATCGCCAGAACGCTGACGATTGCCTCGATGGCACCAGCTGCACCAAGCAAATGGCCGAACTGCGATTTGCTGGAACTAACCGGAACTGTGGCCGCTCGTTCGCCAAGCAATGCCTTGATCGCCTGTGTTTCCGCAATATCGCCAGCGCCAGTACTGGTTGCGTGGGCATTGATATAATCAACCTGATCTGGCGAAATATCTGCATTACGCAGTGCCATGCGCATGGCCCGCAGAGCGCCCTCACCACCAGGAGCGGGTGTCGTTATATGATACGCATCGGAGGATAGCCCGTACCCAACTAGTTCGCCAAGAATGTGGGCACCACGGGCGCGAGCGAACTCAAGCTCTTCCAGTACCAGAATTGCACCACCCTCCGATAGGACAAACCCATCGCGGGTTGCATCGAATGGGCGTGAGGCCGTCTCTGGTTCTGCATTATTTGTTGAGATTGCCCGCGAACTACAGAATGCCGCAATACCGATTGGCGTGATCGGAGCCTCGCTGCCGCCAGCAACCATGGCCTTTGCCCATCCGCGCCGGATTGTTTCGGCTGCTTCGCCGATCGCATGCGATGATGTTGCACAGGCCGATGTTGGGGCATAGCTTGGGCCTTTGAGGCCGTGATAGATCGAAACCATGCCAGAGGCCATGTTGGTGATCATGCCCGGAACCAGGAATGGGCTAATCCGGCTTGGACCACGGTCGCGCAACGTCATGATGCCATCGGCCAATGTTGCAAGGCCGCCGATTCCACTGCCAATCACAACGCCGATTTCTTCTGCATTTTCGGGTGTGATTGTTAATTCAGCCGAACGAATGGCTTCGGTTGCTGCGGCCATGGCAAAATGGATGAAACGGTCGTAGCGCCGAACATCCTTGCGATCCATCGTCTTGCTGGCGTCGAAGCCATGCACCTCGCCAGCGATACGCGAATCGAGCGCACTGGCATCGCAGAGCGTGATTGGCCCAATGCCATTGCGTGCCTCGCGGATTCCCTCCCAGAGCGATGAAACATCGAGTCCGAGCGGGCTAACCGCGCCCATGCCTGTTATGACGACACGGCGTCCCATGAAATATCCCTCGTCATTAAGATTTAGTAAATAGTGTAGCTGGAATTATAGCATAGTGAGCGTTAGGTGTGATCTGTAGGGGCGGTTCGCGAACCGCCCCTACAGCAGATCGCGGGCGGCATGGGCAGCACGTTCCAACAAGAGGGTATCGTCTTCGGTCGCGCCAAGATCGGCGATAGTTGTACCAAGACGCGTGATCAGTGGATCGATCTGCGTTTGTTTCTGATGGCTGATGGCTGATGGCTGATGGCTGATGGCTGATGGCTCGATTTCCCACAATGGCGGGCGCAGCGGTTGTGGTTCATTCCAGCCATAGCGCGCACTGAGGAAGCGCATATAGCCAAGTGCCGCGCCATCGAGTGTGTGCTCCCTGGCGACATAGGCGCGGGCTGTTGCACCAAGCTGCTTGGCGAGATCGGGGCGTTGGAGCAATAGGCGAACATAGCCCTGGATCAGATCGCCTTCGCTAGCATCTGGATCGACCTGTGCGGCGGCACCAGGTGGCACTTCGGTGAATGAACCACTGGCGGTGATGAGCGTCGGTCGGCCAGCTCCCAGTAATCGCAGCAGGCTGGCCGATGTCTCGCCAGCGGTTGGATGGCGCAGGTTGATGCAAATATCGGCAGCGGCGACATAATCCTCGAAGGTGTTCCGTTCAACATAACCGGTGATTGTGACCATTTCCTGCATTCCGGCGCGCAGAACTGCGGCACGCACATCATAGCTTGGCGAGGCGCTGCCAACCAGAATGTAGCGCAGATCCGGGTAATCGGCCTGGAGTGTGCGCAATGCGCGCAGGGTCGCATCAATACGCTTATACGGGTTGATGTGGCCAAACGAGGCCAGGATGGGGGCCTGTTGCGGAAGCCCTAGCCGTGCGCGCGCTGCCGCTGGATCGATTGCCTGAGGAAGTGGTACACCCATTGGAACCAGAGCTGCTGGAAGATCCTGGCGTAGAGCGGCAGCGCGCGCAATCACATACTGGCTGTGGGCGATCAGGCCATCGGCCTGAGCCAGCACATCTTCACAAAATGGCAGATCGAAGGCAGCTTCGGTAAAACGGCCATGCATCATCAAATTGGCGATTCGGTCGCCATCTGGCCCATAGCGCATGCCCGCCTCGGCACGGTAGCGATCAATATCGCCAAGGACACTCGCATAGTATTGCAGCATGAAATGGTGCAGAACATATTCGTGCAGCACAACAACGCCAGGGGTGCGCTGGAGTGCCTGCCAGATGTGGGCATGGGCAAAACTATTGCCGATCTGGTATAGAATGGCATCATACGGGCGGCGGCGATGATCGCGGGCCAGTTTCGAGATTGGCCGAATCGTCAGGTGGCGGGCGAGTAGTGGGTTGGTTGGCCGCAGTCGATCATCAATATACAGCGTAATATCGGCATAGCGGCCAAGGTAGGGCAGTAGTTCTTCGCTATAATCAGAGATACCAGAAGCAACTGGGTTGACGGGCGTGGCATAGGCGAGATGGCGCATCATGGTACTATCATTCAATCAATCGAAGAAGGCTGCTTCCTGCCCTTTTAACGCATCCCGGAGAACGCGAACATAGCGCGGCATGAGTGGCGGAAAGGCATCCGGCGCAAAATAGCCAAGAGCGACAAATTCGTTATTATCTGGCGTTGGCATGCCGCCAGTCACACGGCATTTGAAGAATGCGTTGATGATCTGGGCCTGATCGCCATTTGGGTAGGTCCATTCGAACTCAGGACCAGAGTAGAGGCCGATCAGGTGCTCAGCGACGACATTCAGGCCAGTTTCTTCCAGAACTTCGCGGACGACGGTTTCGACTGGTGTTTCGCCAAGTTGGACAATTCCCGATGGCGGTGCCCATAACATCACATCAGCACGACGCCCAAGCAGCACGCGCCCACCATCATCGGTAATAAAGGCGCTGGCGGTGAGCTGCAACAGGCGTTGATGGCCAACATAGCTGCGCAGCCAGCGGTTATAATTGACAGTCATGGATTGTGCTCCAAGCGAGTGGTTCCTGGGGCGCTATTATAGCACCTGTCGCTGGCCAAGCCGTAGTAACATAGTTTTGTGCTACAATTCCGCAGCAGGAAGGCCAGGAGGAATGCCATGGAACTTGCTACAAGTATCATCAAATATCTATTCGTGATTGCGCTCGGCATTGAGGGATTGCTGATCGTACGAGCAGTAGTCAATCTTGCCCGCGATAAGGCTCGCACAGCCAAACCGCCTGCGGCAATACCTGGAGAGTAACTCAATGCGCTATACGCTCATGCATCTTTCGGATGTCCATGCCGGGCCACCATTCGATCCACACCTCGCAGCGCAGGTTGTTCGTGAGGCGCAGGCGCTTCGCCCAGATCTCGTGATTATCTCTGGTGATTTTGTGCAACGGGCCGATATTCAACGGCAGTGGAAGACGATCAAGGCCTTTCTGACGGAACTGCCCGAACCACGCCTGTATGTCCCTGGAAACCATGATGTGCCGCTGTTCAACCCGTTCCAACGCCTGTTCAAGCCGCTGGAGGTGTATAAACGTGAACTGACTGCCGAGATTAATCCGGTGTTCACCTGGCCAGGGTTGGTTGTCGTTGGTGGGAACAGCGCCCATGGGGCAACCATCGATGGCGGCAAGGTCGATAAAGAACAACTGGCAACCCTTGAGCGAACCTTCAAACAGCAGCCATCTGGCACATGCCGGGTGGCCGTGCTGCATCATCATGTGATCAATCCACCAGGAGCCGAAGGCCGCCGTAAGATCCAGAATGCCGATGCCGTGGTACAACTGTTCGACCGCTGTGAGGTAGATCTGCTGTTATGTGGCCATGTCCATATCTCGTATGTCGGGACGACACTGGATGTCCTGCCGAATTTACAACGTGGGACGATCATCTGCCAGAGTGGAACGACGACCTCACGGCGCGGGAAGGGCCGCGAGCGCGGCAAAAACTCCTATAATGTGATTGAAATTGATGAACATGCCATTCGGATAGGCCAACATCTGTACCTAGATGACATTGGCCGGTTTGCCTGTGTTGGCGAACATATCTTCCCGAAACGTTCTTCTGGCGCATACCTTCTGCCGCGTGAGGAACAGGTGATTGCGGCGGATCGGCGCGTACCGAACCCGTAAAAACGCCCCGATGCGGCGTCTAATGACAGAAACCGAACCCGGCGTAGAGACGCCCCGGTGGGGCGTCTAATGGCGAACATTATGGCCGATGAGGAGCAGCGCCTCATTGCAGCAGCCCAACGTGGCGATGTCGAGAGTTTCAACGCGTTGGTACGCCTGTATGAGGGGCGGGTCTACAATCTGGGCTATCGTATGCTTGGCGATGCCGATAGTGCCGCCGACGCTTCGCAAGAGGCGTTTCTTTCGGCCTTCCGCAATATACGCAGTTTTCGTGGCGGTTCATTTCGCTCGTGGCTACTGCGGATCGCAACAAATGCCTGCTACGATGTACTGCGCGCCAAGAAGCGCCGCCCATCGGTATCGTTGGATGCAAGCGATCCCGATGCGGATGACTCACCGCTTCAGATTGCAGATGATCACGAATCCCCCGATGATCTGGCGTTACGCCGTGAACTCGCAGTTGCCATTCAAGAAGGGCTAGCCCACCTTCCCGAAGACCAGCGCCTGGTTGTGGTATTGAGCGATGTGCAGGGCCTGGCGTATGAGGAAATTGCCCAGATCACCAACGCAAACCTTGGAACCGTCAAATCTCGGTTGAGCCGTGGGCGTGCCAGAATGCGGGAAGTCCTGCGGGCTGGGGAACTTCTACCAATGCGCTACCGTCTTTCTGATGGAGGATCATGGATGTAATGGATCTGGAGGCATGCATCCCGAATCCACAGGCTGAAGCCTGCAGCCAGGAGACAATCAACCCTAGCCGCGTGGCTTCAGCCCGCGGCACACTGCCACAATACGGTGCGCAATAGCGCAACATCTACGCATGAGCGTACTAGAGTGAACATGACGACTAACCCGCTGCCACAACTGAATGATACTGATCTTGAGCTGCTCTCTGCCTATATCGACAGGCAGCTTCCTGATGCCGAACGATCATTTCTGGAAGCGCGCCTTGGGCAAGAACCCACGCTACGAGCAGCCCTTAATGAATTGCGTACAACAATCGCAGTGCTGCGTGCGCTTGAACCAGTTCGGCTACCACGCTCCTTCACCATCGATCCAGCAACTGTTCGCCAATCGACACGCTGGTGGCAAGCGCTGCTGCTGCCATTTGGTGGCCTGGCTGCGGTGCTTCTGGCTGCGGTGGTGCTGGTTGGGCTGCTGCGCGGTGGTGGCCCGAATAGCGCGACGGTTGCTTCAGCTCCAACTGCCGAACCAGCAGCGTCATCGCAGCGCCAAACACAAACATATAATGAAGCAACTCAGGCAGCGGCCGCAACAGTGGCTCCGATTGCCCCAGCTGCTGCCGTACCGATGGCCCCGCCAATTGCAGAGCCTGCTGCAACTGCGGCTCCTGCACCAACAATGGCTCCTGCTGCGACTGCGGCTCCCGCTGCGATTGCGGGCGCTGCTGAGGCAGCAGCACCTACACAACCTGCGATAGCCGATTCGCCGGTTGCTGGTGATACAAGTGCCAATAGGGTTGCGGAGACCCCACCAGCATTGCCAACAGGCGAACTGGCACCGCCATTAACAACACCAGCGATCTCATCGCCAGGGACAACAACACTCGAACAAGCTCCTGCCGTCCCTCCTGGTTCGCAAGCTGGGCCGCCAGTGCTGCCGATTGCGCTGGTTCTGGTGCTGCTGATTGGTACGGTTGTGGCGGGTATGGCCTGGATGCGGCGAAGGAAAGAATAACTTGGCACAACAGCAAGAACAGCCTGCCTGGCGTGCCTGGGTACAGCCGGTGATCGCCGGTATTGTGTTCATTATCCTCAATATTCTAGCGTATATGTGGCTAAACTCACCAGATGGGCAGGCGCTGATCTCACGGCTGCGCGAGTATGCGGTGCCAGGTGCCTTTTTGGTCATGCTGATCGCGAATGCAACGGTTGTTGTGCCAGTGCCCTGGCCAGCCGTGCTGATTCCGATTGCGCAGCAGACCGATAACCTTCCGGGGGTGCTGGTTGCTGGAGCGCTTGGTTCGGCAATTGGTGAGGCCGTCGCCTTCTATATTGGTCGCACTGGACGTGGAGTTATTGCGGATACGCGCTTCTACCGCTGGGTTCAGAGCCAGTTAACCCACCCCTGGCGCTCGTTTGCGGTCTTGTTCATCCTGGCTGCACCACCCAATCCGCTGTTCGATGTGGCTGGAATTACGGCTGGCGCGATGGGGCTGCCATTCTGGATGTTTTTTGTGGCTGTCTTTCTGGCCAGAATCATCCGGATCTGGATTATTGTTGCATTTGCTGGCGCAATTGGTCTGTAGTCGCAGGCCATGTGATAATGGTATAATAGACACGAAAGTTTGTGCGGGATGCAACTAGTATGAGCGACGAGCGGATCGTCAACCCATCATCTGGCGAAGAAGACCAGCAGGTCGAGAAGAGCCTGCGCCCAAAAAGGCTGGCCGAATTTATTGGCCAGGAAAAGGTCGTTGAGCAGCTCAATATCGCGATTGCAGCAGCGAAAGGCCGCAGCGAGCCACTCGATCATACCCTGCTGTATGGGCCACCAGGGCTTGGGAAAACTAGCCTAGCCGGCGTGCTCGCCAATGAAATGGGCGTCAATATTAAGCTCACCTCCGGCCCGGCGATTGAACGGCAGGGCGATCTGGCGGCCATCCTGACGAACCTCCAGAAGGATGATATCCTCTTTATTGATGAAATTCACCGCCTGAACCGGGCGATCGAAGAGGTTCTGTACCCGGCGATGGAGGATTTTGCGCTCGATATTATGGTTGGCAAGGGGCCAAGCGCCCGCAACCTGCGCCTACCATTGCCCAAGTTTACAACGATTGGTGCGACGACCCGCCTGGCGTTGTTGACATCACCACTGCGTGACCGATTTGGTTCAACGCATCGCATGGAATTCTATTCGCACGAGGCACTCTATGAGATTGTCGTTCGTTCGGCGACGATCCTTGGCGTGCAAACAACCGAAGAAGGCGCACGCGAGATTGCATCACGGGCACGCGGCACTCCCCGCATTGTCAATCGATTACTGCGCCGTGTTCGCGATTATGCCCAGGTTGTTGGCGGCGGCGTGATCACCCGCGATGTGGCCCGCGCCGCACTTGCTCGCCTGGAAGTCGATGAACTCGGCCTGGATGAGAATGATCGTCGGTTGCTCCACGCAATCATCGAACTGTTCCATGGCGGGCCGGTTGGCCTCTCCACCCTCGCAGCAGCGCTGGCCGAAGAAATCGATGCTGTTGAGGATGTCTACGAACCATTCCTGCTCCAACTCGGCTTCCTGCACCGCACCCCGCGTGGCCGTGTCGCAACCAGGCGGGCATATGAACACCTCGGCATTCCCTTCGTTGAGCGCATCTCCCCGGATGAACAAACTCGCCTCTGGTAGATTTTAGTTGGGTGTTGTTGCGTCTACCATGCCCCGCAGGCTGAAGCCTGCGGCTATGATTCTCTGGTTCATCGTTCCATTGCCGCAGGCTTCAGCCCTGGTTCATCGTTCCATTGCCGCAGGCTTCAGCCTGCGGATGGTGAGGCATCCATATGTTTCTCGATTATGGTGTTCTATACCCAATACCTTTCAAATAACAGGCAGTGCCATTCTTTGCCCCGCACCCCAACCCCGCTCCCACTGCGGGGAGAGGGGCTCTGCGCGGCATTGGAATGCGGTATTCCCCCTTCTCCCCAACGTGGGAGAGGAGAGGGGCGAGGGGGATGCGGGGCAAGCGCACCGTTGACATGCACGATTCGTTATCTGAAAGGTATTGGTTCTATACCATCATCAAAATTTGCAAAACAAATGCAATCAATTGACAAACTGAACTCCAAAGTTTAGAATACAGACGTACAAGTACTTTTTTTGAACGATGGAGTCTGATGTGACACCAAGTCGGCCAACGCTGCGAGAGCGTCAGTGGCAGGTTCGCGATGAAGCGATCCTGGAAGCCGCCCATGATCTGCTACATCAGCAGGGCTATGCCGAAATGAATATGGACGATCTGGCGAGCCAGGTTGGCATCTCAAAGGCGACGCTCTATCATCATTTCGCTTCAAAAGAGGATCTTGTGATCAGCGTTATCGTACGGGCCATCCGCGCTAATGAGGAACATTTACGGGCATCTGAACCAGGGATATCGGCGATTGCACGATTGGAGACAATGTTACGGCGGGCATTTGAGCGGCGGACGAGCTTTACGTTAACGGGAGCAACACTTGCGCCAGAACGGGTGCGCGAACATCCACGCTACCAGGAGCAACGCCTTCGCATGATCAGCATTGTCACTGAACTGATTGAAGAGGCTCAGAACGCTGGCGATCTCGATCCACAATTATCGGCAGCTGTGGTGGCTCCGGCCTTATTACGCCTTATTCAAATTGACTTTTCGGATCTTGTGAATAGTGGCATCTGTACACCAGCCACGTTAAGCGACACATTAGTAACGATGCTGTTGAATGGTATTCGGGTTGATCAAAGGAGTACTCTGTGAACCCCAACGCCCCCGCAGCCCCTTCTGAGCCACAGGGTGGCCTGGCCTATAAATGGCGTGTGTTGATCTCGGTTGTGTTCGGGATCTTTATGATTATCCTGGATTCGACGGTTGTGAATGTTGCTTTTCAAACCCTGCGCTCCGAATATAAGGCAACCCTTTCCGATGCCCAATGGGTGCTGAGTGTGTATGTGCTGGCGCTTGGCATCACCACCCCACTATCGGGCTATCTGGCCGATCGTTTCGGCATTAAACGGGTCTATGTTGGTGGGCTGGCTATTTTTGTGATTGGTTCGTTACTGTGTGGCCTCGCGCCGACGCTGCCGTTCCTGATTGCCGCCCGTGCCCTCCAAGGATTTGGCGGTGGGCTAGCCCAGCCACTCGGCCCGGCGCTGCTCTATCGAACATTCCCGCCACAGGAGCAGGGCACAGCCCTTGGCTACTTTGGCATTGCGCTGGTTCTGGCACCGGCCCTTGGCCCAATATTGGGTGGCATTCTGGTTGATGCAAACGTCTGGCGTTGGATCTTCTTTATTAATATTCCAATCGGCCTGCTTGGGGTCTTTCTGGCATCGCGCTGGTTGCGTGCCGAACCGCCAACTCGCAAACCACTGCTCGATCCGATTGGCCTCGTAACAGCAGTGATCGGGTTTGGCGCTGTGTTGTATGGAGCCTCGAATGCCGCTGAAAAGGGCTGGACAGACCAAACGGTGTTGGTATCGTTTGCAATTGGTGTGATTGGATTGGTGATCTTCACACTGAATGAGCTGTTCGTTGCCAAAGAGCCATTGATGGATCTGCGCCTGTTCCGTGGCCGCAACTTCCTGGTTGGCAGCTTAGTTGGCTATGTTGCTGTGTTGGCGTTATTCGGTGCCGAATTCCTCATGCCTGTCTATCTACAGGCTCTGCGTGGCCGCACCGCGCTCGAAACCGGCTTCATTCTGCTCGGGTTGGCCGTTGCAGCAGGCATCGCAACACCGCTGGCCGGGCGGCTGTACGATAAAATCGGCCCACGCCCAATCGTTGTTACTGGCTTTGCAATCCTGGTGATCAACACCTGGCAGCTCTCACAGATCCAGGCATTAACCCCGATCTGGTATATCGTGTTTCTGCTGGCCCTACGTGGCCTAGCAGTTGGATTGACGATCCAAACAACCTTTACCACGATTCTTGCCAGTGTGCCGCGAAATATGCTGCCGCGTGGATCATCATTGGCCAATAGCACCCGCTTCGTTATTCAATCGATTGGTGTAGCGATATTGGCCACCGTGCTGAGCAGTTCCGTCTCAACAGATGTACGCGCCCAAGCCCAGACCTTCCAGGAGCAGGGTTCGACGAGCACGCGCTTTGGGTTGTGCGAGACGCCAGGGGTCGCTACCGACGATAATATTCCACCGGCTGCTGCCGATGCGATCAACAAGCTACCCACAACCGCTGCTGCACCAGCCAAGGCCGAGATTCGCAAGAATATTCAGCGTGCCTGCGACGAAAACCTGGTTGCGTTCGAAACGACCTACCGCATCACATTCTTTGCAGCACTTGTCGCTATGTTGATTGGTTTCTTCCTGCCGGGTTGGCCGCTGGCCTGGGGTGGCCGAGCAAGCCTGCAGGGTAGTGCTCCACCAACAGCAGGGCATTAGTATCTTCTATTCCCCTCTATGCTATAATTCGGCATATGAATGCTTTCGTATGCCGAGATTATGACCGAACCATTAACTAATAAAGCGGTCGCAGATGTCTTCCGGGCGATTGCCGATAGTATGGAAATCCTGGGTGAGGATCGCTTCCGCACCCAGGCCTATCGGCGTGCCAGCGAAACCCTTGCCGATCTGCCGCAGCCACTGGCCCTCTATCGCGAGCGTGGCGAACTGGCCGATCTGCCGGGGGTTGGCAAGGCGATTGCGGATAAAATTGGCGAATTGCTCGATACTGGCCAGTTGCAGTTCTACGAGAAGCTGCGTGCCCGTATTCCAGCAGGCGTGTTGGAACTTCTGCGCGTGCCCAATCTCGGGCCAAAAACAATTGCGCGGCTGCATACAGAGCTTGGCGTCACCAGCCTAGATGATCTGCAAACTGCTGCTGAATCTGGCAAACTGAACGGCATGAAGGGTCTTGGCCCAAAATCAATCGCCCAGATTATTGATGGCATTCCAATTGCCAGGCAGGGCGGTGCCACGCAGCGGGTGCTGTTGTTTGATGCACTACGAACTGCCGAGTCATTGCTTACTGTCTTGCAGGAAGCGGCCCCAGGTATTGTTCGAGCGACCTATGCTGGCAGCCTGCGGCGCGGCAAACCAACGATTGGCGATCTCGATCTTCTGGCCGCCGCCGCTGATCCATCTGCTGCCATTGCTGCATTTACCAAATTGCCGATGGTCGCAAAAATTGAATCGGCTGGTGACGAGAAGGCGACGGTGCTGCTGCATAGTGGCCGACAGGCAGATCTGATCGCTATTTCGCCAGAACTATGGGGTTCTGCGCTCCAACATTTCACCGGTGGCCAGGCGCATAACATCCATTTTCGTGAATTGGCCCTTGCTCGTGGTCTGAGCTTCAGCGAACACGGGTTTCGGCGTGCCGATGGTTCGATCCTGCTGTGTGCAGAGGAAGCCGATGTGTATGCGGCACTTGGCTTGCCATGGATTCCGCCCGAACTGCGTGAAGATCAGGGGGAATTTGCTGCTGCTATTGCGGGTGCGCTTCCACAGTTGGTTGAGCTTGGCGATCTGCGTAGCGATCTGCACATGCATAGCACCTGGAGCGATGGCAAGGGCGAAATCCGTGAGATGGCCGCTGTCGCACGGGCGCGGGGATACTCACATATTGCGGTGACCGATCACAGCGCCTATCTTGGCATTACCAATGGCCTTGATGCTCAACGGTTACTCCAGCAGAAACAGGAGATCGATGCGCTGAATGCCGAATATGCCGCCGCTGGCGATTCGTTCCGCATCCTGCGTGGCATTGAGGTTGATATTACGCCAGATGGTAGTTTGGCACTTCCCGATGATGTTCTCGCGCAGCTTGATATCGTCGTTGCATCGCCGCACGTCAATCTGCAACAGCCCTCCGAACAGGCCACCGAACGATTACTGCGCGCCATTCGCAACCCGCATGTCGATATCATCGGCCACCCGACTGGGCGGCTGATTGATCGGCGGCCCGGATCGCCAATCGATGTGGATATCGTCGCGCGCGCTGCCGCAGATCATGGTGTCCTATTAGAAGTCAATAGTGGCCCGGATCGGCTCGACCTTGAGGGAGCGGCAGTGCGCCGCGTTCTCGAATTGGGTGCGACAATCACAATCAATAGCGATGCCCATCATCCCGAGAATCTGCCCTGGATTCGGCTCGGGGTGCTTACCGCACGGCGCGGGTGGGCCACAGCGGAACGTGTTGCCAATACATGGGATCTACAGCGATTACTCGATTGGATCAAGTAGGGGCGCACCTGGTGTTCGCCCGAACAAGAGAATACCATGTGTTCGCCCGAACAAGAGAACTTATTGTTCGCAGCCGAGGGTCGGGGCGTATTGTATACGCCCGTGGGGCGGGGTAAGGGAACGGTTCCTGGCCGCATGCCATGCGTAGTGGCTATCAATCCGCAAATCTGCGAAATCTGCGAAATCTGCGGATGAATAACGGAACTTGTCCAATGCTCAGTTACTTGGTTATTTAGGTAGGAGAATGCTTGTGGCATCTATTTTCTCGCGGATTGTCGCTGGCGAAATCCCAGCTATCAAGATCTATGAGGATGCGACGACACTGGCGTTTCTGGATATTAACCCGGCTAGCCGCGGCCACACCCTGGTGATCAGCAAAGCCGAATATGCGGATCTGTTCGAAATTCCACCCGAGGTACTAGCGTCCGTTCATGCCACGGTTCAGATGGTTGCACGAACAATCCGCGATCTGCTCACGCCCGACGGCCTAAATATCATTCAGAATAATGGCGCTGCAGCGGGGCAGACAATCTTTCATTACCATGTCCATATTATCCCGCGTTGGGAGGGCGATGGCGCTCTATCGCTATGGGCACCTGGTACAGCCGATCTGGCGGAGCTTCAGGCATTGGGCGCACAGCTTCGTGCAGCGCTTGAGTAGGTATCATGATGATGCCCCTCACCCCAACCCTCTCCCACACGGGGAGAGGGGCGTAAAAGGTACTCAATGGGTCAATTACTCCCCTTCTCCCTGGCAATGGGAGAAGGGGCTGGGGGATGAGGGCCGCTCGCTTTCCATTCCATATCTAGCAGATTTGCAATATACTACCAATAACATAAAGTGACAAAATAATAATTATATACAGGAGGTTGCCATGGCAAGTGAAAAGGCGAGCGAACGCGATGAGCCAACCATTGCACGGCGGGCAGCTCTTTCATCGATCCTATTATTGCTTCTGGTATTGCTTATTCTCTTGCTGATTGCAGCAGCAACTGAGCGAACCGATATTCTCAAGTTTGCCATGACGACCGGATTGCTGGCGTAAACAGAAGGTAGCCACGCTCAAGCGGAGTGTCTGGGCTGAAATACCCTCACGAAAGTTGGCAGCTTGTGGTGGATGAAGCTCAGCTTGTGCTGTTTGCCGCGCAGCATCAGATTGATCCTATGGTACTGCGTGAACTGATCGATGATCTGCAAGAACAGGCTGGTATTGCCGACTTTTACATCTTTTGGAATAGGGGTAGCGGTGCAGGCCGCGCTACGCCACCACAACGATCACGGAAACTGGTAGCCTTCCCAAGCCCGGATACAGCCTTGGCCTTCGCACAATGCAATCACCTGATTTTGCCGGATCAACCAGCACGCCTGCGCCGCCTGACGCTCCTTCAATTGCTGCGGGCGATGGTTCGCGAATCGCGGATCGAAGGGCTCCTTCTGGTAACAGCCGAGGATGCAAACTTTGTAAGTGGGCGACTTCCAGATGGAATCTTGTTAATGCGTGCTGCGACTCTTGGCCGTTTAGGCATCGGTTGACAGAGCGTGGCGGCTATCGTATCCTGCCTAAGCAAGCCATCCCCGGCTCGCCTGTGCCACACACCATAACTGGGCTTGTACCCGTGGAGTATGTATAATGAGCAGCCGCTTCGACGAATTGCGTGTCTTTTCGGGTAATGGCAATCGTGCCCTGGCTGAGGCAATCACCAATCGCCTGGGCTTCCCAATTGGCGATATGACGATCAATAGCTACCCCAACGAGAACATCTTTGTGCGCCTGAACGAAAGTGTTCGTGAAAAAGATGTCTTCGTTGTTCAATCGCTCTGCTCACCATTGAGCGATAGGCTCATGGAGTTGTTGATTATGCTCGATGCCTGCAAACGTGCATCGGCTGGGCGAGTGACTGCTGTTGTACCATATTATGCCTATGGGCGCACCGATAAGAAGGATCAACCGCGTGTGCCAATCACAGCTCGGATGATTGCCGATATCATTCAGGTTGCTGGAGCGCAGCAACTGATCACCCTGGATCTGCACGCTGGCCAGATCCAGGGCTTTTTTAGCATTCCTGTCGATGAGTTGAGCGCAATGGGCCAGCTTGTTCGCTACTTCCACGAGAAGAACTGGGATAACCCGGTGGTCGTTTCTGCCGATATGGGCTTTGCGAAGCGAGCGCGCAATTTCGCCGAACAACTTGGGGCACCACTTGCGATCATCGAGAAGCGCCATTCCCTGTCATCACGATCTCAGGGCGAAAGACTCGCCGAGTCGTATAGTGTGATTGGGGATGTGAAGGGCCGTCGGTGCATTCTGGTGGATGATGAGATTGTGACTGGTAATTCGATCACCAGCGCAGCGAACCTGTTGATCGAGAGTGGCGCTCAGTTGGTTAGTGCGGCCATTGTTCATTCCTGGTTCGCACCAGGTGCCGCCGAGCGCATCCGCAGTAGTGCCCTTACGGAATTGGTGACAACAGACACACTGCCTATTGCTGCCGATCAGTCTTGGCCGGGACTCAAGGTTCTTTCAATTGCACCAATGCTCGCTGAAGTCATTCAGCGCATTCATAGCGGTATTTCTGTTGATACAATATTCAGCAGGAAACGGAGCTTCTAAGCTTTCAGCACTCAGCTTTCAGCTTTCAGCACTTCAACGATGGGAGCTTGTACAAACAATAGCCTTATAGTGGCAGTAAAACCTTCCATTTGCGTCAGAAAGCTGACGACTGACGGCTAGTTCGGCTGAATCCTCACCGCATCAGAACTCGCCCTTTCCATAACAGGCCCTTCCTGCGCCAGATTTGGAGTTTCGCCCATGCTGCAATGCCGAAATAGGCCAACATCCCAATCGGTAGCAGTATTCCCCACAATCGGCTGATTCGAAAGCGCCACTGGATCATCCAGCTGGAAACGGCCACCATTACCGCATATAACAACACACCGGCAAGCAGCAGCCTCCCACCATGTTCGCCGCCAACGAACACACCGGCCAGCATAAGATTCGGTGGTAGCCAGGCACATATCAGCATCCGTGCTGCTGCTAACGCCGAGCGTATGCCACCATTGCGAAAACCAGCTATGGCATTTTTTCCAAGGCCCTCACGAATGCTTTGCCAACTTGTGTACATCCGCACGGCCAGCAGATCTGGAGCCTCGGCGGCCAGTAATTGGTAGTTGCCATGTTTGACCAACTGGGCCAGCTCCATATCCTCGACAATTGCTGCCCGCACTGCCCGATGCCCATCAATAGCGGCATAGACAGATCTGCGAATGAACACACATTGGCCAATCGCAAAGGCGATTGGCGATCTGCGATCATTGACAAGCTCGAATGGGTAGATACGCCGAACAAGATCAAAGAATGCTGGCAACACCAATCGCTCAGCTCCCGTTCCCATGATCATCAATGGCAATAGCGAGATCATGTCAACCGAACGCCGCTGCACCTGATCAATAAGGGCTGCCAATAATTCTGGGTATGGCACGACATCCGCATCCAAAAACAGCAACCAATCGCCACGCGCCTGGTTTGTTGCTTGCCAACACGCCCAACATTTCCCGGACCACCCCTCCGGCAGTGTTTCGCCGACATGAACCTGCAAACCGGGAACACACGTATGGTAGCTTCGCACCACATCCGCCGTGCCATCATCGGAATGATCGTCGATGACCATCACCTCAAAATGGCGATAGGATTGTGCAGCCAGCCCTTTCAGGCACGCATCGATCCGCGAGGCTTCATTACGAGCAGGAATAATCACAGAAATCAATGGCCCGTTATACGCAAGCCCAGATCTCGGCCCCAAGCGCGGTGTATGCCAAATGCGCCACATATCTTCTAATAGTACAAGTGTCACCAGGATACATAACATTGTTAAGACGACTGGCACATAATCTCCCAAATAGGTCTGACGTATTCTTTGCATGCCAACGCATCGGCATACATGGTATAGTGAAACAAGAACAACAAACTGTCAAACGGATGTTCCATGACCTTCCGACGCCACATATTCAATAGCGAACGAGCCATAGCTCGAGCTGCCACCCCCGCTGATCTGACCAGCGTTTCACAACTGCTCGTCACGGCACGCCATTTCCTGATCAACTACGCAGGACAGGATCTTTCCGAGTTGATTGGCCATACTCCTGGTGCGCTGATTACTGCCGATCAGTTCGTCTGGGCTGCTGCAATTGCCGGATATGCCCACGCCAAATCGGCATGGCTGCGAACGCTTGTGTTCGCCGATGGCCTGAAGATTAACCAGGGTCTTAGCCTACTCATGCCAGCATTGCACGAACAGGCCCGTGCTGCCGGAGTACAGCAGATCTACTATGGCGGCGATGCCGTTTCTGATATCTGGCTTGCGCCGCATCTGATCACCTATGGCTATGTTCACGAAACGCATGTCATCACCTATGAAAAAGGCCGCATGCGTGTGCCAGCCAGTGGTAATCAGGATGTGGTTGTTCGCCCGGTTCAGGTATCCGATCTCGATACAATACTGGCGATTGATCAGGCCTGTTTCGAACTGCATTGGGCAAAAGATCAACCGGCACTGCGCCTGGCACTCCAGGAATCGCCCCTGTTTCTGATTGCTGAACTCGGCCAGAAACCAATCGGCTATACGTTTGTAATGGATTATTATGAGGGCCGCCAACTGCATCTTGTACGCATTGCTGTGTTACCAAATATGCGTTCCCAGGGTATTGGTGTGCGGCTGCTTGCCGATGTCGTCGATTTTGCACGCAATGCTAGGGCCGAATTGCTGACCCTCAATACCCAGGAGTACAACACACCCGCCCGCCGCCTGTACGAATGGTTCGGCTTTCGGCAAACCGGTGAGCGCCAGCTCATTCTACGGGCCGATCTTGATCCAAAGAACAAGTAAACAGTGAACACGATGCTGGTTGTGTCCGTGTTGCTTTGCTCTTGAACAAGCGAACAAGAGTCGGATGTGTTGTTTGATGATCGGTACTCGCCTCTATGGTATACTAATCGGCACGATACGAACATATGGAGCGATCCAATGCAGGATATTCGCCAGACGGCCGAGCGGATCATTGCCAGCGTCGAGTCAGTGATCATCGGCAAACGTAAAGCAGTCGATCTCGTTCTTATCTCACTCCTTTGTAAAGGCCATGTCCTCCTTGAGGATGTTCCTGGCACAGGCAAGACGATGCTGGCCAAGGCGATTGCCCGATCAATTGGCTGCGCATTCAAGCGCATTCAGTTCACCCCCGATCTGTTGCCATCGGATGTCACTGGGATCTCGATCTATAACCAGCAATCCCGAACCTTTGAATTTCGCCCTGGCCCAATTATTGCCCAGATCGTGTTGGCCGATGAGATCAACCGTGCCACACCAAAAACCCAGAGCGCATTACTTGAGGCTATGGAAGAACATCAGATCACAGTTGATGGCACGACCTACCCGCTCCCAGCACCATTTATCGTGCTGGCAACCCAAAACCCAATTGAATATGAGGGTACGTTCCCGCTCCCCGAAGCCCAACTTGATCGATTTCTGTTGCGTGTTCATCTTGGCTATCCCGAAAAGTTTGATGAAGTGGCCATTCTGCGCCGCCAACGCCAGAATCATCCAATTGAGGCCGTTCAACAAGTGGCCAGCGCCGATGAGCTGTTGCAGATGCAAGAATCGATCAAGACGGTGTATCTCGATGAACTGATCGAAGATTATATTGTCGCCCTGGTTGCAGCAACCCGCCGCCACGAGGATGTCTATCTCGGCGCTAGTACCCGTGGCGCACTCGCGCTCTACCGAGCAGCACAGGCCCGCGCTGCCCTGGATGGCCGCGATTATGTCATCCCCGATGATGTCAAAATCCTGGCAGAAGCCGTGCTGGCGCATCGCCTGATCGTCAGCCCAGCTGCACGAATCCGTAGCCTGACAGCCTCAACGGTGATGAGCGATATTCTGAGTACCGTGCCAGTGCCAGGCGCACGAGCTGGCCGCCGTCCAACATAGAAATGAACCCTTGCCGTAGGCTGAAGCCACGCGGCTATGGTGCATCGTCCCCTGGCCGCAGGCTTCAGTCTGCGGATTCAGGTGCATCCAATACGAATCCACCGCTTTTTGAGAAATGGCCCCATGAGCCTATCGATTGCAATGCTGCATTATGCCGCTCCACCAACTGTTGGCGGCGTTGAAACGACAATCGCTGCCCATGCTCGTGTGATGAGCGCCGCTGGGCATCAGGTTCGGATCATCGCTGGTCGAGCTGGGCCGCTTCCATCTGTGGAAGTGCTCGTCGAACCGGATCTAAGCTCGCGTGGCGATGAGATCGAAATTGTCGCCAAAGAACTCGCCGCTGGTATTGTGAGCGATCTGTTCGAGACTCTGACTGCGCGAATCGCGGATCGCCTCAGCCAAGCGTTGGCTGGCGTTGATATTGCGATTGTTCATAATATCCTCACGCTGCATCGCAACCTGCCCTTCACTGCGGCCCTTCATCGCCTGCATACTGCCGGAATCGCGCCGCGGCTGCTGGCATGGTGCCATAATGTGGCCTGGACAGATCCACTGCTGACGCCGGAATTGCACGATGGCTACCCCTGGAAATTATTACGGCAGCCCTGGCCAGATGTGCGCTATGTGGTTGTCTCGAACGACCAGCGTGGGGCCGTTGCCCGATTGCTTGGCGTGCCAACAGATTGGATCACGGTCGTCACACCGGGCGTTGATCTTGCAGCGTTTCTGAAGCTGGAACCAGAGACGATGGCGCTGGTGGAGCGGTTCGATCTCCTGCGCGCCGATCCATTATTGTTGTTGCCTGCACGTGTCACGCGCCACAAGAATATTGAACAAGCTGTTGCGATTGTGGGTGCCCTACGGCAACAGCGCGCCCGCCCACGCCTGATTGTCACAGGGCCACCAGGCCCGCCAGGCCCAGCGACGACGGCCTATCTTGGGTATCTGAAAACACTCCAGCGCGAAACGGGTGCTGGCGATGGTGTGCTGTTCCTACACGAGATTATTCGCAATGCACAGGGTGAACCACAGCCAATCAGCGATTCACTCCTATCGGATCTGTATCGCCTTGCCGATGGGCTGCTGTTCCCAAGCCGCTATGAAGCATTTGGTATTCCGATCCTGGAAGCGGGATTAGCCGGGATACCGATCTTCTGTAGCGATATCGCCCCATTCCGTGAGACAGCAGGCGAGACAGCAGTTCGCTTTCATCCCGAAGCTGCGCCAGAGGATGTCGCAACTCGCATGATTACAGCCCTTGGGAGCGATCAGCGTATCGCATTGCGCAGGCGGGTACGGCTGGATTACACCTGGGATGCCATCTATCGCCGCTCAATTGTGCCACTGCTCCAATAAAAATGTCCCTGCTTCACACAGAAGCAGGGACATATGCCAATCACCTAATACTACAATTAGGTTCATTTGATAGGTTCGTACGGGCGCGATATATCGCGCCCTGCGGTACTCAACCCATCATTACTAGCGTGGTTTCCCGATTGAGAAGCGCTGCCAACTCCGGCCAAGCAGCCCAATCCGGCCCACCTGCCAGATCACCGTGCCAAGATACGCCCCAAAGCGCCTCACAAAGAACTGGCGGCTTTGCAATGAGCGATAGCGGCTTTCTGCGAGATCGAGCGTTGATTGGACTGCTGCAGGCTCTTCTGTTTGAATGCTAAAGTGAATATTATCGAGCCCGAATGTCGCCGAGAGATCAACAAGTGTTGGAATAGAGCTGTAGCGTGGCTCAAGCAGCACATGCCCATACACAAGGAGCTCAAGTGCATGCGCCTCACGTACAATATCGCTCAACGATTGACGCGACGATTGCACATCAAGAACTTGCATAACATCAAACTCGATGGTGAGCGCCTCGCATCCCGCCCGTTGACATGTGCGTAGCAGATCTGGTGTTAGCGCAGTGTGTGCAGCAGTTGCTTCCCACTTCACACCCAGGCGTGCCATGATCAGCCCATACAGAAAATCGTGCAACCAGGCCGAATCATCAGTGATGCGCAACCCATCGAAGACAATATGCCAGATACCATATTCGTGGGCAATACTACGCAACTCAGAAACAATCAGGCGTGGGTTGCGTAACATAACGCGGGTATCGACGGGCTGGCCGATCAATACATTCGTCTGAAGTGCCCTGGATGGTGATCGAAGGCCGTAGCGCTCAATTGGCAACAAATGGCGCGCAGGCGATGGCACATAATCAAGGTCGCCACGCAGATCAAGCAACGCGCCAACAATAACTCTCTGGTTATCTTCAAGTGTGTTCTCATCGATCTGGCTGAGTGCCATCGCTACAGCCTGTGATGGCGTCATTCCGCGCATGTTGGCGTTGATCACAAGCCATTCCGTGTTCAGATCGGCAAGCGAGCGGCGTACCTCGGCAGCCCGAAGACGATCTTCACCAACCAACATGATGACATGCGGACGAAACCCGCGCACAAGGCCAATCTGCTCATCGACCTCTGGGCCAGTGCAGACAGCAAGATCATGGATTCGCACAATATGCCTGCGTTGGTCGAGCATTGCGGCAACATAGCTCAATGGCAACGGTGGTACGATAACCCTATCTTGTACTATTGGGAGCGCGATGATCGCGATCTTCACTGATACCCTCACTACGCCCCGGCCAAGAATAATACGATCCGGTCGCTAGAGTGTAGGTTATTTGCCTGAGCAGTAGATGACTTCATGAGTCTGTAGCTTAACAGAACATTCACCTTATCTGCCAATTATGATCGGCTTTTTTGAACATCTATTCACGATGGTGTGTCGTAGGATGCATATTTGGATGAACGCAAACCTGATTGTGAACGGATGAACCTGGTCGGCGGTGCAGAGCCGACTCAAGTTCATTGCGCGAGACCCATATCGATGATTCGATCTCGCAGCCTGTAAACCGCCGCTGCCGTACCCAAGCTGTCATTGTCTCCGCAGTAACCCGATAGAGTACGGCCGCCTCAGCAAGTGGCATCCATTCCTGCCGATGAGCCAAATGAAGCGCGAGATCAGATAACTTTGCCCAACGATTGGGACTGTTCATGCTGAAGTTCCTCCAACCATTCAAGAAAGGTTTCACGGGCGCAACGCCAAACGCCATATGGAACGACCTGAATACCAGGAAGTTGTTGTCGTTGCAGTGATTCCATAAAAAACGTGCGCCCAAGCAGCGGAATAACATCCTGTGATGTTAGCACTGTGGGTAAACTCGCCGGGCCGCCCAAATCTGTGATCATCTGTAGTGCGGTAGTGGCCCGTTCATAGCATGGCCGTGCAAGTGGTGGCATCATAGCCCTCAAGCGGCATTCTGGGAGTGGCCCCCCAGAATATGCTGAATAATTTTGAGTGCTTGGCGTAGGCGGCGGGCTGGAAAGCGCTCCTGCTCGATAGATAGATGCGTGTACAGGCGATCCAATGTTGCCCGCGAAACCAGAATGTAATCATCGAGTGGAGCTGCTGGGGCCTGGCAGCTGTTGGTTTGGCTGTTCGCCCGGTGAACATGCAGATTCATACTATCCTCTCCTTAGGTGGAACACCAAGTGGGGTTCACATCACTAGTAGATTACGATATGGCATAGTATGTGGGAAGAGTTAAAATCAAATAACCTATCTGTAGTCCTATCGTTGCAATGACATGTAGGGGAGCAGTGGCTATGACTACAGTAAGGGTTCTTGGTTGATTGTCCTGTGATATGATGAACAAAGAGTATATATATGTAGTAATATAACATTCTATACCAGTAGCCCGTTGGAGGGGATAATGCCGAGCAAACAACCCAGCTGGGAGGGCACAATCCTGGCTTTTATGGTCATTCTATCCGTATTTATTGGCGTTGGCTATGTGATTTCCCTTAATTTCCGCGTGCCAGTGCCCTGGCTAGTGCTTGTTATGCTTGCATTGGGGATCGCACTTGGGGCGCGATTCACCCGTAGAAATCGCATGTAATGCACGCGGATATGAAGAGTTTGAAAGTCACCTGTTTGGAGCGTAACTTTTTGATCAGTCATGCTGTTTATATAGGTGTGCAGGTCAGCGCAGTAATCAGTTTTCAACACCTACGCCGATGCCAATGTAGATGGTTACCCGATCTGTGACAAACGGCGATTCAAGGAGAGCCAAAGAATGCATATTCTGGTTGCAGATGATGATCTACCAAGCATAAAGCTCACTGCCTATTTGCTTGAAGAGGCTGGCTATCAGGTTGTTAAAGCGTTTGACGGATCGACGATCCTGAATTCGATTGAGCAACACAACCCTGATCTGGTTCTTCTCGATGTTATGATGCCAAAAACGAATGGTTTTGATATTTGCCGCCAGATCCGCCGTACTTCGGATGTGCCGATTATTTTCCTTACTGGGCGTACACAACTTCAGGATCGGGTGATGGGCCTGCAAATCGGCGGGGACGATTACCTGGTGAAGCCATTCGAGCCATCTGAGCTGCTGGCGCGGGTTGAAGCAGTGTTGCGTCGGCGGAACAGCGATATGTTGAATCCATCGGTTCGGCTCAGCCAGGGCGATATCACGCTTGATCCGGTTGAACACAAAGTACTCTTCGCCGATAATCGAACTGTTGAACTGACACCGCTTGAATTTCGGTTGCTCTACTATCTCATGAAGAATTCTGGGCGAGTCCTCAATACAGGCCAGATTTTGAGCAAAGTATGGGGCTACGACTATGAGGGCGAGAGTAATCTCGTTGCAGTGTATATTCGGCGCCTGCGTACAAAAATTGAGCGTAGCCCCGAACATCCAACGCATGTTATCACTGTTCGCAACCTCGGCTATAAGTTTGAAGCCTAGCTTGTGACTTGTTTACAGATGAGCTTGATTTCTTGGAGCAGCCATGATTGCTGGTGACATTATGACGGCTCAATTTCGCCCATGGCTCGCTGAGCAAAAAACGGCGCGTCTGCGTCTGTTGGTTCCAGCAGTCAGCATCACATTAGTATGGTGGTTATCCGTAACCAGGCCAACACAAGCCGGATGGCTTGCGATTGTGGCCTACTGTTTGTTGCATCTGCTATTAATTACTGTGCGGCAACATCCATCAGGTGAGGCCTATACTCATCGGATTGCACATGTGGCGACTGTCATTGATATGCTTTTCGTTGTGGCCAGTGGGGTCGGGATTCTTGTGATTGGTGGGGCGATCTATCCATTCGCGGCTATTCTAGGGTTGCGCATATTTACGAACTGGCGACGCCTGACGATGATTGCTGTTCTGCCGCTTGTCACCATGCTTGGGTACCTCGTTGCAAATCTCTTAGTACCACAGGTGCCTGCCCTTTCCACACTACCAATTGTTACAGCATGGTGGATAGTTGTTGCAGGTATTGGCCTGTGTCTGCTGGCAGTGCTGACAAATATGCGCCAACGGCGCGAAATGGAACGGCTCCGACAGGCATTGCGTGCAGAGAGCCAAATACGCGAAGCACGAGTTGGCGAGCTTGAGCGCACCACAAACGAACTGCGGATGCGCATGCGTGAACAACACGCGCTCGAAGAAGGGTTGCGGGCCGTCACGAGCTCACTCAGCCTCAATGAAGTCCTGCACCAGATTGTCGATAGCACTGTACAAACGCTTGGACGTGAGCATGTTTCGGGAATGGATCTATCACTGCTTGTTGATGATGAATTGACGCATCACTCCTATACGCGTGATGGCTCGGATAGCCAACCGTGGGCTTCGGTGTTGGCCCATCGTTCGATGCAACAGGGTGTTCCACTGATTATTAGCGATGCAACACACCACGATGAATTTGCTGCGCTTGGACACCGGCTTCGTTCCGCTATTTCCGTTCCATTGTTTGTTGGCGAGGGAACAGCACGCGGCGCGCTCACGGTCGTCAGCGGCGAAGCGGCGGCATTCTCAAGCAGCAACACCCGCCATTTGGCTGCTTTTGCCGCACAAGCCGGTATTGCAATTGGTAATGCAGAACTACACAGCCAGATGCGCGAACAGCAACGGCTCCTGGAAGCAGTTGTTCGCGATATCAACGATGGCCTGATCGTTGTAAATGATTCCTCTGATATTGTGCTGACGAATCCAACTGGGCAGCAATTGCTCGATGCTAGCTCTGAGGTCAATTCGATCCATGAACGGCTGATGGAAATTGCAGCAAGCGCGCGAACTGGCGAACTAACAACCGTTATTGGTGAGTTGAAAATCAAGCCAGAGGGCGAGAGCAGCGATGATGCATCCGGCGAACGGGTCTATCAGGCGCTTGCTTCCCGTATTCAGCAGGATGCCGATAGCCAACTGGTGGCGATTGTGCTTCACGATATTACACACTATCGTGACGAAGAGCGTGCCCGCACCGAGTTTATCTCAATGGTTTCACACGAACTACGCAACCCACTGCACTCGCTCAATGGCTTCCTCAAAGTGGTCATTCAGGGTCGTGCAGGAACTCTCGCGCCACTTCAGCAGGATTTCCTGCAGATGGCAGACGAACAGGTTGAGCTGTTGAAGGGGCGTATCTCGGAACTGCTTGAGTTTAACCGTATGCGAGCAGGGCGATTGACACTCAAGCCCAAAATGAATGATCTTTCGCTTCTTATGGTTGGAACAGTCAATCGGCTCACGCTTCAGGCGGAACAGACTGGTTTGCAGCTGACGAGTCGGGTTTCAAACGATCTGCCGGAATGCTTCTTTGATAGTGAGCGAATTGGGCAGGTTCTGACGAACCTGATCGAGAATGCGATTAAGGCAACCCCTGCTGGCGGTAAGATCGCGGTATCATCGCATCTCCACGATAATGAGATCTGGATCTCAATCAGCGATACCGGTATTGGCATTGCACAGAGCGATATTGGCAAGATCTTTCAGCGCTTCTATCGAGCCAACACCCAGAAATCGGTGTATGGCAACCATCTTGGGTTGGGGTTAGCAATATGCCAGCAGATCGTTGAGGGTCACGGTGGGCGCATTTGGGTCGAAAGCGAACTGAATGTTGGCAGCACCTTCTCGTTTGCGCTGTCACTCATTACCGAAGAGGCTGTTGTTGAAGTCAGCTAGTTGATCTGCCTGATGCGCCCGCTCTTCATAACGAAGAGCGGGCGCATTTTTTGTTTCAGGGTACAATATCTCATGGAGTTATAACACACTGGTAGATCATGGATCTGATGACATTTGCATGGTTGCTGACTGATCCAGGGCAGGATCTGCTTCGCGATGCGGGTTTAAGCGATTTTTCCGATGCCGCACGATTACACGATATCGAGCGCTTACGGCGGCGTGCCACCCGTGAACAGGCAGCAGCGGCCTATGAGATAGCCTGGTTGCGGCGGCGAGCCGTTGCCAAATTTCGTGAAGCGGCACGCATGTATTTCACCCGAGAAGCGTTGGAACAGGCTTCTGGGATGGCCATCGCCAGGTATCGGGCGGATCGCTATACTCGCCTTGGTCTTGCCCATATTGTTGATCTGTGTTGTGGCATTGGTGGCGATACTTTGGCATTGGCGGCAATTGCACGAGTGACGGCTATTGATATCGATGCCCTGCGGTTGGCAATGGCCAGAGCAAATGCACAGGTGCTTGGATTAGATGCGATCATTGAGTTCCAGGAAGCAAACCTAGCGCATACATTACCGCCGCCCGCTGATGCACTGTTTTTCGATCCAGCCCGCCGTAGCGAGGGCAGGCGGGTATTTACCTTGGCCGAATACCAGCCATCGGTGCGCTTGGTTGAGCAATGGCAGCGACAGACAGAGCTGATCGGTATCAAACTGGCACCTGGTGTTTCCGATGAGGAAATCGCCACACTCGGGATTGGTGAATTGGAACAGATTTCAGTCAATGGCGAACTCAAGGAAGCAGTATTCTGGCTTGGGCCGCTTGGGCAACCTGGCAAACGAGCAACCGTGCTACGTGAATCGGTGCATGATTCGCTTGCTGTTTCGTCGCTGTTCCTGCCTGCTGGCGAAAAACCTGCCTTGGCGATGCTCAGCGAGCCAGGCGCATTTTTTTACGAACCGGATCCGGCCATTATTCGATCTGGATTGGTCGGGCCATTGGCCAACCAAATTGGTGCAGCACAGATCGACCGCTCAATTGCGTATCTGACGGCAGATAGCGCGCTTACAACACCATTTGCGCGTTGCTGGCGTGTTCTGGAATGGATGCCATTCAGCCTGAAACGCATTCAGGCACGCTTGCGAGCGCTTGATGCCGGCCCAGTAACGGTGAAGAAACGCGGATCACCACTCGAAACCGATGCACTGGCTCGTAAGCTTTCTGGGGAAGGTGCGCGAACACTGGTGGTGGTGCTGACGATTGTTGCTGGGCATCCAGCGGCATTGATCTGTGAAGGGCCGATACCGAGAATTCCGGAGTCAGGAGTCAGGAGTCAGGAGTCCGAATACCAAGAACCGGTGTAGGGTGCGAACCCATATCTTCGCCCACTACGCGCCAAGAACCCAAACCCTGAACCGTGGCAGCCATGCTGCCCGCGCACAAGCATGGCTTGCACACTCCATACAGCGTACGTTTACCCTAAGTCTGACAGATATATATTCTGTTGGTTCGCACGTTTCTATCTGTGAGAGATGATCCAGCAATAGTCTCTTCCTGTTCTCTTGTTCTTTTGTTCTCTTGTTCCTTCTATGGAGAATTATTATGCAGCAGGGGTTGAGTGAGCGTGCGAGGCGGCGTGGCCTGGCGGTGATGCTGGCTGGCACCTTTTTGATGTGGGGCGGCTTCTTCATGGTCATTCCACTGATATCGATCCATTATGTTGATGATCTCGGTTGGGCTGCTGGTGCAATCGGGTTGGTTCTGGGTATTCGCCAGATTACACAGCAGGGCCTGACGCTGGTTGGTGGGATGTTGGCCGATAAACTTGGGCCACGCTGGTTGATTGCCATCGGAATGCTGATTCGGGCTGGTAGTTTTGTGCTCATGGGCTATGCCGATAGCTACCCGTTACTCCTGCTGAGTGCAGTGCTTGCAGCATTGGGTGGTGCCTTGTTCGATGCACCATCATCGGCGGCAATTGCTGCCCTCACCAATGAAGAAAACCGTAGCCGTTTCTATTCGCTGCTTGGTATTGTAAGTGGCCTGGGCATGACGATTGGGCCACTGGCTGGGGCATTGCTGCTCAAAACGAATTTTATGCTGGTGGCATTTGTAGCCGCTGGGTGTTTCTTTGTTGCGTTCTGGATTGTGCTATTGCTCATGCCATCGGTGCAGGTTGCCAGTGGTTTGCATGGCCTCACCGATGGGATCGTGATGGCACTGCGCGACAGGCGTTTTATGCTGTTCAATCTGTTGCTGATGGGCTACTGGTTCATGTGGGTGCAGATTACTATCTCGCTGCCATTGATTGCACGAGCGATCAGTGGAACGAGTGATGCCGTCAGCTGGGTGTATGCGCTAAATGCTGGAATGGGCATTGTCTTGCAGTACCCCTTGCTGTGGCTGGCAGAACGCCGTTTGCAGCCGCTGCAGATACTTGTGCTTGGTATTGTTATTATGGCCTGTGGATTAGGCAGCATTGCGCTGGCCGGCGATACGATGACGCTGATGCTATGCGTTGCACTGTTTGCCGTTGGGCGGCTGCTGGCCTCACCAGCGCAACAAACAGTTGCGGCCAGTATGGCAAATCCTGTAGCGCTTGGCTCCTATTTTGGGGTGAGCGCACTCGCACTCGCGGTTGGCGGGGGCATTGGCAACACCAGTGGAGGCATACTCTATGGCCTTGGTCACGATATTGGCGCTCCAATGCTGCCATGGTTGCTGTTTGGTGCAGCCGGGCTGGTGTGTGCCATCGGGCTGTGGCTGATGTCGCGCAACCAGCAATGGATAGAGCAGCTCGAATCGAAACCAGTTGTGGTTGGGTAAGGGTTTAGCTTTCAGCTATCAGCTTTGACACAGAACGAAGTATGGGACGTATGTGTTGTTTGTGCAATCGGACGCTCGTCTGTTCGCATATGTCTATGTTCGGCGGCAGCGTGTAACGTCTTTCCATCTATTCGCTCGTTTTGGTATACTGTGATGTGTTACGCTAGTTACTGGAAGTATATGTCTATGCGTCTCCAACCAACCGAATTCCTCACCTATTTTGCGGATGGTCAATCGTGGATCACGCCCTCAGCAGTAGCCATTAGGCTCGAGGTCTGTCGCCTTGGGCCACTGTATCTTCCTTCGGGACGATTGATTGCCTGTGATCCGGCATATGCGGATGATAGGCCATTTGCACATGCCTTTCCACCTGGTCTGTACCCCGTTGATGTGGTAGTCGCTCATCTGCACGAGCACGAGCGACGTCGTTGGTTTCCGTGGTGGCAAAAGCCTGTGACTGATGCGCGGATCGCGCTCGCAGCGGTCATCTTGCAGGACGTGATGCCGACCCGGTGGGAACCTGCCGATATTGTAGGTCAACCGGGTCAGGATACCTCCTCTTATAGTGTTGATAGTGCGAATGGGTGTTTTATGGATCGGCGCGCTGCACACATCATCGCCAAGGCGGATACCGATCTCTTTACATTAGTTGATTGCGTCGCTGAGAACCCGCCCGATCAACCGATGTGGATGGATCTCCGTTTTCGCGACACGGAACCGCTCAATATGATTGTGTTCAGTGCTGGATGGGGTGATGGGTACTATGCATCATACCTTGGCTTTACAGAGCAAAATACGATCGCCCGCGTTGTGACTGATTTTTACGTGCTGGCCGATTCGCTTATCGAGCACCGTGCCAATACTACCATTTCTGCCCGCCACCACCACGCAGGGTTTTGACCAAATCAGCCGATTTGCCAATATAGCCCTCGGGTGTCAATGCCAGTAATTCGGCCTTGACCTCATCGGCAATATCGAGTTCTGCAACAAAGGCATGCAACCCTTTGAGTGTTAGTGGGCGTCCACGGCTGACCCGTTTCAGGGCTTCGTATGGTTCGGCAAACCCAACTCGGCGTAGGATCGTCTGCACCGCCTCGGCCAATACTTCTGGATGGCCCTGTAATTCCGTAAGCAGGCGTTCTTGATCGACCTGTACTTTGGAAAGCCCTTTCAGCAGCCGTTTGTAGGCCAGGAGCGCATGGCCAAAGGCCACCCCAAGGTTACGCAGCGCTGTGCTATCGGTCAGATCGCGTTGCAGCCGCGAGATTGGCAGTTTGCGGCTCAGATGCTCCAACAGAGCATTGGCGATGCCAAAATTGCCTTCGGCATTTTCGAAATCAATCGGGTTGACTTTATGCGGCATGGTTGAGGAGCCAACCTCACCGGCCTGTGCGGATTGGACGAGATAGCCATCACTGATATAGCGCCACACATCCTGGCAGAGATCGATCTGGATCGTGTTGGCGCGCTTCAGATCATCGCACAGTTCGGCCAGGGTATCGTGCGGCTCGATCTGTGTTGTCAACAGCACTGGCTCGAGATCGAGCGATGTGATGAAGGCTCGGCTGAACGTCAGCCAATCGATCTGCGGCAGGGCTGCATGATGGGCGGCAAATGTGCCAGTCGCACCATTCAGTTTGCCCGTTAGCTTCGTATTCGAAACCCGGTTGATGGCTCTACGCAGCCGGGCAGCAAAGACGGCCATTTCCTTGCCGAAGGTTGTTGGCGTGGCTGGCTGACCGTGGGTGCGGGCCAACATTGGCGTTGCGGCTTCACGAAACGCAAGCTGCTCTAGTTCGGCCAGCACCTGGCCCATTGCAGGAACCAGGATCATATCGCGGGCATCACGGATCATCAGGGCATAGGCCAGATTATTGACATCCTCCGATGTCAGCCCAAAATGGATCGCCTCTTTCCAGGCGGCCATGCCCAGATCATCGAGTTTCTCGCGCAGCCAGTATTCAACTGCTTTGACATCGTGGTTGACTTTGCGATCCCATGCTGCAATTGCCGCGGCATCGGCATCCGAAAAACTGCGGAACAGTGCCCGCAACCCGCCAATCTGCTGGGCATCTATTGCTGGAATAAAGCCGATGTTGCGCGAACGGCTCAGAAACAGCAGATATTCAACTTCGACCCGCACCCGGTAGCGATACAGGGCTGCCTCACTAAAATATGCGCCGAGTTCGGCAACGGCAGCGGCATAGCGGCCATCGAGGGGCGAGAGGGCATTCAGGTTATATGTGGTCGTCATTGATCAAACCTCATTGTTTCAGGCATTACGCATAGAAATCGGTAAAGCCATCGCTATCGAGCCGTTCGAGCATGCGGCGCAGCTTCTCGGCGGATTCGGGTAGAGTTGCATTGGCGAATGTTTCTGGTGGAATCTGGGTGATCTTGCCGAGTGTGCCTGTTTCCCGGCCAAGCGTGAGCGCTAGCAGATCGGTGAGTGAGCGGCGCAGCCGTGGTGTATCCTCGCCGCGCAGCTTGGGTAGCACCTTCTGTTTGAGTTGCTGATCGAGGGCGCGGGCTGGCGTGAGGATTCCGCGAGCCTGTTCCAGATAGCGCAGCATCTCATTCAGGGTTCGATAGCCAAATGGGTGGCCGGCCCGCGCCGCAATTGTGTGAATCTGAACAATCTGATTCCAGGCCGCTTCATCAACAAGCCCAGGCCATGTGGTGCGGAAGCCAACCAGATCAACATCGGTCAGTTCAATCACATTGGCTCTATCGAGCAGTTTATCGGAAAGTGGATGGGTGCTCTCATCGACATTAACCGTTCCGGTGATCGCCAGATTGCGTGGCAGGCGCAGCGGGTTGCGAATATGTTCGCCACTGACCGCCTCGACCTCGGAATCGGGCGCTCCCAGATCGATCAGGCGCTCGTCGGTCTCGATTGCCGAAAGAATTGGTGCCAGGTAATATTCCGGGCGGGCCAGGTTCATCTCATCCAGGCAGACAAAGAATTGCACATCTGGTTCGCCAATTGCGCGCAGCACAAAGCGCAAAAAGGGCGTGACATGGAATTTGCCGGTGATGGCATTATAGTAGCCGAGTAGATCGCGGGCATTATGCCAATCTGGCTGAACAGCCACCAACAGATAGCGCTCATTTGGGCGGCCAGCGGCAATTCCGTGGACAGCATCGGCATACAGGCGCGTCAGGCGGGTTTTGCCAGTACCCGAGATTCCCGGCAGTATCACCAATGGGCGAGTTTGCAGCGCTAGATGATAGGCCCGCACTAGATCCGCCGTAAGGGTTAGGCCACGAGCACGGATGCGAGTAATAATCTCTTCGATTGGCGGTGTTGCGGTTGCGTAGCTTGTGCGTTGCTCACGCACCAATCCCAAATCGGCCAGTTCGCCCTGTTCGGCCTGTTCCATGATCGCTTCATTGAGCGGCAGGAGTGCCAGCAGATCTGCAACCACACGTTCGGCAAATGCGGGAAGCGCAATCTGGGGATCATCCCAGCTATAGAAGAACCCAGCCAGCAATGAGGATGCCTGCTTGGAATTCAGGTAGCGCTCAATCCACAAATTCTGGTGATTCATCGCTGCTTGTTGGCCATCATCTGCCTGAATGGCCGAATCTTCGCTACGTTCCGCTATACCACGCGCCGACCGTTCAGCAAAGCGAACATCATTGAGCTGATGGATGAGTGGCTGCCATACAGTACGCCCTTCTTCCCAGACACGGCGCAGATCTGGTTTACGCAAGCCGCGTAGTTGCAGAGCCACCAGAATGCGGCGTTCGGCTCCACTGATAGCAATATAGATCCCTGCACCACGCGGTGGCCGATCAATTGCCAGATGGTATTCATCAATTGGCGCACGACCGGCTGGCCCTCGATTGACATAACGAGCATCCTTGAAGCTCAGTTCATAGAGTGGCCATTCGTGCGGTAGGCGCTGCGCTGCTTGTGTGCGCAGATATTCTGCCAGTGCCACGAGTTGGGGGTGCAGCCGTTCCTGCACCGCTGCCCATCGTGCGGCGACGCCCGGCACATGCAGGCTGGCGAGCGCATCGGCACTAAAACCGGTAAACTGGCGATCAGCAATATTCATCATGCGGTTTGCATGATACCACTTCTCGCGGTAGCACGCGCTCATAGAATATAGAACATCCTTTTCATGTGTGTGTGAATGTGGTATAATGAATGGGATTAGGAACTAGCGAGATTGGCCGTCACGATGCAGCAAAATGCCACGCTGATCGATACATTAAGCGAAGGATATCGCACCATAAACCGGCGTCCGTTGCTTGTTTTGGTGCCGATTCTGCTGAACCTATATTTATGGTTTGGCACACAAATCTCATTTGCACCACTGCTTGGCGATCTGCTTGGGTTTATGCAACGAATGCAACCAGCCAGCGCTCCAGCCGATTCCACTGATCCAGCATCGCTCGAAAAGGTATTCCAGTTTATCGGGCTGATCGACATGCGTCAGCCATTGGCGGTGCTGAACTTCATCCCAACACTGCCGATCACGCAGATGGTTGGCCTCACCGGAGCGGTTGCTAAAGCAATCGAGATCCGTACAGTCGGTGGCGTGGCATTGGCATTTATGCTGATCAATCTGGTTGCCCTGCCATTGAGTGCCGCGTTTCTAACACGTATGGCCCAGATGATTCGCAATGAGGTGGCAACATCAGAGCTGACACTGCGCCAATCGGCGCGTTCTAGCCTGTTCATTCTGGGGACGCTGGCAGTGATTGTTGGTGTTGGCGCTGCGCTTGTGCTGCCATTTGCGATCTTCAGTTTCATTCTGATGGGATTAAACCAGGAGATTGGGGCGTTTGCATTCACACTTCTGGCATTGGCGATCTTCTGGGTGCAGATCTACCTTGGCTTTGCCAATGAGGCAGTGGTGATTGGTGGTTTGCGGCCATTGCGTGCCATTCATGCCAGCTTCAATATTGTGCGGCATAACTTCTGGAGTACCCTTGGCCTGCTTGGGTTATCGTATATCATTTCTGCTGGTGGTGCCGAGATCTGGCGGGCCTTGATCGGATCGACAGCAGGGTTGGCGTTCGCCATTATTGGTAGTGCGTATGTTGGCTGCGGGCTTCAGGCAGCACGAATGATATTCTTCCAGGATCGGTTGCAGCGCTGGCAAACGCAACCAAAACGGCCCTAGCATAGCATATAAGAGAGAATGAACAATGACAACAGATCAATTGACGAGTGCACCAACCGGCTATGATGAGAGCCAGATCCAGGTTCTGGAGGGCATGGAAGCTGTTCGCAAGCGGCCTGGTATGTATATTGGGCCAACCGATGTGAACGGCTTGCATACAATGGTTCGTGAAGTCGTGGATAACTCGGTTGATGAAGTGATGGCAGGCCGCGCAACCGTTGTTGAGGTAACGATCCACAAGGATGGGTCGGTAACTGTCTCGGACGATGGTTCCGGTATTCCGACTGGCCCTCATCCCAAGATGAAAGTCAGCACCCTACAGGTGGTGATGACGATCCTGCATGCTGGTGGGAAGTTCGATAATCAGGGCTATAAAGTCTCTTCCGGCTTGCATGGAGTGGGCGTCTCGGCAGTCAATGCGCTCTCGTCGTATATGCGTGTGGATGTGCATAATGCCCGCGATAATATGCAATATTATCAGGAGTATCGGGCCGGTGTTCCACAGGGCGATGTGAAGAAGATCGGCCCCACTGAGCGGCGCGGCACCGTTACGCTGTTCTATCCCGATACAACGATCATTCAGACGCTGGATTATAATTTTAAGGCGCTCGCACAGCGCTTCCGCGAGATGTCGTACCTGAATAAGGGCTTACGCTTCCATTTCGCCGATGAGCGTGATGATAGTGAAGTTAACTTCTATTTTGAAGGCGGCATTCGTTCGTATGTGCGGCATCTCAACAAGGATAAGAATGCGCTGCATCGCCAGCCGTTTTATGTTGATCGAGTCGCCGATGATGTGGCCGTCGAGGTTGCGCTGCAGTATACCGAGGCCTTCGATACCGACTCGGTCTATTCATTTGCAAATGGCATCAATAACACCGATGGCGGCGCACACGTCTCGGGCTTTCGCACGGCGCTGACGCGGGTGATCAACACCTATGCGCGCAGCAAAGGGTTGCTCAAGGAGAATGAGGGCAACCTGACGGGTGATGATGTGCGTGAGGGGCTGACGGCGGTGATCAGCGTGAAGTTGAAGGACCCGCAGTTCAGCTCGCAGACCAAAGAGAAATTGGTGAGCCCGCAGGCTTCCGGCGCTGTTGCAACGGCCTTCGGCGATGGGTTCAATGCCTGGCTCGAAGAGAGCCCGCAGGATGCCAAGCGGATCATCGAGAAGTGCATTTCGGCAGCGCGAACGCGGCTGGCGGTGCAGAAGGTGCGCGAGACGGCCCGCAAGAGTGCGATGGAAGGCTTCGCGTTGCCAGGCAAGCTGGCCGACTGTTCGGATACCAACCCGGCGCGCTGTGAAATTTATATCGTGGAGGGAGACAGCGCTGGCGGAAGCGCCAAACAGGGTCGTGACCGTAAATTCCAGGCTGTGCTGCCCCTACGCGGCAAGATCCTGAATGTCGAGAAGAGCCGGCTTGACCGCATGCTCTCGAATAATGAGGTTCGGACGCTGATAACTGCCCTTGGTGCTGGTATTAGCGATCAGTTCGATACCACCAAGCTGCGCTACCATCGCATAGTTATTATGACAGATGCAGACGTAGACGGAAGTCACATCCGCACGCTTTTGCTGACGTTCTTCTTCCGCTATATGCGCCAGATCATTCTGAATGGGCATCTGTATATTGCCCAGCCGCCACTGTATCGCATCCGCCATGGCAAGACAGAGCGCTACACATTCAGCGATAACGAGCGCGAGCAGTATATTGGCTCGCTTTCCGCCGATGAGCGCAAGAAGGTCGAGCTCCAGCGCTATAAGGGCTTGGGCGAGATGAATGCCGAGCAGCTCTGGGAAACAACGCTCAACCCCGTGAACCGGGTGGTGCTACAAGTCACGCTGGAGGATGCACAGCAGGCCGATGAGACCTTTGTGATGCTGATGGGTGATCTGGTGCCGCCGCGCAAGCGCTTCATCCAGACCCATGCGCTTGAGGTGCGGAATCTGGATATATAGGGTAGTATCTGTATTCGCCAATGATGATCCACGCCAGCAGCGCTTGTTTTGAGGGATGACGGGTGGGGTGCTAATTCCTCAGTTCATACGAAACCTATGGTATGTCATCACAAGAATTGCCAAGCCGACAGAGTAATCTCCTGTCGGCTTTGTGTTGCGCGGCGGGGTAATGGGCGTAGATGGGCGAACACAAGGTTCGCCCGTACGCAGCGCGGCGGGGTAATGGGCGTAGATGGGCGAATACAAGGTTCGCCCGTACGCAGCGCGGCGGGTAATGGGCGTAGATGGGCGAACACAAGGTTCGCCCGTACGCAGCGCGGCGGGGCAGCGCGGGCGTAGATGGGCGAACACAAGCTTCGCCCGTACGCAGCGCGGCGGGGTAATGGGCGTTGGGGGATACGGCGATGAAAAACCGTCGATCTATCCGCTTAAAGAACTATAACTATGCAAACGAAGGTGCATACTTCATCACAATCTGTGCAATAGTGCGCCAGCCCTGGTTTGGTGAAGTACATGATCAAACGATGCAACTTAATGATGCGGGTCACATGGTGCATGCCGATGGCAGAATCTCGCAACGCGCTTCCTGCATATTGAGCTTGATACATGTATCGTCATGCCCGACCATATACATGGCATTATACGTATTTCCGAGAATATAACCTCTGCGCTAGCACCACATTCTCATAAATGGCCACACGGTACAGCGACAGGCAGCATTGGCCGAGTCGTCCAGGCGTTCAAATCATGCACAATACATATGTATATTCAGCGCGTTGGGCAGCAGGGCTGGCAACTGTTCCCTGGTAAACTTTGGCAACGCAACTACTATGAACATATCATTCGCAACGAACAGGATCTTCACCGTATACGTGAATATATACTGTGTAATCCATCGCGCTGGAAACAGATACGGTAATATGTTGCGCCGCTGCCATAAGCTGGCATGGTACAATTGAGTAACGATGAACGCGGCAAGCGAACAGTTCTGAAGGGGTGTATGATGACAACACCAACACTTGATGATGTATTAACCCAGGCTGAAGCGCTCAAACCGGAAGAACAACTTTTGCTGCTGGCGCGCTTTGCCGAGCATGTGCGTATGGTCTACAGCGTGCATCCCGCGCCGCCTAAAAAGCTGACGATCGATCAGCATCTTGCAAACGCTCATTATACTGGCGGGCGTTTGTTCAAAACCGCTGAAGAGGTTGATGCATATATCCGCGAGGAGCGCGATTCGTGGGATCGATAAGGCTTAACGAACGCTATACTAGTAATCAGGAAGGTGCGTAATGGTAGCAGTGGATGTCGAGCAGATATACCAGTCGCAGATTAAACTGCTTACCCGCGATGAGCAACTTCGTCTTGTCGCCATCATTACCAATGCTCTTGTACAAGACACGCCGCAGCAGGAAGCACGAAAAGAAAGTATTCTCGACCTAGAAGGTGTTGGGGCGGATCTATGGCATGGAATCGATGCACAAGAATATGTCAATAGGCTTCGTGACGAATGGGATGAGCGATCATGACGTATCAGCATGATCCCTTGTATGGTGTGCGGCGGCTCGGTTTGGACACAGCCCCATTCATCTACCTTATCGAGCGCAACGTTACCTATCTCGCCAGAGCGCGGGCGGTATTTCGTCTGATTGATAATGGAGTCATTACAGGGTATAGCTCGGTAATTACTCTTACCGAAGTACTTACGCAACCATTGCAAACTAATGATCACATAGTTGCGGCTGAATATCGCAGATTTCTGCTTGATTCACAAAACCTTTTTCTAGCCCCTATCACGCCCGCCATTGCCGTGCGCTGCCGCGAAATGAACCAGGCGTTGCAATTGTTGGTTCCAGTAACTTTAGCCTTGCTGGTATCAGCCACAACACCGAACTGAATGTTGTCGTCCACGGTCGGGAAAACCATGAACGGCTAACACACTGGTTCGAAGAATTGTGCCAGGAGGCTGATAACTTCGACCAATCGCTGATGGAGGAGCTTCAGCGTTCATGGGCCATTACAGCAGCAACGCCTTATGATATTTACATGAAGACGCTGTATATGCTGGTGCGCGACAGGCTTGAGGAAACGCAGCGGGAAACGTTTTTGTGGAATGATGACATTCCTGCGCCAATACTTCACGGAAACACTCCGGCGCATGCTCACAACCCATCGCGCCTTTCTTACCGCCCTCGACAGTGGCATTGTACCAGCCGGGGAAGAAGCAACGACCATTCTTCATGATGCTGATGCCTACGATAATCTCGCGTTGATCGACACATTGCGAATAATCAGCCAACGCTACCCTGCGGCTGATTTCAATATCACGTTGCTGCGAACACATATTGCCCATGATATTGCCGTGTTGGAAGAAATGGTCGTATTGGTGCAACCAATCACTCCCGACCGTGATGCCAAGCTGACGCAATTACGTACACTGCTTAATACACATGCACATCATCGCAAAGTGCTGCTGTTCACGCAATACGCCGACACGGCGCGTTATCTCTTTCGCCAATTAAATCCAGAGCGTCGCGATCCATCGATTGAAGTAATCTACAGCAACGACCGCGATAAGGCCCGGATTGTCGCCCGCTTTTCACCTTCCTCGAACCGCGAGCTACAGCTACGGCCAAGCGACTCGCCAATCCAGCTGCTCATTGCTACCGATGTGCTCTCGGAAGGATTGAATCTGCAAGATTGCGATACCATAGTCAACTATGATCTCCACTGGAATCCCGTACGCCTTATTCAGCGTTTCGGACGTATCGACCGCATTGGTACTGAGTACACAACTATTTACGGCGTCAACTTCCTCCCAGAGCGGGCATTGGAACGCAACCTGGGCCTGTATGAAGTGTTATGTCGTCGCATCCGTGAAATCCACGAAACCATTGGGGAAGATACCGCCGTGCTTGAACCCAGCGAAGCGCTGAACGAGCAGGCAATGTACGCAATCTATAGCGGTGATCAATCGGTCGATCTTGAGGAAGAACTCGACGATAGCATGATTGGGCTCAACGAAGCTGAAGAATTGTTGTGCCAACTTCGCACTGACAACCCCGAAGAGTATGAACGCATTGCGCAGCTCCGCAACGGGATCAGGAGCGGTCGTGATAGCACAACTAAAGGCCGCATGATCTTTTGCCAAGCAGGACAGTACCAGCAATTGCTGCTTGTCGATGAGAGCGGTAGCATAGTATCACGCGACATTGCCCAAATTCTGAAGATCTTACGCTGCACCAAAGATAAACTGACGATACCTCTCGACTCTCGCCACAATAGCGTTGTGTCACACACAAAAAGCATGTTTGCACACGAGGCTGCACAGCGGCGGATCGAGCAGCAACATACCGTGAGCCTGACCAACGCCATAAGGCGCGCTGAACTGATAGGGCTTTCGTTGGTGCAAGAACTAGGCCGACTCTTCACTCGCTATCATTTGGATCAGCAGCGTTCACAACCACAGCGTGAGGACGAAGTTGCATGGCCGTATATTGTGTGTAGTGAAATGCTTGTTTAGCAGAGCCGCTGATTGATCCCTCAGGATGTGCTGGTTCTTGAACGCTATGGCGCATGGTAGAATATTACGAGAGCCGGGCAGTTACAAGGGTAGGCGCTATGACTGCGAGCGAACAATGGACCATTGCTGATCTCGTGCGTTTCCCAGACGACGATGATCTGCGCTATGAGATTATCGACGGAGAGCTGCATGTGTCAAAAGCTCCAAATTGGTACCATCAGTTCGTTGCTGATCGCATCGCACGTGCAATCGGAAATTGGAACGAGGCTACTGGTAGCGGCGAAGTGGCGAGTACTCCAGGTATTGTTCTCGACGATCAGGATAACCTGATACCAGATGTGGTTTGGATTAGTCATGAGCGGCTTGCCATTGCACTTGAGCCCGATGGAAAGCTACACGAGATGCCAGAGTTGGTGATTGAAGTGCTCTCACTCGGTACGGCGAATGTGCGGCGCAACCGAGAATTGAAGCTGGATGTCTATGCTCGGCGCGGCGTGGCGGAGTATTGGATCGCCGATTGGCAACGCCACACGCTCGATGTCTATCGCAGCGATGGCAATGAACTACGATCTGTTGTAACCTTGATCGTCGGCAATGTGCTCGCGACTCCACTGCTCGTTGGTTTTACGCTGGATATCACAACATTGTTCGCTGGCATGCCGCGCATAGAGTCATGAGGCGAACCGTCAGCGATAAGTAGGCTGACACTATCAATAAGCGTAATAAGGGTTGCGGAGTCGGCAGGAATTGTTCCTGCCGACTCTTTTTGTTCTGGAGTAGGCATCATCCCCTGGCCGCAGGCTTCAGCCTGCGGATTTTGGAGCAATCAGCAAACAGCACGCCCTATCACTCCGCGAGATCTGCGATGAATCCCAGATACAGCCTATCCTTTTCCGACTTCCGATTGCTGTTCTTGCGAGTCGCATCCGTATATGTCTGGTGATATGATAATCTGAACTAACAGAAACGCACAACTGGTCGGGCAACATTGGTCTGGAGCTCACATGGACATCATATCATCGGGCGAGATACAGCTTGCCGCAGAGGTCGCGCAGTTGCGGGCACGCAACGCTGAGCTTGAAGCTACTCTGGCATCGCTTCAGCAAACGAACGCCTCCCACGTTTTGCAGGCACTGCGTGCCAATGAAGAGCGCTTTCGCAGGATCTTTCATGCGAACCCAGCCCCAAACCTGATTACTCGTGCTAGGGATCGCGTTATTATTGGTGCGAACCCAGCCTTCGAGCATATGAGTGGCTACACTCGCGATCAATTGTTGGGTCAAACAACCGAGAGCCTTGGTTTATGGCCAGAGGCATCGTTGATGCTGGAGACGCGCAAACAGCTTGAGCGCGATGGTCGGATCGATGATTATTCGATGCGAGCGCGCATCCATACTGGTGCGTTGGTCGATCTCCTGCTTTCAATTATCCCCATTGAACTCGATAACGAACCATGTTATCTGTCGATCATGCTCGATATCACCGAGCGCCTGCGCATTGAGCAAGTATTGCGAGAGCGCGAACTGAACTATCGGATGATGTTCGATAACATGGCTCAGGGTGCGCTGTATATTCGTAGCGATGGGATGCTAACGGAAATTAACGATACTGCCCTCGACATGCTTGGCTTGACACGCGATGAAGTGATGCGCGGGATAACGGCCAAATCAGGATGGCAGGTCACCAACGAAGATGGCTCAAATCTCAGCCCAGGGCAGCATCCATCACAGATTGCCCTGCAAACCGGAATGCCTGTTCGCAATGTCGTGCTGAGTATCCTGAATCTCCGGCTGAACGATACGGTCTGGCTGAATGTCAATGCTATTCCGCAGTTCAAACCAGGGCAGCCTCACCCATATCAGGTGTTCGTCACACTGCACGATGTTACTCAGAGTAAGCGTACTGAGCAGGCTATGAAGCGTTCAGCCGATCAGCTTGCGCTGCTGCATACGATTGATCGTGCCATCCTCCAATCGCAATCAGCTGCGGTCATCGCCGAGACGGCGCTCACATGGCTGCGCCAGTTCATCAACTGCCAGCGTGCCCATGTGCTACTGTTTGATCAAGAGGCTCTCACAGGAACTATGGTAGCCACCAGTAGTGATGATGGGCCAGCACAGGCCGATACGCCAATCCGATTGGCGCTGTTCCAGTATCCGCCTAGCTTCCGCCAGGGTGAACCATGGCTGATAGATGCACAGAACCTAGAACCCATGTTTGCCAACTTGCCGCAGGCCGCAAATATGCATGCCTCGCTTATGCTGCCGCTGATCGTTGGGGGCAACCTGCTTGGATCGCTCAACCTACTGGCGGCGAGACCAGGCTTCTTTACCCGCGAACATATCACTATCACCCGTGAGGTCGGCGATACCCTGGCGATTGCCATTCACAGCGCCCAACTGTTTGAGCGCGAACAGCATGCCCGGCGTGTTGCGGAACTGCTGCATCGCGCCAGCGATGTACTGGCGCGCTCGCTGACCCTTGATGATGTTCTGGAAACGTTGCTCGACATGCTCCAACAACTCATTCCATACGATACGGCGAATGTGATGCTGCTTGAGGGTGAACATATATTGTATGTTCGCCATCTACGCGGGTATGAGCGCTGGACGAATGTGGTAATGTCACAAGCGGTTTCCCATGATATTACAGAAACTCCGGCCCTAGCTGAACTGATAGCAACTCGCCGTAGTCTGCTGATCTCAGATACCTATCAATACCCTGGCTGGCGCCGTGTTCCTGGTGGTGAGCATGTTGCATGCTGGTTGGGTGTTCCGCTGCTGGCCAGTAATGAGGTGGTGGGCATCTATTCAATCGATAGGCATCAGGCAAACACACTCACCAAGGATGATATGCGTTTGGCTGAGACATTGGCTGCCACTGCTGGAACAGCAATTGCCCGTGTCCAACTCTTTACCCGGCTGCAACAGGAGCTTGCCGAGCGAACTCGCGCAGAGCAAGCCCTGGTTGAGGAGCGAGCATTATTGGAGCAGCGCGTCGCCGAACGCACCAACGAACTGAGGCTGTCGTTAGACCGAATCCAAGCACTGTATGCCGTAACCAACGCCGCAATCGCCACCGATCAGCTTGGTGATGCGTTACAAATGGCTGTTGAGCGGGTTGGTAGCGTGATCAATGCGGATCGGATTGTGCTGTTGATTTTCGATTGGGACACACGGCAGATTAAACATTGCATCTATGGTGGCCGATCCTCGCCGCGCGCTTTTATCGATGTTCCGTTCGATGAGTATATGAGCGGATTGACCGGTTGGGCGATCCGTGAGCGCCGGCCAGCAATCTCGCCCAAAGATATCCGCGATCCACGCGAAAGCATAGAATCCCAGCAGCGCAGGATCGAGACGAAGTGTGGTTCTATTGTGGTCGTGCCGCTCTATACGCTCAGCGATACATTTGGGACACTCACCGCCATTAATCAGCAAGATGAACCAGATTTTACGCCAACAGATGTTGAACTGATGGAAGCGGTGGCAAGCCAGATCAGCATGGCCTATGCGCGCAACAAACTGACCGATAGCCTGCGCCGGGCGAATCATGAACTACAGGCCGAGATTGCTACCAGTACCCAACTCGCCACCCAGATCCATAAACAGGCCGCACAAGCAACCGCCCTGGCAACCTTCTCACGGATATTGTCTGAGGCTGGCTTGCAACAATCGACGCTTCTGAAAACTATTGCCCATCAGATTGCTGTTCTGATTGGTGATTCCTGTATTATTACCCAACTCTCGGATGATGGTGCCTGGCGTGAGACGGTTGCCGTCGAACATCGTGATCCCGAGCGATCTGCGCTTATGTGGGCAGTTCGGCCACTCCAACCAATACCAACCAGTGTCGGAACTGTGGGTCAGGTTATCCGCACCGGGCAGGCACTGCTGCTTCCGACATTGACACAAGCGCAGGTACATGAACATACGCGGCCAGCCCAATCAGGATACATGGATCGCTATATCATCACAAGTATGCTGATTGTACCAATGCAAATGCGTGGGCAAACGATCGGCGCAATCATGGTCATGCGCGATCAGCAGAACCAGCCCTATACAGAAGAGGATCAACGTATTCTACTCGATATGGCAGAACGAGCCGGGCTGGTGATCGAAAAAGCTCGCCTCTTTGTTGTTGCCGAACAAGCCAGATTAGAGGCTGAACGTGCGACTCGCCTCAAGGATGATTTTCTGGCCAGCATGAGCCACGAACTACGAACACCGCTGACATCTGTATTGGGGCGGACAGAACTTTTGAGCGAAGAGATCTATGGCCCTGTGACGCCCCGCCAGCGTGATGCGCTACGGAGTATTGATGAGAGCGGACGCCATTTACTTGAGCTGATCAACGATATTCTTGATCTCTCCAAGATTGGAGCAGGGAAATTGAAGCCTGAATGGGCGGATGTGCTGGTGCCAGAGATCTGCTCTGCATGCCTGCGTATGGTCGCACAGACAGCCCATGCGAAGCAGGTTCGAGTCACTCACACAATCGATAACGCCATCACGACACTGCGTGCTGATCCACGCCGCCTGAAACAGATCCTGGTGAATCTGCTCTCAAATGCGGTCAAGTTCACGCCAAATGGTGGGCAAGTCGGCTTGGATGTAATCGGCAACCCAGAGCAACAAACGGTTACGTTTACTGTCTGGGATACTGGGATTGGCATTGTGCAGGAAGATATCCCACGCTTGTTCCAGCCATTCACCCAGATCGATAGCGGCCTCAGCCGCCAGTATGAGGGCACTGGGCTAGGGTTAGCGTTGGTTCTTCGGCTGGCGGAGGCACATGATGGTAATGTCTCGGTTGAAAGTACATTTGGGCAGGGCAGCCGCTTTAGTGTTACTCTTCCATGGATAAAGTGGATAAAGCAGGATTCGCAGGAAATCCTGGTGCCGGAACAAACCACCAATCCTGCTGAAGCGATCACGGTAGCGACAAAGATGCCCAGCCAAGCGAAGCCAGTGATCCTACTGGCTGAAGACCAACAAGAGAATATTTTGATGTTTCTCGATTATCTGCCAGTGTATGGATACCAGGTGATCATTGCACGGGATGGGTATGAAGCAATAGCGCAGGCTCAGGCAAACAATCCGGCTCTCATTCTGATGGATATTCAGATGGCAGGCATGGATGGCATACAGACTATCCAGCATATTCGCACCCTGCCACGCTTACAGGATACCCCAATCATTGCGCTGACAGCATTGGCGATGCCAGGGGATCGGGAGCGCTGCCTGGCGGCAGGTGCGAACGATTACCTTACCAAACCGATCAGTTTGCGGGTACTCCTGGCAGCAATCGTAACGCAACTCAAACCCCAATGAGCAGCCTAACGCATTTCGCGGATCTGCTGATACAGAGCGGTTGTGTCGGGCAGTGGCTCAACACCCAGATCATCGCGGAGTGTTGTTGCACAGCGTTCGTAGAGCCGTAGTGCCGTACTGCGTTCACCAAGGGCAGCGTGAGCGCGCATGAGCACTCGATAGGCCGCTTCATACGCTCGGTCATATTCAATAACTCGCCATGCTAACCCAATTGCCTCGTGCTGCCGCCCATCACGGCTCAGGAGTTCGGCATATTGCATCGCTGCTTCGCTAAATAACTGGGCTAGCCGCTCACGCTCAACATTCGACCAATCCTCATATAAACAATCGGGGAGATACTGGCCGCCATATAGTTCAACAGCTCGTTGCAATGCCGCCATGGCCAGGGCGTGCTGGCCTCGCCGAGCAGCCAACTGCCCCTCTTCAACCGCAGCAGCAAATTCCACAACATCGATCACCATATCGCTCTCAGCATTGAGGCTATAAGTCTCATTCTGCTGCACGATATAGGCGGCAGGCGCACCCTCTGGGCGCTCTGGTTCCAATGCCTTACTTAGCCGATTGATCGTCACCCGTAAATTATTGGCAGCTGCATCCAATTCCATATCTGGCCAAATAAATTCAAGCACTTGATCGCGAGAAAGCGCCCGGCCTCGTTCAGTCAGCAGCAACTGGAAGAGTTGGCGAGCCTTGCTGCTGCGCCAATCGCGATCCCGAACCTCCTGCTCACCCCGCCAGATTCCAAACCCACCCAGTGTTCGCACCCGCAGGCGATAGGGTGGCCGATACACAAGCCGGCCAAGTGCACCTTCAGCGGCTGTACGAACTTCCGAATTGCGATCCTTGAGCAATGCTCGCAGGGCTGGGTATGCCTCTGCGAGGCCAAGATCGCCAAGCAGTGTTGCGGCACGTGCCCGCACATGGGGCGTGGTTTCGCCAAGCAGCCGTTGGAGCATATCGGTAGCTTGATCAGGGGCGTGATTGCGTAACACGCCTGCAATCATGTGCGTTGCAACAGTTGCTCGAATCGCAGCTTCGGCAATGTTGCAGATCACCGCTGCTGGCAAGAATGGCATGAAATGCTGCCGATCAGCTTCGGCAAGCTCCCAACCAGCCCGCTGACGCGCCATATGCTCGACCATATCGCCAGTGCGTTGTGCTAGATACGATGCGTATAATTCTGCCGATGCGAGGAATACCCGATATCCACGCTCAAGCATCCGATCCGCTGTTTCACGGGCCAGTGCCAATGCGGATTGGTCCTCGCCACCCTCACCAAGCACAAGCGCCAATAACAACCGCAGGCGCAGATCGGGAGCCCGAACATCGGCCTCGCCAAGCCGCCGTAGGGTATTGCCAACCGAACCGACAGCTCGGACTGCCTGGCCACGAATGAGCAAGCCATATAGTTCTATGATCTGCAGTGAAACAAGTGGTGCAAATGCGCCACGATCATGGAATGCTGCACGCGCCTGAGCAATATAGGTGGCCGACTCATCGATGCGGCCTTGGAGTACCAACATCAGTGCCAGTTCCTGGGCGCTGGCAGCTACAATTCCACTGCGCTGATAATCGCCAAGATGGCGATGGGCCTGTAGCGCAGCCGTGGTCGCTTCCGCTAGATACCCCTGATCGAAGCGCGCTCGGGCCTGCAATCGCAGCAAATTTTGATGCAGGCGATCATCTTCATCGATCTGTGGAACCCGTAGCGCAGCATCGATTCGCTCAATTGCCTCATCTGGCCGCCCAAGCCGTAGCTCAATTGTTGCTGCTGTCATCGTTAGCAACCAATGCCATGCTGGGCTGAGTGGCCGCATGGCCGCATGGCGTGCGATCCGCAACGCCGCCAGATCACGGCCCTGTGCATATAACATTGCCGTCACACACACAAGAGCAGACCCATGCGACCATGCATCACGCACACGATTGGCGGCTCGTACTGCTCGCACCGCCGTACTCGTAAAGTTCGATTCACGCATCTCCAGAAAGAACAGTGCTGCCAGATCAGAAAGCGCACGCAGTTCGCGCTGATGCACACCCTGCAAGCGGAATAACTCCGCCGCTCGTTCAAGCGTTGCAACCGCCAGATCAGGATTAGCCACCATCTGGCCATAGCCCCACATGTAGAGCAATTCGGCATCGGCATCGCGGATTGGTTCTGGCAGTAATTCAAGCCAACGCCGCACAAGATCACGGCGAGGCGATTGAAGCAATGGCCAGGCGTGATCACGAAGTGCTCGCACAAGCTCGGCCTGCGCGCCAACATGGGCATAATGCTCTAGTGCAGCAGGCAGATCGCCACGCTGCTCAAACGCCTGGCCAAAGCGCCGATGGATTGCCGCAAGCGTCTCTGGATCAATCGTTTTTTCGATGCCACGCAGCAACAATTCACGCCAGATCGCATGAAAGCGTAATCGGTTACCCTGATTGTCAACTGCCGTGATTGGTAGGCCAAGCCCCTGAGCGCGTTGCAGCAGGTAAGTTGTATCATCACGCAACAATACCTGTTCCAACAGTGCTGCATCAAAATAGCTTGGGAGTGCCGCCAACTGCAGAAAATCAAGCAATTCTTGGGGCAGATCGGAAAGCACCTCATCGGCCAAATAATCGAGCAACTGCTCCTGGCTGCCCTTCAGATCACGAACAAAGATGCCGCGCTGGGCAATAGGTTGGCTTGCCAGAGCACGAGCGGCTAGCTGAATGCTCAATGGCCAACCCTCTGTTCGCACCAGCAGCAATTGTAGTTCCTCGGCACTGAGCGTGATTCCCTGGGCGGCCAGCAGGCGATTGGCTTCTTCGGACGTGAGATGCAGCTCGCGTTGGCCAATTTCGAGTAACTGCCCCTCGGTACGCATCCGCCCAAGCGGGGCAAACGCTGGCATTCGCCGCGAAGCCGCAATAAAATGGACTGTCGTTGGCGCAGCGCGCAGCATATAGCCAAGGATCTGGGCGATGACAGCAGAATCGACAACAAGATGCAGATCATCGAGAAACAGAAAGGTCGCATTCGATGCCTGGCGTTGCAGATCACTACATAATGTGCCAGCAACAAGCGGCCAATCGCGCTGCAAGTTAGCCGCACTATTCAGAACACGCCACGCATCCTGCCCAACCCCTGGCAGGATTGTCTGAAAGACCCGAATCAGATATGCCAAAAACATACCGGGATCACGATCTCCAGCATCAAGTGTTAGCCAACAAACAGCTGTACCCGTACGGTTGAGATCTCGTGCCCATTGCGCCAGAACGGTCGTCTTCCCAAAACCGGCCGGAGCTGTGACCAATGTGACGGGTTGGAGCCGTATCTCTGCCAGAAGCGCCTGGAGATCAGGCCGTAGCAAGACGCCCGGCCGCAGCGGTGGCAGGGTCAGCTTTAGTGGCAGGAGTTGACGTTCGATTGCGAGCTGGCCAGCGTTGGAGGCTGTTGTCATACACATCTACTCAATCATGCCATTCATACTGTATTATAGCATGTTGTACTATGGCACCGTCGATTTCCATTTGTTCATATGGTAAACAAATCGGTTTCGGCAATGCATGCGGAACCTGCGTCCAGAGGTGGTAGAATTGAGCTGTGGATGATTGCTCATATGCAGCGTCTCGTCCCGCAGCGGAGGTATCCTCATGGAGCGTAAGATTCCCCGGATCTTGTTTGCAATCTCCGACACAGGTGGTGGGCATCGCTCGGCAGCAACGGCGATCAAGGCTGCAATCGAGCAACTCGCTCAGGGGAGTGTCGAGTGCTATATCGTTGATATCCTCACATCGACTGGCCTGCCAATCGCTCGTAGTGCCCCAGAAGTGTACGACAACCTGCGTAACCGCTGGTTGCCAGTGTTTGATCTTGGGTTCCGGCTCACCGATGGGCGTCGGCGCGTGGACATGTTAACCTGGATGTTGTATTTCTCGGCCCATCGCAATATCCTGCGTGTTCTCGAAGAGATCCAGCCGACGATGGTTGTCTCGGTTCACCCACTCACCAACCGTTTTATTGCCAATACTCGCCGTGTCTATCGCCTCTCATTCCATTTTGTCACCGTTGTGACCGACCTTGTCTCATTACATGCATCCTGGGCCGATCCCCAAGCCGAGCTGACGATTGTCCCAACTGAAGAAGCCTATGATCGCCAGATTAAGTTTGGCCTCTCACCAGAAAAGATGCTCCGCACTGGCTTTCCCGTCCACCCGAAATTCACTGTCTATAATAGTACACGCCAGGAGGCCCGTACTCGCCTTGAGTTGGCACTCGATCCATTTACTGTGCTTGTCACCAGCGGTGGCGTTGATTCAAGCCAGGCCCATGAACTCATCCGGCGCTTGGCAGAGGAATACCCAGCACAACAGTTTCTGGTTGTGACGGGTAAAAATGCTGATCTCAAGGCAGAACTGGAACAATTGGCCCTTGGGCCACATGTACGAATCTATGGGTTCGTCAATAACATGGAAGAACTTATGGGTGCCAGCGATCTGGTGATCACCAAAGCCGGCCCAGGCACCCTGATGGAGGCATTGGTGCTTGGCCGCCCAGTAATTGTGACTGAGGCGATTGGGATGCAGGAACGTGGCAATATTGATTTCGTCCTCAACCATGAACTGGGCGTCTTCTGCCCAACTATCGATAGAATTGTGCCAACAGTTGCTGATCTTATGAACCCGGAGACCTATGCTGCAACGGTGGCCCGTTTAGCAGATGCGGTTCCGCGTGATGGTGCAACTGTGATCGCTCATCTCCTAGTAGATCGGCTCAAATTGGCACCACCCGTTCGTGAACGACGCCTGCGCCTGCCATCTGTTGCCGATCTGCGTCGCCTGGGAACTCAATTCCGCCTCACCAGCGTCCATCGGCGGCCGCACCTGCCGCACCTGCCGCACCCAAGTACCAAACTCTTCCAGGCTCGCCGCCTCAGCCGCTGGCGTAATCGCGCATCTCGTCAATCTGAAGATCGGCCCTAATATATCAGCGCATATTCATTGACCTGATGGCGTTGGTAGGGTACAATTCAAAGTATGTGACTAGATCAATGAGACGTGCGTTCTACTATAGGTGACGCTCATCTTGTTGTTCAAACGTCTTTCAGACCGATGCTAGAGGTATGCATGTCGGCAGAACAGCTTTACCCCCCAAGCCAGCAGAGTAGCACAAACGCACCCACTGATCCGCAATATCAGCGGGTGCGTGCTCGCCCACCACGCCGCAGCGGTACTATTGCCACAGCACTCTTGGCCTTTATCTTCGGTCTGGTGATTCTGACCGTTGGTGGGGGATTATTCTATCTGGATCGGAGCTATGCGGGCAAGATCTACCCGAATATCACCATCCAGGGCATTGCAATTGGTGAGATGACGCCACAGCAGGCTGAGGCCGCGCTGCGTGCCCGTTATGGCACCTTTCTTGATCGACCAGCGACGATAACCTACGATGGCAAATCCTGGACACCAACGCTTGGTGAATTGGGTATGCAGTTCGATTTTGCTGGTGCTATCAACCAGGCCTATCAGGCTGGGCGTGGCCATGGCATGTATAACAATGTCCGTGAAGTTGCGGCAATCTGGCAGAATGGCCTGGATCTGCCATTGCGAATCTCCTACGATGAGCAACAGACGCAACAGTATGTTACTGCACTCGCTCAAACAATTGATAGTGCCCCCGCTGACGCGGAGCTACAGATCAATGGTACGAGTGTGACAACCAAGCCAGCGCAGATTGGCTACCAACTGCTGTTAAATCAGGTGGTTGATGAGTTGAGTGCTGGCCTACAATCGTTCCAGCCAACAACGGTTCAGATGCAGGTGCGCGAACTGCTGCCGCGCCTAGCAGATGCTCCTGTTCAAGCGGCTGCGACACAGATTCAATCGATCCTGAGCACATCAATCGAACTCACACTGGACAAAAATAGCTATACCTGGCAGCCAAGTGATATTGCGAAGCTCGTTCATACCACACGTATGGTGGCCGATAGCGGCGATAGCGTTTCGGTGCAGATCGATGTCTATGCAATCGAACGGCAGATCCGGCAGATTGCGGATGCAACCGAAATACCCGGCACGCGCCCACGGGTTGCCTGGAACAATGGCAATTTGAAGATCACCAAAGCGGGTAATAACGGTTGGCGCATCGATGAGGGTCGTGCTCGTGAACTGATCGTAACGGGCCTGAATGGCGGGCCGCGAGCGATTGAACTCCCCATGCGCGAGACGATGCCACCGGTGAATGAGACGAATCTGAACCAGCTTGGTATTACTGATCTCGTATCGGTTGGCAAGAGCGACTTTACCGGATCGGCGGGTTATCGCATTCATAATATTGGCATTGGGATGAACATCCTCAATGGCATCCTGATTGCTCCTGGCGAAGAGTTCTCATTCAACCAGAATATCGGTGATATTGATGCGCGGAATGGGTTTGTTGAGGGCTCAGCCATTGTTCAGAACCGCACGCAGCTCGAATTTGGTGGCGGGATCTGTCAGGACTCAACAACGATCTTTCGGGCCGCATTTTGGGCTGGTTTGCCGGTGACAGAGCGTTGGGGACATTCGTTCTATATCAACTGGTACGATAAATATGGGCTTGGCTCGTTTGGCAATGGCCCAGGGCTAGATGCGACAATCTTTACTGGCGGGCCAGATCTAAAGTTCTTGAATGACACAGGTGCCTGGCTGCTGCTCCAAACCTGGTCCGATCCGAAGAGTGGCGCTGCACAGGTTGAACTATATGGCACGAAACTCAATCGGCACGTCGAACTGACACAGCGTGTCTATAATCGCCTGCCTGCACCAGCCAACCCGGTGTTCGTGGTGGATGCCGAGCAGCCCGCTGGTCGGGTCAAGCAGAGCGATAGATCGCGCGGCGGCATGACGATTGATGTTGTTCGAACCGTGTATATTGATGGTGTAGCTCGCGATCCCGATCTCTTCCGAACTACCTTCCGAGCATGGCCGAATATCTTTGTCGTCAACCCGGCAGACATGGGCCCTGATGGCAGGCCAATTGTTGGCTGGGGTGATCAACCGGCTCCAACCGTTCCGCCACCAACCGATCCAGGAAACCAACTACCACCGCTTGAACCAGCACCGGTTCCGGTTACGGGCGTTGAGTCGCCACCGAACGGGTAGGTAGCGCTTCTACCGTTATGATGATACGAGGGTTCACGAATTATTCGTGAACCCTCGTGTGTTATGAGCCGTACCGACGCAAAATGGGCCGTAGAGACGCAAAATCTTGCGTCTCTACGGCTGCCATGCTTTTGGATCGGCTGCCCATCGCTCAATGAGCGCATGTTGTGCCTCATTCAAACGGCCCTCAGCGGTTGCAATAGTAAGCAGATCGCTAAGGGTTGCCAATGCGACTAGGGGTATTTGGGCTTCGGCAAATGCATTACGGGTGGCTGCCCAATCCCAGGTGAAGATGCAGACGCAGCGCTCAACAATTGCCCCAGCCTCACGTAGCGCTTGTGCCGCATTCAGGGCGCTTTCACCAGTGCTGATTGTGTCTTCCAATAGCGTCACCGTGCGACCCGTAACAGCGCACCCCTCAATCTGCTGGCTGCGCCCGTGGCCCTTGGCCGAACTGCGCACATAGGCCATTGGTAGGCCCAGGATTTCGGCGGCCCAGGCGGCCCAGGCGATCCCACCGGTAGCTGGCCCGGCAAGCACATCTGCTCCCGTACACTGTGTAACAAAAGCCTGGGTCACGAACCGCCGTGCTGCCACATCCCCCAAGAGAATCCGGTTATCGCAATAGACTGGCGACTTAATTCCGGAAGCAAAGGTAAATGGTTGATCGGGTCGCAGCAGTACGGCACCAGCCTGAAGCAATGCCTGGGCGATCTGTTGCTCAGTGGACATCATCTGATTCCTTCATGCAGAAACATTGATTCGAGCTACGAGTATACTAGAACTAAAAACCCGTAATGTGAAGGGGTGCGACGTATGCTCTTGCACTGCTGTACCATGGCACCATCTGGTATGGGCGAACCTCGTGTTCGCCCCGGTTATTTGCCTGCAAGGGTTGGCTGTGCGGTCATCGCGGCAGATACGTCGGACTGCCCCTACGGCAATGGGTACCATGGGAATCGATGGCCCGACAATACGACGATTCTACCGGCTCAATAGCAGCGCCGCCAGAAGCTGTGCCAAGAGTATCTTCGTCACCATCGCAATTGGGTAGACAGTAGCATAGCCAATATTTGGCAGATCATTCTCGGTTTGTTCAAGGGCATAGGCCAGAACGGCGGGTTGAGTTTGCAGCCCGGCTAACATACCGATCAATAGGCTCATTGGGATCTTCATCAGCTTATGGCCGATCCACAATGTGGTAAGTGCTGTAATGCAGGTGACGAGTGCGCCAGCCGCAAAGACGAGCGCGCCACCACTCTGCATGAAGGTTGTTGCAAATGCATAGCCAGAACGTGTGCCTACTCCAGCAAGAAACATGATCAACCCGACCTGGCGTAGCGTCAGGTTTGCGCTAAATGGCATATTCCAGACCAACGGGCCGCTGCGCTCGAACGCGCCTAGTATCAGTGCAACCACAAGGGGTCCGCCCGCAAAACCCAGCCGAAACGTGACACCACCAGGAATTGGAATTGGGATCTGCCCAAGTAATAATCCCAATGCAATACCGATACTGAAGGTCATCACATCGATCTCGCTCAACGAACGATACGAATCGCCAAAATAGCGGCTTAGTGCCTCCATTTGATTACGTGGTGCCACCACCCGAACGCGATCGCCCAATTCCAGAACGGTGTTATCGTGTGGTACTAGCTCAATATCTCCGCGCCGGATACGCGTCAGAACCGCACCAAATTGCTGTTGTAAATGGAGATCGGTAACATGCCGCCCGACAATGTTCGCATTCGAGACAAAAATCCGCCGGTAATCGAGTTGGCTTCGATCAAAATCCAATCGCTCTTCCGATGGTTCACCAAGACGAGCAGCGACCTGTTCGACATCCTCGGGCGCTCCAACCACACTAATCAAATCGCCAGCCGAAAGCAGAGTCGTGTTGTTGGCCAACGACATATCTGCGCCACGCTTCAGGCGGCCAAATACAACATTCCAATGATACGTCTGGTTCAGGTCTGCAATACTCAGCCCAGTAGCATCAGCCTGGGTGACCCGAATCGTCTGGTTGACAAATTGCTGGCGGGTTGCGCCAAGCTCGCGTAATCGTTTCGCCTCGGCAGGATAGTCAATCTTCCAGATCCGCTGGGTCAAGGAAATCGCGACAATCACCCCAATCACGCCAACAGGGTAGGCAATTGAGTAGCCGATCACTGGTTGGGCAAGGATCTGTTCACGGACTGCGACTGGTGCGGCATCCTTGAGATATTCGAGGATAGATGCCAGCGCCGGTGTGTTCGTTAGGCTGCCTGCATACATACCAGCGACCACTTCGCCTGGTAGGCGGAATAGACCAAAGGCAGCAATTGCGATACCAGCGGCGAACAGCAGCATTCCCGCAACGAACAGGTTGTCGCGTAGGCCCTTACGGCGGAATGAGGCGAAGAAACCAGGGCCACTACTCAGCCCAACGGTGTAGACAAACAACACGACTCCAAGTTGGTAGACAACTTCGGGGAGTTTGAGATCGGGGTGCTGTGCGCCAATGAACAGCCCCACGAATAGCACAGCCGCAACTCCTAGGCTTTGCCCGGCGATCTTGAGATGGCCAAGCGGATAGCCAATAGCTGCGACAACAAACAGCAGCAGGAGTGGGTTCTTAATCAGGAGATCGATCATCATGCGCCTCTTGGTCGTATGCACCGCAGAGACACAGTATCATTGGTATAAGCACAATGACATCTGTGTCTCTGGGGATCGGCAGTCGCCGATCTGATACCAACGGTATCTTACCGCAGACAACCAGAACGCATCGGAAGAGGCAAGCCAGCCTGAGTGAAGAAACGGCTACCCAGGAACGCGGCGGCCCCAGCCAAGAAACAGGCCAGCCCCGATCAATGCCAATGGTAGCCAGATCAACCCAGCACCCAGAAAAGCAGGCGCATTCGCAACAGCGATGATCGCGCCAACCCCAAACAGCGGGATGGCTGGGAAGATCGGCCACGAATTGCGAACGCCGAACAGGGAGCGCCCAAGTAGCAGGATCGACAAAAAGCCCAGCGACAGGCCCCACATCACCGAAACCCCATTGGTGAGATCAGCGAATGTTACACCAACACTGAGCCCAGCCAGAATACAACCGGGGATGAGCAGACCATAGATGCGCTTCCAGAATGAGAAGAACAAAAAACAGCTGGCAATCGTGAAGAGCACCATACCGCCCTCGATCTCGAGTTGGCCGCGCAGCATCTGGCCCAATAAAAGCACAATGCCGAGTCCAACAAGTGCTAGGGCTGGCAGATTATTCTTCCCTGGTCGGGGAGCAGTCATTGTAGATTGCGGTGCAGATGGTGACGCATAGGATGTCGGCAATTGGCCAAGATTTTGGGTTGCCATTCCGGCTGAACCGCCCTCACGTTCGGCGGCACGGGCACGCTCTGTTTCTTGCTCGGTATAGTTGGTTTCCATAACACACCCCTCAACAAGGCGGTGGGTATGCCACCGCACAATCAGAACAATGTTTACGCATCATATTGTGTCGAATACTATTCTGACGAAGAAGTGTATTGTTTGGTTGCAGGGGATGGAGCTGTGTGACAGACCCGATGCATCGGGTCTCTTCTGGCGTCTCGGCTATCGGCTATTGGTTATCGGCTATATTCACTTAGCCGCTTACTTTCACGCTACCAACTAACAGGGGTTTTGTGGTTGGTGCCTGGCTACCCCCAGTTGGCTCTTCTGTGATAGCAAAGGTATCGGCTGTGATCGCCTGTGCATCGGTGTTCAAGGTGACTAAGGCAAAGCCCTGTTGATCGACCACAAAGGTATTACTGGGTAGCGGTGCATTCGCACCTTGGATATACCAGAACTGGTAGACACGCCCAGCTACGAGGCCTGGCAAGTGTGCTGCCATCACAACCGACCCATCTGCGCGGCGTATAACCGCACCCTGGCCATTTGCCCCATTCAAACTGACGAGCGCATTTGGTTGGGCTAGCACTTCAGCGATCTGGCGTTGTTCCTGCCGAGTGCGGGCAAGTTCGGATTGAGCTACATTGAGTTGGCCCCAGAGCAGAATAACAGCAATCGCTAGCACGCTGGCTAAACCGCCAAACATTGCAGTTAAACGCGGCCAGGGCAATGAGGCTCGCTTCGCTGGGGCTGGCTGTTTCCGCCCCAGAGCATAATCGAGCGTCCGCTGACGCAAATCGGGCGATGGTTCTGCATCAAGCGCATAAGGGATCATATCCGCAGTCGCACGGAGTTCCGCCAGGAAGATGCGTAGTTGCGGCTGTTCACGTAACAATACGCTCACCCGCGCCATTTCTTCTTGTTCCAATGCGCCAAGGGCATAGGCTGTAAGCAGATCTAGGGTCTCGTCAGGTATCGAGTTCATCGGTTCGCTCCAGGGTGCGTAGTAGATCGCGTAGTTTCAATAGGCCCAGGCGCATGCGAGTTTTGACAGTACCAAGTGGCTCTCCGAGCTTGGTGGCTATCTCAGCACGGGTAAGACCACCATAGTAGGCAAGTTCGATCGTGTGACGCTGGTGGGGTGGTAGCTCGCCGAGAGCCCGTCGTACGGTATCGCGCAGTTCACGCTGATCAACCACACGATCCACACTGGTCTCATCGGGCATATCCCACCCCTCTGTGAATGGCTGCTCGGCGACCCGTGATCGTTCACGCTTGCTTCGGATTGCATCAATCGCCCGATGGCGTGAGACTCCCATCAGCCAGGATACAAAGGCCCCAACGCCCGGCTGGAAACTTGCTGCCGTCAGCCAGACATTTTGAAAGACATCCTGGACAACCTCTTCGGCTGTCTGTCGATCACCAGTGATCCGCAAGGCGACTGCATAGACCATGCGGCCATACCGATCATAGAGTGCGCCAAGTGCCGCTTCATGGCGTCGCACGACTAGCGCAAGCAGTTCTTCGTCGCGTAGTGTCTCGAATTCCACGAGTACGGTGCCTCTGGCTTCTGTGCCCCATGCGTTGGAGGACATACTCAAACGCGTTTCGGCTGCGGATGTATGATACGGTGGTAACCCCATCGCCCCTCCGCCCCTAACACGATCCTACACCGTAGAAACGACGCCAGGTTGGTTGCTTTCCCTACATAGGTATGCGGTAGCAGAGCGAATATGGATGTATACAATGTATCATACCAAAAATTAGGCATTCCGATTCAGGATCAATGCTCTCGCAAGTATGAGTGCCTGGGTAAGCCCCTGAACTGCCGATGGCGAAAGCGCTGTCCCGAAATCAAAACAGATGCCGGGGATTGTCAGCAGCCATGCCTTCGGGCATGCCCCATACAGATGTTTGGCAAGGCTCAGGAGTGCCTGTGGCCCAGCGGCATGGCCAGAAATTGGCGGCCCACCAGCATTAAGTTGCTCCACTTGTGGTGGCATTTCGGGTGGTAGATGCTGCGCAGCATCAAGGAAGAGGGCGAATTGGGCGGCGGCAAGGGCTTCGGCGAGTTCCGGGGTGAGCTGATGTATATCCAGTGTGTGAACATAACTCAAGCCCCATGTGGCAATCGCTCGTGCCGCTAACGGGCCGAGCGCATCATCGCCACGTAACTCATTGCCATACCCGATGACAAGGATCGATGGTTGATCATGGCCATCATCGGTGGTTGATGCTCGTACTTCATGCATGTTATTCTGGCTTATTCTGATTGCTTATGCGGGCAGACCGAACAAGAGAACAAGCAGCACACTGTTCAATGCTTACTTGTTCTCTGTATTAGCCTATTCGGGTCGATTATTGCTCACCGCGCCACCCGATCAAGCAATTGACCATCTGCCCCAATCAGCGATACCTCAAGTGGCATCGTGCCTGCGGCGTGGGTGGAACAACTGAGGCATGGATCATAGGCGCGGACTCCAGCTTCAACCCGGTTGAGAATGCCCTCCGAAAGGGTGTTATTGTGGATATAGTGTTTAGCGATCTGCGTCACAGTCGCGTTCATTGCCAGATTATTCTGCCCGGTCGCAATAATCAGGTTCACATGCTTGATCAGGCCATTGGCATCCACCTGATAGTGATGCAGCAAGGTTCCACGCGGCGCTTCACTACAGCCAACGCCTTCGAGTTGGTTGATTCCGGCACTGGCGCGCAAAAGCGCGGCGCTGCCAGCTTGCGGTTGCTGGATCACATCTGGATCGTTGAGCAGGATTTCGATGTGCTCAATGGCTGCCAGGATTTCGATCAGGCGTGCATAATGGTAGCAGAATGATGAGGTTGCTGGGTGACCATAGCGCTGGCGGTATTCGGCCAGTTCTGCATCCGCAAGCGGTGTGCCGATCTCCGAACAGATGTTGAGGCGGGCTAGTGGGCCAACCCGATACATGCCAGCCGGGAAGCCATATGGCTTGTAGTAGGGCGATTTAAGGAATGAATCGTGCTCGACGGACTCACCCAGGTATTCCTGGTAGCGCGCCGGATCAACCTGATCGGCGATGATGGCACCGGACGCATCACTGAAACGCAATCGTCCATCATAATGTTCCCAGCGCCCCTCTGGTGTTACCAGGCCCATAAACAGGCTGGGAAATGTGCCAAAGGTGCGAATTTCAGTGGCATATGGATCAAGGAGTGTCTTGAAGCGAGCCAACGCCAATTTAGCGGTTGCATATACTTCTGGAAGGCGAGCCAGTAGCCGTTCGCGGGCATCTGGAGCCAGCGCTGCTCGCACCCCCCCCGGTACTGCCCATGCGGGATGTACTTTACTGCCACCAAGGGCTTCGATGATCTCCTGCCCGAACTGGCGCAGCCGGATTCCGCCACGGGCCAGTTCTGGTTCGGCGGCAATTAGGCCAAAGACATTGCGTGTCGCTGGGTCGCTCTCGAAACCAAGTAGCAGATCGGGGGCGCTGAGATGGAAGAAGCTGAGCGCATGCGATTGGATGATCTGGCCCAGGTTCTGTAGGCGGCGCAGTTTATCGGCAGCGAGTGGGATTCGGACGGCCAGAATGGCATCGCCGGTTTTCGCAGAGGCCAACAGATGGCTCACTGGGCAGATTCCGCAGATACGAGATGTGATACCAGCCATCTCCCATAATGGGCGGCCCTCACAAAAGCGCTCAAAGCCACGAAATTCGGTCACATGAAAGCGTGCATTACTTACTTCGCCCTGGTCGTCCAAGAAGATCGAGATCTTGGCGTGGCCCTCGATCCGTGAAACAGGGTCGATCACTATTCGTTGTGTCATGGTTTATTTCCTATAGCGGCGTGCAAAACGATAGATATAGCTTTAGCCCTCATCCCCCAGCCCCTTCTCCCATTGCCAGGGAGAAGGGGAGCAATTGACCCGTAGAGCGCCGTTCGCGCCCTCTCCCCCGTGTGGGAGAGGGTTGGGGTGAGGGGCATATGGGCGTTGCCCCTGCGAGCCACCCTTACCCAAACTTAATCATGTCGCGCCCGACCAGCTTCAGTTCGCCACCGGCCAGAAATTGTTCGAGCATTGCCCGAATACGTGGTGCTGGCGGTGGGCAACCAGGCAGGTAGACATCGACGGGTACGACCATATGAACGGGATAGACTTTATCGAGCAGTTGTGGAACAATCCCGCCATCATCTGGTATCTGGGGGTTGATCGCATTGCTTTGCAGATAGACTGGCCGTAGAATTTCTTCTGGGCCGCCTAATGGATTACGCAGCGCGGTGACATTGCCAGTAATAGCACAATCGCCTATTGAGATGAGTACCTTGGTATTGGCCCGCACCCTGCGAATGAGCTCAAGGTTATCGTGGTTGGCAATCGCACCCTCAACCAATACGGCGTCGACATTCTCTGGGTATGTTTTCTGATCGGCAAGCGGGCTGAAGACAAGATCGATGTGGGTGGCAAGCTCGAATAACCATTCATCCATATCCAATAGCGACATGTGGCAGCCGGCGCACCCGCCAAGCCAGACGGTGGCAAATCGTAATCGTGTACTCATGGGCGCTCCTTAGAGCAGTAATCAGAAGTCAGGAGTCAGGAGTCAGAATGGCTGGCGCATAGCGAACGCTGGTGTTTATCAATAAAGCTCAACGATTCTGCTCCTTCCTCTAAAACATGAACAAGCGAACAAGTGTCTGATGTTCGCTTGTTCAGCATTTCTTATCGATGGCTGCGGGTATTGACCAACCGAATGATCACGCTACTATCGCGCTGCATCTCGGCAACCGTCGCTCCCTGGCGGAAGATTGCGCCGGTTGGGCAGGCTGCTACGCATTTGCCACAACTGGTACAGGTGGTCGCCTGGCCCCATGGAACGTTCAGATCGGTGATCAGGCGTGAATCGACACCACGCCCTGCAATATCCCAGGTGTGTGCTCCCTCGATTTCATCGCAGGCGCGCACGCAACGGGTACACAGGATGCAACGATTATGATCGATCCCATAGCGGGCATGGCTAATATCCACATTGCAGGATGGGTACAGGTAATCGAAGCGCACATGATCCATCCCAACAGCAATTGCCATGTCCTGGAGTTCACAATGGCCATTGGCGACACACACGGCACAGACGTGATTGCGCTCGGAAAACAGGAGTTCGATTGTCATCCGGCGGTATTGCCGCAGACGCTCGCTATCGGTCTGGATCTGCATGCCTTCGGCAACCTGGGTTACACACGCAGCCTTGAGTCCTGGTCGCCCAACTCCGGAGACTTCGACTAGGCACATGCGGCATGCACCGACATCGCCCAATCCCTCCAGATGACAAAGTGTTGGGATGACCTCACCAGCTGCGCGAGCCGCTTCGAGGATCGTTTCGTCCTCGCGAGCGCTGATTTCCTTGCCATTGATTGTGAGTGTTTTAACTGCCATTATCGGTACCTTACTTTTTAGCTAACAGCCGTCAGCCGTCAGCCTTTCGTGGTCGATGAATGTCGATGGTGTTCCTGCAACGTCTGTTGATTGTCCAAGCATCCATGTATGTGAAAGCTGAGAGCTGAGAGCTGAGAGCTGAATGCTTACTGCAACAGAACCTCGTATTCTGGCCGGAAGTAACGCAGAGTACTCAACACGGGGTTGGGTGCCGATTGGCCAAGCCCGCACAAGCTGGTGCTGCGAACCATTTCACACAGCTCCTGGAGCAGTACAATATCGTTCTGGGTTGCCTTGCCATCGCAGATTTTGTTGAGTAAACGGAACATCTGCACTGTCCCGACGCGACAGGGAACACACTTGCCACACGATTCGTCCATGCAGAATTCCATGTAGAAACGGGCGATCTGAACCATACTGGTCGTCTCGTCCATGACGACCATGCCACCGGAACCCATGATCGACCCAACCCGATTGAGCGAGTCGTAATCGACTGGCGTGTCGAATAGTTCTGCGGGGATGCATCCACCCGATGGTCCGCCCGTCTGGACGGCCTTGACGGCTTTGCCATCTGGGGCACCGCCGCCCATGTTCTGAACAATTGCGCGTATGGTTGTGCCCATTGGTACTTCGAGTAGGCCGGTATTGCAGATTTTGCCGGTGAGTGCGAATACTTTGGTGCCCTTGCTGTTTTCGGTGCCAATAGCAGCAAATTGCTCTGGGCCATCGCGCACAATCGGAACGATATTAGCCAACGTTTCAACATTGTTGATCAGCGTTGGGAAGCCCCACAGCCCATGTTCGGCAGGGTAGGGTGGGCGCGGGCGTGGTTGGCCACGATTGCCTTCGATTGAGGCGATCAGCGCTGTTTCTTCCCCACAGACAAATGCGCCTGCACCGATGCGGATATCAATGCGAAAGTTGAAGCTGGTATCAAAGATCTGTGTGCCAAGCAGCCCATACTTGCGGGCCTGCTGGATGGCCTTCTGCAAGCGCGAAATGGCTAACGGATATTCGGCGCGGACATACAAAAAACCCTGATCGGCTCCAACGGCATAGGCCGCAATCGCCATGCCCTCAATCACGCGATGTGGATCGCTTTCGAGGACGCTCCGATCCATAAACGCACCGGGATCGCCCTCATCGCCATTGCAGACGACATACTTATGTTCACCAACATTCTTCGCAACCGTCGCCCATTTCAGGCCAGTTGGGTAACCAGCCCCACCACGACCCCGCAATCCACTGCGGGTTATGGTATCAATGACATCGGCTGGAGTCATTTCGTGCAGAACATGTTCGAGGGTCAGGTAGCCGCCAACCGCGATATAATCCTCAATCCGTTCGGGATCGATGGTGCCAATATTCTCAAGAACAATGCGGTGTTGGCCAGTAAAGAAGGGATGATTATGATCGCCCAATTCGGCAGTTGCCTGGCCACCCTGTAATGCTGCAATGATCGATGGTGCCTGTTCGGGCGTGACATGTTCGTAGAGTAGCCCATCCGGCAGAACCGATACCATCGGCCCTTGGCCGCAGAAGCCCATGCAGCCAACACTGCGGATCTCAACCTGCTCGCCAAGATTGGCAGCAGTAACTGCTTCTTCGAGTTGCCGCTTGACCTCAAGCGATAGCGCTGATTGACACCCGCTGGAGGTGCAACACTGAATATGGATTGCCTTGCGTGCAGCACTGGTCTTCTCGCCAAGCTCGATTAACTCTGATCGTTCCATGATGGATGACCTTCTTATAGTATTCAGGAGTCAGGAGTCGGAATTCAGAATAACGTGATTCTGCCAGAGTTGTATATGCTACTCGACGAACGGCGGGCGGCTAAAACCGCACCTGATGGCCTTCGTCCGATTGCCTTTCGTGTTGGCCAGCGCAAAACGCTACGTTAAAATCTCTAAGCATGTACGAATCAGAATGCCGAGAAGCAACGTTTGTAGCACAGCTCCTGACTTCTGACTCCTAACTCCTGACGACTTACGAAGATACCGTCTCGCCTAGTAGCGCAAGAAGCCGCTCAACGGTGCTTTCTATCGTCTGATGGCCAGCAACAGCCCCATCGAATACCAGGGCTGGGGCTATTCCGCAGGCCCCCAGGCAGCGGGCCGTCAGCACGGAGAGATTGCCATCGGCGCTGGTTGTTCCGGCCTTCACGCCCGTGCGTTGTTCGACTTCGGCTAACAATGTGGCTGAGCCGCGCACATAACATGCAGTGCCAAGGCATACGGTACAGATATGTGTGCCAAGCGCGGTGAGCGAGAATGCATGGTAGAAGGTGGCAACCCCATAGACGCGGCTGGGTGGGATGTTCAATCGGGTAGCGATGTAGGTAAGCAGATCGGGGGCCAGGTACCCAAACAATTCCTGGCCCTTATGGAGTACCTCGATCAGCGCATCGGGCTGATACTGATGGCGCTTCATGGTGGCTTCCAGAATCTTGAAGCGGTTATCACCACTTGGATGCGTGCCTGGCTTTGTGGCTGTTGCCGATCCGTCCTCTTTTTTGGTGACAGCGGGCATACACATCTTCCTTGTAGCCAGAACAAGTGAACCTGAGCAATGTGGCTCACTTGCTCGCTTGTTCTGGTTCAACTGAACAAAAGAACAAACGCCTGATGCGTGCTTGTTCTCGCGATTAGTCGGCACCCTCAGCTTCAAGCTGCGGCGCGCGGGCCAACAGATAATCGTAGGCGCTGAGCGCCGCTCGTGCGCCATCGCCAGCTGCGATCAGGGCCTGTTCGCCAAAAGCGGTGGTTACATCACCAGCAGCAAATAAGCCGGGGAGTGTGGTGCGGTTGTGGCCATCGATCACAATAAAGCCTTGGTCATCGGTCTGAACCAGGCCTTTAACGATTTCACTATGTGGGATGAGCCCCAGATCGACGAAGGCTGCATCGACAGCCAGGCGCCGAGTTTTGCCAGCATGGCTAATCACAAGCTCTTCAACGTTCATTGGTCCAACGACTTCCTGGACGTTGTAGCCAACCAGGACTTCTACATTTGGCCGCTGCTGAAGCGAGTTGATCATGGGTGCAACCATGTTGGTTTCATTTGGAATGATCAGATAGACCTTTGCGGCAGTGCGTGAGAGTTCTGCAGCGCCGCGTAGCGCCCGTGTTGTGCTACCAATCACAGCACTGGTTTTGCCCTCAAGCAGGTGCGAATGGGTTGTCACCGAATAGCCAAGCCCCTGGCCAAGCAGTTCTTCTGCGCCGGGCACATCCAACCGAACTGGGCCAGCGCCGGTTGCAATAATCAGAGCGTGTGCCTCAAGTGTTCCATTGCGAAAGGTTTCGATCTGAAAGCCATCGCCATAGCGAGTGACTTTGGTGACGCCATCGTGGAGGGTGACGCCGGCCTGCATGCTAATATAGCGCTCCAGGCTGCGTACTGCATCCGAGGCAGGAAGTTGCTCGGCCCCTTCTTGCCCAGTCAGGTTCTGTCGCCAGCCAGATTTCCCACCAAGATTTTGGTAGATAATGCGTACCTCAAGCCGTTTGCCGAGTGCATACGTGGCGGCGGAAAGCGCTGCTGCGCCTCCGCCGATAATAATCAGGTCGTACATATCCCGCTCCTTTGCTGATACTACACGCAGATTATAGCGATCATGAAATTTGATTGAGGGAAGAGCTGCTAACGTAGGGTTAACGAGTCATGAATAATGTAGGGGCGCAGCAGCAATAGTATATGAAATCCGTTCCACATCGAATTGCTGTTGCGTCCAACGAAATTGCCGATTGCCTCAAGGGCGAAGCCATCTGGCCGGATCTCAACCACCCGGAATTGCCAGTTTGTTGTGATGTGGTATTTATTTGTTGGCATACCTAACCTCCGCTCCATGGTTCATACATGATAATGCGATGTCAAGTGCTGTGTGCGATCACTCATCAATCAAGGTTTGCGTCGAGCAAGCGGAATACTCACCATTCCACAGATGAACAGGCAGAGCATAAACCCTACATAGAAGATCGATTGTGGCAATGCCCAGTTGACATCACCTGGATAGCGGGCCAGGGCGATGAGTTCCAGCCCACCAAAGGCCGCCAGGCTGAGTGTTGCCGTCTGAATCCGCATCCAGTCGTTCTCCCAGAGTGCGTGGGCCATAGCGATACCGAGTGCTAGCGCCCATGCGCCAATCGCCCTGGCTGCCAGTGGGGTCAGCATCCACGGCCAAGCCGGAATAATCAGATCCGGCCGGATCAACAAAACGACGCCAACCGGGATCAGAACGAGTCCAACGAGGAGGAGGCAACTGGCAACCAACCGGCCTGGTGTAAAATGGCGTGCTTGATCGCTTCCAGGCACCCGCGATTGAATGATCCAGAGGATGCTGAGCAAGAGTGGCACAATCGCATAGACGAGTAGCCATGCCCAGGCTGCAATACGGGCGATTGGATCAGGGCTGGCAAAATGGAAGCGATCCAGATGAATCATTGTCACAACGAACGTGAGCGCTGTGAAGATCAGCACAGTCGGGATGGAGATGCGGGCGTGAACCCACAGGCGTTTGCGGGCTGCGGCAATTTCGAGCAGGCAACTGGCCCAATAGGCAGCGCCAAGGGTGGCTGCTGTGAGGGATGGCTTAATCGTCCAGGCGAAGAAGTGATCGGTTTGCTCCGTCAGAATGAACAACTGCACACCAGTAATAAATACCAATATTCCAGCAAGGTAGAGCATACCTCGCATCCAGGGGTGCAATGGCCGTGATGTTTGTTCGGTCGTGGTCAATGGGTTTCTCCTTCATACTCTTCGTAGTAGGGGCTGGAAATTATCCGCAGATTTCGCAGATTTCGCAGATTGATAAACGGTGCTGCTTGAATGGATAGGCGCATACAACCATGTTGTTCGCCAGGGTTCGGCCTTACCTCTGATGAGTATCAGCAGGGTATACACAGAAAATGGCAGGCGATGGTACAATGGCAAACGACACCGATCTATACAATAATATATGGTAAGGAGCGTCTCGATGATGAGCGAAGAACGATTGCGCGTACTCGTTTTTGGTGCCCATCCGGATGATTGCGATATCACGGCGGGAGGAACGGCAGCGTTGTATAGCCGCCTGGGCCATGCAGTCACGTTTGTCTCGGTGACAAATGGTGATGCTGGGCATCAGGAATTGGCTGGTGCCGCATTGGCTCGCCGCCGCTATGCGGAGACCCAGGCTGCCGCAATGGCACTTGGGGTCGAGTATCGGGTGCTCGATAATCATGATGGTGAGTTGCTGCCGACGCTCGAACGGCGGCGTGAGATCATTGGAATCATTCGTGAAATCCGCCCAGATCTTGTGATGTCGCCGCGACCGAATGATTATCACCCGGATCACCGCTATACCGCGCAGCTGATTCAGGATGCTGCCTATATGGTAACTGTACCAAATGTGGTTGCCTTCCATAACCATCTATCGGTTGATCCCGTGATTGTGTATGTCAGCGATGGTTTTCAGAAGCCATACCCATTTTCGCCCGATGTAATCGTACCAATCGATGATGTGGTTGAGCAGAAGATCGATGCACTACACGCCCATGTGTCGCAGTTCTATGAATGGCTACCCTATAATGGCCGCTATCTGAACGAGGTGCCAGCAGGCGCAAGTGAACGGCGGGAGTGGCTGCGCCAGCGCTTTGGAAAACACCTCCAGCGCGATGCCGAACGCCATCGGAATCTGTTGATCAAGCAGTATGGCCCAGAACGTGGCGCTCAGGTACAGTATGCCGAAGCATTCGAGGGCTGTGAGTATGGTGCGCGGCTAACGCCTGAGAATGTCAATAGGCTGTTTCCGTTTTTCTCGTAATATAAACGCTGCTGCGGCAGAGAATGGCGCGGTTGCGGAGAGAATATATGGCGTTGAACATAGCGGATGTTGCGGCGATCAGTAGCCATGTTATTCATGAAGTTGAGCAAGCTATTGTCGGGAAGCGGGCATTGCTTGAGCAGATTATGGTGGCGGCGTTGGCTGGCGGCCATGTGTTGCTCGAAGATTACCCTGGCCTGGCGAAGACGCTGGTTGCTTCCAGTTTTGCGACAGCATTCGGGCTTGAGTTTCGGCGTATCCAGTTTACTCCCGATCTCTTGCCTGGCGATATTACCGGCAGTTATATGTTCGACCGAGCATCCGGCCAGTTTGAACTGCGGCGTGGGCCAATTTTTGCCAATATTGTGCTGGCCGATGAGATCAATCGTGCCTCACCAAAGACCCAATCGGCGCTGTTAGAAGCCATGCAAGAGCATCAGGTGACACTTGAGGGCGATTCGATGCTGCTGCCAGCGCCGTTCATTGTGCTGGCCACACAGAACCCGATTGAGTATGAGGGTACGTTTCCGCTGCCAGAGGCGCAACTGGATCGTTTCCTAATGAAGCTTTCGGTTGGCTACCCGAGCGCCGAGGAAGAAACCGAAATCCTGCGTCGCCGTCGCCAGCGGCGCAGCGATGATCTGCAACTACACAAGATCACCAGCGCCGATGAGATTATGGCCATGCGTGATGCGGTTGAGGATGTGTTTGTCAGTTCGGAGATCGAGAGCTATATCGTTGCGTTGGTACGAGCAACCCGCCAGGATGCCCGTGTGGCGGTTGGTTCGAGTCCGCGTGGATCGCTGGCTCTGCTCAAGCTGGCCCGCGCACAGGCAGCCTTGGAAGGGCGCGACTTTGTGCTTCCGGATGATGTCAAGCGCTTCCTGAACCCTGCGCTGATTCATCGGCTGGTGATGGTTCCAGATCTATGGATGCAGCGCCGCGCCGCCGATGAAGTCGTCAATACGATTGCTCGGTCGGTTGCAGTACCAGGTGTATAACCGCCCTCTTAAAATGCGCCTGAATATATGAACCGAAACCTGCTGATCACGCTCATGTTCCTGCTAATTATTATTGGGATTGCAACGCTGAATGGGAATGTGTTGGCGTTGGCATTGCCATTCCTGGTTGCATTGGGGCTTGGGTTTGCCGATGCGCCGCCAGTTCCGCAGTTGCACGCCGTTCGCACAGTCACACCGGATCGCACGGCGCAAGGTCAACCAGCCAGTGTGTCTGTCACGATCACGAATGATGGCCCGGCGTTGTTTGATCTGGAGTTGCGCGATCTGCTGCCACAGGGCCTGGAACTAATTGAGGGCCAGACGGAACTCCTAACGGCTCTGGCTCCTGGGGCGAGCGCCGAATTGAACTATGTGCTGCGCGGAAATCGCGGGCTGTATGCGTTTGGCGATCTGCAAGCCATTGCGCGAGATCGGCTTGGCCTGTTCCCGCGAACGATTGCGATTGCTGCGAGTGGGCGTTTGTTTATTCTACCGGCCTTAATGCGCTTGCGGCAGGTATCGATCCGGCCACGGCGGACGCGCGTCTATTCGGGGACAATTCCAGCGCATCAGGGCGGGCCGGGGGTTGAGTTTTTTGGCGTACGCCCCTACCAACCCGGCGATCCACTGCGCCGCGTCAATTCGCGGGTATCGGCGCGCTATGCCGAGACACTGTTTGTGAATGAATTTGAGCAGGAGCGGGTCGCTGATGTTGGCATCATTCTGGATGCGCGTGCCCGCAGCGATATTGTTGGGCCACATGGCTCGCTGTTCGAGCATGGCATTCAGGCGGCGGCAGCCCTGGCAGATAGTCTGCTTGTGCAGGGGAATCGGGTTGGCCTGCTCGTCTATGGCGATTCAATCGATTGGACGTTTCCGGGCTATGGCAAGCTGCAGCGCGAGAAGATTCTGCGGGCCTTGGCAGCTGCCCAACCAGGGGATCGGATTGCGTTAGAAACCCTTGATTCGATGCCAACGCGATTGTTTCCGATTCGCTCATTGCTGATTGTGATTAGCCCATTATTGCTTGAGGATGTTCGCCCATTGGCTGCCTTGCGTGGGCGTGGGTACCAGATGATTGTGATCAGCCCAGATCCCGTTTCGTTCGAACGCATGGTATTGGGCCGCAAACCAGATGGCATGCTTGGCGCAGAATTGGCCGAAATCGAGCGGATGTTGCTGCTCAAAAAACTTAGCCAAGCTGGCGTTGCGACGATCAACTGGCCGATTGAGACACCATTTCAATTGGTAGCGGCTCAAGCGCTTGGGCGCGTGCCAGTTCTGTGAGGATGCGATGCTCCAACGGATACTTCCTGGGTTCGGCCTAACCATCCTGGTGCTTGCGTCTGCCATGTTGGCACTAATCGGGATTCCCTGGCTGGCACTGATTATTGTTGTGGCAGCCCTGTGTATGTATGCTTTCGTCGGTCTACGCTATCGGGTTGCCGTGCTTGCACCAGAGCAGCGGCAGGCCTTTATGCGCCCACACCTGCGCTGGCTGGCAACAATGGCTGTTCTTGGCCTGATTATCGGTGGCGTAGGGCTCCTGCTGCGTGCTCGCCCCAGCTTCAGCATCCTAGCATTGCTGGCACTGGTTGGCGTTGGCCTGTTGGCGCTGGCAGTGCGCAGGGCGACGAAGGATTAGCAGTGATCTATTCCAGCGCATCAAAGCCTAGGGCAAATGCAATGGCATCACGAAGTTCATTGAGTTTCGATGGTGGAAGGTGCGTAATAAAGCTGCCAAGTTTGGCCTTAGGAATGGTTTGGAGATTATCACAGTTGGCAGCACACTCATTTAGGAGACCATCGTCCTCTGTCAAAATGACTTCAGATGGAATCAACCTGATTGTCGTCGTAATAGGGACAATCGTGAGCGCTGTCAGATACGGAATCGCTGAGTCACGTGTGAGAATGACAACTGGACGGCGTTTATCGGGTGGTTGAAACAGATACCAATAGACATCGCCTTGGTTCATTCGGCCCCCCAGGATTGCTCGCCGATCCAGACATCGAACTCTTCGGGTAGAACAGGATGCTGTGCATAGCCCTGGGCATGCTGTTGCTCTTTTTGGAGAGTGGCATAATGACGCAATGCCAATTGCAACGCGGAACGAATAAATGCCGAGCGCGTCGTTTGGAGAGTGAGTGTAAGGTGATCGACCTGGGTTAACAGATCGTCGTCGATTGTCATTTGGATGGTTTTCATGAATGACCCCAGACTGTGGATAGATATCCACATTGTAATCCACAGTATTCTATACGTCAAGATGAGGTACTATCGATGACACTACGCTTTGCGATTCCATCAAAAGGGCCGATGTATGATGGATCGGTGGCTTTTTTGGAAAGTTGCGGCATGCGCATTTCGCGCTCGAACCCACGCCGCTATACTGCCACGATTCGGGCACTACCCGGAGCGGAGGTTTTACTTCATCGGCCATCTGATATTGTTGAAAAAGTGGCGGATGGCGAAATCGATCTCGGTATTAGTGGCCTGGATTATGTTGAAGAGCAGCGCGGGGATCGTGATGATCTGCTGGTGATCTATGATGATCTGGGGTTTGGGCGGGCCGAATTGGTGGTGGCAGTTCCAGAGGCGTGGATCGATGTGACATCGTGGGGCGATCTGGCTGATCTGGCGATGGAATTGCATGCCCAGGGGCGGCCATTGCGAATTGCGACAAAGTATCCCGCATTATCGCGGCGGTTCTGTTATGCCCAGGGTATCAATCATTTTCGGCTGATCGATTCGCAGGGAGCGACGGAAGCGGCACCAGGGCTTGGGTATGCCGATATTATTATCGATATTACCGAAACTGGGACGACACTGCGCGAGAATCAGCTCAAGATCGTTGGCGGATCGATCCTGCGCTCACAATCCTGCCTGATTGCCAACCGCCAATGCCTGATAAGGAATTCAGCAGCGCTGGCTGCCGTCAAAACTGTTCTGGAATTGGTTGAAGCGCGCCAGCGTGCCCGTAGCTACGTTCAGGTCACGGCCAATATTCCTGGTGCATCGGTTGAGGATGTTGGGCGTCGGGTTGCGGCACGGCGCGATCTGGCAGGTCTTCAGGGGCCGACAATTGCACCGCTATGGAGTAGCACCCCAGATGACACCCAGGGCTGGTATATGGTCACGGTGGTTGTATCACAGGAGCGTATGCTAGAACTGACCGATCATCTGCGCGAGTTGGGTGGTGCAGGGATGGCAATTGTGCAGGTGCAGTATGTCTTTGAGGCCTACAGCGATACCTACAAGCGCCTACTGCGTGAATTGGGGTAGCATCCCCCTCACCCCAACCCCTCTCCCACGTTGGGGAGAGGGGTTGGGGTAAGGCGGCGGCCCTTCTCCCTGGTACTGGGAGAAGGGGCTGGGGATAAGGGTGTTACGGCATATCTGCGGATTCGTTGACTTTGTAGCTATTGACGATCTTCTTGAAGTGGCTGTCCCACAGTTCCTGTTCCTGGGACTTTGGAAACAGCACGGTTAGCGTCGAAAATTTATTGCCACGCTGCTCAACATAGGTCAGGCCGTACAGCTCGACAGCCGTTCCATTGATCTTTGGTGAGACGCTGAAGGGCAGCAGCACGCTTCCATCCTGCTGTGGCTCAGCTTTCGAGACATCGAAGCCATCTTCAGAACCAAACACATCCTTAACGAATTTCTCGCCGCGGGTTGCGAGATCATCGGCACTCAGTGTGTCTGCTGTCTGTGCAATAGCTACCACGATCCCGGCATTATCCTCTGGTGATGCCCAGGCGACACTGACGGCATTGGCATTGCTGCTATCGGTCAGTTTCCAATCCGCTGGAACATCAATAGTGAAGAGATCATTCTTATAGCTGTAGGTCTCTAAATCACCAACGGTGAGCGCATCGCCGCTGGTGTTCTGGCCCAGTGTCCCTGCCAAATCCGATGGATTCTCGGTGATGGTGAAGCTATAGCGCCCAACTTCCTCATCGTTGACAGTTAGTGCGACTTCATGTTTGCCAGTTGGCCAGTTATCCTTGGGCTTGAACGAGAATGAAAACCCAGTATCAGCGAGATTATCCGTTATAGGGCCAAGTGTGCGTGTCGCATCCTTCTGGATCTCGCCATCGATATACCAATCGGCCTGTAGCCAGGTGCTCTTGCCGAAATCACCACGGCCAACCAGAAAGACTTCCTGATCGGGCTTGAACTCGGTGGCCTGATCAATCGGGTTATACTTGTCGTCGGCACCGGCGGCCAGTACAACGGTAGTGACATTCGTTGGAGCGGCATCGGCAGGTGCGATCACGCTATAGTTATAGGTATCGAGCTTCTTGCCATCGACGGTGACTTCAACGCTATAGTTTTTGCTGATCGGCCAGCTCTCCTTTGGCTTGAGGTTGAAGCCAACATAGGTGCTTTCGCCAACCGACAAAATCACGCCACTGTTAATGCTGGCCAGATCAACCTTTGCGCTGGTGATTTTATCTTCTTTTGCGAAGAAGATTGCTTCAACCTCACCCTTTTTCGGGCGGCCCTCGAACTGAAGTGAAAGATAGATCGTTTCATCGGGGAAGAAGGCGCTATCCTTGACTTCCTCAACAGGTTCCTGATTTTCGCCTAGTTTCTTGGCAAATGTTGCCTTCACGAGCTTAATATTGGTTGTTGGCGCTTTGGTTGGTGCGGGTGCTTTGGTTGGTGCGGGTGCTGGTTGGGCTGCGATAGTTGGTTGGGCAGCTGGCGTGTTATTGCCACCGCAGGCGGCCAGCAGAGCGGCGATGACACCGATCGATAATAAACGAAAGAGGGGGTGAAGTGTTTGTTGTGGGCGCTTTGGAATAAGCACTCGTTCCTCCTTATTGGGGTGCAGGTAGCACCAATAGCTGCGCTGATATGGCAGCACTCGTAGTATATACGCTGGAGTGGGGCAAAAGTTACGGTGCAGGAGCCAGCAGTGTGTTTAGAATGTTCTGCCATTCGTCTTCGAAGATGACCTCGAAACGGACGTGGTGTGCGGCGAAGTTCTGATTAATGGCTTCGATTGGTGTCGGCTGGCTGCGTTCATTGCAGAGTTTGAATAATGCTTGCTTATAGGCAGTGTCATCGTTACCTTTGAGATGCAATCCCTTCGTTTCAAGGACATAGATTCGATCCTGCGTGCCTGATTTTGCTCGATAGGCCAAGAAATCGGGCCATACTCGGTTTGGCTTCCATCCTTGCAGACTATACCCATGGCGTACTAAATTGCGGTGCCACCATTCGATCGCCCAGGCTTGTGCATCCAAGTATAATGCGACTTCACGCTCACTCTCGTTGTATTCGCTCTCATCGCTGTACTCAAACAATTCAAGTTGTGTTGGCGCATGATCGGCTCGCGTTAGCCGCTTCACATCGGATCTCATGCTGATACGATCAGGAATTACCGTTTCAGTTGTTCCAATGGCCCCTGCAATCAAATAAAAGTTCATCTCCCGGCTATCGAGCATGTCGATAAATGTCTGCTGAGCCAGCCGATTCCGTTCTTCAACAATCTTCTTCTTCAATTCCTCGATCACAAAGCTCTGATTGCGCGCGATCATTGCTTCATCATTCCCCGGCGTTGTGCGCAGATTCTCAATTGCCGTGTGGGCAAACGCATAGGCTCGCCATGGGTTTGGCACAACATCAAGCAGATGGCGTGTAATAAACACCAGATCGACACTCTGCTCCTGTGACGGGTTTGTCTGAAGGCTACCAGCCATAGTGGTATTGATGCCGACGATGGTGGTACTATCCTGGCGTGCGGACGGATTCAAGGTGGGGTGGAACGCGCTCAGGTCGATCTGATCCCATGGAACGCGGCTCAGGACATCACGCTCATAGCGCACCTCGCGGTAGCCGCCCGATCCATCACCAACGATAAAACACGGCAGGTAGATTTTGCCAACGTACCCGCGATGCTGTGCACGGATAGGAACCTCAACGCTGCTTGTCGTGGTCGTACTATCGAGTACGATCCGCCCAGTCAGTTCGCCAAGCCCTTCTTCCTGCAACCCGCGCCGTACCGCATCGAGCGCCCGACCTGCACCCACCTGCGATGCATAGACATAACTTTCGTCCAGTGTAGCGATACCAGTCTTGCGGGCATAGGGTTGGCGTAGCACGCGCCCAACTAATTGGGTGAGGCTGGTGGCTGCTTCGGCGTTTGGCAGGACAGCTAGCACATAGGCAAATGGGCAATCCCAGCCCTCCTGGAGCGCATAGCGTGTGATAATATAGCGGATCTGGCAGGTAGAACTCAGCAAATCACTATCGCCAAGATCATCCTGTTCGCTGCTCTTCACGGCAATCCATTCGGGCAGGATATTGCAACGTGTGATCAGAAATTCACGGACATCTTCTGCGTGAATGAATTCAACCTTGCGCTGTTTGGCACCGGTTCGTTCGGCCTGAATCAGGCAGATTGGCCGGATATAGGCACCGTTTTCGCGCATTGCATACACCTGCGCCTCGGATTCGAGTGCAACCCGCTGTTCGTGGGCCGCCAGCATCGTATCGCGCCAATCGCCGCTACTTTTGATCGAAAGATGCAGATCGAGCTTGATCATGCCTTCGCGATGAACATCGCGCCCACTGATTTCAACGAGCTTGTTGCTGCGATTGGTCGGCGTTGCCGAGAGTTCCAGTATGAATGCTGGATTGAAGCCCAGGAGTGTTTGTTGAGCAATATCGCTATAGGCTTTGTGGCCTTCATCCAGCACAATCAGTGGCGATAATAGACGCAAAGCATTGCCAAGCGAACCCTTGATAATCTTGGATGCGCCAAAGCCATCATTGCTAAACGTATCGAGATTGGGGGCTTCCTGGAGCAGTTTGCGATGCCCGTCGTAATCTTCTTCAGTAGGAAAGAAAGCTTCCATTCCGCCGCGCTCGCGAAACATGCGTAATGTTTCTTTGTTCTCGCGGCTCGCAGCTGGCAGCATAATCAGCAGAACAATCAGGTTGTTGGCGACATCGGCTGGTGTGAAGGGATCATCCTTCTGAATAATGCGAGTGCGGCCTCCACTGGCGAGATCAAGCAGTTGGCGATAGGGATGTGATCGATCACGGAAGGCGCTGTATGTTTGGCGATAGATCTCGCTGGTTGGAACGATCCACAGCACCAGCCCTGTATGCCGCCGCAGATAGGCTGTCTGAATCGTTTCAATCGCTTTGACGCCCAGCAGTGTTTTGCCGCCGCCGGTTGGGATTTTGAAGCAGATCGTTGGAATCGATTGCCCTGCCCCACTACGGCGTTGCTGGTAGCCAGTTTTATCGCGGCCAATCAGGCCCCAGGCTTCGGCATCCCATTCATAGTGGACGCCGGATAGGCCCAGTGCTGCCACCCGCGCCGCATTCTCACGGGCGGTATTGAGCGCACTCAGGTAGCGTTGTAGCGCATCCAGGGTTGCCTGTTGATAGCTCTTTAATTCCATGGCTCAGGCTCGAAAACGATAGATCTCGAACGGAAGCTGGCAAAACTCGATCCGCCATTCGCGTAGCAATTCGCTCTCCACCAACTTATGTGAGGCGACCACCAGGCGCGCTTTGGTTCCTGGTTGCCCAAGTGCCTTGGCCCATTTATAGGTTAGCGCTGTTCGCATTAAGAAGGCGATATCTGGCTGGTAGATCAGGTACACTTCATAGCGGCTGCTCTGGCCGAGATATGAGCGCGTCTCATCGATCTGCGTGTCATCGATCTGCTCGCCAGTCAGCGTGAAGAACACATAACGGGCCAGTTCGCCATAACTAGGCAATGATTCGCCACGCAGGATCTGCTCGTGATCCAGCCCTGGGCCAAGCCGCAGCATCGTAAAACTGCCGCCATAGCCGCGTTGGAGCGCTTCGTCCTTAGCACTCGGCACGCCAGCGATCACCCGCCGAATCCGTTCGGCAGTTAGCGTCTCGGCATATGCTTCCTGTTCCACCAGAATGAAGCGGCGGTTGCCGCCATCCTCGGCATTCTGAGCCAGAACCGCATGGCCGGTGGTACCGCTGCCAGCAAAACTATCTAACACAATATCGCCAGCCTCGTGATCGGTGGCGATCTGCAGGATGCGCTGAATTAGTGCAGTTGGCTTTGGCGTTTGAAGCGGTGTTCCTTCAAGGAAGATCGAATTGAGTTCTTTCTTCGCCTCGTCAGTATCGCCAGCAAGTTCCCGCGTCCACCACGTTGAAGGGACAGTTCCTCCGCCGCCACGCAATTTATGTTTGTAACGTTTATACGATGGAACGCGGGCTGTGCCATCTTCTCCCCACCACACCAGTTTATTCTTTTCATTTTCCTGATGTCTCTCAAGCGAGTAAGCCCATACTCGATTACGATTAGGCATAACCTCAATACCTGTATTTGGGTTGGTGATAGGGTAGTACAGATTAGGTCGTTCATCAGCCGTCTTGTTACAGGTATAATCACTTGCTCGGAAGGTTCCTTCTTTATCTTTGTACCGATATTGTTTGTTATTTTCATCTGTTCTTGGTAATAGTATTCTTTCCCATTCAGCAGATTTCTGATATATCAGAATAAAATCATGCATAGCTGCAATGCCACTATTATCGTTCGCAGCTGAATACTTCTTCTGCCACACAATCGTTGCCACAAAGTTTTGCTCACCAAAGATTTCATCCATTAGCATACGCAGGCGGTGTTGTTCATTATCGTCAATCGATATGAAGATCGCGCCATCCTCGCGCAGGAGTTCGTGGAGAATGCGCAGGCGTGGCAGCATCATGCACAGCCATTTATCGTGGCGCGTCAGATCTTCTCGGTCGACAACCTTGTTCAGCCAATCTTGGTGGATCGGGCTATTGACATTATCGTTATAAACCCAGCTCTCGTTGCCAGTATTATAGGGTGGGTCGATATAAATACACTTCACTCGGCCACTAAACGATGGCAATAGCGCCTTGAGTGCCAGTAGATTGTCGCCATGAATGATCAAATTGCCGGAAAGGGTTGGCGTATCGGCGATCGACTGGCTGCCCTCGGGAATCAATTGGCGGTATGGCACCGCGAGATGGAGTGTCTCTACAGTGCTTTTTCCTCGGAAGCTAATACCAGGCATATAACACTCCAATAACCGGATTCGTGTAGATAATCGCACACGCTTGTGACACCTACCGTCACATGCTGTGCCATCTATTGTACCATGGAGAGGATGCTATACTGAGTATGCAGGAGTCAGGAGTCGTAAACCGCCCGCCACGTGCAGTGGCAAAGTAGCCGGAACGGCCTCTATGAAAGGCAAACACCATGCCCATCCCAATTATGAACGATATTGCTGAGGCACAGCGAACGATCCTACGGCGGGTGCCGCTTGATCAGGTTGAAGCAACACCAGCCATGCTTGATCGGATTGCGGCAACATTTGGCGAGCGCCTGACTCCGACCCAGGCAGTTGATCGGATTATTGCTGATGTTCGGAATCGTGGCGATGCGGCACTGCACGAATGGGGCAGCAAGCTCGATGGCCCTGTAGCTGCGTTCGAGGTTGCGTATGAACGGATCGCGGAGGCGGCCATGGTGATCGATCCAAAGCTGCTTGAGGCGCTCAAGCTGGCAGCGGGCGAGTTGGAGCGCTTCCATAAGCGCCAGCTTCGTAATTCGTGGGTGGAATTTGGTGGTGAGGGTGCGCTTGGGCAGATCGTCATGCCGCTCCAGCGAGTTGGTATCTATACGCCGGGTGGCGGCGCTTCCCTGCCCTCCTCGTTGTTGCATGCCGCTATTCCAGCGCGGGTTGCTGGTGTCGATCAGATCATCGTCTGCTCGCCGCCGCAGCGAGCCACTGGTGAAATCGATTCGATTGTGCTGGCCGCCGCGCATGTCGCTGGGGTTGATCGGGTCTTTCGGCTTGGTGGCGCACAGGCCATCGCGGCAATGGCCTATGGCAGCGAAAGTATTCCGCAGGTCGATAAAATTGCTGGCCCTGGCAGCTTGTTTGTGGTTCTGGCCAAGCGGGCTGTGTATGGTGTGGTGGGCATCGAATCGTTGCCTGGCCCAACCGAAACCCTGGTGATTGCCGATGCCCATGCCGATCCGCGCTATGCGGCGGCGGATCTCCTGGCACAGGCCGAGCATGTCTTTGCATCTGCGGTGATGCTGACGACCAGTATGGACATGGCGCGGGCGACACAGGCCGAGATTGCGCGCCAGCTCGAAACACTCTCGAATAGTGATGCAGCCGCCGAAACGGTTGAGCGGCGTGGGGCGATTGTGGTTGTCCCCGATCTGCCAATGGCCTTCCAGTTGGCCAATGCCTATGCACCAGAGCATCTGTGCCTGCTTGTTGATGAACCCTGGCAGTATGTCGGGTTAGTGCGTAATGCGGGCGGGATCTTTCTTGGTGAACGCTCGTTTGAGGTACTTGGCGATTATGTCGCTGGCCCATCGCATATCATGCCAACCGGTGGTACCGCCCGCTATTCCTCGCCAGTCAATGTCGATGATTTCCGCAAGGTGATCTCGCTGATTGGCCTGAATGACGCTGCATTACGGCGGATTGGCCCGGCTGCGATTCGGATCGCGGAGGCTGAAGGACTCACGGCCCATGCGGCGGCAGTACGGGCTAGGTTGGAGGGGTAGGCCACATTATTACATTGCCGAACCAGGGCGAACACCAGGTTCGCCCCTGATACCGTGGCAATTGGAGGTTTCTGATGGACGTCCGCCAAACGCATGTAGTCGCTGTTGATGCCCAGGCTATTGATATGCAGGCGATCACTGCTGCTGCTGAGGCACTCCTAGCCGGGCGTCTGGTTGCATTTCCTACAGAAACCGTGTATGGGTTGGGAGCAAATGCCTGTGATGAAATGGCGGTCGCCCGGATTTTTGCTGCGAAGGGCCGCCCTGCCACCGATCCACTGATTGTCCATATTGCGGCGGTTGCTGATCTTGCCATGGTGGCTCAAATGGTGCCAGAGATCGCCTACCAGTTGGCGGCTCGTTTCTGGCCAGGGCCACTCACGCTGGTGGTGCGTCGTCGTTCGATGATTCCGGCCAGCGTTTCGGCTGGGCTCGACACGGTGGCGGTACGGGTGCCAGCCCACCCAATTGCATTGGCATTACTTGATGCTGCCAGGGTGCCGATTGCTGCACCAAGTGCGAACCGTTTTGCGCGGCCCAGCCCAACGACGGCCCAGCATGTGCTTGATGATCTCGATGGCCGGGTGGATCTGATTCTTGATGGTGGGCCAACCACAATTGGCCTTGAGTCAACTATTCTGGATCTTACCGCTGATGTGCCAATGATTCTGCGCCCTGGTGGTATTTCGCTTGAGGCACTGCGTATGGTGTTGCCCAATGTGCGCTTTGTGCCACGCTACCTCACCCCGGACATTGCCTCAAGCGCGCCTGGATCGCTGATCAAACACTATTCGCCAGATGCTGAACTGCGCCTGATTACTGGGCCAGTTGCGGCAGTGCATCGCTATATTCGAGTAGAGGTCGATCTGGCTGTTACATCTGGCCGCCACGTTGGTGTGCTGGCAGTTGCGGAAGATATGCCTGCGTTACATGGCCTGCAAGCGCTAGTTGTTTCGTTGGGTGCGGAAGCGGATTCAGAAACAATCGGACGGCGGCTGTTTGCGCGGATTCGGGAACTTGATCGTCATGGTGTTGATCTGATCCTGGTGCGCGGGCTGCCACAGAGTGGATTAGGGCTGGCGATCTGGGATCGGCTTGTGCGGGCGGCGGAGGGCCGTGTGGTTGAGGTGAGCTGAATGTGACATGGTGACATGGTGACATATGTTTGATCGAAGCTGTACCACCCTATCAAGCACATTCACCGTGTCACCCCCTCATCGTGTCACCTTGTCAAAACGGTCATGTGGTATACTTGGCGACACTTGAGGGAGCAAGAGGGGGCAGCTTCAATGATGCAGTGGCTACGCCGACTGTTCGGTGGCAATAGTTCGCCCAGCGACGGTGCCATTCACCTCTATGTGCGCTGCAATCGCTGTAGTGCGCCAGTTCATGTTCGTGTCGATCCACGCAATGATCTGACGATTGAGTATGGTGATGATGAAGCTCCGAGCGGCTATCAGCTGATCAAGGAGATCATGGATTCACGTTGCTTCCGGTTAATGCGCGCTGAGTTGACCTATGATTCAGGCCGTCGTGAGATCAGCCGCCAAATTGAGGGTGGCACGTTCATCAGCCGTGAGGAATATGAGCAATTGGCAACGCGTGATGAGCAAGAGCGGCAGACGCCGTAGCGTTGGGGAGAATTTTGCATGTCCCAAGATAGCCTGCTTGCCTGCCCACAATGCAGCCGAACCGATACGATTGTTCGGGTTGCGGATCTTCCCGCTGATGGGCCGGTTCGGGTAGCACACCCAACTCCACCCAAGATGTCACAATCTCAGTTTGGGTGCGTCTCGATCAGCCTTGTCCTATTTGGGGCCACCTTTGTCGCCGCGCTGATTGGCACCCTGGTTGGATTAAGTGATGCTGGAGCTAGCCCGACTGCTGGTGATGTGCGCCTTGGTGATTCAGCCGTCTTTACTGGTGTAACCGTCTTCATGATCGCCTTTGTCGGCTTCTTTTCAATCTTGGTCTGGCGACAGGTGCGCGGTGATGTTACACTGCAACAGCGGACGGCGATCTGGCAGGGGGCGTTGGATCGCCGTAATGTACTCCAATACTGCTCCAATTGCGGTGTCGTTTTTGCGCCAAGTAGCCGGAAACCTGTGCCAGCAGCGCAGGCCGATCTGCTGCTGTATGATGAGCGAGGAAGCCCGCCATGATGGATCATATCGATCTGCTGCTGACCCATGGCACGATTGTGACGATGGATGCCGATTGGTCGGTGGTTCACGATGGTGCAGTGGCCATCCGCGGTCGAACCATCATTGCTGTCGGGCCAGCCGCCGAACTTGCTGAACGCTATGCGGCACAGGAAACGGTTGATTGCCATGGATGTGCGATTCTACCTGGCCTGATCAATGCCCACGCCCATATTCCGATGAGCCTCTTGCGCGGCCTGGTTGCCGATCAGCAGCTCGATGTGTGGCTGTTCGGCTATATGTTCCCTGTTGAGAGCACATTTGTGACGCCTGAATTTGTGCGGGCTGGTTCGCTACTCTCGTGTGCTGAGATGATCCGCGGTGGGGTGACAACCTTTGTCGATATGTACTATTTTGAAGAGGAGGTTGCCCGCGTTGCGGACGAAACCGGGATGCGCGCCATCTGTGGCCAGACGGTTATGCGCCTGCCGACGCCAGATGCCCGTTCGTTTGATCAGGGACTTGAACGAGCGCGCCATTTTATTGAGCAGTGGATCGGCCATGAGCGGATTGTTCCAACCATTGCCCCACATGCGCCATATACCTGTACCGATCAGATCTACCGCGAGGCTGCTGCACTGTGTCGCCACTATGGCGTGCCACTCAACACCCACCTCTCCGAAACGGCCCGTGAGGTGCAGGAGATGCGGGCTGAGCGCGAGGTGACACCAATTGGCTACGCACATCGAGTTGGTGCGTTTGATGTTCACTGTATCGCGGCCCATTGTGTTCACGCAACCGAGGACGATATTCTGTTATTGCGCGAACATGGCGTTGGTGTGACGCCCTGCCCAACCAGTAACCTGAAGTTGGCCAGTGGCATCGCGCCGATTCAGCGCTTCATCCAGGCTGGTGTGCGTACTGGCCTTGGCACCGATGGCCCGGCCTCGAATGATGATCAGGATATGTTCTCGGAGATCCATCTGGCGGCACTGCTCCCGAAGGGCGTTAGCGGTGATCCAACGGTTGTTCCGGCCCGCGAGGCATTGGCCTTGGCGACGTGTTGGGGTGCCCGTGCTATTCATCTTGATCATCTGGTTGGTTCAATTGCGCCAGGGAAGCATGCCGATCTGCTGGTGATCGAGCTTGGCAAGCTGCATTCATCGCCACGCTACACCTATATGCAAGAAGCGATCTATTCGCATTTGGTTTATGGTGCCCGTGCTGCCGATGTGCGCGATACGCTTGTCGATGGGCGTTTTTTGATGCGAGAGCGGCAATTGCTGACGCTTAATGAGCAGGAAGTTCTCGAACAGGCCTGGGCGGTAGCTGAACGGATCAATACCTTTCTGGCTGAGCGTGAGGAGAACCTGCTTGATAAGATATTGGCGATCGGCGGCGTGCGCCAGGACGAACTCTTTGAGGTGCAGGTCAAGGCTCAGGTTTCCCCCGAACAGGTTGATCTGATACTGGCAGCGCTTCAGAGTCCGCAGATCACGATCACCAAGGCCAGCGAGCGCACCCAATACGATACCTACTTGTTGTGGAATGACCCAGCGCGTGGCCGTATCCGCCTGCGTGAGGATCATCGCCGCGATCCCGGTGCTCGTTCGGAAGCCAAGTATAATGTGACGCTGACGAGCCCGGCGGAACGGAGTGAGCATCCATTTGCGATGCAGATCGGGCGGGCGCGTTATACTGCTCCAGCAGATCGCACGCTGCGTTTCTATCGCGAATATTTTCAGCCGGATCGGATTGTCGAGATCGAAAAGCGCCGTCGGCGCTGGCGTATTCTGTATGGCGATGCCGATTTTGCGATCAATCTGGATGTACTCGTTGAACACCATCAGCCCGGCCCATACCTTGAGATCAAAAGCCGGACATGGAGCCAGCGCGATGCTGATCATAAGGCGGCTCTGATGGGTGAACTCCTCAAGCTGCTTCATATCGATGAATCAATGCTGGTGATGCAGGAATATTTAGATTTATAGAATTTGTGTTTCGGGGCTGCGCGCCCCACGCCCGCGGTCGGGGCGGACTGCCGCCCCAACACCCCCAGCCAGGGACCTTGTCCCTGGACCCTGAAAGGAACACTGTGGCCCGCCTACGTTGGTTGGTCATGCCTCGGCTGCAAGCGCTGAATGATTGTGGCTGGCTCCCTCACCCCTAGCCCCTCTGCCACTGGGAGAGGGGAAGCGCAGCAGGGGTGAGGGCGGTTCTTGGTTCGGCATTCTGACTTCTGACTCCTGAATACTCGGTTCTTGGTTCGGCATTCTGACTTCTGACTTCTGACTCCTGAATACTCGGTTCTCGGTTCTTGGTTCGGCATTCTGACTCCTGACTTCTGACTTCTGAATACTCGGTTCTCGGTTCTTGGTTCGGCATTCTGACTCCTGACTTCTGAATACTCGGTTCTCGGTTCGGCATTCTGACTTCTGACTTCTGACTCCTGAATACTCGGTTCTCGGTTCTTGGTTCTTGAAACTATGCCATACAAAAACCTCTATCTGATCGGCCTGACCGGCAATATCGCGTGTGGGAAGAGCACCGTGATTGCGCTGCTACGCGAGTTGGGTGCCCAGGTGATCGATGCCGATGCAGTGACGCATGCATTGCAACAACCGGGGCAGGATGTCTATCGGCAGATCGTTGCTGCATTTGGCACGCAGATCCTGGTATCGCCGAATGGCCCGATCAACCGGCCTGTACTTGGTGCGATTGTGTTTAGCGATCCAGCCCAATTGAAGCGGCTCGAACAGATTGTTCATCCAGCCGTGCATGCCTATATCTACCAATGGTTGGATGTGGTTGCGACAGCGAGTGATCAGCCAGGCGTTGCGGTGATCGACGCCATCAAGCTCTTAGAAGGCGGCTGGAAGCAGGTCTGCGATAGTATCTGGGTGGTCACATGCCCACCAGAGCAGCAACTCATGCGGCTGATCACAACCCGTGGTATGGAGGAGTCTGAAGCGCGGCGGCGGATTACGGCTCAACCAGCCCAATCGGAGAAGATCGCCCAGGCCGATGTGCTGATCGACAATAGTGGATCATTGGTAGAGATCCAGCAACAGGTTAGGGCTGCTTGGCAGCGAGCATGTGCTGATTGCTAATTGATCCATGGATTGCAGATTGCTTGCCCTATCAGGAAGACTCTGTCAATCGGCAATCAATAAATCTGCAATCGGCTCTTGTTTCTTGTTTGAATGAATGTGGCTCGCCAGCGCTCATTGGTCATGCCACGGCTGCAATCAATCGATGTTTGTGGCTGTTGGGGCATATTGCATACGCTTATACTTTAGGCAACAACTGTGGATAAGTAACCACCAAGTCAGAGCAGTGGTGGCATTGTAACCAACGAACGTAGGGGCGCTACCAAGCCGCCTGCATCCGGCCAACTACATTTGCTTAGCTACGCGGCGCATGTTCGCCCGCCCCGAACGCCACGTTGTGGTACGATGGATCCAAATTATAACCCTCTGTTTTGGTTCTTCAGCCAATCACTAATACCACAACCAGCGCCGCAGCACCGCCCACCAGCGAACTGAGCAGATTGACAAGATCGTTATTCATCCAGCGCCAGCCACGGATGAGCGTGTTGGCGGTTCCATCACGGCCTGTTGGCCGTTCGGTCTCGCCAGTGGGTGAACGATACATGGCCTGAATTGTCGCACCAAGCAGGCTATCGGTCAGGCTGCCGATGGTTCCGCCAATCAGTGCAGCAAGCACCAGCCAGATATTCCACATGCCCAGTTCGAGGCCAGAGCAGAGCATAAGCACTAGGCCGATTGCACCTGCACCCGCCGCAGAGGCCGCCAGCCCAATGGCTGAAATACCGCCAGATGTGCCGGGTTTGGTTGGTTGCAGGGTTGTGATCAGCATCGGTGGCCGCGAACTCAACACGCCCAGTTCCGTCGCCCATGTGTCGGCAGTAACGGTTGCCATCACGCCGGCAAACAGGGCCAAAATCAGCATTGGTTGGCTGTTCAATCCATAGGCTAGCGCCAGAAGCGCACCAACGCCGCCATTGGCTAGTGCTTGCCACAGATCGCGCCGACCGCCCTTCTCGAATGTTTCGCCGACCATCCGCTGTTTGTGGGCGTGGCGGTATTTGGAGAGTATGCTAGAGGAGATGAAGAAGAACACTAGAACGACACCCCAGGCGAAACCGCCGAAGCCGAATGTCAGCGTGCCGGTGATGATGGCGCCAAGCCAACCGCTACGAGTCAATGAGCCGCGCCAATAGGCAGCCCCGCCGATCAACACGCTCAGAACAAGCCCAATCAGGATGCGCGTGAACGGCATGGTACTATCCTATTTAGGTCATTTCAACCCGCCGTGCAATGGCACTGAGGGCCGCATCAAGATCTGGGCCGATCATGGCAGCGACACTCTCGGCAGGAATGAACGCCGCTAATGGCCCCATCATTGGTGCAAGATCAAGAACCATTGTTGCAATCATACGCGTTCCAGCAGGATCGGGCAGCAGTGTCCAGCGTGATTCAACACCAACCGGGCGATCTGCGTGGAACAACAATTCGCGGCCCTCGATCCACTGAACTTCGCCAATGGCCGTGATTGCGCCGAGCACCCCAAAGGCCATGTGTGTGCGAACACGAGCACTGCTGGCGTGGCGCTCAAGGATTTCGACACGCTGAACACGGGGGAGGATCGTTGTGAGATTTTGCGGCTCGGAGAGCAACGCGAAAATTGCCGCTGGCGTGGCGCGAATGATCCGAACTCGCTCTGACGACGCAGTCGGATGTGCAATCCCGACATAGGGCTTGACGCTACTCATGAGACCCTCCACATCCACATTGTACACTTTGGGTTACATAAGCATACGAGATCAATTGTCTGTTGGATGTCCAGCAATCTAAACTATCAGCCGTCAGCTTTTTCGTGCAGATGAACGTTCTTGCTATGCCTGGCAACGTCTGTTGTTTATGTGAACATCTATTATACGAGAACTGAAAGCTGAAAGCTGAGAGCTGGTACAGCAACTATTATATCTGGCGGAACGTCCTGTTCATGTACACAGCCGCACATGTTTTGTAGCGGCAGGAGTCGATCATGAGCGCAACGCTGCTTGAATTTGCAATTGGTATTATTATTCTGGTGGTAGCCTGGCAGCTTGGAATTGCCATCGCGCCGGATATCTTTCGCCTGATTCAATATCTGCGGCGCGAAGTCGATCAGGTTGCCGAGCAGGCCGAATCGGAAACCGATGATCTTCCCAAGAAATAGTTCTTACTTACGATGCCATCGTCACGGCGCGTAGTTGTTCAATCAGTGGCGGTAACACATCCAGCACGATGTCGATGTCGGTCTCGGTTGTATCGCGTCCAATACTCAGGCGAACTGAACCGATTGCTCGTTCGTGGGGCAACCCAAGTGCGAGCAGCACATGCGAAGCTTCCAGTGAACCACTCGTGCAGGCCGAACCACTTGATGCCGCAATATTATGCTGATCCAGCAAGAGCAGCACACTTTCGCCCTCGATATCTTCCAACAGCAGATTGACATTGTTTGGCAGTCGTTCGATTGGGTGCCCGTTGAGCGATGCCCCTGTGATTCGATCAAGCAGCCCACTCGCCAACCGATCCCGCAGTGTTCTACAGTGGGCGACATATGCTGGGCGATATTCCTCGGCAATCTGTAATGCCGTGGCCATCCCAACAATTCCCGCCACATTTTCTGTTCCTGCTCTGCGCCGTCGTTCCTGCCCGCCACCCGATATCTGTGGTAACAATGATACGCCACGACGCACATATAATGCGCCAACGCCCTTGGGGCCATAGAATTTATGGGCCGTGATTGAGAGCAGATCAACATTGAGTGCGCGAACATGCAATGGCAGCGAACCCGCCGCCTGAACAGCATCGGAATGGAAGATCACGCCGCGTTCGCGACAGATGGCACCCAATTCGGCGATTGGCTGAATCGTGCCGATCTCGTTATTGGCATACATGATCGAAACCAGCGTGGTATCTGGGCGGATCGCAGCCCGCAGATCGGCTGGTTTCACCATGCCATACTGATCAACTGGCAGGATTGTCACCTCAAAACCAAATGCCTCCAGATACTCAAAGGCGTGCAGCGCTGCATGATGCTCAATCGCACTTGTGATCAGATGCCCGCCCTTGCCCGCCCGCTGCTGTGCCAATGCTACGCCCTTAATCGCCAAATTATTCGCTTCGGTGCCGCCGCCGGTAAAGACGATTTCCTTTGGATTGGCCCCCAGAACCGCAGCAATTGTGTCGCGGGCATCATCAAGCGCATCCAACGCCTGCCGCCCAACGCGATGAATGCTCGATGGGTTACCAAACCGTTCCGTCAGATAGGGCATCATGGCGTCCAACACCTGCGGATGCAGTGGAGTCGTCGCCGCATGGTCGAGATAGATTAATCGCTCAGGCATATGTCCCTCCCATGCAAATTGTACCCGTCGCCTATGATAGCGTCAAATAGGAATGTCTTTTGCCCCTCATCCCCCAACCCCTTCTCCCACGTTGGGGAGAAGGGGCGTCCAGGTGTTGCATTGTACAATCTTCCACGTTGGGGAGAAGGGGCGTCCAGGTGTTGCATTGCAATACAATTCCCCCTCGCCCGTTCTGGGAGAGGGGGCAGGGGGTGAGGGGAGAACAAAATTTGGGGTTGCGGGACATATCCCACAACCCCGAACCCCAAACGACGTATGTAATAGTGGCCTATGCCGTTTGCCGTGCGACGGATGGCATCAGTTCGCTCGATTCGCGTGCCCGCCAGCATGCTGCGAAGTGCCCGCCACCATAATCCTGGAATGGCGGCTCCTCCTGTTTGCAGCGGTCGATTGCAATTGGGCAACGTGTATGAAAGCGGCAGCCGGTGGGTGGGTTGAGCGGGCTGGGCACATCGCCTTCCAGAATGATGCGCTTACGCTGCTTCTCAATCTTCGGATCAGGAATTGGTACCGCCGAGAGCAATGCCTGTGTGTAGGGATGCATTGGCATACTGTACAGCTTCGGGCCATCGGCTAGTTCGACCATCTTGCCCAGATACATCACCGCCACACGATTGCTAATATGCTTGACGACCGAGAGGCCGTGGGCAATGAACAGATATGTCAGCCCAAGTTTCTGCTGAAGATCCTCAAGCAAGTTCAATACCTGCGCCTGAATCGAGACATCAAGAGCCGAGACTGGTTCATCGCAGACAACGAATTCTGGCTCGACAGCCAGTGCCCGTGCGATGCCGATACGTTGGCGCTGCCCACCCGAGAATTCGTGTGGATAGCGATTGATGAAGTATGGGTTCAGGCCGACCAGCGCAAGCAGATCTTGCACCCGTTCACGCACCGCTGCCTGGCCATTCCGCAACCCATGAACCCGGATCGGTTCGCCAATAATATCGCCGACCGTCATACGTGGGTTGAGGGAAGCATATGGATCCTGGAAGATCATCTGCACCTTACGGCGCATCTTCCGCATTTCTTCACCCTGAAGTTTGACAAGATCGCGGCTCTGACCGTTATCCTGGAAAATAACTTCACCGGCAGTTGGCTTGTGCAGTTGCAAGATCGCACGGCCTGTTGTGCTCTTGCCGCAGCCGGATTCACCAACAAGGCCGAGTGTTTCGCCCTTCTTGATGCTGAAGTTCAGCCCATCGACTGCCTTCACCGCACCAACCTGGCGCTGGAGCACTATTCCACGCATAACCGGAAAGTACATTTTGAGATCGCGGACCTGCAGGAGATCCGGTGTGCTTGTTCCAATCGTCATAGTCTACCTCTAAGTTAGCTTTCAGCTTTCAGCTTTCAGCATTAATGTCCGTGGAAGCATTGTTTGTTGATACCATGGGCCGCCAGTAGGTCCGTGTAGGTGCATCATTAGCACTCCTGACGGCTGACGGCTGATAGCTGATAGCTTACTGGTTATGCAGGGACGGCGGTTTCTGGAATTGGCGTTTCAAGCGTAATATCAAACAGGCAGGCTGCTCGATGATCTGGCCCAACGGTTCGTAATGGTGGCACCTGTGCATCACACTTACCGGCCACATAATAATCGCAGCGCGGGCTGAATGCACAGATCTGCGGCAAGCCGATGAGATCCGGTGGAAGCCCTCGAATCGGCGTAAGGCGGCGATCTGCGCTCTCATCAAGGCGCGGGATCGAGCGTAACAACCCAATCGTGTAGGGCATGCGTGGATTGGCGAAGATCTCGTCGGTTGGCCCCTCTTCAACAATCCGGCCAGCATACATCACAACCACACGGTCAGTCATGCCCGCCACCACACCCAAGTCATGGGTAATAATGATCACTGCCGTGCCAAGTTCTCGCTGGAGTCGTTTGATCAGTTCCAGAATCTGGGCCTGGATCGTCACATCCAGTGCAGTTGTTGGCTCATCGGCGATCAGCAGTTCTGGGTTACACGAAAGCCCCATTGCGATCATCACGCGCTGGCGCATACCGCCCGAAAACTGATGCGGGTAATCATCGAGGCGCCGAGCCGGGCTAGGGATGCCGACCATACTCAACAACTCGACGGCACGGTTGCGTGATTCGCGCTGGCTCATCTTCATGTGCAATTCGAGCGATTCGGTGATCTGGCGGCCAATCGTCAGCACCGGGTTGAGGGAGGTCATCGGGTCCTGGAAGATCATCGAGATTCGGTTGCCACGAATGGCGCGCATCTCCTCATCGGACATATCCAGCAGATTTTCGCCATCGAACAGGAGCTTGCCGCCAGCAATCTTACCAGGTGGGCTTGGAATCAGGCGCATAATCGAGAGCGACGTGACACTCTTTCCCGAGCCGGACTCACCGACGATTCCCAATGTCTCGCCGCGATCAACATGGAACGAGACGTTGTTAACGGCTTTGACCACACCATCCTGGGTTTTGAAATGGGTCTCCAGATTTTGGACTTCGAGCAGCGGTCCGTTTGCCATGCTAATCCTCTCGTACAATGCGAAAACGCCGTTCGTCGTTGAGATTGCGGCCCCTACTCGCCGCGTGGGTCAAGCGCATCGCGCAATCCATCGCCCAGGAAGGTGAACGCCATTGTCAGCAATCCAACACACAATACCGGGAAGAGCAGATACCAGGGCCCTGAACTGAGGTTGCTGTAGCCATCCAGCAACATCGCGCCCCAACTGGTCGGGAATGGTGCATTAATATCGGTTGATGGGCGCATCCCTGTTCCGACAAATGTCAGAAATGCCTCTGCGATAATCGCGCCCGGTATACCAAAGGCAACCGAGACAATAATTGGTGCGAGCGTATTTGGCAGAATATGCCGAAAGAGAATCTGCGAGGTTGGCACACCGACCGCACGTGCGGACTCAATGAACTCCTTCTCTTTGAGTGACAGCACCTGCCCACGCACCAACCGGGTGATACCGGTCCAACCAACAATCGAAAGTGCCGTAAAAATCAACAGCAACCCATTAAATGCTTGACCCAAAAAGGTCTCGCGTAGGGCTGTCGTCAGTGTGATCACAAACAAAATATCTGGAAAGGCAATGATGATATCGGTGAAGCGCATCAACAGATTATCAACTCGGCCACCAGCATAGCCCGAAATTAGGCCAAGCGGCACACCAATCAGCAGCACAATGACTTGCGGAATAAACCCAACAATCAGTGAGACCCGTGAGCCATAGATCAGTTGCGAGAAAATGTCGCGGCCAAGTGCATCGGTTCCGAGCAGATGCTCTGGAGAGCCATTCAGGCCAGGATTATCACTCTGTACCCAAGTAGGCTGACGCAAACTATTATTCTTCGTCTGTGTAATCGGGCTGTAGGGTGCAATCAGCGGTGCAAAAAGCGCAATAACGATAAAGAACAGGATGACACCAATCGAGAAAACTGCTGCGACATTTTTGCGTAGCCGCCGTATTGCATCGCTCCACAGGCTGCGTGGTGCTCGTGTTGGCATCTCGGGTGCGCCAGTCGCCATAATTGTCTTGGCTTGAGGCGAAGTCGCCATGACGCTCTCCTACTTCACTCGGATTCGTGGATCCACCACGCCATACAAGAGATCGACGACGAGGTTGCCAACAACCAGCATAAAAGTATACAGTAGCGTTGTGCCCATGATCATTGAATAATCACGTCGTCCGAGCGCCGTCAGAATTGTTGTGCCCATACCAGGAACCTGGAAGATCGTCTCAACAAACAGCGAACCAGTCAACAAACCAGCAAAGAGTGGGCCAAGAATGGTGACAATTGGCAGCAGGGCGTTGCGGAGGATATGGCGTGAATTCACCAGGAAATCGCCTAAGCCCTTGGCGCGTGCTGTACGGATATAATCCATGCGCATCACTTCCAGCACGCTATTACGGGCCAGGCGAGCAACAAAAGCAAGAATACCCATACCAAGTGTCAGCGTCGGCAAAATCCAGGGTTTGATTGGATCATCCCATTTTGGAATGATTGAGAACCATTTTAATTGTACAGCGAAGACAAGCAGCAGCAGCATGCCGGAAATCAGTGTTGGTACGGCCACAAATGAGGTTGAAATAAACAGAAGAATATAATCAATCCAGGTGTTTTGATTAAGCGCCGCAATCACGCCCAATGGAATGCCGATCATCAGCGCAAACCCTAGGGCTTGTAACCCTAGGCGAGCCGAGTATTGAAAGCGGCTTGGCTTACCAGATGTACTTTTGAACAGGTAATCTTGTACCGTCTGTGAGCCGCGTGATTGGTAGGTTGGCCCGAGGTTACCACCAATTGCACCCCAGACAATCTTCTGCTGCTTTGTCTTTGGGTCAATTTCGATATCAAACAGCATATAGCGCGTAAACTGACGCCAGAATGGTAGATCCATGCCGAACTTTGCCCGCAACACTTTTTCCGTTGCTGGTGGAAGTTGACGACGATTAGGATCCGTATCGAATGGACCACCTGGCGTAATCCGAGCAATCCCGAAGGTAATCAGGCCAACCGAAAGAATCACTGGGATGAACCACAGAATGCGACGGATAATATACTCAGTCATGGCGTCTGTCTCCGCAGGAAATTAATCATATACTCGCAGTAGCGGAGCAATGAGTGACATGCATTCACAACTCCGCTACCGCTGATGGTTGGTACGGGCGCGATATATCGCGCCCCTGCGGTACGCAACCCATCAGATAAAGCTGGTCAAAGTACTACGGCTCGACGCTGAGATTTGGTAGGTCGAAGTAGCCTTGAATGTAATCGATCGGTGTCACCTTGCCAATCTTGACATATGGCTTGACCAACACCTTACCACCATCATTCGAAAGGAAGGCAACTGGTGCTTGCTCAATCAGCAACTTCTGCGCCTGTGAGTACAGTTCAGCACGTTTTGCTGGATCAATCTCGGCATCGGCCTTCGTTACCAAATCATCGAACTCCTTGTTCGAGAACGAGATGCGGCTTGCTGCGCTGCCGCCGGTCTTGAACACGGCTGTCAACCAGTTCTGTGGATCGGGGAAATCTGCGCACCAACCCAGATAGAACATCTGTGGCAGGGTGGCTGGATCCTTGACCAATGCGGTATAGGCGGTTGGGTCAACTGGATCAAGCTGAACATCAATGCCCAGGTTTTGCTTGAACTGGTTAGCAAACCATTCGAAACGAACCTTATTACGGGCACTGGAGGAGAAAGTCAGTTTGATTGGTGGGAGGCCCTTGCCATCGGCAAACCCAGCATCGGCCAGAGTCTTCTTGGCAGCGGCTGGATCAAAGGCAAACTGATCGCCCTTTTCGTAGCCGGGGAAGCCCGGTGGGATGAACGTCTGGGTTGGTGCGCCAAGGCCTTGGAAGACATCATTCACCCAGGCATCACGGTCGACAGCCTGTGCAAAGGCTTGGCGAACCTTCTGGTTATCGAAGGGTGCCTTGGCATTATTGAAGCCCAGATAGAAGGTACAGGAGCCAGTTGTATCGACCAGTTCCTTGCTCAGGACGGCATCGCCCTCGGCAGCTGAGCGATCTTCTGGTGCCAGGCCGATCATATCGATCTCACCATTCTTATAGGCCTGGAAGGCAACCTGGCTTTCTTTGATGACCGCCATCTCGATCCGTGTCAGCTTCGTTGTTAACGGTCCAATATAGTTGGGGTTGGCTTCGAAGACAATCTTGGTATCACGTTCGTGCTCGATCAGCTGGAAGGGGCCGTTGCCAACAAAGTTCTCTGGCACAGCCTGGGAAAGGCCATCGGCAACCTCGGCATCGGCCTCACGGGTTGGCACGCCGACCCACAATGCAGCAATGCTCAGGAAGTATGGGGCTGGGTTGACCAGTTCAATCGTGAGGGTCTTGTCATCAACAGCCTTGACGCCGACGCCATCCTTGAGTGCTGGCAGATCAAGCGCTAGCGTTTCGGTGATCGACTTGCCCTGGCATGTCGTTGCGGCATATTCGCTATAGCCTTTGATGATGTCGCAGGCAATGAACTGATAGTCGCCGGCCAGTTCTGGATCGGCCAGGCGCTTCCAGGCATACTCAAAGTTCGCAGCAGTCAGTGGGTCGCCATTTGAGTATTTGAGGCCATCGCGAAGTGTGAAGGTGTAGGTCTTGCCATCTGGCGAAACATCCACCTTCTCAGCAGCGCCCGGAATTGGCTTCATATCGGTGTCGAAGGTCATCAGTGCCTGATAGTTGAGCATAATCAACTGGATTTCGCCAACGAACGAGGCTTTCTGTGGGTCGGTGTTATCTGGCTCAGTAGCAATCGCTAATCGCAACACGCCAGGCTTTGCGCTGCTGGTTGGAGCGGCAGGCGCAGCAGTTGCCTCAGGTGCTTTGGTTGGCTCAGCGGCAGGCGCAGCGGTCGGGGCAGGCGCAGCGGTTGGAGCGTCAGCGGGAGCAGCAGTTGGTGCAGCGGCGGGAGCAGCGGTCGGGGCGGCAGCTGGTGTAGCACCACCACAGGCGGCCAGGATTGGGATAAGGAATGCGAGCAGGATGCCAATGGCAACTCGTGCACGTATCTTTGATGTCGGTTTATTCATTGATCAACTCCGTGTTACAGTGAGAATGAGGTGACGATGCAAACGTGCAACGCCAGAGAATCTGATGGTCAATCTTCACTCGTTCCTGCTAGTTAGGCTGAGATTGACAACAATTGATCAGGGAGCTTCATAAAGGAAGCATCTCAATCTCTCGATAGTGCTCCTTTCGGTACTGTATAGCGGCATATTGGTTTAGCTACGACAGTACGGGGTAATATCAAACATGTGCTGTATGCCAATAGAACGCCTTATCAGCTCGCAACGCTGCGGCAGTTTGTGAAGGGGTCGCAGCAGCTTGTTTGACGTAACGATGGGTACTTTCAACCGATGGTAACACGCAGCCCGCATGCTGTCAAGCAAACGCACACCTCTGGGAACCGAGGAGTCAGGAGTCAGAAGTCAGAAGACCAAGAGCCGTGTAGTGCGAACCTGTGTGTCCGCCCGAACCGAGAACCAAGAGCCGTGTAGGGTGCGGACCTGTTCCGCCCGAACCGAGGCACGGCGCACAGCCATTGGGATGACCCCACGGTTCATTTGGGGTTCGGGGCAAGGCCCCGACCGTGGGCCCGGCCCAGAGGGCACCCCGGCGACGGGACGCCCCCATCTGCGGGTGCGGGGCGCACAGCCCCGAGAAAAGAAAGCAGGAAAGCAGGGTTCTATCTGCGAGTGCGGGGCGCACAGCCCCAAATGTAGCACTACGCAACGCGGCGAATCACTTGCTCGGCACCAAAATATTCGGCGATCGATGGGCAATGGCCATCGGTTGTTTGCCAGCGCGCCCGCTGAATAAGCTGTGTATCATAGGCGATCTGGGCATTTCGTTGCCGGTTATAGGGATCAAACAACCCTTCACCATTGCCATCAAAACTATTCGCTATAGCTAATGTTAGTCCCTGGATGATGGCTTCGGGGAGTATCAAGCTGCTGCGTCGAATTGAATCGCGGATTGCTGGTGCGGCAAGCATGTCGGCAACGCGATCAATGCCGAGGATCTGCAGTTTCTGTTCAGCAGCGCTGATATCGTGGATCGCTGAACGTAGCCAGAAGCGTTGGAAGCCTGGTGCGGGAAACTGATTGAGTGCCGCAACCCAGTGTGGTGCTGGTGCGCTGATATCGATCACGCTGGCGTTGAGCCCTGCCATACTCAGCGATTGTAGTTCCGCAGTCGTATCGACGGTCGCACTGATACGGACATTCGGAGAGATCAGCGGTTGCTTTGCGCTTGGTACTCCCGGCAGATTCAGGAAGCGTTGCCCATTGCGTTCGACCCGCATCAGGCTGGACATGTATGGTTCGATCTCATCCGGGTGCAGGCGCTGAAAACAGATCAGATACAACTTCCCGACATTGGCTGGCATTGCGGCTTCGTGCAGCAGATCAATAAACCGCAGTGATGTAAACCGATCACTCAGCAACCGATAGTAGCTGCCCTCGCCGGTTGCAGTATGCCAGGCGGATTTGCTGGGGATGAATGCAAACTGTGGGCTATCGGAACCAAGCAGCGCTGTGGCAAACAGGCGCGAAAAATCGACCTTGCCGGTTCCCTCAGCGCCTGCTAGAACAACGAGTGGATTGGTTTTGAGTGAGACATAGTAATTGACGATGATGTTCCGTTGTAGGAAACATCCTGCCGCTGCACAAACCTGCATGATCTGATCAATCAGCAGATGCTCCCCTGCTTGCAAATCCTGTGCTTCGCGTGCGGTCAATCGTACCATGGCATGATGATCGGTGAGTGCGCTTGTGAAAGAATGCTGCATCCCACGACCACCATTGGTCGTTGCGTCGGCGACACTGCCGACGGTCGTTTGGGAATGGGGCATGATAATGATAATCCTTAACTACCCAAACCGAATTTCGGAGGCATCGCCAACATTGAGTTCGCGGAAATCCCCTTCGACGACAGCATTATCGCCGATCAGGCTGTTTTGTATCGTAGCGGTTGCGATCACGGCATTCTTGTTGATGATTGAATCGCGCACGATTGAATCGCGCACAACTGCTCCAGCGGCGATCGACGCATATGGCCCAATGATTGAATTCGTGATCTGGGCCGTATCATCGATATAAACTGGCGGAATAATGACAGACCCCTCGTAGAGCCCGGCGTGATGGCGGCCATTATCGAGCATGTAGCGATTGGTCTGAAGAACCGTACTAGGTGTTCCGCAATCTTCCCATGCGGCAACAGGCTCAGCGACAAAATGGGCACCATCCTCGATCATGAGTTGGAATGCATCGGTGAGATAGTACTCGCCCTTTGTCTGAATATCGCGCTCGATCATGAGCTCGATTGCCCGCATCAGGCGCTGCGCATCGCGGACATAATACAGCCCAATCATGGCCAGGCGTGAAATATCGGTATCGGGCTTCTCGACAAGCTTGGTGATCCGATCATTCTCGATAAACGTCACCCCAAACCGGCGTGGATCCTCAACTTCACGAACATAAATGGCCCCATCGGCATCTAATGTATCCAGCTTGGTCAGATCTGCATCAAAAATTGTATCGACATACAGAATGACGGTTGGACCCTCGACGACATCGTGGGCCAGATAGACGGCATGTGCCTGGCCTTTGAGTTCGGTCTGTTCAATGAAGCGAGCGGGAACCGTACAATTGGCGCGAACATAATCCTCGATCTGATCGCCGAGATACCCGGTGATGAAGATTAATTCGTCGATCTTGATCTGGCTGAGGGTATCGAGGATGTGGCCGAGAACTGGCTTTCCAGCGACGCTCACGAGCGGTTTGGGTTTGCTGTAGGTGTGCGGGCGTAGGCGTGACCCCAGGCCAGCGGTGGGAATGATCACTTTCATTGGTGATGTCTCATCCGTTGTTAAACCTGCTTCTCATGCAGCTATAAGCCGCAATCGCATTATATACGACTGAACCGTGTTGTGGGGTATCAGTTCCGTCACAATCACGCCATAGATTGTCATAGGACAATTGTGTCAATTGTTCCTGTACAATTTGTCCAGCAATAGGTACATTTGATTCAATCGTGATGAGGGAGCAGAGCATGCAGATCGCGCTTGATCGTGGCAACCCGATGCCACTCTATACGCAGGTGGCCCAGGATATTCAGCGGCGCATCCGTAGCGGAGCGCTCCCACCAGGTGCGCGCCTGCCAACTATTCGGGCATTGGCACTGCAACTTGGTGTGACGCGGCTGACGGTTCATGCGGCCTATAATGAGCTGCAATCTGGCGGCTGGATCGAGGCCACAGTCGGGCGTGGCACGTTTGTTGCCGAGGGAATCCGGCCACATATGAGTGCTGCCGAACTTGGGCGTGAAGTCTCGGCTGGCGGCTTGATCAGCGATATGTTGCGCATGGCCCAACTGCCTGGCATTCGTTCGCTGGCGATGGCCGATGCGGCACCTGATCTGTACCCGCAGCGCGATTTTGGCCGTGCTGTTGAAGAAGCGCTGGCGGTTGGCCCGGCGATGTTTGGGTACACAACACCGCATGGCGATCCGATCCTGCGTAGTGTGCTGGCCGATCTACTGGTTGATCGCGGCATGCATGTGACATCGGATGAACTCGTGATCACATCGGGTGTGACTCAGGGTTTAGCTATGGTTGCTCAGGCATTGGCGCAACCAGGCGATACGGCCATTGTTGAGCAGCCAACCTACCTTGGTGCGCTGAGTGTTTTTGGAAGCCGCGGCCTGCGTCTGATCGGGGCATCGATGGATGAGCATGGGCTGGTGACCGATGAGCTAGAAAACTTGATTCTGGCTCACCGACCACGCTTCATCTATGCTATTCCAGCCTTCCAAAACCCAACCGGGGTGTGTATGAGTGCCGAGCGCCGCACACACCTATTGGCGATTGCTGCGCGCCATCGAGTGCCAATCATTGAGGACGATATCTATGCGCGGGTTATCTATGAGGGATCTGCACCGCCAGCCCTGTATGCCGAAGATCGTTCGGGGATGGTGCTACATCTGAGTAGCTTCTCCAAGGTGCTGCTGCCTGGTGTTCGGCTTGGCTATATCGCCGCAGCGCCACAATGGGTTGGACGGCTGATTCATGCGAAGCAGACGAGCGATCTCTGTTCGCCACCACTCCTCCAGCGTGCTATGGCGATCTTTATACAGCGCGGAGGCTTGGCGAACCATCTGCGTAGGGCACTGCCGCGCTACCGTGAGCGCCGCGATGTATTACTTTCGGCGATGAGCCGCTATTTTCCTTCTGATCTGCGCTGGACGGAACCGCGCGGCGGCTTCAATGTGTGGGTCACACTGCCACCGTTTATCAACACGACCGATCTGTATCTGGCTGGTATTGAGCGCGGTGTGGCGTTTGTTCCAGGCAATGCATTCTTTACCGGGCCAACCGCCCAGCCGTATATGCGTTTAGCCTTTAGTGGTGCGACTCCAGAGGTTATTATTGAGGCTGTTCGTGTGCTCGGGGAACTGCTTGGAACGCATGCCATGCGCCGTACACTGGTTCGCGAAACGCCAAATGATTATGTGCCGCTGGTCTAATGATTTGGTCTGATAACTTCTAATAAAAGTACACCTTTTGGTGGATTGATATTATAATCAATGAAGATTATAATAAATCTTGAAATAAGAAATCTAAAAGTGAGTAAGACATGGTCGAGCTTGATGCAATTGATCTCCAAATCCTCGATCTGCTCCAGCGTGATGGGCGGATGTCGAATACAGATCTAGCGCAGCGAGTTGGATTAACTGCTCCAACAGTTCTGCGGCGCGTGAAGCTCTTGGAGGAGCGCGGTGTCATTCGCGGGTATGCGGCCCAGGTTGATCCATTGGCACTTGGCCTGCACGTAACGGCGTTTATCTTTGTTGAGACAAGTGCCGGTTGTGATCTGGATCAGGTTGCCCGTGATCTTGTGGAATTTCCGGGTATTCAGGAGGTTCAGCGGCTGATTGGTGAATGGTGTTTTCTGCTCAAAGTACGTACCCACAGCCCACAGACGCTTGAGGATCTGATCTCACGGGTGTTGCGCCGCAACCCATCTGTGCGGCGTACACAATCCACGATTGCCACATCGGCGGCAATTGAAACAATGCGGATGCCGATTCCGCAGCATAGTCATGATCTGGAGGTTCCATATGGCACTGAATTCTGAGCTATTTGGGCATACAACCAGTGGTTCGCATATGCCGCTCGATACCGAAATACACTGGACGTGGCGTAACCCGCTGAATATTCTCGTGGTGATTCTATTGCTGTTCGTGATCGCTGCAGTTATTGGAGCAATCATCGCATGAATCTCTCGCGCCACCGAACCGGCCAGGCGTTGGCTGTCGCATCTGCGCTGGTCTGGTCGCTTACCAGCCCAGGCCTCAAGTTTCTTCTGACAGAAGGTGCGCATCCACTGGCCCTGGCATTCTGGCGGGATGCCATTATTGCACTAGCCTGCGTAAGCGGGCTAGTGCTGTTTCGCCCTGGAATATTAAAGGTTGCACCACGCGATCTGATTGGCCTGGCAGCAACAGGGGCGATCTCAATTGGGATCTATCATGCATTGTGGGTCTGGTCGATTGCGCTGAATGGTGCAGCCGTTGCTGTGGTGCTGATCTATTTGTTTCCGACCTTTGTTTCGATTGGCTCATGGCTGCTGTTCGGTGAACCATTGCGCTGGACACAGATCGTCGCACTGGTTGTTTCGCTGCTTGGATGTGCGCTGCTTGTCCGAATCTATGATCAAGCTATCTTCCAGGTGAGCTGGCTTGGTGCGCTCGTAGGATTGCTCACAGCACTGACCCATACTGTCTATGTGCTGTATAGCCAGCGCTCGGTGCAAACCCGCAGCCCATGGACATCGCTGACCTATACGATGCTTTTTGGCGCACTCACATTATTGGTTCTGTTGGTTGCCAGTGTTGGGTGGAATGTTATGATCAACAGCCCGGAACCGCTCCAGGTGTTTCATGTGGGGAGCGATTGGCTGCCGTGGTTGGTGTTGGTGTTTCTTTCGCTCGGGCCAACATTGGGTGGCTACGGAATTTTCACGGCTGCACTGCGCTTCATTCCGGGGCGTGTTGCGAGCCTGATTGTTGTTGTGGAAGCGCCAATTTCGAGCCTGATTGCTGTTTGGCTGGTTGGCGAGCATCTGGAATGGCCGCAGATCATTGGGATGTTGCTGATTTTGAGTGCGATTGGCCTGCCATCCGTTCTTGATCGGATCGGTGCATCGCGTGCTGTGGTTGAGGCAGCATTGTAGGATGATATTCTTGACAAGGTGACATGGTGAGGGGGTTACACGGTGACAGATGCTTGATCGAGGCAGTACAGCTTCAATCAGACACATTCATCATGTCACCATGTCATCGTGTCATCCAGTTTGTCACCATGTCATCGTGTCACCCAGTCATTAGTAATAAGAGGAGATCTGTGTGGCAGTACAAACGCTTCGGCTTGTGTTCTGTGGGATGGGCAATGTTGGCCGTAGTTTCCTGACGATTATGCAATCGCAGGCGGCGTTGTTGCGCGAGCGGCATGGTATTGTTCTGAAGCTGGTTGGGGCTGTTGACTCAGGCGGAGCGGCTGTTGATGCGGATGGGCTCGACCCGGCGGTGCTATTGGCCTGCAAGCAGGCTGGCAAGAGTGTGTCCAGCCTTTTGAATGTTGGGCAGCAAGGGCTTTCCGGGCCGCAACTGGCAGCAACAATTGATGCCGATATATTGCTTGAGGCAACGCCAGTCAATCTCACCGATGGGCAGCCTGGGCTGGAGACGTGCCAAATTGCACTGCGGCGTGGGATGTCGGTCGTTCTGGCCAATAAAGGGCCATTGGCGCTGGCCTATCAGGATCTGGCGATTCTCAGCGATATGGCTGAACCAAGCGATGAGCGCGGCAATCCCGCTGATTGGCCTGCGCTGCGCTTTAGTGCCTGTGTTGGCGGTTCCATGCCGACGATCAATATCGGGCGGCGGGACCTAGCGGGCGCACGGATCGAACGGGTCGAGGCGGTGCTAAACGGTACGACACAGGGCATTCTACGGGCGATGGAGCAGGGCATTCCATATGCTGAGGCATTGGCCGAAATGCAACGGCGTGGATTAGCCGAGACCGACCCGACGCTCGATGTTGAGGGCTGGGATGCTGCAAACAAGCTGACGATTGTTGCCAATGCGGTACTGCGCCGCCCAACAACATTGCGCGAGGTTGCTGTCGAGGGCATTACAAAGCTGAGTGCCGAGCTGTTGCGCGAGCATGTCGAGCGTGGTGAGCGGATTGTATTGCTGTGTTTAGCCGAGCGAGATGGTGATGACTACCGCCTGAGCGTGCGCCCAACTCCACTGCCAATCTACCATCCGTTGGCGCGTATGAGCGATGATGAAATGGGCCTGGTGTACTACACCGATATTGCTGGAGTGCAGACTGCCACAACAATGGAGCGTGATCCGCT
>JBBQSD010000002.1:0-132250 GCA_038214135.1 Chloroflexales bacterium | reverse complement strand
GCCCACGCGATGGTGGGTTCCGTCCGCGTGAGGATCGGCCCCAGGAAGGGTTCCGGCCCCGCGAGGATCGGCCACGCGATGGCGGCTTCCGTTCGCGTGAGGATCAGGGTGGGTTCCCGCGTCGGGATGATGGCCCACGCGATGGCGGCTTCCGTCCGCGTGAGGATCGGCCCCAGGAAGGGTTCCGGCCCCGCGAGGATCGGCCCCGCGATGGTGGCTTCCGGCCGCGAGACGACCGGGGTGGGTTTCTACGCCGGGATGATCGTGGTTCCCGCGATGGTGGCTTCCGTCCACGTGAGGATCGGCCCCGCGATGGTGGCTTCCGGCCGCGAGACGACCGGGGTGGGTTTCCACGCCGGGATGATCGTGGTTCCCGCGATGGTGGCTTCCGTCCACGTGAGGATCGAGGGTCAGGCTTCCGGCCCCGCGATGATGGCCCACGCGATGGCGGTTTCCGTCCACGCGAGGATCGAGGCCCAGGCGCAGGCGCACCACGCCGGGATGATCGCCCGCGTGATGGAAACGTTCGTCCGCGCGAGGATCGCCCGCGTGGTGATGTTCAACCCCGCAATGAGGGCTTCCGTCCACGCGAGGATCGCCCACGTGAGCAGAAGCCACGGGCGGAACGTTCAAGTGGTGATGCACCGGCTCGCCGGTTGAAAATCATCCGTCGTCCACCTTCACGCCCCGAAGGCAGTGAAGAAGAGTAGGAATATTGGTGCATATGGCTGCCTGATCTGGAGAGGGGCGTAGTTTCTACGTTCCTCTCCCTTTCGTGAGAAATCTTATTGAACCCTCATGATCTTGCAAGCAACGCTCGAACGCATCACCTTCCATAGCGAGGCCGATGGCTATACCGTAGCGCGTGTCAAGCCCGATGGTCGTAATGTCATCGTTACGATTGTTGGCAAGCTGATTGGCGTGCAAATCGGTGAGACGCTTGAACTGGAGGGGCGCTGGGTCGATCATGCTGAACATGGTCGGCAGTTTGAAGTTGAGCGTTTCCGCAGCCTGCTCCCCTCAACTGTTGATGGCATTCGGCGTTATCTTGGCTCGGGCCTGATCAAGGGCATTGGTCCATCAACTGCACAGCGGATTGTCGATACCTTTGGAGCCTATACCCTGGAAGTGATTGATCGCGAGCCGGAACGGCTGCGCGAAGTGCCCAAGCTGGGTGCCAAAAAGATCGACCTAATCGTTGAGGCATGGCGCGAGCAGCAGCAGATCAAAACGATCATGCTGTTCCTGCAAGAACTGAGTATTCCGCCTGGCTTGGCGGTGCGGATCTACAAGCACTATGGCGAACAGGCACTGGCGACTGTCCGAGCTGCGCCATATCGCCTGGCTGATGAAGTATTTGGGATCAGCTTTCCAACGGCTGATCGGATCGCCCGCGCTCTTGGCATCCCTCCCGATTCGCCGCAGCGGGTGGCGGCTGGCCTGCGCTATGCCCTTGGCAAGGCGGCAGATGATGGACATTGTTACCTGCCATGGGACGAACTGATTCCAACAGCTGCCCAACTGCTCGAAGTGACTGCTGGAGATGTGGCTGCGGCGCTCGATAATAGTGCCCGGCTGCAAGAGGTGCATGTTGAGTCTGTCGATGGCGAGCGGCGGGTCTATCTACGAGCCTTCTTTTTTGCCGAACAGGGTGTGGCGAGTAGGATTTTGGAGATCATCAACGCCCCTTCCGAGAGCGCAGCATTCTATCGCACGGCCAACTGGCCACGGGTGTTCGATCATCTTTCAGCTAAACGGGGTGTCACCCTGACGGAACGCCAGCAGGAGGCCGTCATCATGGCCCTGACCGAGAAGGTCAGTATTCTGACTGGTGGCCCCGGTACTGGCAAGACGATGACGCTGCAGACGGTGATTACCGCATTACAGGCCCGTGGGATAGCGTATCTGCTGGCCTCACCAACGGGCAGGGCGGCCAAGCGGCTCAGTGAGGCAACCGGCGCAGAGGCGCAGACGATCCATCGCCTGCTTGAGTATACGCCCCAAAGCGGTGGCAGCTTCCGGCGCAATCTGGATAACCCACTGGAAGCATCGGTGGTGATTGTGGATGAGGCCAGTATGCTCGATATTGTGCTGGCCCACCATCTGCTCAAGGGTATTCCGCCACGCGCACATCTGCTGCTGGTTGGCGATGCCGATCAGCTACCAAGTGTTGGGCCTGGGCGAGTCTTGCGCGATCTGCTCGATAGTATGGCGCTGCCGAGTGTTCACCTGGATGCAATCTTCCGCCAAGCCGAGGGTAGCGGGATCGTGGCCAATGCCCATCGAATCAACTCAGGCGAAATGCCCGAAACTGCTGGACAGGATGATTTCTTCTTGTTTTCACAACCAGAGGCCGAGGCATGCGCTATTCTCACCGTCGAACTGGTTGCGGAGCGTATTCCACGCCGTTTTGGGCTTGATCCACGCCGCGATATTCAGGTGCTATCGCCGACCCACCGTGGGCCATCTGGGGTTCAGAACCTAAATGTGGCACTGCAAGTCGCACTCAACCCGCCCGCCCCCAACAAACCAGAGCGAAGGGTTGGCAATGGGTTGTTCCGCGTTGGTGATCGCGTGATGCAGCAGCGCAACAATTATGATCTGGAAGTCTATAATGGCGATATTGGTGAAGTAGCAGCGATCCATGCCGAGGAACAGATCCTGACGGTGCGCTATGATGGCACACGCATGGTGGCCTATGATTTTAATATACTCGATGAACTGACGCTTGCCTATGCCATCTCCGTGCATAAATCGCAGGGTGCCGAATATACCTGTGTGGTTGTGCCATTACTTATGCAGCATTATGCCATGTTGCAGCGTAACCTGATCTACACAGCCGTGACCCGCGCCCGCCGCCTGGTAGTGCTTGCAGGCGATCGGCGAGCGCTCGCAATTGCCGTCCGCAATCACGAGGTCGCCCAGCGCTATACCGGGCTAGCTCGCCGATTACAGGGGGCCTAGCATGACGATTGCAACCCCTTCCATCTGCTTTTGTCTCCCTGCATGCCTACCGTGAAATTATCAAGTAGTTCATTTGTTCTATAGAAAATTTGTTTGCCTACTGATAACGTCTTTGGTATAATCGAGGATAAAGTTTAAACCAAGGAGTGATTGTATTTATGTCAACTGAAAACGGCTATCATACTGCTCGACCTGTCATCTTGGATCTCTTTTCAGGAGCAGGCGGAATGTCCCTTGGATTTGAGGCGGCAGGATTTAACATAGGTGCTAGCGTCGAGATCGATCCTGTTCATTGCGCAGTCCATGAATATAACTTTCCTTATTCAGCTACTTTATGCAAAAGCATTGTGGATGTAAAGACATCAGAGATTGAACATTCACTATCATTGAAAGGATTCAATCAGGTTGACGTAATTGTTGGCGGGCCTCCATGTCAGGGGTTTTCTCAGATTGGCAAGCGTCAATTGGAAGATCCGAGAAATGCTCTAGTTTTTCAGTATCTTAGGCTCGTAAAACAGATAAGACCTAAGTACTTCGTCTTCGAGAACGTCAAAGGTATGACACTTGGCAATCATCATATTTTCATAAAAGAACTTATTGAGGAGTTTACTAAAGCAAAATATAGAGTTTTACAGCCTTATAAAGTTCTTAATGCAGCAGATTATGGTGTCGCACAAAATCGACATCGATTTATTCTAATTGGAGTTAGAGAAGATCAAAACGATATTTCATATCCAGTTCCGACTCACACGCCTGTACATCCACAACAAATAAGCGTTTTTACCAACCATCATATTGGTAGTAGGCAGGCAATTGCCGATTTAGAGAACCTAGAGACCTTTTTAGATGAGGATTATGGAATACCTTTTACTGATATTTTCTATAATGATTACACTAAGTCTCTAGGATATGTTCCCACAGCCGATTTTGCATTATGCCACAGACGCACGATAACCCAAAAGCTCGTATTTGGTCATAGTGGATCGCGACATACTATAGATTCTCAGAGGAGATTCTTATCTACTCCCTGCGGTGAGACAGAATCGATAAGTCGATTCTTCAAGCTCCATCCCGATAAGCCAAGTAACACGTTAAGGGCAGGGACGGATAGCAAAAGAGGTGCTTATACTGCTGCTAGGCCAATACATTATTCTGAGCCTCGATGTATCACTATCCGTGAAGGGGCTAGGTTACACTCTTTTCCGGATTGGTTCCGATTTCACACCACAATTTGGCACGGTTTTCGGCAACTAGGGAATTCTGTAGCACCTTTGTTCGCGAGGAAAATCGGAGAGCAGATTTTACATGGTTTAGGAATAGATCCAAGTTGTCTTGTTGCCGAGCAATTAAGCGAGTCTAATGAACATCTCGTTTGCATGAACATGGCCGAGGCCTGTAAGTATTATGGTGTAACCGATGTTATTGGCAAGCGTGATAGAAAAGTCAAGGAAGCAAGTGTATGATGCGAAAGCGAGCAGCATTAGTGAGCAGATACAGTGTTATTATCGAGACAATTTTCCATCGTACGTTTGCACCTGGAAATAGGCGCGTTCGTTTTGATAGATCTCAATTTAATGCAGTTGCGAGAGATCTTAACTTTCCCGCAATATCTAATGTTGGAGACATAGTTTATAGTTTCCGCTATCGAACCCCAATACCACCATCAATTCAGGCTAAGGCACCACAGGGGTATAGTTGGATCATTCTTGGTGCTGGTGATGCAGCCTATGAGTTTAGGCTGGCAATTCCAGGTAAGATCGCTCCTGCACCAAATCGTACCGAGATCAAGATACCAGATGCGACTCCAGAGATTTTCAAGAGATATGCGCCGGGCATGGATGAGCAGGCTCTCCTTACAAAGATTCGATATAATCGAATACTAGACATATTTACTGGGATGGCCTGTTACTCGATTCAAAATCACTATCGCACGAAAGTACCTAGCATTGGTCAAATCGAGATAGACGAAGTATATGTTGGGGTCAGTAAGAACGGAGCACACTATGTTATGCCGTGTCAAGCAAAGTCTCCTGGAGATAGCTTTGGTGCAGCTCAAGTATATCAAGATCTCGCACTATGCCATACTCAGTATCCTCATGCAATTTGTCGCCCTATAGGAATGCAATTCAAAAGCGAAGACTCTTTGGCAATTATTCATATTCAGCTTGAGGAGGTTGACGAGATATTTTATATGACTGTATCTGATGAAAAGCACTATAGGTTAGTATCAAGTAACGGTGTTCAGGCAACAGATCTGGCTCAATATCGCGCTGATGATAATCACGTATAATCAATTGCGCCAGACCTTCTGATACCAATCTGCGTTCCAGCATATAACATTGCAAACGGGCTTGGTGCATCCAGACGCGATACGAGATTGTATGCTAGAAAGCGACTTGGTATGACTCCTGACTCCTGAAAGCTGCTAGGTTGCCAAATCCGGATTCTGCTTGCGTAGCTCATCCTGGCGCTGTTGAAAGGCCAATACTGCCAATGCCTCGGCAATATCCTCCGCACTGACAAGCCCAAGATACGCTTCGCCATCATAGACAGCAGCGACCCGAGCTTTCTGTTCTGCCATCTGCTCCCTCACCTCATCAAGGGTCAGGCTGGGTGCCACCCGCAGAAACTCGCGGCGCATCACGCCCGTCACAAACAGATCGCGTGGGTCGCTGGCAAGTGCCTGCAACACATCATCACGGGTGACAATCCCAAGCAGTTTGCTGCCCTGCACTACCGCGAAATCGGGCTGGTAGCTTGTTAGAATATAATCAACAACCTTGCTGACTCGATCTCCAATTTCAAGCGTAAGCGCATAACGATTATAGGCATCGCCGACCCGCTTGGTGATCAGCATGGTGCGTGCCTGCCCTTCGGCATTCTCCTGCCCGGCCCCGAAGAAGATGAAAATTGCCACCAACACTAGGCTGAAATTACCGCTCGATACGCCAAACACACCAAGCAGAATGGCAATTGCCTGGCCAATAGCCACTGCGATGCGGGTGGCGGTTCGTGGTGCCAGAACCATGGAAAGTAGCGCCCGAAAGATCCGCCCGCCATCGAGTGGAAACGCTGGAATAAGGTTGAACAGTACCAGAAAGATATTGGCCTGTAATAACCAGATCAACAGGGAACTGAGTGATGGTGGTGCTTCCTGTTGCAATGCTTGGCCATCCAAACTGCCCAGCGCAGATGCCGCCCCGGTAGCCGCAAACAGAATGGCTGCAATCACAACATTGACAAGCGGCCCAGCGGCAGCGATCACTAATTCGTGCCATGCCTTCGTTGGGTTGCGTGAGAGCAGTGCCACTCCGCCAAGCGGCAGCAGAACAATCTCACGAACGGGAATGCCAAGCCGCTGCGCGACAATACTATGCCCAAGTTCGTGCAATGTGACACACACAAACAAAAGGATCATTAATATCACACCGAAGACTGCCCCAGTGGCACCATATGGAACACCCCACTGTACAGCGCCAAGCACCAGAATCAGGAAAAAGGTGACATGAACCTTAATGCTAATACCGGCTACTTTTGCAATTGAGAATGACCAACCCATACCCCGCTCCTCTTCTCCATACTCCTATATCGTGTACGGATATATGCTACGTATAGCTTTCTTCTTGAAATAATTGCCAATGTATACTCATGCTATGCCCTATTGTACCCTGCGTTGGGTACTACCGCTAGCCATGGTATGATGGCATATTGAAAGTGTTCTGTCGTGAGCCAACAATTGTGGGCGGCATGAATCTGCCCGGACTGGAGCGTGCAATGAATCGTTCCGACCTTGATACGCCGGTTGCTGTTGTCGATCTTGATCGCATGGAAGCCAATATCGCTGGCCTACAAAGCTACCTCTCCGAACATGGAATTGCCAATCGCCCGCATATCAAAACCCATAAGAGCCCGTTCATTGCCCATAAACAACTGGCGGCTGGCGCAATCGGCATTACCTGCCAGAAGCTAGGCGAAGCAGAAGTGATGGCCCAGGCTGGCTGTGCCGATATCTTCCTGCCCTATAACCTGATTGGCAGCCAAAAGCTAGATCGCCTGGCGGCGCTGGCACATTACATAACGATCAGCGTTACTGCCGATTCGCCAGAGGTGATCGATGGGTTGGCGGATCGGTTCTCCAATGAACCTGCCCCACTTACCGTGCTTGTCGAATGCGACACTGGCGGCGGACGCTGTGGTGCCCAATCTCCAGAAACAGCAGTGCTGCTGGCTCGCCAGATCGCCATGGCTCCCGGTTTACACTTCGGCGGACTCATGACCTACCCATGTAGTGATGCGACCGATCCATTCATGGCCGAAACAAAGGCATTACTCGCTGCCGATGGCATTGCGGTTGAGCGCGTCAGTGGCGGCGGTTGCCCAAAGATGTGGCAGGCGCACACATGGCGCGAGGTGACGGAATATCGGGTTGGCACTTCGATCTATGGTGATCGCAAGTGTGTCCAGGTTGGGGTGATGACCTATAATCAGTGTGCGCTTTCTGTGATTGTAACGGTCGTGAGCCGGCCAACCGCTGATCGAGTGATTGTTGATGCTGGCAGCAAGACCCTTACCTCGGATACGAATGGCCTGGATGGGCATGGCTATATTGTGGAGTACCCCGAGGCGCAGATCTACGGGCTTTCCGAGGAACATGGTCATGTCGATTTCTCGGGTTGTGATGCGCGCCCAGCCATTGGCGAGCGTGTGACAATCATTCCCAACCATTGCTGCACCGTCAGTAATATGTTCGATGAAGTTGTTGGCGTCCGTGGTGATCGCATCGAGATGCGTCTGCCAATTGCAGCACGCGGAAGATTACGCTAAGAAAGGCAATCTCAATGTCGTATGAAGCAAAGCTCGCCGAGATGGGCTACACAATCGAACCAGCCGATGGGTTCAATGGCAAGTTCATGGCCGCCGTCCGAACGGGCAATCTGGTCTATACAGCGGGGCAGGTTTCGCGCTGGGGCGATGACGAGATCAAAGGGAAAGTCGGCACCGATCTCACGCTAGAACAGGGCTATGCGGCAGCTCGCTATGCGGCGCTTAACTGCCTACGCGCCGTCAAGAGTGTTGTTGGTAGCCTCGACAAGGTCGTACGGGTTGTCAAGGTGTTGGGTATGGTCAATGTGGGGCAGGGCTTCAACAACACGCCAGGGGTCATTCATGGGTGCAGCGATCTGCTGAATGAGGTCTTTGGTGCTGCTGGCCAGCACGCCCGCAGTGCCGTTGGCATGGTGCTGCCACTCGATTATGCCGTCGAGATTGAGATGATTGTTGAAGTTGCGGATTAGAATTGGCGTAGCTCTATACTCTGTGCCAATGATGTACAATATTGGTATAGTCAAGCGAGCAGCGTAGCCGATCAATCTGCGACATCTGCGACATCTGCGGATAATTCCTGAGCATGCAAGCAGAGCGGCCAATCAATCTGCGGATACATATTGGAGGATCGTGTACATGACCGAACTGATCACCGCTGAGTATGCGCTCAGCATACTGCCAGCACGCCCTGGTGATGCCCATAAATATACATTCGGCAAAGTGTTGGTTGTGGCTGGATCGCCACAGTATCCTGGTGCGGCCGCACTTGCCACCGCCGGGGCAGCTCGCGCCGGGGCTGGGCTGGTTTGTTTGGCAACTGGGCGAAGTTCTGCTGGTGGGCCGGGGCGCATTCCCGAGGTGATCTACGCGCTGCTGCCGGAGGTCGAATGGGGTGTGCTTGGCGAAGGTGCCGCCGATGAATTGCTGAAATCGCTGGCTGAGTACAAGTCGTTGCTGGTTGGGCCAGGCCTTGGCCGCGAGGAGCCAACCAAGCGGTTTCTGGAGCGCTTACTGGGCCTGGAAGCGCCACGCCCCAAATCGCGGATTGGCTTTGGCCGTGGTACTGATGCAGCTGCGGCAGGTGGGGAGCGGCCAGAGTTACCGCCGACGGTTCTGGATGCCGATGCGCTCTACCTGCTCAGTCAGCATCTGGCACCAACACCAGAGCGGCGCAATGAGTTCTTTTTGCGGGGTTCCTCATCCGCCGATGAGCCACAAGCACCGCCAACGCCAGCCGCCGAGGAAGGCTCATTCTCATGGTGGGAACAGCTACCGCGTGGCCGCTGTGTGCTGACACCGCATGCCGGTGAGATGGCGCGCTTGCTTGGTGTTACCGAAGTGAATGGCGATGCCGAACAGATCGCCGCTGATGCTGCGTTGCGCTGGGGCCAGATTATTGTGCTCAAAGGCCCGGCAACCATTATCGCCCATCCAGAAGGGCGTATACTGCGCCACGATGGTGCCAACCCAGCACTGGCCACTGCTGGCACCGGTGATGTACTGGCTGGCGTGATTACGGCACTTCTGGGGCAGGGGCTCAGCCCGTTTGACGCAGCAGCCCTTGGTGTGTATCTGCACGGAGCGGCTGGGCAACTGGTGCTAGCCGATCTTGGCGATATGGGTGCCATTGCCAGTGATCTGTTGCCACGCCTGCCATTGGCGATTAAAGCACTACGTGGGTAGCGGTAAGCTGTCAGCCATCAGCCGTCAGCTTTTTAGTGTAGATGGAAGGTTCTTGCTTTCACCACAACGTCTGTTTTGTACAAACATCTATGATCGAGAGCTCAGAGCTGAGAGCTGAGAGCTGAAAGCACTTGTATAAGGGTTAGCCGATGCCAATCTACGAATACCTATGCCCATCCTGTAATGGCCGCTTCCAGAAGCTCGTCCAGGGGTTTAGCGATCCACCCGGATTGGCCTGCCCACGCTGCGGGGCCATTGAGGTGAAGCGGGCGATTTCACGAGTTGCTGTGCTCAAATCAGAAGAAGCCCGCGCCGAGTCGCTGGCTGATCCAGGCATGTTTGCTGGCCTGGACGAAACCGATCCGCGTTCGATTGCCCGCTGGGCCAAGAAACTGGGCAAGGAACTTGGTGAGGATGCTGGCGAGGATTGGAACCAGATGGTCGATGAGATGCTTGAAGAAGAAATGAATAGCGATGGCTTGGATGAAGAACTAGGTGAAGAACCTGGTAATGATGGGGCTGGCAAACCTGCCCGCAAAAAGCGCGCTAATCCCGATGATCTGGGGTGGGCCTAGCATGCACATCCAAGAACTTCGCCTAGTAGCCAATGATCTCCCAGAACTTCAGCATTTCTATGGCGATACGCTTGGCCTTTTGGCAATTCTGGATGCCAACAATACCCTGGTAATCACCATCGGTAGTTCACGGCTGATCTTCACCCACACAGCGGAAACACCAGGCCCGATCTATCATTTCGCGTTTAATATCCCGCCCCACCAGTTTGATGCAGCAGCCAACTGGATCAGCCAGCGTGCCCCGCTGATCGCCGATAGCAGCGGACAGGATCGCTTCTATTCCGAGAATTGGGATGCTCATAATCTGTACTTCTATGATCCGGCTGGCAATATCGCAGAACTTATCGCACGCCACACGCTGCCCCATCCCACCGAAGAACCATTCGGCGCGGCCAGCCTGCTCAATGTTAGCGAGATTGGCCTGGCAACCGCTGATGTGCCAGGGTTGGTTGCACAGCTTTCCACCGATATTCAGCTGCTGCCATATCGTGGCACGAGCGAGATCTTCACAGCGGTTGGCGATGAACATGGCCTGCTGATCATTGTGGCGCATGGGCGTATCTGGTACCCTGAAACTGGGCGGCCTGCCCTGGATGTGCCACTGAGCATCGATCTCCTGGTTGGCGAACAGCGTGTAACAATTACAGGGCCAGCACCCTTCCGCTTCTAATGAAATGTATTACAGGTGGTGACAAAACATGGCGGATGTGCAGCAGCTACTGATCAATAATCATAATTGGGCGAACCAGATGACCGCCGAGGATCCGACCTTCTTTCAACGGCTTGCCAATCAGCAAAATCCTAAATACCTGTGGATCGGCTGCGCCGATAGCCGTGTCCCAGCAACACAACTCGTCGATGTGCTCCCCGGAGAGATGTTTGTCCATCGCAATGTTGCCAATATCGTCGTTCATTCCGATCTAAACTGCCTGGCGGTGCTACAGTTTGCCGTTGAGGTACTGCGGGTGGAACATATTATCGTCTGTGGACACTATGGATGTAGTGGCATCGAAGCCGCACACACAAACCGTATGCTCGGCCTGATCGATAACTGGTTACGGCATGTGCAGGATGTTCGGAACAAACATATCGCTGCCCTCAACGCCTGCCGAGATGCCACCCACCAGCTCCAGCGATTATGCGAACTGAATGTGATCGAACAGGTGATCAATGTCTGCCAGACAACCATTGTCCAAAGCGCTTGGCAACGCACCCAAAACCTCACAGTCCACGGCTGGGTGTATGGGGTTGGCGATGGTCGGCTGCGCGATCTTGCGATGACTATCGCGAGCGCAGAGGAATTGCCAACGCGCTATCAGCAGGCGATTGCTAATCTGCCATAGGCACCCAAGGAATATCTGTATGTCTCACATGCCAATTGATCCAGCGTTCTCTGATCGAATTGCACTGGCCCAGCACATCGCCAATGCCTACGCAGCTCTGTCACATGTCGAGGCCGTTGTGCTGGCTGGTTCGCAGACTACGGGTATCGCTGATTCTGGTTCGGATCTCGATCTGTATATTTATACACACACTGCGCTTTCGCTTGCGGATCGCCGTATGGTTGCACGGGCTTTCGCGGATCGGCTGGAACTTGATAATCAGTTCTGGGAGCCGGGCGATGAATGGATTGATCGAACCACTGGTATTTGCTTTGATGTCATGTTCCGGCATCTGGCTTGGATCGAGGATCAACTGGATCGGGTGCTGGTTCGCCACGCGGGTTCGGTTGGCTATTCAACCTGCTTCTGGCATAACACCCGCACCGCATTGGCGCTGTTTGATCGTAATGGCTGGTTCGCTGCACTCCAGCAACGGGCCAGCCAGCCATACCCACCGGAATTGCGCCAAGCAATTATTGCCAAGAACCATCCGATCCTGCGCCGTAATCTCTCGTCCTATCGGCATCAGTTGGAGCGGGCGATTGCCCATAATGATCTCGTGAGTATCAATCATCGCATTTCCGCGCTTCTGGCCAGCTACTTCGACATTCTGTTCGCGCTGAATCGGGTTCTCCATCCGGGTGAGAAGCGGCTTGTGAGCTTTGCTGTAACCGCATGTGCCCATGTGCCGCCAGGGATGGCAGAACAGATCCATGCGCTGATACAGGCTGGTGCTGTTGGTGATTCAATGGTGATCGAGGCCGTTGATACCCTGATCGAAGCACTGGATCAGCTGTTGCTGGCAGAGGGGCTGCTCTGATGTGCGCTCGTGGTTCTGTGCTGGTTGGCATGAATGCCCGCCTCTTTCCGATAAATTGGCGGCCAGTTCGTCAGGAGATCGATTTCGCTGCGAAAACCGGCTTCGATAGCATTCAATTCAATGGCCGCGAACAGGGTATTGATGCTGCCTATCTGGGCGATGAACTCGATCTGGTTGGCGCAGCACTGCGCTCGGCTGGCATCGCTCCCGTGATGGAGATTGTGGTACGGCTCACCGCCGATGGGCGAACACAGATGGGCCGGACGCCACTTGATGTGCTGCATGCAAACCTGCCCGCGATTGAAGCATTTGGGTGTGTGTGCGTTCATTGGCACCTCGCGCCAGCAACCCGCATGACGAACTCAGAACTGCGGCGGGTCGAGCGCGAGGTTATTCCTCAACTGGAGCAGGCGGTTGCAATTGCAACAGCGGGTGGTTTCCGCTTTGGACTGGAACATAATGAGCCAGATATTCCACTGTTTGCCGAACCGGGTGTTTGCGCGATCACACTTGCAGAAGTGCCTGGCCTTGGGTTTGTATGGGATCTTAATCATGCCCCACTCGCTCAGGTTGATCGGTATCTCGAACTAGCGCCGCGCATGAGCATGCTGCATGTTTCCGATACGCCACTTCCAGAAGTGAACCATCATCTGCCAATTGGCCTCGGGTCTATCGAGTTTGGCCGCTATTTTGAGGTGCTTGCCTCGGCAGGCTTCGCTGGGCCAGCAATTCTCGAGATCGGCGGGCTACCCAAATCGGGTGGCTATGGTCGCGATAGCGATCAGGTGCTGGCCGATTCGCTCATGCGCCTGCGCGAGATTCTGGGCGAGTCATACGAACCGAGAAGTAAAACCAAGAACAAGTGAATAAGAAGCACTATTTGTTGCTTTGTTCCTTGTGTACTTTTCCCCAATCCTGAATCCTGACCATTGGCCACGCTCGCGCCAGGATGGGCCAGTAACACTGCTCAAGATCTGACTGATGTGCTTGAAGACACAATAACCCTCGATGCAATTAACTGCACGCTGCCGCTCGATGCGATTTACGCTGGAATATCTTTCACATACACGTCGTTAGTCGCTCGCTTGCAACATCCACATCCGCACCGCCAATGCCTCGAACCAGATAATAATGGCGATTAGTAGGCCATAGAACAGAAACCCCTTAAACACGAACGCTGGCCCGACAAGCACTGTCACACATAGTGTCAGCAGCGTGTAGCCTTGCCACTGCGGATCATTTCGAAAGCTCCCAGCCAGATACAGCATGGCTGGCAGCAGGCTCAGAGCTAGCACCACATATGCCGCATCATGGATTCGCCCGGTGATTGTTGCTGGCCCAGCCCCATAGGTTGGATCAGTTGGCGAACTCAGGGCAATCATTGCGATTCCGGCCAATACAAGAAGCTGTGCGCCAATACGGCCAGTGCGTGAGGCGCGCAGAGTTTGTGCGAGTGCGCGTGCAAAAACAATCAGCAAGATTCCGCAAACAATAAATGTGAGCGTCATCCAGGCACCATATGGCCCCAATGCCAGCCCGCTCGGCCAATCGGTGGTTGGGGCATCGAGCGGGTGCCAACGCAGCGAACGCATGAAATCGTACTGCAGGATGCTCAGGCTTGTGATGGCGATGCCCAAGATCAGTGGTCCGAGTATTCCGGCAAGGATTGGCAAGCGTCGAATGGCAAAAGGGCGCATGAGCGGCTCCTATATGTTTATCATCATGATTATTATAGAAGCAGTACATAATCTGTGTAATCTGCGGACTATATTTCGGGAAGCTACGACGTTAACGCGACGCTCCACTCGATTCCTACGGTTGCTATGCACCTACCCTCATGCTATAATATGTGCGGTGTTGATGATGCCGGGTTGTGTAATGGTAGCACAACGGACTTTGAATCCGTTTGTCTAGGTTCGAGCCCTAGCCCGGCAGCCAGTTATGGTTCTGCGGAGATGATCCAACACCTCGAACATACTCTGCACCGCTGTCGCGCCGGAATATTCGCGCCGGGGGACATATCGCACAGTGAAGTTACGCTTCGCTGTGCTTTTTTATTTCATGAATGATATGCGTTTAGCTGTGGTTGTGCTGGCTGCTGGCGAGGGGACGCGAATGAAATCGTCTCTTCCAAAGGTTCTGCACCAAGTATGTGGGTGGCCTATGCTTGGCCATGTTCTTGCAATTGCCGATGCACTCGATGCCGCCGAAACGGTGATGGTCGTTGCAGAGGAGACGCTCGATCCAATTCGGCAGACATTTGGCAATCACTATCGCTACACGACCCAGGCAGAACGGCTCGGCACAGGCCACGCATTGTTACAGGCTCGCGATCTGCTATTGAATGCAGCGGATGATGTACTCATCCTGTTTGGTGATACTCCCCTGTTTCGATCTGAAACGGCTCGTTCATTGGTGGCGTCACGCCGTGATCATCAGGCATTGCTGGCCTTGCTCAGCTTTCGACCAAATGTGCCAACTGGCTATGGGCGGGTGTTGCGCGATTCAGAGAGCCACGTTACTGGCCTTGTTGAGGAACGCGATGCAACACCAGCGCAGCGGCTTGTTGGTGAGTGTAATAGCGGTATGATGTGTATTCAGGCCAAATGGCTGTGGGAAACACTCCCGCAGGTGCCCCGTAGCCCGATCAAGGGCGAATACTACCTGACTGATCTGGTGGCGATGGCTGTAGCGGCAGGTGGCTCCGGCGCAGTGATCGCAATCGAAGCTGCCGATCACCAGGAGGCCCTTGGCGTCAATGATCGAGTTCAACTAGCCCAGGCCAATCGCGTGATGCGGCAGCGTATTCTCGATATACTAATGCGTGATGGGATCACCGTCATCGATCCCGACACAACCTATGTTGATGCTGGTGTGACAATTGGGCGCGATACAACACTGCTACCGGGAACACTGCTCAGTGGCAGAACGAATGTTGGCGCTAGCTGTATGATTGGGCCATATGCAACCCTGAAAGATACGCTGGTTGGTGCTGGGGCGCGTGTCCGTTATGCGCTGCTCGAAGGGGTGACGATCAATCCGGGTGCAGATATCGAGCCGTTTAGCCATCATATCGGCGAGCGGCGCTCTGCTGAGTAGAAAGCGATACACAGGATTCATGGAAGGTCGGCTGCAAATTTTCACCGGTAATGCAAACCGCGCCCTGGCGCAGGAGATTGCCGAGTGTATGAACCACAACCTTGGTCGTGTACTGGTCGGCACATTCCAGAATGGCGAGACTCGTGTGAAGATCGAGGAAAACGTACGCGGTTCGGATGTTTTTGTCATCCAGCCGACCTGTACGCCGGTGAATCAGAATCTGATGGAACTCTTATTGCTAATTGATGCCCTGCGCCGTGCCTCGGCAGCGCGTGTGACGGCAGTGATTCCCTATTATGGCTATGCAAAACAGGAGAAGAAGACAACGGGCCGCGAGCCGATCTCGGCCAAATTGGTTGCTAACCTGATTCGCACAGCTGGCGCAGACCGTGTGCTGACAATGGATCTGCATGCGCCTGCCATTGAGGGCTTCTTTGATATTCCCGTTGACCATCTGCAGGCAGGGCCGCTCCTGGCCGAGTATGTTCGTGAACTGAACCTGCCAGCACCGGTTGTCGTCTCGCCAGATGCTGGCGGTGTAGGGCGTGCAAATCAGTTCCGCGAACGGATCGGAGCAGGCCTGGCGATTATTGCGAAACAGCGCCCGCAGCCCGATTCAGTCGAAATACTCGAAATGGTCGGTGATGTCGATCAGAAAACAGCTGTAATTGTCGATGATATGATCTCCACTGGCGGAACCCTTGCCCAGGCTGCCCGTGCGCTGAAGGATCGGGGTGCCCATAATGTGTATGCCTGCGCGACCCATGCCATTTTTGCGGGCGAGGCGCTCTCGATTATGGCAAACTCCGTGTTGGTCGAAACAATCGTTACCAATACGATTCCGTTGCCCCAAAGCGCAGCTAATGCACGCGTCCGGGTGATCAGCGTCGCGTCCCTGTTTGGTGAAGCGATTATGCGCATTCACAAGGATCTGTCGGTTAGCGCGTTATTCTCATAGCGATAGGAAATAGTAGATTCGTGGATCCTGAACCTAGTCTTTTGGCGATTGGTATTACCCTCTCGCTCCTCGTCCTCGCATTCACTTCGGCAGTTGAGGCGGCATTGACAGCAATTAGTCGTCACCGTCTTAATGTGCTCCAAGAAGAGGATTCTCCGCGTGCCACGGTCGTTCGCCATTTACTTGCCGATCCATATCGCTTTAAGGTGACGATCCGTCTGCTGGATCTTACCGCGATTATTGTGGCGACGGCTCTCACGCTGGTTGTTGCACGATCATTTTCGCCAATTGGTGTGATCGGTACGCTGGCTCTGCTCCTGGTGGTGATCCTGATCTTCTGCGAGGCATTGCCACGCGCCATTGCGCTGCATAATGTCTCGAATACGGCTCGCGTCCTGGCTGGCCCGATGGTGATTGGTGCGACGATTCTCTGGCCGTTGGCTGCTGCTATTGGCTTCCTGACCCGCCCAATCGTGCGGTCCCTGATTGGCAGCGCTGCCGCTCAGCATCCGCTGGTGACGGAAGAAGAACTGCGTTTGCTTGTCAATGTCGGCGAGGAAGAGGGCCTGATCGAACCGGATGAACGGGATATGATCGAGGGAATCTTCTCCTTCGGTGATACGCTCGTTCGTGAAATTATGATCCCGCGCGTCGATATTATCGCCCTCGATGAACACGCGAGTGTCGATCTCGCCCTCGATATGGTGATTGCGAATGGCCACTCACGCATTCCGGTCTTTCACGAGACAATCGATCAGGTGATTGGCATCCTGTACGCCAAGGATCTGCTGCCCTATTTGCGCGCTGGACGCCGCGATGTGCCACTGATGGCGATCTTACGCCAACCACATTTTGTCCCAGAAACGATGAAAGTCGACATGCTGCTGAAAGATCTTCAGGCACGCCGGGTTCACCTAGCAGTTGTGGTCGATGAATATGGCGGTACAGCTGGCCTGGCAACCATTGAGGATTTGCTTGAACAGATCGTTGGTGATATTCAGGATGAATATGATACCGAGGAGCCGGAAGTCCAGCGGATCAGCAACAACGAGTTGATCGTCGATGCACGGGTTCTGCTGGACGATCTGAATGATCTGACTGGCCTGAATCTGGAATCGGAGGAATCTGACCGAATCGGTGGATTGATCTACGAACAGCTCGGTCGCGTTCCGCTGGTTGGCGATGAGGTTCAGATTGGTGATGGCGTGACGGTGAATGTCTTGTCGGTAGAAGGACTCCGGCCCCGTCGCCTGCGGATTCGCTATAGTTTCTCGGACGATAACACAATCGGTGAGATGAAAGAGGCGCAGAATGGCGAGCGAGCCGCTGAACCACAAGGCGCTCATTGAGGCCGCACGCGCCGCACGCGAGCTGGCATATATTCCATACTCACGCTTTGCCGTTGGTGCCGCAGTGCTGACGGCAAGTGGCCGCGTGTTCCCTGGCTGTAATATTGAAAATGCCGCCTATCCTGCAACAGTCTGTGCCGAGCGGACGGCACTGTTCAGTGCCTATGCGGCTGGTGAACGTGAGATTATTGCGCTTGCCGTCGTCGCCGATACGAGCGGCCCGGTTAGCCCATGTGGCACATGCCGCCAGGTGATCCACGAACTCGCCCCGCATGCTGTTGTTATTCTTGCCAATATGGGCGATGCGCAGCGTGTCACATCTCCACAAACACTCTTACCCGATGGTTTTGATGCGCGTGAGCTTCCCTAACTACTGTAGCCCCGTCACAAGCCCGGCATATTTCTCGGCCAGAATGCGGGATTGGTCATCGCTGCTGCCTTCAGCAATCACATGGAAGAATGGGCCATCTGGATCGGGCAGAATAAGCACCCATTCATCGCCAAGATCGATCTTGATGCCATCGACCTGCTCAATCTTGCGATCCTGGTATTGCTGGTTCAGAATCCGCATCACCTTGCCCTTGTGTTCCCAACGGCATGGCACCCGCGCCTGGCTCATATGGTAGCGTGGCAGCTCACGAACAACCTCAGAGAGCTTTGTGTCGCGTAATGCCAGCAGTTCCATCATCTTCACGACGGCAAATAATCCATCGGCGTGCGGCACAAACGATGGAAAAATATAGTTGCCATTGCCATCGCCAAGCAACAGCAGATCAGGGTTGGTCATGGCAGTTCGCATGAGTGCCGCTAGTGTCGTGCGTGTCCGAATGATGTTGCCACCATATCGTGCAGCAATTTCCTCAAACGCACGCGGAGCAGTCACTGGTACCGCGACTGTCCCACCCTCATTGACAGCCAGGGTCAGCGCTGTGAGTGCAGCCAGCGCCAGAATATTTGGCAACCGTCGCCCAGTGTCATCGACGATGAAGATTCGTTCGCCACCGCTGTCGATGCGCACACCAAGGCGCGCACCAAGCACTGGCGTAATCCGCGAAAGGCGATCCATGCCTTCTTCAAACTCCTCCATCGTCTGGAAAATGCGTGTGTCATCCAGATTTGCATTGAGTTCGACAACTGAGACATCCAGGCGGCGCAGAATATGGGGCAAAATAGTTGTTGCGTTAGCATTGGCATAGTCGATCACCAGATTGAAATCGCGCGCAATCGCTCTGAGTGCTTCTGGGCGCAGGGTTTTGAGGAACGCCTCGCTATAATCCCGCTCAATATGTTCGGCCTTGACGATCCGCCCAATTTCTTGAAGGTAGACCCGCCGATAATCTTCGCGGAAGAATACGCTCTCAACCTTGCGCTCACTGGAAGTATCAATATCCAGGCCTTGCGAATCGAATAGCTTGATATCGACAACTCGATTATCAAGTGGTGAAAGCCGCACATGCACGCCACCCAACGCATTCATCGATTTGGTCATGAAGCGCGCAACCGGAATCGGCACATTGTCGAGATCAATGGCATTCACACCAGCCGATGGCAGCCCGGCGATTAGGGCGCGTTTCAGCATGCGTGGGGTGTAATGGGCATCGCGATTGATCGTCACATTCGCACCAAGCGGGAGCGTGGCTCCAAAGGCAGCACCAAGCTTTGCACAGAACTCGGGTGTCAGATCAATATTTACCAGGCCGCTGATTCCATAGCGCCCAAACAACACCCGCCGCCCCTGCGATCCCCAGATGATCGAGCTGCTGATTGTTGCGCCTTCATCAACCTCTTTGGACGGCCAGATCTTGACATTTGCGCCGATCACAGCACCAGCATTGATCACCGTCTGATCGCCAACGACAGTTCCTTCAAACAGCACAACCCGGCTTTTGATATTGCACTGCCGCAGAACAATCGCGCCACGTAATTCGGCTCGCTCGCCAATATAGGAATTCCGCCAGATAATCGAGCGGTCGATCGTTGCCCGCTCATCAATAATCGTGTAATCGCGAATAACCGATGGGCCATAGATGATCGCGCCACGCTTGATCTTGGCACCATGGCCAAGAAAGACAGGCCCATGAAACTGGGCGTCGGGGGCGATTTCAGCATCACCATCGACCCAAACATCATCGAATACCTTCTGGCCAACGCGCGGCAGATTGACTTTGTCCGAGAGATAATCACGGTTGGCGCGCATGTATTCTTCGATCGTGCCAACATCTGTCCAATAGCCATCGGCGATATAGCCAAACAGCGCATCATTCGCACGCAGCATCTTCGGGAAGACATCCTTGGACCAATCGGTGAGTTTGCCCTTCTCAATATAGCGAAACACATCTGGATCGAGTGCATAGATGCCAGTATTGACTGTATCGGAAAATACTTCACCCCAGCTTGGCTTTTCCAGAAATTGGCGCACATTGCCGCGCTCATCGACAATAATGACCCCATATTCGAGTGGGTTCGGAACCCTAGCAAGCGTGATCGTCGCCTTGGCCTTAGAGGCGCGATGAAAAGCCATCAGCTTCGAGAGATCAAAATCGGTCAGCGCATCGCCCGAGATGACCAAAAATGGCTCTCTGAGCAGATGTTCTGCATGGCGAACACTGCCAGCTGTTCCAAGTGGCTGTTCTTCAAGTGAATATTCGATATGCACACCGGATGAGGAGCCATCGCCAAATTGATCCTGGATCGCGTTGGCCAAGTATTGGATCGTAACGACCAGTTCGGTGATGCCATGTAATTTGAGCAGCTCAATGATATGTGCCATCACCTGCCGATCAACGATTGGCACCATTGGCTTTGGTCGGTTGATTGTCAAGGGACGCAGGCGTGAACCTTCGCCCCCGGCCATGACCACTGCTTTCATCGTGCCCTCCATGCGTTGCCGAATGTGGATGTGGCAAGCCAGTATAGCATGAAGGGAGATGCTATTGTAGGGCTGTAGAGACACAAGATCTTGCGTCTCTACAGCCCTACAATAGCGCTATTCTGACTCCTGACTCCTGAATACTATTTCTTCTTCAATTCCTCAACCCGTGCCGTCAGTTGGGCGATTCTCGAACTGAGTTCCTCAATATCGCGCTTCGATGGGATATTCAAGCGGCTCAGAACTTCCTCGACCCCTTGCTCGATCCGATCACCAACCTTCTCGACCTGTGCGGGGACGATTGGGCGGGAACCGCTCACACGGCTCTGCAGGTCTTTCAGCAGCTTCTGACCATCCTTCTGAGCCAGTTCACCACGATCAACCAATTTGTCAACCAAGCCCTCGGCCTCATCGATTGTCATGGCTACTGCACCAACGCTTGCCAGCATCAGCCTGCGGAAACCATCGATCAGCCATGCGCTCGATGTGCCTGTGCTATTGACGGCCTCATTGACCTTGACCTCGACTGTCTCGACCACATCGCTGGCCTGTGCAGCAGCATGCTTCACGGCTTTGTGTGCCCGCTTCTCGGTCGCCTCAACCTTGTCTGTGGCTTTGTCGCTCGCACTCGCAACAGCCGCTGCTGTTGTCTCGACGACCTCATCAATTGTGTCGTTGTTCCTGGTTGTCATGATATGCTCCTTCTTGTTCGGCATTCGCCGATTGTTGTATGACGCATTGCGTTATGGATGGAGTATAACACACTGCGTTATAAGAGTCAAGAGCTATATTGCACTATCTCGAGATCCAGTATAATGAATACAATAATCATTGCAGCATACAACGAAACGAATAGTGAAACAGACACGCGGTCCACTCTTGTTAATCGGTGGTGCAGAGGACAAAGTTGGTAGCCGGGTCGTACTGCGCCGCTTTGTTGAGCTAGCGGGTGGTATTAACGCACGGATTGTGATCATTGCGGCTGCCTCTTCCTATGAGGATCTGGTAGGCCGTCGTTATATGGCGTTATTTACCGAACTTGGCGCTGCGAGTGCAGAAGTGCTCCAAGCCCGTGATCGCACCGAAGCACGCCATCCATTACCGGCTGAGCAGATCGCCAATGCCACGGGTTTGTTCATCACTGGCGGCGATCAACTCAAGCTGACGGCATTACTTGGTGGTACTCCATTGGCCGAAGCAATTCGTCGTTGCCATCGTGATGGTGGTGTTATCGCTGGAACAAGTGCCGGCGCATCGGTGGCACCCGAACATATGCTGGCCTATGGTGGCAGTGGTATCGCACCACGCAAGGCAATGATGCAATTCGCCCCTGGCCTTGGGTTAGTCACAGGACTGGTGGTTGATCAGCATTTTGGCGCACGTAACCGTGCTGGCCGATTGATGACGGCCATCGCCTATAATCCAGATCTGATCGGAATCGGCCTGGATGAAGATACTGCTGTGCAGATCGATCCCGATGGGCACCTCACCGTGATTGGTCGTGGCTCCGTCATGGTTGTGGATGGCACCGAGGTTAGCTATACCGATATCCACCGTGTTGCCGAGCATGCGCCATTGGCGCTGTTTGGGTTGCGCGTCCATTTGCTTTCCGATAACTGCCATTTCGATATCCCATCTCGTACGCCCATGCCACCGAGCACGATGCCGGCATCGTCTGAGATAGGCCTCAATCATGGCGATGGAATCTGATAATTCGCAATTGCTGAGGCGAGGGAATGATGGCGAATCCCGATGATCATGGCCTGTTGACTGATGATGCTGATGAAAATGACAGTTTTCCCTTCCCATTCAATCAGGCAGCCCTGTTAACGGCGCTGAATAACCTGCGCGATGCTGCTGATCTGCATCAATTACGAACCCAGGCGGCGGCGCTAGTGCAGGAAATTGCCAACCCAATGGGGATGCTGATTCCCGATCAGATCGGTGAGACGGTTGAGCTGACGGTTGGCTATTTGCGCGGCGAGATCGATCAAATTGCTGCAACACTCACGCTCGAACGCGCTCGCTATTATATTGATCGATTGGTTCGTGCGATTGGTGAGGAACGCCGCCAGCCATTCAGCGATATCAATCTGAATCGCTGGAAGGAGCGCGAATATGATGATCTGATCACCGATAGCCTGTGGCAGATTGATCGACGTGACAGCACAGGTGCCCATACAGCCGATTACTGGGGTAATTTTGTTCCCCAAATCCCGAACCAGATTATGCGCCGCTACACTCGCCGTGGCGAATGGGTGATCGATCTATTCGCTGGGCTAGGCACCAGCTTGATCGAAGGCCAACGGCTTGGCCGCAATACGCTTGGTATCGAACTTCAACCAACTGTTGCTGCACGGGCGCGTGCGTTGATCGAGCAAGAGCCAAATCCATATGCTGTTGTCCGTGAGGTGCTCGATGGCGATAGCGCTACCTATAATTTGGCTGAAGCACTCGCCCAACACGGCCAACGGTCGGCCCAGTTACTAATGCTGCACCCACCATACTTCGATATCATTCGATTCAGTGATGATTCACGCGATCTCTCGAATGCCGCATCAGTCGATCAGTTTCTGGAAATGCTCGGGCGTGTGGTAGAACATGCCGCACCACTGCTGGATAAAGGTCGCTTCATGGCACTCGTGATTGGCGATAAATACGCCCGTGGCGATTGGATTCCGCTTGGGTTCCTGGCCATGCAGGCAGTATTACAGTGCGGCTTCGCGCTCAAGAGTATCGTCGTAAAAAATGTCGAGGGCACTGCCGGTAAACGTGCCCGCCGTGAACTCTGGCGCTACCGGGCACTCGTCGGCGGCTTCTATGTCTTCAAGCACGAATATTTGTTTTTGTTTCGGAAACAGTAAAGCCTAAGTATTCAGGAGTCAGGAGTCAGAAGACAGAATGGTGCTTGCCAAACCTCGGCGGAACAACTCCTGACTCCTGACTCCTGACTCCTGACTCCTGACTCCTGACTCCTGACTCCTGACTCCTGACTCCTGACTCCTGACTCCTGACTCCTGACTCCTGGATACTCGTTACCAGAGCTTCTGAAAACGATTCTCGGTGCCTGCCCGCAATCGCTGAATGTTTGATCGATGCAGATAGACAATCAAACACGCGGCTGCCCAGACGAGCACGGTATAGGCTAGCGGTAGTTGCCCGATTGCGAACAGGCTGGTTGCGAGGATTGTCACGACAGTAATGCCTGCCAGTGAGGCAACCGAGGCCATACGGCTGGCTGCAAACGCAATAATCCAGATCGTCAGCCCCACGGCGATCAGAATAGGTGCTACTGCCAGCAATACTCCTGTTGAAGTCGCCACGGCCTTGCCACCCTTGAAGCCCAGATAGAGTGAGAAGGTATGCCCCAGGATTGCTGCCATGCCCACCAGAATAACCGCTGGTGCAGGTAATTGTGCAATCTGAATGGCTGCCAGGGTTGGCAAAAACCCTTTGGTCACATCCAGCAGTACTGCAATCAGAAATGGCCCGAAGCCACAACTGCGCCAGACATTCGATGCACCAATGCTACCGCTGCCAATCGTTCGCAGATCGACACCCCGCGCTCGCGCCACAATCAGGCTGAATGGGATCGACCCAGTTAAGTATCCACCAATACAAAGTGCGATTAGGCGAAGGAGATCGATCATAGACATATGGGTTCCTTTTGTATGCAGGCGTATGTATTCAGTATTATAGCGCTCATACGAATGCGATCAGCCACCCGCAGGTGGCTGATCGCACGAAAGGAACTAGATTTTGTTGATAATCGGAACGATTATGCCGAGAGGGTTTGGAGCATACGGGCAAGTGATTGAATGCCACGGTATTGGAGTGCTTTCACGGCACCTTCACTACGGCCAGTCTTCTGGGCAACTTCCTGGATCGAGAGTTCGGCCATGAAACGCAATGTAATAACCTGGCGCTGCTCTTCCGTGAGCTTCTCGATCATCTGCAGGATTTCTTCACGATCAAGGCGCGCCACAACAGTATGCTCAGGGCCTTCGCTCGTCGCACTCCAATCCTCCAATGGAACAATCTGGCGTACACGGCGTCGGCGAACCGTGTCGATTGTGCGGTCGTGGGCGATCCGATACAGCCAGGCCGAAAGTGGCCAACCGCGATCTTCATACCGATCCAGCCCTTCAAAGAGCCGCATAAACACTTCTGATTGCAGATCCTCGGCAAGCTCGGCTTCCCCAAGACGACAATAGATGTAGCGATAGATGCCAGGCGCATAGCGCTCATAGATCTGCGTGAAGGCAGCTTGATCACCGGTTCGCGCCCGTACAATCAGATCCATGTCGTTTGGCTGGGTTTGTTGAGGCTGCATTGGCTGGTTCTCCATTGGTTGATTGGTTGATTGGTTGGTTAATGGATTGATTGACGGATTGATTGATGAACGGCTCATGGTTGCTGCATATCTAAACATGATCGATAGGCTAGCATCTGCCTGCTACCAGGGCGTTACCAGTGTATAATGAGAACACGATATGCGAAGGGAAGTAGCAATGGATTATCAGGCAGAACGTGATGCAATGATACGTACACAACTCGCAACTCGTGAGATTGTGAATATGGATGTGCTCCATGCGATGGCGTCGGTTCCACGCCATCGATTTATCCCCTCGGCACTTGTTGATCAGGCCTATGACGATTGTGCGCTGCCAATCGGCGAAGGACAGACGATCTCACAACCATATATCGTCGCCTTTATGGCCCAGGCCCTTGAACTGACGGGTGTTGAACGAGTCTTAGAAATCGGCACGGGTTCTGGTTATTCGGCGGCTGTGTTAAGCAGGCTCGCTGCTGAAGTCTATACTGTCGAGCGGATTCCCAGCTTGGCTCATGCGGCACAAACCTGTTTACGAGAACTTGGCTACAATAATGTCCATGTCTTTGTTGATGATGGAACATCTGGTCTGCCGGCCTATGCGCCATATGATGCAATTGCTGTTCCTGCGGCATCACCCTGGATTCCGCAACCACTCCGTGAGCAACTCGCTGAAGGTGGCCGCTTGGTCATCCCAATTGGTGGGCGTGGCGAGCAATTGCTTATTCGCCTGCGTCGGCAGGATCATACCTTTCGTACCGAGCGACTCAGTAGTGTTCGGTTCGTTCCACTGCTTGGCGCTCATGCCTGGGAAGCCGATGGTACGCTTGATCGATAATGGCCCGATATAGATTGTATCGATGGCATAAATGGTATCGATAGTATTGATGATATAAGGAGCATACACGTGCGGAATTTTCTTCGTACGCCAGATGAGAGTATCTTTTCTGGCAGTAATAACGATAACATTGAGCTGCTTAAAGCCTGGGCAGGAACAACGCTTGCATTTGCGGTCGCACAGGTTGGTGCGGCGCAGATCCTGACGGCACGATTTGTGGAATTCCTGCTGATCTCGGCGGTTGTGTGTGGCCTGGGCTTTGTTGTTCACGAACTGGCCCATCGGGTGGTCGCTCGCAACTATGGCGCTGAGGCTCATTTCGTGGCCAATAATCAGTGGCTTATTCTTTCGATCGTGATTGCCTTTGCTGGCTTCTTCATCGCTGCGCCAGGGGCTGTCTGGCATCGTGGCTATCTGACGCCGCGCCAGGGTGGTTTGATTGCGCTGGCTGGGCCGGTTTCGAACCTGGTGCTGGCGCTGCTGTTTCTGCTGCTGTTTCCAATTGCCTATCTGGCTGGTATTCGCGCTGATTGGTTGTTCTTTCTGTGCCTGATTGGCGTCGGCCTGAATTCCTGGCTTGGCCTGTTCAATATGATCCCGGCTGGCCCGTTCGATGGCGCAAAAGTACTGGCCTGGAACCAGGTTGTGTTTGGCGTAACGGTAGCCGTCGGCATTCTGTTGACCTTCGTGATCGGTTCGCAGAGCAACCTGACGAAGATCTGGAGCTTTATCATTGGCCTGTTTGGTGCCTGAACGAACCATCTGCCAGTAATGGCCAAGATTGCTGATCAATTGGAATAGAGGAGAATATTGTTTATGCGTGTACCATTGATCGCCGGAAACTGGAAGATGTATAAGACCGTTGCCGAAGCGGTTGATCTTGTCGATGGCTTGCTGGCTGGGCTTGGCAATCCATCTGATCGAGAGATTGTTGTCTGCCCGCCGTTTACAGCGCTGCATGCACTCAGCCCATTGTTGCAGGGGACGGCAATCCGCCTTGGGGCGCAGGATGTCTATCCCGAGGTTCAGGGTGCCTTCACCGGTGCGATCTCGCCGGTCATGCTGCGTGATCTCGGATGCCAGTATGTGATTGTTGGCCATAGTGAGCGCAGGCAGATCTTTGGCGAGGGTGATGCGCTGATCAACCGAAAGTTGCATTCTGCAATGACGCATGGATTACGGCCGATCTTGTGTGTTGGCGAAACAAAACCAGAGCGCGATAGCGGTCGTGCCGAATCGGTTGTTGTCGGGCAACTACGTGGGTGCCTGGAGGGCGTCGCGGCATCAGCAGCAGCCGATCTCGTCGTTGCATACGAGCCTGTATGGGCGATTGGCACTGGTGATACGGCAACACCTGCCGATGCACAATCGATGCATGCCGCCATTCGGCAGGTACTAGCCGAGATCCTTGGTTCAGAAGCAGCTAGCAGTATTCGGCTTCAATATGGTGGTAGCGTCAAGCCCGATAATGTTGATGAACTCATGGCCCAGCCGGATATTGATGGTGCCCTAGTTGGTGGAGCCTCGCTCAAAGCCGATAGTTTCCTGCGAATTGTACAGTTTCGCTAGTATTCAGGAGTCAGAATTCGGAAGTCAGAATAGCACGTAAGTAGGTCTGGGGCCGATCTTCTGCCTCCTGCCTCCTGACTTCTCAAGTCGTTGAGAGCGCCTCGGTTGTTAATTGGCGAAGTAGTGCAATTGAAACTGGTTTGGTAAGTGCGTGGTCGACACCCAAACGGCGTGCGGCAATCTGAACCTCTGGCGTGTTATAGGCGGTCATCAGAATAATTGGCATACGAATCTGGCGCTTGCGAACCTGCTCGATCAGTTCAATGCCAGTCATTCCAGGCATATGGTAATCGGTGATAATGAGATCGGGGAGTTGTTGTTCGATCTGCGCCAATGCTTCGATAGCTGATGTGACGACGATAATTTTCCATGTATCAGCTAGCATCTGCAGCGCCTGCTCCAGAATAAAACGCTGGTTTGGCTCGTCATCAACGATCAGGATAGTTGGTTGGTGAACCATTGCAAATGCCTTACTGATACCGCGTTCTCTTGGTACGATCATAAATCCTATGACAGCACTTGTGCAACTCAACTTGTGATCGGAATATGGGCAGCGCGGTAGCGATACCCGCAACTCAAGATGGATTCGTTCGTTGTATAGGTATCATAGTCGCTTGTTCAGTGTTGCAGTTCATGCGCACGGTATGGCAACTTATGCTACCATGGATTGATATAGTCAGCGGATGCCCATCGTGTCGTCGCTGTACTCAGAGGAGTGTTCGCCGAGCGAAGTTGTGCGCCGGCGAAAGTGAGGATTGGATCATGACAGATTCTATTGAGACAACTGAACGTGAGCTTCCATTGGTCGTGTTGGGCGAGATGGTGATCATGCCTAACATGACAGTCCCGCTTCAGGTCGGTCAGGGGAAATCCTACCGTGCCATGGAGCAGGCGTGGGAAGCAGATCGTGAGGTATTGCTCATTTTTGTTGCCGAAAGTGAGATAGAGAGCTACAAATCTGGCCATCCGCAGCAGGTTCCACCGGTTGGTGTGATCGCACGGCTGGAAGAGTTTATTAAGCTACCAGATGGCACGGTGCGCATTATTTTGGAAGGGCTGGCACGAGCGCATGTCGGCACTGTCCTGCAGATCGAACCATACTATCGGGTGCATTGCGTTTCGATCAGCGATCCAGAAGTCCAGAGTATGGAGATCGAGGCGCTGATGGAGACGGTCAAGCAGCAGCTTGATGAGTTTGTTGATCATTTGGCCGAAGTGCCGCAGGATGCCGTCGCGTTCGTTCATCGCATTGATCGCCCAGGCCATTTGGCCGATGTGGTGACATGGGCACCAGCATTCGAATTTGAAGAGCGGATCGAAATGCTCAATGAGCTTGATCCGGTTGTGCGGCTGCGCCGGGCGCAAGTACTGCTGGCTCGCCATCTCGAATTGCTGCGCCTGCGCCAGAAAATCCAGCAGGATACCAAAGAAGTGCTGGACCAGAGCCAGCGCGAATACTTCCTGCGCGAACAGATGCGGGTTATCCGCCGCGAATTGGGCGAGGACGATGATGTCGACGATCCGATTGATGAACTGAAGCGTAAGATCGCCGAACTCAGCGCGCCCGATTATGTGAAAGATCAGGCGACCCACGAGCTGAAGCGCCTGGCCCAGCAGGGCATGAACAGCCCAGAGGCCGGTGTTATTCGAACGTATCTGGATTGGTTGTTGAACCTGCCGTGGGCAACCGAAGAATTCCCAGAGATCAGTATCATCCAGGCGCAACAGGTGCTCGATGAGGATCACTTCGGCCTTGAAAAGGTCAAGGAACGTATTCTTGAATATCTGGCGGTTCGTAAACTGGCTGGTTCGAAGATGCGCTCACCAATCCTGTGCTTCGTTGGGCCTCCTGGTGTTGGTAAGACGAGCCTCGGGCGCAGTATTGCGCGTGCCCTTGGGCGGCGCTTTGCCCGAACCAGCCTTGGTGGCATCCGCGACGAGGCCGAGATCCGTGGCCACCGCCGGACGTATATTGGTGCCATGCCAGGCCGCGTTATTCAGGGCATGAAGACGGCTAAGTCACGCTATCCCGTGTATATCCTGGATGAGATCGATAAGGTTGGGCAGGATTTCCGCGGCGATCCAACATCGGCGCTACTCGAAGTGCTTGACCCAGAACAGAATAATGCCTTTTCGGATCACTATTTAGAGATCCCCTATGATCTCTCACAGGTGGTGTTTATTGCAACCGCCAATCAACTCGAACCGATTCCTGGCCCGCTACGGGATCGCATGGAGATTATCGAGATTGGTGGCTATACCGAGGACGAAAAGCTGGGGATCGCTCAGGGCTTCCTGGTACGCAAGCAGCGTGAGTTTCATGGCCTGACGGCAGAACAACTCACGATTACAGGTGCAGCAATCACAAAGCTGATTCGGGAATATACCCGTGAAGCCGGTGTTCGTAATCTGGAACGGGAACTGGCTAGCCTGTGCCGCAAGGTAGCCCGCAAAGTGGCCTCGTTGGTCGATGCTGGCGAACAATCGGTGATGTTCACGATCGATGCTGATGACGTTGCCGAATATCTGGGTGCAGAGCGCTATAGCTTTGGCCTGGCCGAGGAGAAGGATGAGGTTGGCGTTGCAACCGGCGTCTCCTGGTCCCCAACAGGTGGCGATACGATCTCGATTGAAGTATTGCCAATGCGTGGCAAGGGCCTCCTGCAACTGACCGGCCAGCTTGGCGATGTGATGAAGGAATCTGCTCAGGCGGCGCTTTCGTATGCGCGCTATCGTGCCGATCAGCTTGGGATTGACCCGAACTATTTCGATGAGCATAATATCCATGTTCATGTGCCCGAGGGTGCGGTGCCAAAGGATGGCCCATCGGCTGGCATTACGCTGACAACAGCACTGATTTCGGCGATGACGGGACGGGCGGTACGGCGTGATGTTGCCATGACTGGTGAAGTGACGCTGCGCGGTAAGGTTCTACCAATTGGTGGGTTGAAGGAGAAGACCCTGGCCGCTCATCGTGCTGGGATCAAGACGTTCATTCTGCCGAAGGATAATGCCAAGGATATTGCCGAATTGCCGCGTAAGGTTCGCGAGGATCTTCAGCTCATCCCGGTCTCTTCTATGGATGAGGTGCTGAAGATTGCGTTGGTTCCGGCAACAGTAACGGTTGCACCAACGGTACCGGATATAATTGTGCCACGGGCAGTTGTTCCAGATGTGATTATGCCGCGACCAGGCGCAGCATAATAAGAATAAAGCAAGGCGCAAGCAAAGGGGTTCCGATATATCGGAACCCCTTTGCTTTTGTGTGGGTGTTGTTATGCAGTGATGAAAAAGACGCTCCAGCGGAGCGTCTCTACCACGAGGTCTTATTAGGCTGCGACTTCTTCGGCTGGTGCTGTGACGGCCTGCTTCACAAGCTCAAGCTCGATATTGATCGTGATCTCGTCGCTGACGAGTACGCCACCGGTCTCAAGCGCTACATTCCAGGTCAATTCCCAATCGGAGCGGCTGATCTTGGTGCTGGCCGTGAACCCGGCGCTGGTTGTGCCCCATGGGCTCTTCGACTGGCCGTGGTATTCGACCTCTAGCGTCACCGGTTTGGTGACATCACGAATAGTGAGCACACCCTGCAGTGTAGCATTCTTCTGGCTGCTCAGGTTCAGGCCTGTGCTCTTGAATGTAATATATGGATACTTGGCAACATCCAAAAAGTCGGGTGACTTCAGGTGGCCATCGCGGTTTGCATCGCGGGTATTGAGGCTGGCAGCATCAATCTGAACTTCGACCGATGAGTTGGCTGGGTTGGCCTCATCGGCATCAACGGTAACGGTGAACTTTTCGAACTGCCCGCGAGTCTTCGCGAGCATCATGTGGCGGGCGCTGAACTCAACAACTGAGTGACCATAATCGGCATTCCAAGACATTGGTGTGTCTCCTTCATTTATCTGTATCACATCACATCTGTGTGACATCAGCATACACACCGGGCGTGAACGTTGGCGTTAACACCTGCGTTAACGCGCAATAACCATTTCGATGCGGGCAATTTCCTCCAGCAGGCGTTTGCGCCCACCGCTTTCAGAAATGGCGCGAGCAGCAGCGAGCATGGCCCGTGCTTCATCTGGTGGCAGCAATGGTGTCAACCAGATGCGGATCTGGGCGGCCATGTGAGGTAGCCCCAGGCTATCGGCCTGTGCCTGTGCTGCCGAGAGCCGATGGACGGCCAGGGTTGTTTGGCCACGCTGTTGCGCCACCAACCCGAGGTTGGCAGTCAGGCCTGCGACACGTTCGGGCATATGCAGCTGCTCGGCCAGTGCGAGCCCCTCGTTGAATTCGTGTTCGGCCTGATCGAGATCATTATGCGCGAGCGCGATCTCGCCATGAGTTGAGCGCAGGAATGGTTGTAGCGAGAGAACGCCAGCTTCCTGAGCCAGCCGTAATCCAATACGAACCTGTTCATTGGCCTGTGGATCGCCAAGCAAATGCAGATGATAGGCCAAATTATTATGGGCTAGGATACGTTGATGAATGGCATTTGGATCGCGTTCTGCATCGGCCAGCGCTTCGTGATAATACTGGATGGCCTCAGCCAGATCGCCCTGTTGTGCGCGGACGTTGCCAAGTTCAAAGACAATATTCGAATGGGTGGCTGGATCGGCCTGGGCATCACTGAGCCGTTCAGCGATCAGGAGGTGTTGCGATGCTGCTGCCAGATCGGCTCCTTCAACCGAGAGGGCGATGCCCCATAACAATTCGGCTCGTAACGTACTGCCAGGATGCCCCTGCTCGCAGATCTGCTGCACCAGGCTAATGACTTCGGCATAGCGCGCCTGCTGGATGAGCGCACGCCCAAGTGCCAGCCGAGCTGCGTCGAGCGTGACATATTCGCCAAGAGCTTTGGCCAGATCAATTGCCTCGTGGTAGGTTTCAATAGCGCTGGGATCGCCGATATGCAACAACGCCTCACCAAGCTCGATCACGATTGGCAGGCGTTCCTGGTTTGGCCTGCCAACCAGCGCCATGCGATAGAAGGCGATAGCCTCCTGCCATGCCGCCAATGCGCTAGCACGGCGGGCTGCACGCTGGGCAAACACAGCGGCACGCTGCTCATCGCCAGCTTCTGCAAGATGCCAGGCTAATACCCCAGCGATTGGATCGAGATGGCCGACATGCAGCTCTTCCAGGGCATCGGCGACGCGTCGATGGAGGCGGCGGTGGCGTGGCTCGCCAACTTCACGATAGGCAACTTCCATAGTCAGGCTATGATCAAACCGCCAACGCCCATCGGGGAGTGGTTCGATCAGCCGAGCAGCGCGCAGTTCATCCAACCCATCGAGAACTGCCGCTTCCGAGAGTGCGCTGGCACGGGCAATAATCTCGAAGACAAACTCGCGCCCTGCTGCAACAGCAATATCGAGCATCAGCCGGGCCGGACGGGAAAGCCGCTCCAATCGTGATTGGATCAGGCTCTCAACCGTTTGGGGCACGATTGGGCTGGTGCTGAGTATTTCGGGGAGTAGCGTTCCGTTAGCAGCCAGCAAGCGCCGATCACGGGCATAGCGCACGAGTTCGATAGTAATATAGGGGTTGCCCTCAGCACCACGTTCGAGCCATTCTGCAAGTGGTTGAGGGTAGCTTGGGCTAATGGTGTTGGCCAGTGCATGGATATCATCGCTGCCAAGCCGGGCAAGCGGTATACGGGCGATCCGGCCTTCGCGGGTGAGGGTTTGAATAAGAGTTGCTAACCCAGAACGCGGTGCAGTTGGGCGCGCTGCTGCGATTAACGTTAGCGGATCATTTGATGAGCGGCGGGCAAGGTAGGCCAATAATCCAAGGGTTGTTGTATCGGCCCATTGAATATCATCCAGGAACACAACCAGTTGCCGCTCGCGCGCCAGTGATTGCAATAGCTGGCTCACCGCTTCCCACAAACGGGTTTCATCGGCAATCGGTGGTGGTGGCCCATCTGGCAATAGTTCCGGCAGCAGGCGAGCTATTTCGGCACGCCAGACAGGTGCGAGATCGAGGTTACGGCTAAACACAGGCCAATCGGCGTGGGCGAGCAGCCAGCGTAGTGCTTCGATCACCGGGTGGTAGGGCAGCGTTTGCTCAAGCTCACGTGCTGAGCCAACCAAGCCGAGTGCGCCGCTGATACGAATAAATTGCTCGGCCAGGCACGATTTGCCAATCCCTGGCTCACCCTCGATCAGGATGAGCTTTGGGCCACCCTGGAGTTCCTGAAGGAGGGTTAATTCGGCCTCGCGCCCAACAAATGGCAATTCATCCTGAACTGGGGCAATCGGTGAACGGGGTAGAATCGGCAGGGTTGGCAAACGCTCATTCAATCGATAGATCTCTGCCTCTTCTGGGTTTAACGCTCGGGAATCAGTAATAATGGCATCGTACAGCGCACGGGTATCGGCCATTGGTGGCACGCCAAGCTGTTCATCAAGCTGGTGGCTGAGCTGTTCGTAGCGCCGAATAGCGCCAGCTCTATCGCCAGAAAGGTGGGCGATTCGCATGGCCTCACGCTGGATATTCTCCTGCAGGGGATCGAGTGCCAGCGCACGATCAAGCAGTTCGAGTGCCGCAATATAATCGCGCTGGGTGCTGCGCTGCGTGGCAAGCATGGTCAAGCCACGAACAGCCATACGTTGGTAGCGTTCACGTTCAGCAGAAACCCAATCATCGAATTCTGGATGCTCTGGTAACTCGACATTGGCAAGGAAATCGCCACGATAGCGTTCGAGTGCGCTGGCAATGGCAGCTTCATCTGCTGTTGCTATTGCGGCGCTCAAGGCTCGTGCATCGACATCGGCAGCGGATGTGATTGCAAGATCGCTGTCGGTTGCCAGAATCGCCGGGCCAAGCACCCGCCGTAGGCCATGCAGTGTCGTACGCAGGCTTTGCTGCCCAGCAGTTCGCTCGTGATCTGGCCAGAACAAGCCGAGCAATTGGGCGCGAGAGACCGGCTGAGTATGTGCTGCAAGGTAGAAGGCCAGGGCGCGGCTTTTGCGCCGAACGACTTCAATTGGCATGCCGTTCTGCACGATCTGTGGCGTACCGAAGAGCTGGATGGTGAGCACAGGGTTCATCCTTCTGCCACCCACGATCCAAGGCGTTGCCGTGCGTGTTGTATCAGCATATCGAGTGAACTGGCCAGCGGAATATTATAGCGAGCGCAGACAACTTCGACATTGCCCTTGCGCCAGAATCCATCTGGGCAACAGACGATCAGCCGTTGGCTGTGGGCAAAGAGTCCGAGTTCTAGCAGCGTTATTGGCGCTTGGGTCTGTGGTGCAAAATACATGATGATCAGATCGGCGCGCTCCTGCGCTTCCAACTCCCATTCAACCTGAGCACGAAATGCTGGATTGGTGATCGATTGAACCCAGCTCGCATCCCATTGATCACGACGCGGGTTGAAAATTGTTATTGGCAGATCTGCAAGTGCGTGTTCTACCATAGCTTGCCACGGCTCCGCCTGGCCCATTGCAATCGAACCAGCCAGAAAGAGGCTCGGGCGCTGTGGGTCGATCAGCAATGGCTCGGGTGGCTTAATGATCTTAATCATTGCATATCTTTTGTAACTATACGGCCTGGCATTGTAGCCTTCCGCAGCAGCTTGGTCAAGCAATATGGTATAGTTTGCCGAGAATGTATCATAGCACTGAAAGCGCCCAATGAATCAATCCCCTATGCGATTACGTCGCCTTCTGTTGGTTAGTTTGCTGGCTCTGACGGTGATGACTCCGGTTGTTCCCGTTGCTGCCCAGCCCAAGCAGATCAGTTTTTTTGGGATGAACACATACATTACTGGCCTGGAGCGTATCGCAATCGATGGTGATGATGGCATTGCCCATCTGGTTGCAGAAGGGCGCAATGCAGGCGTTGGTTGGGCTCGTGAGGAATTGAGTTGGGCTAATATCGAACCAGGCCATAAGGAAGATTGGAACTGGGGGCCATTCGATAAACGTATTGGCCAATTGGCTCAAGCTGGCTATGGCATCATTGGCATGCTATTGACAACTCCAGGCTGGGCACGGGTTGCCGATTGCAATGGGCGCGCCAAGGCATCCGGTGCGCTGGAATACTGGTGCCCGCCTGCCAATGCCAAGGATTATGCCGATTATGCCTGGACGATAGTTGAGCGCTATGATGGCGATGGGGTGAACGATGCGCCTGGATCGCCACGGATCGCCGCCTGGCAGATCTGGAATGAACCGAGTGCCCCGATCACATGGCCTGGGACACCCGCCGAATATGGCACCATGCTCGTCGCAGCCTATAAGGCGATCAAATCTGCCGATCCAACAGCGATTGTTACGCTTGGCGGTGTATATGTGTTTGATGGCCTTGGAACAGATCCAACCGATGGCATTAAGTTCTATAACGCAATGATCGCAGCAGTACCAGAATCCGTCGATACCTTCGATGTGCTGCCGATTCACCCATATATGACGAGTGTTGCGCCAGATGCGCCCAAAATCTATGCCTCGATTACGCTCTGGGGGCGGATTCTGTTGGGCCAGAAATGGCTGCGCGATCATCAGGGCCGCAGGGGTGTACGGCCACTATGGATCAGTGAGCTCGGCTGGTCCTCCTGCCGCTGTGGAGAAGGGTGTCCCGCCGCTGCCGCGCCAAGCGAGGATGCTGCCGCAACCTATATGGTTCGTGCGCATGCGATTGCACTCGCGCTTGGAGTTCAGCATATTAGCTATTTTCAGCTCGAAGATAAATTTGATGGGCGCGACGGCCAGAAATGTGATGATGCATCCGCGATTCTCGATACGGAGGCCCGTGGATACCGCGAGAAGCCAGCCTTCATTGCCTATCGGATGATGACCCAGCAGTTGGCTGGTGCGGTATTTTTAGGCTTTGGCAAGGCCCATCGCTACCCCTATAATCCAAACGATCAGAACTATATTGGCCTGTATCATCTGCGCTTTCGCCTGGCGGATGGCACGCGTGAGGATGTGCTCTGGCGCACCCTCGGCTCGCAAACCGTCGATCTGCCACTGGAAGCCAAGCGCGGTGCCGAACTGATCACCCGCGATGGCGTGCGAACAGCGCTCACCGGCAAAAGCGTGCGAATCGATGTCGGTGAGCAACCGGTCTATCTGCGGCAGCCAAAATAGGAGACCGGAGACCGGAGACCGGAGACCGGAGTTGTTACACGGTATCGCCACGATCCGCCGAGGTGTAGGGGCGGAACCAGCGTGTCCGCCCACTGCGTCCCGACGACCAACAGCCTCGATCAAACCACCCTTCTGAATTCTGACTCCTGACTTCTGAATACTCGTAAAGGAACCCTCACATGAGCCACAAAGAACACGAGGCCCACGCCGCAGCGCAGATTCCAGCGATCCGCTGTGGTGTTGTGACAATCAGTGATACACGCACACCAGAAACCGATACGAGTGGTGCGGCGATCCACGAATTACTGGCAGCCGCTGGACATCAGGTGTTACGCTATGCTGTCGTGAAGGACGAGCCGACCCAGATTGTGGCGCTTGTGCAGGCATGTGCCGCCGATGGGTGCCAGGTAGTTCTAACAAATGGCGGGACGGGAATTACAAAACGCGATAGTACATTTGAAGCGATCGATGGCATACTGGAGAAGCGCCTACCAGGCTTTGGTGAGCTGTTTCGGATGTTATCCTATGAGGATATCGGGCCAGCAGCGATGCTCTCTCGCGCAACCGCTGGCACCTATGGCGATCTGCTGATTTTCTGCCTACCCGGATCAACTGCTGCCGTACGCCTTGGAATGGAAAAGTTAATCGCACCGCAATTAGCGCATCTGGTATGGGAAACGCTGCGCCAGAAGTGATAATAAATCAACAAGGATTTCGGATCATGCAATGGCTATTCATCCAAATTATTCGATTCTATCAACGTTTCATCTCACCGCTGATGCCACCAAGTTGCATCTATACGCCATCGTGTTCACAATACACACTTGAGGCCATTCGCAAATATGGGGCGCTGCGTGGCTCATACATGGGCATCAGGCGCATCCTGCGCTGCCATCCCTGGGCACATGGCGGCCATGATCCGGTTCCGTGATCATGGCAAACCTTATAGAGATGCAACGGTCTAATGTAGAGACGCAAAATCTTGCGTCTCTACCGGGCGGTGATTGCGTCTCTATGGCACACTGGTCGCGCCTGTGCTGCTACACATTGCAGCGTGCAAACGCATCACGCAGTGCGGCAATCGGATCGCCTGCTGGAACAAATTCCTGTGCGACATAGCCACTGTAGTTGGTTGCCTGAATGGCCTGCATGATCGATGGATAGTAAATTTCCTGGGTTGCATCGATCTCATGGCGGCCAGGATTGCCAGCAGTATGGTAGTGCCCGAACCATTGGTTGTGCTGGCGGATGGTGCGAATAATATCGCCCTCCATGATCTGCATGTGATAGATATCGTAGAGCAGCCGCACACTCGGTGAGTCAACGAGTTCACACACCCGAACACCCCAATCGGTGTGATCGGCCTGGTAATCGTGATGATCGATCTTGCTGTTGAGCAGTTCGAGGATGAGTGTCACTCCTGCATCCTCTGCGGCACGTGCAACCCGCCGCAACCCATCCGCACAGATCTCGGCTCCATCGGCATCGCTCAGCCCGGCCCGGTTGCCACTAAAGCAGATCAGGTTTGGAATGGCCCACTGCTCGGCCAGCCGAATATTGGCCAGCAGTTCGCGCTCGATTCGCTCGTGATTCTCACGCCGGTTCAGCCCCTCGGCAATTGATACATGCCCACTGACAGCACTATTCACCAGCCCATGTTCCTTAACCAATCCCCAGTGTTCTGGTGGGGCCAGATCGATTGCAACATAGCCAATGTCGGCTGCTGCACGAACCAGTTGTTCGGGTGTGAGCATCCGTGGTGTAAAACACCACCATGCCACGGATTGTTTGATATTTGCCACGCCGTTCCCTCCCTATCGCTGCATTAAATACTCAGCATAATCGGCATACGAATGGATCTGGCCATCGCGGATTGCTAACACACGTTCGGCAAAATGATGCAGAAATGTGCGGTCGTGTGAAATTGCGATCACGGTTCCTTCAAATGCATCGAGCGCCTCTTCAAAATGTTCGCGCCCATCAATATCAAGATGGTTGAGCGGTTCATCCAACAATAGCAGATTACAGCCTCTCAGCACCAGCAACGCTAGTTGGAGGCGGCTACGCTCACCAAGCGAACATGCCTCGATTGGCTTGAACACACTATCGCCGCCGAATAAGAACAGGTGCAAAAAGTTGCGCGCCTCCGTCTCGCTCATTGGCCGTGAGCTTAACACACATTCGAGGATCGTCTGGCGCGGGTTCAGCGTTTCGTGTTCCTGTGAAAGAACCCCCAGCCGTACTGCTGCACCAAGCCGTACTCGCCCGGTCAGCGGTTGCAGTTTGCCTTCAAGAAGCCGCAGCAGTGTTGTCTTGCCGGTTCCATTTGGCCCAACAATCGCAACCCGTTCGCCATAGCCAATCTCGAAGGTTATATCATGGAGCAATACTGGTTCTTGATCGCCAATGGTTGTTGCATAGTCGAAGCCCATCTGCTCAACCCGAACGACTGCACGGCCGCTTTCCTGGGCTTCACCGAAATCGAGTTTGATGCCCCAGCGCTGGCGCGGTTTCTCCACGCGCTCATCCGAATCGAGATAGCGTTCGAGTTTTCGTTCGCGGGATTTGGCTTTTTTGGCAACCTTCTTGGCCAAGCGGCGCACCTGTGGCTGGCTTGGCGTTGTTGTCAGTTCCACGCTCAGCGCCTGGCCCTTCAGCCGCCCAATATCGGAACGCACACTGGTAACATATTCCTGCTGCTTTTTCCAGGCCTCAACATGGGCAGCATGCTCCTGCGCTCGCGCCTCGGCAAAGTCGCTATAGTTCCCAGAGTAACTGCGTAGGCTGCGCGTCTCTGGATCGAGATGCACAATCCGCTCAACGGTCGAATCGAGGAAGGCACGGTCGTGCGAAACAATCAGCACCGAACGAGGGTAGCTTGTGACAAAGCCTTCCAACCATTCGAGTGCTTCGATATCGAGATGATTGGTTGGTTCATCAAGTAGTAACAGCCCTGGCTCGCCAAGTAGCAGCGCTGCCAGGCCCAAACGTGTTTTCTGGCCACCACTCAGCGATCCAGTTTCTCGTTCCGCAGTAATATCGCGCAAACCCAGGCCATCCAGAATCGCCGTCGCCCGATGTTCGCGTGCATAGCCGCCAAGCGCATCGAAACGCGCAAGCGCACTATCATAGGTAGCCAGCGCTGGCTCCAGATCATTCGTGCTAGAAAGTGCGTCGGCGGCGATTTGTAGCTGCTGTTCGGCAATCGTAAAATCGGCCTGGGCAGCGGCCAGAAACGCACCAACAGTCGTTCCATCAGGGAGATCGAGTGCCTGCGAAAGATAGCCAATCGTCAGATCGGCGGGTGAGCGAACAATCGTGCCTTTATCGGGTTGCTCGTGGCCAGTGATGCAGCGCAATAATGTCGATTTCCCAACACCATTCGGGCCGATCAGCCCAACGCGCTCACCATCATTGATGATCAGCGATGCATCGGCAATAATCGTTGTTGGGCCATAACTTTTACTGAGGTTGCGGGTTTGAAGCATATGCGTCTCCTTCAACGGAGACAGCGGGTGTCTCCAAGCTAAACGGCGGTTGGATGATGGATTGTGTGGCTTAGCATGGAACACTCCTTGCTTCGTGGGTAGCAGCCGGCTGCGGCCTATTGCCGGGGCACAGCAATGGCAATCATAGCGCAGAAGCGCGATTGTGTCTAGCCAAATGGCATGCGCTATTTGGCTGACATTTATTCGGCTGACATTCGACTGGCGTTCTTGCAATTGTTAACGCAAAATCTGCTATCATGATTTACACGGTATAATAGAATATGTTGACCGCCCTATATCGATGATAGAGGAATCTATGACGAAGGTGATCGCTCGCGATGTTGCCTGGCCGAATGTGATTGCAAATGCGCGATCCATGGTGCCAGAGGCCTTTGACTCTGGCGGCCATGTGCTCAACCTGATTGAGGGACAGTGGGGCCATGCTGGCCATGGCAAACATTACTTTTCGGCAGTCGATGGCACGACGCTTGGCACCATGCCAATGCTTGATCTTGAATCTGCCCGCCACGCGGTGAAATTTGCTGCCGCCGAGCAACACGAATGGGCAAAGGTTGATCTGGATGAGCGGCGGCGGCGTGTCAAGGAATGCCTCGACGGCCTGCGCGAACATCGTGAACTGATCGCACGGCTGCTGATCTGGGAGATCGGCAAGCCCTACGCCCAGGCCTGCGTCGATGTGGATCGCTGCATTAGTGGTGTGGAATGGTATCTGGAAGAAATTCCTGGTATGCTCGTGGGCCGTTCTCCAATTGGCCTGATTTCGAATATTGCTTCCTGGAATTACCCCTACTCGGTACTTGTTCACGCAATGCTCGTGCAGGTACTGGCTGGCAATTCGGTGATCGCAAAAACCCCAACCGATGGTAGCCTGTATGCGCTGACCGTCGGCATGGCGATTGCACGCCGCGCTGGCCTGCCCGTCTCGCTTGTCAGCGGTTCTGGTGGCCAACTCAGTGATGCGCTTGTCCGCAATACCGATGTTGATTGCCTGGCCTTTGTTGGTGGAAAGACCAATGGCCGCGATATTGCCTCCAGCCTCTACGACCGCGAGAAGCGCTATATGCTGGAGATGGAAGGCGTGAACTGCTACGGGATTTGGAAATACTCCGATTGGAAACCCCTGACCAGCCAACTTAAAAAGGGTTTTGATTATGGCAAACAACGCTGTACCGCCTATGTGCGTTTTGTTGTCCAGCGAGAATTATTTCCGAAGTTTCTAGAAATGTACCTGCCCGTCCTCAAATCGCTCAAATTCGGCAACCCAACCCTGGTCGATGCGCCGAATGACCCACTGCCGACCCTCGATTTCGGACCGCTGATCAACAACAAAAAGGTCGAGGAACTGAATGTCATGTACAGCGAGGCAATTGGCAATGGTGCAGTTGGCCTGCATGAGGGCGAGTTCGATGAGAGCTTGTTCCTGCCAAATCAGGATAACTCGGCCTATTTCGCACCCCGAGCCGTGCTGAATGTGCCACGCAATTGCCGCCTGCACCATAATGAACCATTTGGTCCGCTGGACTCAATCGTGATTGTGGATCGGCTTGAAGAACTTGTTGCCGAGATGAATATATCGAATGGCAATCTGGTCTCTTCAATTGCCTGCGATGATAAGCAGCTGGCCAAACAGATCGCAGGTGAACTACGCTCATTCAAGGTTGGCATCAATCAGGTTCGCTCGCGTGGCGACCGCGATGAGACATTTGGTGGCATTGGCCAATCCTGGAAGGGTGCCTTCGTTGGTGGCCGGTTGCTGGTACAGAGTGTGACACAGGCCGGGCCGGGCGAGCGCATCTATGGCAATTTCCCCGATTATACGCTCCTACCCGATGTTCGCTGACATGGTGACATGGTGACATGGTGACAGATGCTTGATCAAGGTTGTACCGCTTCGCAATAGCACGTTCACCGTGTCACCCCTTCACCATGTCACCGTGGCCTTGAAAGGTTCGCTCATGCTTCCCGAGACATATACTGCCCTGCTTGTTGATCAGCGTGAGGGTGCGACGGTAGCCGAGATTCGTACGCTGACGCCAGCCGATCTGCCACCCGGCGATGTGATCGTGCGGGTTGCTTATTCCAGCCTGAACTACAAGGATGGCCTGGCTGTTACCGGAACTGGGAAGATCATTCGATCATTTCCACTTGTGCCCGGTATCGATCTTGCTGGCACGGTGATCGAATCGGGTAGCCCTGCCTACAAGCCCGGCGATGCTGTGATCCTGACGGGTTGGGGCATTGGTGAGCGCTATTGGGGTGGTTACACCCAACTCACCCGCGTCAAATCGGAATGGTTGGTGCCGCTGCCCAATGGCCTGAGCCAGCTGCATAGCATGGCAATCGGCACGGCTGGCCTAACAGCCATGTTGTGCGTTATGGCGCTCGAAGAAGCCGGGATTGTTCCAAATAACCGTGAGGTATTGGTGACGGGGGCGGCTGGTGGGGTCGGCAGTGTTGCGGTTGCGTTACTTGCGAAAGCTGGCTTCAGCGTTGTTGCTGCCACTGGCCGCCCCGAAACACACGATTATTTACGCATGTTGGGAGCTGCGCGGGTTGTTGATCGGGCCGAGATTGCCGCTCCTGGCCGCGCACTCGAAGGCGAGACATGGGCTGCTGCCATTGATACGGTTGGCGGCGATACGCTTGCTGGTATTATTCGTGCGCTTGCCTACAATGGCGCGGTGGCAGCCTGTGGCAATGCTGGCGGTGTACAACTGAACACAACAGTGTTTCCATTCATTCTGCGTGGCACCAAACTCCTTGGCGTTGAGTCGGTTCTGTGCCCCTTCAATCGTCGCCAGGTTGCCTGGGCACGGCTCGCCCAGGATCTTACGCCAGAACTGCTTGATTCGCTTGTGCAGGTCGTGTCACTAGCCAACGTACCCGAAGTAAGCCGGCAGATTGTCGCAGGCCAGATCCGTGGGCGTGTGGTTGTCGATGTCAATACCTAATGATGATCGCAAAGAATTGGCTCGCCGCCTGGCTGCCTGCGAAGCAGAACTGCGTGAGGCCCGTGAGCAGCTCGCCAGCAATGCCAGTGCAGGCCAGCTTCAGCACAATCGCGATCTGCTTCAAACGCTATTTAATGGCCTTGATGATGGCTTCCTACTGCTTGATGGCAGTGGTACCATCGAGATTGTAAATCAGGCCATGGCGCGGATGTTTGCGTTTGTGCCAGAGGCCGTTGTTGGGCGGCACTGGTCGTCACTGCAAGCCTATCCTGGCTTTGATGTAGCTGGGATGGTCGTCCTCCAAACACTGTATGATGGTCGCCCACGCCGCCGTGAGAGCTATACCCAATCCAGTGGGGATCGGGTTGTTATCGATATACAAACCCTGACGCTTTCTGCAGCGGGTGGAGCGGCGAAGCCTGGTGAACATATTATTCTGCGTGTCGTCGATGTGACGGATCGCATGCAGATCGAAACGCTTGAGATCCAACAGGAGCGTTTGGCAGCCACCAGCCAGTTGATTGCAACGATTGCACACGAGCTCAATACGCCACTGCTCTCAATACAGAGCTGCCTCTTTCTGGCTGAGCAGGCTGTCGATGCAAGCCGTACAACCTACCTGACACTCGCTCGTGAGGAAATTGATCGAATTAGCACGATCTTGCGCCAGTTGCTCGATCTTCATCGCCCAGACACAGGCGAACGGGCTGATGTCGCACTGCATGCCCTGGTTGATCGGGTGCTGCTCCTCACAGGTGCGACACTTGCTGAACATCATGTGATTGTCGAACGCGGCTTCAGTGCAGAACAACTGGTTGTTCCTGGCTATCCCGGCCAACTTACCCAGGTGTTGCTCAATCTGATCCTCAATGCCATTGATGCAATGCCCACTGGCGGGCGTATAACCATTCGCACAAGCCGAGAGAATGCGTGGCCAACGCAGGTACCTATGCCCGATTCATCGGTTGCGCCTGCACAATCGCTGGTGATCATGGAAGTCGCCGATACTGGGGTGGGCATGCGTTCCGAAATACAGGAAGAGATCTTCAAACCATTCTTCACCACACGGGCAATGGGAACCGGCCTGGGTTTGGCAGTCAGCCGCCAGATCATCCAACGCCATAACGGTGCAATTGGTGTTGATAGCCAGGTTGGGGTTGGCAGCGTTTTTACGATAGTATTGCCAGGATACAGCTCATAAGAGGATCGACCCGATGCAAGCAACTATGGATATTCTCCTGGCTGAGGATGATGCGACACTACGCAGGCTACTCACGGATGTGCTGACCCAGGCTGGCTATGTTGTCACTGCCGCTGCGGATGGTGAGCAAGCACTGGCTCTGCTGGAGAAGCAGGATGAACATGGGCATATGTTCCGTGTTGTGGTCAGCGATATTCGCCTTGGAGCGATCGATGGTATCCAGGTCTTAACGATGGCGCGCAAACTGCGGATGCCACCAGTCGTCATTCTGCTGACGGGCTATGGCTCAATTGAAACAACCGTTGCCGCCATGCGTATTGGTGCATTTGATTATTTGCTCAAGCCATTCGCGCCAGAAGTGCTGCTGAGTTGCGTCGCACGGGCAGTTGAACAACACATCGCTGAAACACAACAATCCGAGGCCATCCGAGTCATTGCAACGGTTATTGAACAGTTGCGCCATGTTGGATCACCACCAGTTGAACGAACTGCCGAGCCGCAGAATCTTCAGCCGGATCGCTATGTTCATATTGGGGCACTGATCCTTGATCGCTATCGCCATGCAGCAACATTCCAGGAACAATCACTGCGGCTGACCCCAATTGAGTATGCTCTGCTGCTGTGCCTTGGCGAAATGCAGGGCCAAGTTCTCGCCTATGCCGATATTGTCTTCCGTACCCATGGCTATACTGTGGAAGAATCGGAAGCACAAAGTATGCTCAAGGTGCATGTCCATAATCTGCGCCAGAAGATCGACCAATCATACCTTGTAAATGTCCGCGGTACCGGGTATATGCTGGCTGTCCCAGATGTCGAAAACAAATAGAAAGAACATATTAATCTGCCGTGGTATGTCATTCTGAGCAAAGCGAAGAATCTCCTCTTCTGATGCAATGCGCTAGATCCTTGGCCCATAAGTACTGCGTAACGTACGTTTCCTGGCATACTCTCCCGCACCCCTGCTGTGCTTCCCTCTCGCGCTGGGAGCGGGGCCGGGGGTGAGGGTTATAAAGCGAAGAAGAAACCATGATTCATTATGATCTGCTGATTGCCAATGGCGAATTGATCAACCCTGGTGCGAATCAGATCGGACGCTACGATATTGCTATCCACGCTGGGCGTGTTGCAGCAATCGCGCCATCGATTGACCCGGCCCTGGCTGCCCGTGTGATCGATGCACACGGGCAGATTATCACTCCAGGCCTGATTGATCTGCACACCCATATCTACTGGGGCGTCACCTACTGGGGCATCCAACCCGATCCAGTTGCGGCCCGCACTGGCGTGACAACCTGGCTCGATGTCGGCAGCGCTGGCGCATATAGCTTTCCTGGATTCCGCAAATATGTTGTCGAGCCGAGCCAGGCCAGAATCTATTGCCTGCTGAATCTTTCTGCAATTGGCCTGATCGCGCCAAGTTGGGAATTTGCCAACCTCGATTACTGCGATATCAATCTGGCCGCCCGTATGATCGCCGAGCACCGTGATGTCATTCTGGGTATTAAGGCGCGCATCGATAACAACACAACCCGCCAGAATGGTATTCGCCCACTCGAAATGGCCCGTACCCTGGCCGATCAGGTCGATCTGCCATTGATGGTTCATATCGGTAATGGCCCGCCGCCGTTCGATCAAATCGCATCACTATTGCGCCCTGGCGATATCCTGACCCACTGCTTCACTGGTGGAACCCACTGCATTATTCGCCCAGATGGAACCGTCGATCCACTCGCCCGCGAACTTCAGCAATGTGGCGTTCTGCTCGATATTGGCCATGGCACAGGCTCGTTTGCCTTCGATGTTGCCGAATCGGCCATGGATCAGGGTATCATCCCCGATGTGATCAGCAGCGATATTCACCAGTTGAGTGTCCAGGGGCCAATGTTTGATCTGCCAACGACACTCTCGAAATTCCTCAACCTTGGCATGTCCCTTCCCGCTGTGATCGAACGGGCCACTGTTCGCCCTGCACGCGCCATGCGCCGCCCCGAACTTGGCACACTCGCTATCGGTTCTGTTGCCGATATTGCACTCTTTCAGATAGAACAGGGCAGCTATACATTCCACGATGTCCAGATGGCCGCTCGGCCCGCTAATCAGCAACTTGTGTGTTCCGCAACGATTGTCGCCGGTGTGGAACTCGAACGTCAGCCCGAACTACCGCCTGCGCTATGGGCCGAATTACCCATGCATCAGCAGCGGCGCTGAGATTGCCCAACACCATGCTATAATCCATACCATGATCGGGGTATCTGGGTGCCCTGGCATATCGAGATATCTATGACGATCACGCCGCACAATGCTGAAACTGCTGATCTAGGGCTTGCCAGTGAGTTTGAGATACGCAACCAGGTGCTTAGTAACCTGTTGAAGGTTTCAACCTATCTCGTCTCGGTCCTGAATCCAGAAGAACTGCTGACCGACCTCGTCCGGCGAGTTGTGGAAGTCGTTCCCGCCGTCCAGGCTGGCCAGCTATGGCTGTTTGATCGCCAGCTCAACCAGCTACGGGTCGAATCATCGTGTAGCGCAGATGGCGATCTGAGCCAGGCCTCATTACATGGGCTGCGTTTGCGTCCTGGCGAAGGGCTACCAGGCATGGTGCTCCAACGTGGCGAGCCGATTCTGCTCGATAATCGCGCCTACCGCGAGATCGTTGCACGCGTTAGCCCGCGCAGTGTCGCCGATATTCGGGCCTACCTGGATCTTCTGCCCCGCGATCTTCAGGGCGTTGCGCTACCACTGCGCATCGGCAACGAGGTGATTGGCGTACTCGAACTGCTCAATCTGGGCAGCCGCATCCTGTTACATCGCCCCGATCTGCAGGTGCTGCAAACCTTTGCCAACCTCGCTGCCGGCGCAATCAAGAATGCACAGCTCCATGCCCAGATGCAGGCCTACCAGCGCCGCCTGGAAGCCTTTAGCGCCATCGGTACGGTTGTCAGCACCGCAGCCGATCTATCGGAACTCGTCGGCAATGGCCTCGATGTCATTCTGAGCGTCGTTGGTACTTCAATTGGCGCATTGTTATTGCTTGACCCAGCTCGGAGCGTGCTGACGCTTGGTGCCCATCGCAGCCTACCGCCTGCCTATATCGTTCACCAGCAGGAGATAGGCATCGCCAGCGCCGATTGTGAAGAGGCCGTGCGCTATGGGCAGCCAATCCGTCGGCTGCTGATCGCCGAGGGTGGCGAGGAAATCCTGATCGATACTGGTCTCAGCAGTTGTGCCTATATTCCGCTGCTGGCCGGTGGGACGGTTGTTGGGATTATTTCGCTCTTTGGCGATAACAGCCTGCCAGAACGGGTTGATGTTCAGGCGCTCATGATGATCGGCAGCCTGATTGGCTTCGCAATCGCCAACGTGCGCCTCTATCAAGAAAGCCAGAATGAGCGCCGCAAGCTCACTGCGCTGGTCAATAGTATCGCGGAGGGTGTGGCGCTGTGTGATCGCGATGGTCAATTGGTGCTTGCCAACCAAACAGCACTCGAACTGCTATCGATTGAGCATTTCCCATATCAGATCGCAGATCGCGATATGTCCAGTATTTTTGCCATTCGTGATCTCGAGGATACCCCGCTCTCCCCGGATCAATTACCATTAACACGCGCTCTGGCTGGTGAGGTCTATCACGATTACCGCGTGATGCTGCGTGGTGCCAGTGGCAATAACACAGTCATGAGTTTTACCGGCGCACCGGTTCATGGCGATGGCGAACAGGTTGAGGGTGCTGTTGTCGTCTTTCGTGATGTCACACTCAACCAGAAGGTCGAACGAGCCAAGGACGATTTCCTGGCGGTTGCCGCACACGAACTGCGCAGCCCGCTTGCAGCGGTTCGCGGCTATACCGATCTGCTGCTGCTACGCGAGCAGCGCCGTGGGAGCGAGGAATCATCGCCCGAGATGCGTGGGCTGAATGTTCTTGCACATCAGGTTGGCCATATGCTGCGCCTTGTGGATAGCCTGCTTGATGTTTCACGGCTTGCTGCTGGCCAGTTCAGCCTGCAGTTTCAACGCTCCAATCTCATTCACCTGGCTGGCCAGGCAATTGAGCAACTTCGCCCAAATACCGGCGAACGCATCCTTGTGCTTGATGCACCTGCTTCAGAACTGACAATCCTTTGCGATCCGCTGCGTATTCGCCAGGTACTGACGAACCTGATCAGCAATGCCATTCGCTATAGCCCGAATGGTACAACAATCATGGTGCGGGTGTGGTTCGGAGCCGCTGATCGGATTGCCGCTCTGCATCCTGTTTTTGCCCACGCACGCGCCATTGCTGGGTATCCGCCGCTACCAAATGATCAAGAACCATATGCAGTGCTGTCGGTCACCGATCAGGGCAGCGGTATGTCATCTGAACAAATCGCACGCCTGTTCAAACGCTATGCCCGCGGCAACCAGCGTGCAGGCGAAGGGCTTGGCCTCGGGTTGTATCTTAGCCGTGAATTTATCACGCGCCATCAGGGTGAAATCTGGGTGGAAAGCCAGGAAGGCCGCGGGAGTGTTTTTTATGTTGCACTGCCCAGTGGTGGCCCATCTGGCATTGATGCCGATGGCCTGCTGACACTGTGATGACAAAACTGCCACCCCTCCGCCGTTACTCTCGCCATTGATCACACGTTGCAGTTTATAGGGAATGTTATTACTCATCACAAAGGAGATAGAAGGCATGAAGATTGTCGTCGTTGGCACTGGGTTCGTTGGTCTGCCGCATGCGGCCGTGTGCTCAGAATACGGACACGAAGTCTACGCATACGATATTGATGAGCGCCGACTCGCCGCATACCGCTCGTGCGATCCGGCACAGATTGAACAGTATGTCAATGAACCAGGCCTGGCTGCCATCGTCGCAGAAAACCATGGTCGCTATCTTAACTTCACCAGTGATCTCGAACCGATTATTGAAGGCACCGACGCCTTTTTCTTCTGTCTGAATACGCCGCCCAAGCCAGATGGCTCATCCGATCTGAGCTACTATTTTAATGCAACACATCATATTGCTAAGCTGCTGGCCAAGCGCAAGGATACTCGCCGCGTTGTGCTGATCAATAAAAGTACCGTTCCAATCGGCACTGCCCGTATACTCGAGAATATCCTGCGCGAACACGATGTGCCAAATGTTGGTGTTGCCTCGAACCCGGAATTTTTGCCCGAAGGCGATGCCGTCGAAAAATCGCGCCGCCCGGATCGCGTCGTCGTTGGTGCGGATACCGAGGAGGATTTCCGCATTCTGCGCCGCATCTATTCGCAGTTTACCAACCATGTGCGCATTCGTTATATCGAGACAACCCCAGAAACTGCTGAGGGAACCAAATATGTTGCCAATACGCTGCTGCTGACCTATATTTCATTCTGGAATGGCGTTGGCGCACGCCTCGGCGAGACATTCCCGAATGTTCGTATGGAGGATCTGAAGCGGGGCGTCACTGCCGATAGCCGGATCAGCACCTGGGGCTCATATGTCTCGAATGGTGCCGGCGGCTCGTGTTTTGGCAAGGATATTCAATCGCTGATCTATCAGTTCAAGAACGCTGGCCAACCAGCCGATCTGCTGCAATCAGTCTATAATATCAATGAACATCAGAAGACCTATCTGCTGGATCGAGCTGCCCGCGATGCCGGAGTAAACTTTAATCAGAAGACAGTCGCATTGTTGGGGTTGGCCTTCAAGAAGCAAACCAATGATATGCGCGATGCATCATCACTCAAGGTCGTGGAATCCCTGCTTGGGCGCGGTGTGCGTGAAATACGTGCCTATGATCCAATGGCAATCCACGAGGCTCGCAAATTCTTGAGCACCGATAAGAACCACCTGTTCGAGAAAATCACCTATCACGAAACAGTCCAGGAGGCACTTAAAGGCAGTGATATGCTGTTTATATCGACGGATTGGGAAGAATTTCGGGGCCTCTCACGAACAATCGAACAGGTTGTCCAGCCGCCATACCTCGTCATGGATGGCCGCCGAATGATCCCCGATTATGAAGAACTGGTTGCTCGCGGCTATAGCTATCTGTCCGTTGGTGGGCAGTTGATGGACGCGAAATAGCTGCCACATACGCAATAGAGTGGTATGATAGGCCCAGGATTATGGCAGCAAAGGTGGTGCGGCATGCCGCACCACCTGGTTTGCATTTCTGAGTTATTATATTGTCATCATTTTGTAAACCTCGAATGTGATAATAGATAGTAACAAGCGCTATAATATATGAAAGTTCCTGTGGACTACGTGCGGGTTCGTCGCGTCTATGCTATCGGTGATGAGTGAGCGACCAGATCGTCCACCAATCCTCAACAGATCTCGATCCGGTGATCGAGGTTCGGATTGATGTCCTCACTCGAATTGGTCAAGCGATCGAAGCGGCTGCTACACTGGATGAATTGCTCCTCCTCTCACTCTATGAACTAACCCAGTACTTTGGTATGGCCTGGGGCGCAGTTGGCCTCCTCGATGATACAAACAGCCTGCAAATTGTTGGAGAGTATCCTCCACAGATTGTGCGGCTCTCGTCAATCCCACTCGATGATCTGCCAGCCATGCGGCGTGTTTTGCGTCAGCGCGAAACCGTTATTGTGAGTGTCAATCTAGAAAATGACCCATCGCCATTTGATGATTTTATTCGTGCTCGCGATATCCAGACGATCTTGCTCGTTCCCTTGATCGCCCAAGATACTGCAATGGGTGTGTTGGGGCTCGGCGCCGCGAGCACACCGCATAACTTTACTCAATCCGAATCTGCGCTTGCACGGGTGCTGACAAGCCAGATCGCAACGGCAATTGCTTCGTTACGCCTCCACGAAGCCGCTCGCCGCCGTACACAAGAACTCGCCACCCTGAACGAGATTGCAGCGGCGATCACATCAACACTCGATACCCGTGAAGTCTATCGCCTGGTGGTTCAAAAGTTGAGCGTCTACTTTCAGGTTGAAGCTGGCTCATTACTGCTGATCACCGAACCAACTGGCGATCTCATTTTCGTGATGACACTTGAGGGTGGCGAGGAACGTCTCGCTGGGGTGCGTGTCCCGGCTGGCCAGGGTATCGTTGGCGATGTCATCCGCACCCGCCAATGGGCGATTGTGCATGATGTCGCAACCGATCCGCGTTTCTATCGTAAAGTGAGCGATGATCTTGGGTTCATCAACCGCTCGATCCTGTGTGTGCCAATGATCGCGAAAGGGCGCGTGATCGGTGCAATTCAACTGCTCAATAAATACGATGGCAATTTCGAAGATGATGAAGCCGAGCGCCTGACGCGTATGGCGGCATTTATTGGTGTCGCAATTGAAAACGCTCGCTTATTCCAACAAGTCGCCGATGGTCGTGACCGGCTTGCAGCTATTCTGGATTCGACTGCCGACGGCATTCTGATGACGGATATGCACAGCACGATTCTGACTGCCAACGCTATGGCAGCTCGAATTGTTGGCGTTGCTGAGCAGGATCTGATTGGACGTTCATTGGATGATGTGTTGGAGGGCCTACGCACAAGTGCCCAGGAGGTTGTCCAGCGCCAATGGGGTAATGGTGCCGGTGGGCCGGATGAGCCACCAATTGTCGTCACCGAGTTTAGTTTCGCCAAAGGTCCGCATCGCTATAGCAGGCTTCTGCGGCTACCAGTTCATGATGACCACGGCAATATTTATGGGCATCTGGCGGTTCTGCGCGATATTACCCAGGAAAAAGAGCTCGAAAAGCTTCGCGATGACTATACGAGTATGCTTGTTCACGATCTGCGAGCACCCTTAACATCAATCATGAACGGAATCATGATGGTGCAACGTTTGTTGATCGGCCCGCTGAATGATCAGCAGCAGGAATTGCTCAAGATCGCATATCAGGGTAGCACAACCATGCTCGCACTGATCAATAATCTGCTCGATATATCGAAAATGGAACAGGGTAGTATGTCACTTGACCGTAAACCCCTGATTCCCTATGCAATTATTGATCGCGCCCTCGAACGACTCCAGGCTTCTGCTAACAGTTCGTTCATTAAGGTAGAGCAACGCCTTGCTGCACACCTACCACCGCTAGAAGCGGACGATGAAAAGATTGTGCGTGTGCTGCAGAATTTGCTCGATAATGCCATCAAATTTTCGCCAAGTGGCCAGGTTGTGACGCTCGGGGTTGATCTCGTAACCTCGACTCATCCGCTTTCTGCACAGGTGCCGATACGTAATCCGTTCCCGCCAGGCGATTGGATGGTCTTCTGGGTGCAGGATGTTGGTAAAGGCGTCCCTTCAGCCTACCATCGCCGCATCTTCGAGAAGTTCGGCCAGATTCGTGGGCAGAAAGTGCGTGGAACAGGGCTCGGTCTGGCGTTTTGTAAACTAACAGTAGAAGCCCATGGCGGCCAGATCTGGGTTGAAAGTGAAGAAGGGCATGGGAGCGTCTTTGTTTTCATTCTCCCACTTGCTGGATAAGGTTTTGTACATCATTCAGATGAAAGACTTTACACCGGCAGCAAAGCATACGCTACTTGATACTCAATATACGTTCAGTTATAATTGGGATGGTTTATAGCCGCCTCCCGAAATATTGTAAACCATAGGCAAGTGATGATGGGGTTTCGATGAATTGGTTAATCCAGTGGGCCCGATCGAAACTCAGTTTGAAGATCCTTCTACCGTACCTTCTGGTTACGGTTTTTGTCGCGTCGATTGGTGGCGGAGTTGGCATGTTCTTTGTTGTGACCTCAGCGGAAGAGCGTGTGCAGAATCTGCTCGCTCAGATTGCTCGAAGCACAACCGATGAGCTTGTTCGGCGTGAACGTAATCATCTCGATTTCCTGCTACTGGTTGCCTCTGCTCCTGCCACTCAGGGCCGCCCATCGGTTGCGGATGCCTTTGATAATGGCGATGCCCAACAGGTTCAATCTGTGCTGGCTCCCTATTATGGCTTGGGCGTTTCGAATATTACGCTTGATATCGACCGCATGGTTGCTTTTGATCGCAATGGTAAGACCTATGTGGATTGGTTGCGTGTTGAAGAAGCTCCCGATAAGCCACCACAGTTGATTGACGGTACAAACTTAGTTGGCCTGGATGTTGTAAAACAGGTACTGAGTGGTACGCTGATTGATGGTAACGATAAATTCTCGAACCTGATCTATTTCTTGCCCGATCGGCAGCCGTATTTCTATACTGCTGCACCAATCAAAAAGAACGGCCAGATTGTTGGTGGCGTGATGATTGCCATCAAGGTTGATCGCTTGTTGCTGGCCCTTCAAAAATCGAGCCAGGCGGCTGTCACATCATTCTATGATGTGAGTGGTGCCCCCATCGGTACAACACTGTTGAACCGTGATGAACTGGAAGGGCTACGCATCCCGCCGCAGATCGTTCAGCAACTCGCTACACGGGAATCACAGTCGGTCTATACGGTTGCCCTCCGTCAGCGTGATTACCGTCTGTTCTATAGCCCGCTACAGTTGGCGAACCAGCAAGTCGGATACTTTTCAGTCGGTATCTCTGGTGATTTTCAGTTCCAATCAATTTCAATCAGCCGCAATGTGATCATTGTGATGGCAATAGTCTTTGGCCTTACATCATTTGTTGTTGGCGCTCTTGTCGTTCGATTGATCAACCGGCCATTGAGCAATCTTGTGCAGACTGCTCAGGCAGTTACTGCTGGTGATTTTGGCCGCCGATCAACGGTTCAATCACAGGATGAGATTGGTCAGCTCGCAATCGCATTCAACCAGATGACTGAACACCTGCTGCGTTTGTATACGGCAAGTCGCGATCTCAATGTGGCTATTAAGGTTGATTCTGTCCTGGAAGTTGCCCATCGAACAGTTCAATCCTTTGCACCAGATAGTGAAGTGTTAGCTCTTCTTGAGGATAACGGGACGCTGCGTTACCGTTTCGGGCCACAGGTGGAGCCGGCAACCCATATGCTTACCTCGATTCGGGTAGCGACATCTGAGCCGTTATTGGCTGAAATGTCGGAGATTCACACCCCAATAGTCACATCCGTTGATGCGGAACCACGCTTGGCCGAACTTGGGTTGCATCTGGCTGGGTATACTAGCTTGCTCTTGGCACCACTTGTGGTTCAGGATCGATTAAGCGGCCTGCTTGTGTTTGGAAATCGTACGATTGGAGCCTTCAGCGGTGTTGTTGAGCCAACTCTGACAGCTGTGGCCAATATGACTGGCAGTGTGCTCTATAATGCCATTCTTTTTGATCGTGTACAGGGCGAATCGAGCCGCCGCCGTGCAATCCTCGAGTCAATCGCCGATGGTGTGATTGTGTGTGATCGGCAGCGCAATATTGTATTAGCGAACCCGGCTGCTGAGCAGATGTTAGCCATACGCGATTGGGAAAATGCCAGACGTAATTTTAATGATATACCACTCGCACGTGTTGAAGCAGTTCAGGATGTTTTTGGCGAAGAAAGAACCCTGCAGCATTATCGGCTGAACGAGCGCGTATTGAGTCTTAGTAGTGCACCAGTCATTACCGATAGTGGTACATCGCTTGGCGAAGTTATTGTGCTTCACGATGTTTCATCTGAGGTCGCTCTTAACCTTGCCAAGACAAATTTTATTGCAACAATTTCCCACGAATTGCGCTCGCCACTCACGGTGATTATGGGCTATAGCGATCTGCTTCTTCGTGGCCTTGTTGGCGAACTAACTGCCGATCAGCGTGAGTTGCTTGAGGCAGTGCGCAATCGAGTTGATCTGATGGCGAATATTATTAAGAATGTTATTACCGTCGCAAATATTGAAGCAGACACGCTCCAAACTGAAATCGAGCCACAAGAACTTTGGATGGCAGTTGATCAGGTTGCTGGCCCATTGCGAAGTTCGTTTACGCGCAAGGGGCTCGAAATGAGTGTCCAGATCTCGAAAGATCTGCCTCCAGTTCTGGCTGATCGTGAACAACTACAATTGATACTGAATCAGTTGCTTGATAATGCCCGTCGCTATACACAAGCAGGTGGAGTGACAATTAGTGCTGAACAGCTCGAAGACTATATTCATATTAACATATCGGATACCGGTCCTGGTATTGCTGCTGATCAACAGCCTCTGTTATTTACTCATTTCTATCGGGTTGATGGCAATAGTTCACCTGAGCGTGGAATTGGCTTGGGATTAGTCATTACGCGTCAGCTTGTGGAACGCCAGGGTGGCCGTGTATGGGCTTCAAGCCAACCTGGCAGCGGAAGCACGTTTGGATTCTCTCTCCCTATCGCACATGAGCACAACATTGTCATCACTAACCAGGACAAACCAAGAGCGGCAACAGGAACGTGATTTGCGCTGGCTGCTTATTGCAGTTGTATTGCTCATCTTCCTGTTGACCTGTTGCGCCTCTGGAATCATTATTGAGGTGCTTCGTCCAAATTACCAAGCAACAGATCTGAATCTGCTTTCGCAAGATAAAGCCGATTATTCACCATGGAAGGTATTGCTCAATATTGCAGGCGTACCACAGGATGTCCCGCGTGCAATTGCTGCTGAACGAATCACAGCTACCGCAGTGGCGTTAGGTCGAACTGGTACACCCCAGAGCATTGCCAATATTCCTACCTCAGAGTTATCTGAAGTCCCACCACCGTTGAATGCACCGACAACAACCCCGGTTAGTGTTGTTCTATTTGCAACACCAACCGCAACACCACGGCCAGTAGGGCCAACGGCTACTCAGCGTGTAAGTACGCCTGTTCCTGTTACGAGTACATTGACACCAGTGCCAATTGCCCAAAATTTAAGCCCTACTCCAGTATTGGATAATACAGCAACGCCAACTCCAACAAATGCTCAGGGAAGTGGAAATACCTCCACACCAACAAGTGGTTCGGGAGCTACTCCTTCTTCTACTCCGGTTGAGGGAATAACCCCCACACCAACTACTGGCCAAGGAAGCACGCCAACCGCAACAACGGAGATCCAGGGAAGTACTGCGACACCAACACGCACACCAACAACAGCTCCAGTGACGAGTACGCCAACGCCGACACGGCCAACGGCAACGAGTACGCCGGTGCCGCCGACAAATACGAGTACGCCGGTGCCGCCGACGAATACACCAACTCGACCCGCATCGACGAGTACGCCGGTGCCGCCGACGAATACGAGTACACCGGTGCCGCCGACGAATACGAGTACGCCGGTGCCGCCGACGAATACGAGTACGCCGGTGCCGCCGACGAATACGAGCACACCGGTGCCGCCGACGAATACGAGTACGCCGGTGCCGCCGACGAATACGCCGACAGCTACGGCGACAGCGACAGCCACGCCGACAGCGACAGCCACGCCGACGCCAAGTGGAAGTCTGACAATATCGCAGAGCTTAGGCCCCGATCCTGTCCAGATTAATAGCGGAAGTGTGACCTATGTCGTCAATATTCGCAACGATACAACTGGACCAGTTACGATAAACAGTGTGGATACGAATATTACTGGAGGGCCAGGTACAGTAGGGTTTACGCTTGCAAGCTGTAATGCAAGCGCCGGAGGTAATAGCTGCACACAGATTAGCCCTGGCGATCCAGCCATTGTATGGAATGCCGCTCCGCCTGTTGTGCTCGCAATTGGTAATACGCTAACAATCACTATTCAGGGTGGGTTCTTTGGTGTTCTTGGACCACCGCCACCAGCTGGCCAGGGATGCGTTAAGGTAACCAGAGGAAGCACGACACCCAGCTTCCCATTGAATCAGAATGGTCCGTGTGTGACTATCAACCCTTAGTGAGCTGTAGCAAACTTTCCGTTTATAGTAGTGCGTATCAGTATTGATTCTGTTGCCGGTGCCTGTGACATAGATATGTTATAGGCACCGGTTTTTATTGGGGTGATTTAATCAGGGAGGTTTGCCACACCACGCTCCGTAGGCTGATGGATCTTTCCATTTTAATCGGGGAGATTGCACCATCGGCCGGAGGCCATCAGGCGCGACTTTAGTCATCCGCAGATTGTCGATTACATACTCAATCTTCATCAACCTGCAGCTTATTCGGTATAGTGCAACACGTACAAAAGTTATACCGCACCAACACGCATCCCCGTCTCTTTTAAGAGACGGGGATGCGTGCGATTGCTGTTTTTGGATACTGATTCATTCTGTAATGAAACCGGTTATGGTGCCGGATAGAGTGTCACAACCTCGGCCTGGCTATCGAGTGGATTGTGAAGATGGAGCAGTAATACTCCTTGGCTTCCGCGTGTTGCAATAATATCCGGTCTCACCGCTGCCAGTACCTGGCTATTTGTGGTATCGAGGAACAGAGGGCGTGTGAACAGGTTTGGCACGCCTCGTATTGAGTTTATTGGTGTAACCCCGGCTGCGTTGATTGTGTAATCGAGTGATCCAGTAGCTGGCACCCGATCAATAACTTGCGTGAAGTTCCCAGCATCACGGGCTCGCGTCTCGATATGATAGCGTAACCGTGGTTGCGCATCGGATAGGCCAAGGCTGCGGGCACGAATTTGTTGAAACATGACGCTTGAATTATAGGGCGCGACATCCAGAAATGGGCTATTATTTGGCGAGGGAAGCGCGTTATAGCGCGCCAATGCACCGGCCCATTCTATTGGCCCGCTCGCAGGAATGGTGTAGAGCAGGCTGACGAACGTATCGGTTTGCTGTCCGCTTGTTACAACACCAAAGCTGGTGTTCAAGAGCAAATAATCATCGATACCATCAGGAACCCCAGCTGGGCCAGTGACATCAAGATAAATGCGATGTTGAACTTCATTTGGTGTTGACCATGGCCCATAGCTTGCCGTCGCAAAATAGAGCCAGGAATTATCCACACTTACGGTATTCGAATAATCGCTTGTAATACCAACATAGCGAATATCCGCTGCACTCAGTGGGCTAGAGATGTTCGTGCTTTGCGGGCTTGTTATACTCAGTTCAAATGCAGCCACTAATGGTGTTTGCGCCCCACGAGGCGAGTCATTCTTATTCCTTGCACCTGTATTTTGCATTGGGATAGAAACAGTTTTCTGAGTGGCACGGATAGGGATTTCCGGCGTGCTGGCGTGTGAAAGTGATGCTGATTTCGGGAAAATCTGGAATGGCACATTCAAATTAATTGATTGTGGAAAGCCTTCCCAGAGCATAATCACAAGGCCATATTCATCCGGTTTGCAGATGTTATTCCGGCAATTTCTTTCGCCCTGACCAGCGATAACGAGAAATGTGCTTCCCGATTGTGGTTCAATTCGTGCCTTCGAAATTGGTAGACTATTTGGATTACTACCGGCTGCAAAGAACTCCACAGTATGAGATCCAACAGCAATGTTGATCGGGCCAGCTGTGGCTAGGAAACTCATATTCGCTGCCACAAGATTGCCATCAATATAGGCATCCACAAGACCCGGTGTTGTATTCATTAATCGTACAAACGCATTATTTGTGGTTGGCTCTGGGGTTTCGACGATCGCCAGATATGCGACTGTTTGCCCGCCAATCACAATAAATGTATAGTTGGTCAGAGGTTTAATATCAACCTCTCGCTGGGTGATCGGAGGAACACTGCCAAAAGTATCGGCTTCTGATAGGACGCTGATGACATGCCGCCCTGGTACGACGAGCTTTGCGCTATTATCAGGATCGGTGAATAAATCATCGCTGATACGCTCGCCATCAACGTAGAGAGCGAGATCGGCATTTCCGACATATGCCCAGCGGACTCGAGAACGTGGCGGAGTGGATACCTTAATGAAGCCACTGTGCTCGGCCAGGGCGTAGCGATCAAGAATGCCTTGAACATCAGGCGTGAAGAAATCGGGCGTCTCTTCGATCTGTGTTGGATCAACAGCCATTGTGACGGGTACATTCGTAATCGATTTAGGAAGCAATTCAACTGTTTTTGGAATACTGATACTAACGCCAGTTTCTGAAACTGTTGTTGTTGTATTGAGTTGAACGGTGCGCGATGTCGACTCATTGTTATAGATCGACAGGGTACGGGTATCGTGCCAAGCACTCGTAAGCCATGGTGTCCCAAATGACATACTGACTGGGGCGGGATTACCATCGACATATGCAAGGGTTTGGATATCCTTGAGCGCTGGAATGTTGAGCTTTCCGGCACCAGCCAACGAAGCTGGGTACCCAAGGCCGACGGTATTGGTGAGTGGTGTAGCTGTACCAATAAGTGCAGCCTTCACCTGTGTTGGCGACCAGGACTGATGTTGCTGAAGGATGAGTGCTGCAGCACCAGCGACTTGGGCAGCAGCCGAAGAAGTGCCATCCATAGCTACAACAGCATTACCAGTTCCAGCAGCTGCAGAAGGAATATCGGTGCCGGGGGCCACAAGATCTGGCTTGATGGCACGCATACCTCGCTGGGGACCTCGTGATGAGAAGCTCGCTAATGCTGTTGTATCAAGTGCGCCGACGGTAATAGCACCAGTGGCGCTCCCTGGCGAACTGGCGGTGTAGAATGTATTGCCACTATCGCCAACAGCGACGACCACCGTAACACCAGCTTCAACAGCCTTATTGACAGCTTGAGCATCGGGATCATCATCACTGCCGAATGGTGAACCAATTGCGATATTTAGCACATCGACCATGCGATCATCATAGTTGCCATCGCCATTTGGATCTACAGCATACTCGATCGCCTTTGATAGAAATACTGTTGATCCACGGCACCCGAACACCTTAAAGGCATACAGGGTTGATTGCGGAGCAATACCAGGCGCAAGCTCAAACGTGATCGGTGTCGTAGATACTAACGATTTGGCAGCGTCATCGTTGGTGGTACTGTTAGCACCCACGTAGGTATGCCCATCGACAATACCATACCCGGAGATGGTCGCAGCTATATGTGTTCCATGACCACCACGATTCAGCGTGCCCGCTGTAACTGGAATGCGGCAATCTAGTGGATTGGGATCCGGTTTAGGAATTGGGCTCCCTAGAAGGCCATCGGAGTCATAATTATCGCCAACAAAATCGTACCCACTAGCAACTTTTGTGGTAGGGAATACTTCTGGCTGAATCATTGTTGGGTCAATTGCATTATAGGCGGCTACCGTTCCAGGGCCACCAAATGTAGCATGGGTATAGTCGATTCCGCTGTCAATAATACCGATTCGTACACCACGCCCATTCATTGTTGTTGGGGTTTCGGTGCCTACCGTGATGATATGTGTAATTGCGGCACGAGTTCGTAGGCGTTGTTTACTTGGAAGTAAATGTGCGGCAACGACGCCTGGAATTGTGTTCAGCCTATGTATAAGAGCTGATGGTGCACTGACAGCAACTCCAGAATAGGCCAGTTTGGTACGATATATTGGTACAGCACCAAGATCCTGAGCGGCACGCTCAATGATCGCTGGATCGGTATCTTTTGTGAGTTCAAGCACAAAAGTACTGCTGCCTTCGTCTGTGGCTTCTCCTGGTGGCGGTAATATTGTGCTGCCCGCACTGGCATAGTACATAGATACATCATCGGCTGATGATGTAGTTGGCGCTGATTGCACAAGTGTGACGACAAGCGTTGCAATGGACAGCAATGTAATGAGTCGGATGTGACGTCGCATGTGTCTGATCCTGGCCACACTCACACGGTGTGTTCCTATATATGTATGGTAACTATCATAGCCCTATCATAGGCTTGAAGCACACTGCTTAGTTTCCCCATACCTCTTTATTGAGTGTATATAATCTTACCATGCCAGGACATGTCTCACGATGAAACTTTAGTCATAGATTTGTGTTTCTTGAGGGTTTTTGTAACTAGAAATTTAGCGCTCACATGCCATATACAGCAATATACGTAATTGCTCCAAGACATAGGAATGTGCCATACGAGATATATTGGGGCGATGGCCGACCGGAGGAACGGCGGGCAATCACTCCAACAGAGAAGATGCCAGCCAGTAGCATCCCGATAAACAGCATTGTTGCAAGGCGTGTAAGCCCAAATGCTGCTCCAAGAAACATGGCCAGATAGACATCGCCAAGGCCGAATGGTGCGGATTGGCTTGGGAAGAGGAAACGGGCGAGAATATAGAAGAGTAGGAATATGAACCCGGCGATAAGTAATCCCGCAAAGGCATTGAGGAGTGTGTGTGGCCGAACAAAGGCCGATGCAATCAGCACAACTATTGCACTGCCAAGAATAACGAATGTATATATCCAGCGATGGAGCCAGTCGATTGCCCCGGTAATCAGCAGGATGATCGTCACAAATGTCAGATAGAAGAACAGCGGGCTAAGGCCATAGCGGCTATACAGCCATGCAACCATGATACCGGAGAGTAGCTCGACAAGCGGATAGACCCAGTGGAGCGGTTTACCACAGCAACTGGCGTGCCCACGTTGAGCCAACCACCCAACCAGTGGAAGCATCTGCCACCAGGCGAGCTTTCGACCGCAGCGTGTGCAGTGCGGCCAACCGCCCATATTCTGTTCGCGTGGGAGCCGCACAATCACAATATTCATGAGCCCACCGAGCAGTAGACCAACAAATAGTGTAACAATCAGGCCAAGATCCATAGATAGTTCCCAATGTCGTGAAACGATAAATGCGTTATCTGTTTTCTTGATCGAATGCGTGCATCATAACATTGATTGGTGCTGGCTGATTCGTCCAACGTTGAAATGCGAGGCCGGCCTGCCGAACAAGCATCCCTTTGCCATTCAGCGTTTGCGCCCCTTGTGCTGTTGCTTCGTGTAGCAAGCGTGTTGAACGATAGACCATGTCGAAGACAAGCATGTGCGGCCGGATATACTGTTTATCGAGTGGTGTCTGATCGTTCTGCCAGCCAATTGAAGTCGCATTGATGATTAGATCGATCCCAGCAATGGCTTCTGCAAGCTCAGAATCATCGTTACTATAGGCGAAGATCGGAATCTGGGTTTGGGTTGATTCGATCAGATCGGCAAGCAATTCCTCAGCCCGCAGCAGAGTCCGATTGATGACTGTCAGGCTCGAAATATTGGCCTGGATGAGTGCATAGGCAGCGGCACGGGCGGCACCACTGGCTCCGAGGATCAGAACAGAGCGCCCAGCAGCAGCAAAATTGGCATCATCGCGGAGTGTGGCAAGCACTGCTGGCGCATCCGTGTTGGCGGCGGTTAGCGTTCCATCGGCTTCGCGGATAATTGTGTTGGCGGCACCGATCAGATCCACTTCGGGATCGCGATGATCAACAAGATCGAGTACGGCAATTTTGTGGGGCAGGGTGACATTCGCGCCAAGGATCATTTCATTACGCAGTGAGGCGATGCGGGCTGGTAGTTCTGCGGCGGGCGTATGCCAACGTTCATAGCGCGCGGCGATGCCAAGGTGGGCGAATGCTGCATTATGCATGGCTGGCGAACGGCTATGCTCGACTGGATCGCCAATAACGCCAGCGATGGATTGGTTTGGAATGGCTGCCATTGTCTATTCCTAGCGGCTATGTGATGGGCTGTGTCTCGTCTGTATCCGCAGATTTCGCAGATTATTGGCAGCTCGTACTACATCATGGGTTAGTGGCTGAACAGGCCAGATATTCACTTTCGAAGCGCTGGAACTCTTCGAATGTTGCGGCAAAGTTGTGCGCGCCTGGATCAGTGCAGGATGTGACAAAGTACAGATAGGTTGCGCTGCTATCTGGTTGTGCGGCGGCGCGGAGCGAAGCTAAGCCAGGGCTGGAGATCGGGCCTGGTGGTAACCCAGGGTTGGCGCGGGTATTATAGGGGCTTGAGATTGAATTGATCTCATCGGCACTGAGTGTGTTGAGCTTTGGCCACCAATTGCCACGCTGGCCGAGAACATATTGAACGGTTGGATCAGCCTGGAGTTTGCCTCCGCCAGTTTCGGCCTGATACTCTGGCTTGAGCCGGTTCCAAAAAACAGCTGAGATCTTGGTCATTTCGTTCTCACGGGCGGCCTCGCGTTGAATGATCGATGCCATTGTGACGATCTGATGGACACTTACGCCGCTCACCTGGGTTTCTTTCTCGAATGTGGCGTATTGCTCATCGAAGCGGTTCAGCATGGTTTGGACGACTTCGGTGACAGATGCCGTGACCGCGAAGCGGTAGGTATCGGGGAACAGGTAGCCTTCGATTGATGCACCGGGTGGCAAACTGTTGAGTAGAAAGTGTTCGGGTTGGAAGGCAGCACCATTGCGGGCGGTATCGAGGAAATTCTGTTCATCCACATTGAGCAGGCCGAGTGCGCCGACCTGGCTAGCGATTTCCTCTAGCCGAGAGCCTTCGACGATCGTTACTTGAATTTCCTCCACACGGCTACTTTGCAGTGATGCGATGATTTCGCCCATGGCCATGTTGGGGCGTAGCAGATAGCGCCCGGCCTGAAGTTTGCCATCTAGCCCTTGCATACGAACGAGCAGTGTGAACAGCAATGGTTGGCGAATCAGGCCGGCAGAACCAAGCTTGGTTGCTACCGTGCTTGTTGCATCACCCTGTTGGACAATAAACTCGACTGGGCGATCACTGGCACCAGCTGGCCGACGAACCTCGCTGAGGATGGCGAAGCTGGCGCACGCGGCGGCGAGTGCTATCAGGGTGATACCAAGAAACAGAGCGCGGAGCGCACGTGCCAAGCGGTTCCTCCTCCTATGGCGATGGTGTGAGTGTCGGCGGTGCGAGTGGCGGCTCCGGTGTTGGCGCTGCTGGTGCAGTTGGCAGCGGCGTTGGCAGCGTGTTTTCGACAGGAACCTGGCCACTTATTGGGCTGAGCAGCGAACGGGCAACCCAGCCTGTTTGGGTTGGGGTATTGATCCGCGATCCAGCGGCGTGGCGTGCGCCAAGTGCGATACGATACCATTGCTGATCATTGGTTGTTGCCAGCACAATGACCTCATCGCCTTCGCTGACACCACCGATAACGTTGTTGGCGGCGCGGGTTGGCAGCGCGCGCACATTGCCACCAGCGATAACAGTGGCGGTGATCGCATCTGGCGCAACGGATGGAGCATTCGGCTGGAGTGGTGCCGTTGGGCTGATTTGGATGGTTGGTTGGGCTGCGAGATTGGCTGGCAATGCTGCTGTTGGTTGGGGTATCGTTGGGAGCGCCGTGCGAACGATTGGTGCGCGTTCGACATTGACTTCGGCCTGGCCAATGGTACGAAGCTCATCGCGTAGCGCAGTAACGAACGTCCATGCCAAAATGAGCGCAACCAGCATTGCAACGCAAGCGACGGCGGTTTTGATCAGATCGGCACCGCGTAGCAGGACATTGCGCCCTTGCATTTGATCGAGAACGCTCTGGGCAACGCCGCCAACCGATTCGCCCCAGCTTGTTTTGCCCTGATCGGTACGGGCGACGCGCCGTAGTTCGAGCAGTGCGCGGGCATCGCCAACTGTAGCAAGTGCTCGAATAGCACTCCAGCGCACATTATTATTTGGGCTGCGCAGGGCATCGAGCAATGGCCCGGCTGCGCGCCCATCGCCAATACGACCGAGCGCCTCGGCGGCACGGTAGGTTGTGAGCCAGGGCCGCTGGGGATTGAGCGCTTCACAGAGCTGTGGTACGGCAGCTGGGCCGATTGTCACCAGATCCTCGATTGCACGCTGATGCAATGGATGGGTTGTATCGCCAAGGGCGGTGATCAGCGATGCGATGCGATCACGGAGTGCCGCTGTTGCAACCTGATTGCTGACACGGTGATCAACAGCCGGTGGCAGGGGCTTGGTGACACGCGCCAATTCTTGGACTATCTGGCCAGCACGGGTGCGAACACCATTCTCAGCGTCGTCGTGTTGGGTGGGTTCGCCCGGTGTGCCTGCTGCCTGGCGGTCTTTCTCTTCCATTATCCTCTTCGAACCAGTGCTGGACTGGTGCATTGCCATTTGGCGGGCATTGTAGCATTGCAGTGAGCCTGAGTCAAAGAACTGAGAATTCAGGAGGCAGGAGTCAGGAGGCAGAATACGGCCTTGAGAACCAAGAACCGAGTATTCAGGAGTCAGGAGTCAGGAGTCAGAATACGGCCTTGAGAACCAAGAGCTGAGAGCTGAGAGCTGAAAGCTGAAAGCTGTTAATTGATGCTGATGCTATCGATCAGGATGCCGAGTTGGCGGCCAGCGGGTGCGGTGAAGGTTGGCATGCTGAGTTCGATTGGCTCGGTGCTGGTGTAGTTGTGATTGATGGGCAGTTCGTAGGTGTGCCAGGTTGGGCCGATATTGATGGTGCTGCATTGGTTCCCTGAACAGATTTGTAGTGGAATAGATTGTTGGTCTGGGTGGGGCGCGGCAATGCGCAGGGTGAGAATGGCCGGGCCTGGGTGGGTGGTACTGAGCCGAATGCTGGCGTGTGGCCCGCTCCAGCGTGCCTGTATACCCTGGATTGTTTCGGCGGGGTAGAACCCGTTGATGTAGCCGTAATCAAGGCCATCGCCGATATTGATGGCGCGGGGTGGAGTGAATTTGGTGCGTTTGGGCAGTTCGCGCCAGCTCCAATCCGCGAGGCGCTGTTGATCGAGGTAGGGTGCGCTATATGCGGCACGGGCCTGTGCGATGTTGCCCTGGGTGCGGAACAGATCGCCAAGCAGGGCGGCGGTTGGTTCGTAGATTGGGTTGAGCCGCCTGGCAGTTTGGTATGCATCGAGTGCCTGGGTGGTGTTGCCGGTGTAGCGGGCGAGATCGCCGAGGCGCAGGAGGGGTTCGGGGCTGGCTTGAGCCGCTGCCGCACGCTCGTATGCGGCGGCGGCGGCATCGTTGTAGCCAGCAAGGCGTTCAAGATCGCCGATCAGGGTCGGCCAGCCACGGGCTATATTTTCAACAGCCCAATCACGTGGATATGAGGTGGCGATGGTCCAGATGAAAACGAGCCATATTCCGGCAATGGCGATGGTTTTGAATGGGCGAGTTGGCAGCGCTATTGGGCGGCTGATGGCCCAGGCGGCGTAGGGGATGAGGACGGGGAACAGGAAATGGCGGTAGCGCGCTTCGCCGTGGGTGAGCAGCATGCTGCCGATGGTGAGCAGCAGCCAGGCAAGGATGAGCATTTTCCCCTCACCCCCTGGCCCCCTCTCCCATGTCGGGGAGAGGGGGAATTGGATCAGGCCATAGATGGCAGCCAGGGCGATCAGGAGGTAGAGTGCGTCATCGAAGATCAGGGCGGTGATGAAGAGCGGCAGATCGATGCTATCGTAGTAGCTTTCCATCAGGAATCGATCCTGGATTGGTTTGATGCGGGTGAGATAGACGAAGTTGGGCCAGAGTTTGCGGGCCAGGATGGCGGGATCTTCGCGCAGGCGTTCGAGGCCACGAGCCGTCGCGTAGTCGCTGCGGTCGGCTGGGTTGGGGATGTCTTCAAGGGTGCGATGGATCGTGTCGAGATCCTCGTGTGGTTCGTTGAATGCCCATAGGTTGTAGGAGAGGCCGGTTTCGATCAGAATCGGGCGGCCATAGGCTCTGGCATTGTGCATCGTCCAGGGCGCGATGACAGCCAGTGTGATGAAGATCAGGATGAAACCGGCTGGATGTATTCGTGATGACGGGTTTGCGCGCCTGGCGAGGTTGAGGCTCAGCCAGATGCCAGCAAGTGGGATGAATGGGAGCACGGCAGAGCGGGTGAGGGCGGCTAACCCGAAGCATGCTCCTGCGGCTATGGTGTTGAGCAATGGCCAACGGGTGTGGCTGGTGGCACGGCTGGCGTAGATGGTGAATAGCATGGCAGCGGTAAAGAGGGTGGTGAACAGCGTTTCGGCCATGTACAAACTGCCAAAGGTTGCGTTCGTCCACAGAATAGCAGTAAAGCTGGCGGCTAGTAGGGCTGGGCGCTGGCCGACGAGGGCGCGGGTGAGGGCATAGGCCAGGCCAACGTTGAGGACACTCAGCAGGATGTTGGGGAGTGCGGCATTATGCAGATCGCCGTTTGCCAGCCAGAGTGAGCCAGCCAGGAACAGTGGGTAGAGCGGCGCACGCAGCCAGCGGTAGCTTTCGTAGTAGATCCAGCCACGGCCGGCCAGGAGGTCGCGGGCGACGGCGATATATTCGACTTCATCATTGGCTGGTTGGTGGAGTGGCTGCGACCAGAGCGCGAGGCGCAGGCCAAGTGCCAGGATCAGTATGATGAAAAGCGTAATGGCAGGCTTTTGTAGAGCCAGAGCGCTTTGGTTCCAGATTTTGTTTGCCATATGCTTAGATGCCCCAGCGGTGCGTCTCTACTGGGCAATTATTTCGGCCCAGGCGACCATGATACCAAGATTGCGATTATCGGGACTCGTGCGATCAGCATCGCGTGGGCGGAAGGTCGGGCTGGTAAGCTGAATGATGATCGCATCGGTATGATCGGAATTGGATGATGCAGGATTGATTGGTATTGAAATGGTTTGCCAGCCGGGTTGGAGCAGCACACGTTTGGTTGATCCTGCGACACGGATGGTCAGTTCCACTGGCGCTATGCCGGATGAGCGGCCTGGAGCGATGTGCAGATTGATGGTTGCGGGCTTCTGCGGTGCTGCCAGGCGAATCTCAGCGGTCTCGTGCGCCCAGCGGAAGCCGCCCGTTTCGGCTGGGTAGAAGCCGCGGATGTGGCCGAGATCGAGGCCACTGCCGATGGTGATGTGGGTTGGTGGCGCGATGATTGGTGGAAAGATGCGCCATGCCCAATCTTGAAGATCTTCAAGTGAGGCGGTTTCATAGGCCAGTTCGGCGCGGGCAGCCTGGGTATCGCCCTGATTGAGCAGAATAGCACCGCGCAGCAAATGGGCGTGGGGATGGGCTGCGATTGCTTGCTCGGCATCAAGCAGTTGCTTGAGTGCGGCAGTTGGTTGTTGTTCCAGCAGATCGGCGCGAGCTAGGGCCACACGGGCCAGTACTGAGCGATCATCATTGAGCAGGGCTGCACCGGCGGCATTGCGGGCAGCTGCTATATCAGCACGGCCAAGAGCCTGTTCGGCTTGCCAGATGGCGATGTGTTTGGCGATCAACATGCCGCTTTCCTGAAGATATGGGCGGTGTAGGGATGTTAGGATGATCAGGATGATCAGGGTGGCAAGGGCGGCGATTGCCCTCACCCCCTGGCCCCCTCTCCCAGAACGAGAGAGGGGCGAGAGCCGCAAAATCTCGCGGCTGTACGGGATACGGGATAATGAGGCGAGAAGCCATGCGGCGTATGGCAGGAGCGCCGGGTAGAGTGGCAGGCGATAGCGCAGTTCGACATGGAAGATGATGGCGGTGAAGAGTGTGTAGATCGCCCAGGGTGCCAGTATCCAGCGCATATCGAATGGGCTACGTGGAGCCAGCCATAGGCCGATTGTGCCAGCAAGCAACAGCAGTAGCCAGGTTGCATCACCAAGAAGCAGGCGAATCCAGGTTTCGAGTGGTGAAACCCAGATCGCCGGACGATCACGTAGATCATCGAACTGTTGCAGCGCAAAGAATTTGGTTGTCTCGGCCCAGGCTTTGTTGAAGAAGCGTGCCGGATTGTTCGTTATCGCTGCGATGCCGCGTTGAGTGGCGATCTGCTGCCGCCCGACACGATCTTCGCCCATTGCGTAGAGTTCGCGTTTGACCGCCTCACGCCCGGCTGGATCGTTATCGAGCCACACATTCTCGGCACCAGTTGTATCAATGATGATCAGGCCGCCATAGGTGACATAATTTCGGATCGTCCAGGGTGTAATCAGCAGCAGGCTGGCGATCAGAAATAGGCATGTGGCATATGGCCGTATGCGATACGTTCGGCCAGAAATTGGCCCAATATTCATGCTATCGCTGCTAGTTGGGTGAAGCAACAGCCAGAGTGCGCCAAGCGGCAGGAGTGGCAGGGCAACCGAGCGGATGAGTGTAAGTGCGCCGAGAATAAGCCCTGCCAGGATTGGCAGCCATGGTGTACGTGGGCGTTGGGCGATTGCTGCCAATACCCACAACAGGGTTGTTAGCCCACCGATAAACAGCGTTTCGGTGAGGATCTCGGTTGCAGAAGCGGCCAGTGTATAGTTGAGCGCAACCAGCAGCCCGGCAATTGCTGCTGTTCTTGGCCCGAATAGCACGCGAGCCAGGCCATAGGCTGGAATGACGGTCAGGGTGCTCACAATCGCCTGGACGAACCGTAGATTCTGGATGAGCGAATCGAACAGATAGATACTGGCGGCCAAGAAGCCTGTGTAGAGCGGCGGGCGCATGAGCCGTAGTTCGACATACCGACGCTCCTGGAGCAATAGGAGTGCCTGATCCAGATATTCGCGCTCATCGCCGCCAAGCGGGTATTGATCATGCCAATGCCAGATCAGCAGCCGCAGGAGCAGGGCAAGGGCGAGGAGCATGAGGATGGTGATGACCTCAGATGTTGATGGCTTCTTCCCCTCACCCCTGGCCCCGCTCCCAATGGGAGCGGGGGACAGAGGGTTGCTATCATCTGGATGCTGTATATTGTTCACGGATTCTGTACCTCGGCCCAATCGAGGCGCACACCGAGGCGCTGGACCTGGCCGACGACAGCCTTGCCCTGCTGGCTATTATAGCGAGCAGCATCGGGTATGAAGGTTGGCGTGTGCAGAGTGATTTCGATATCGCTGCCTGCTTGGTTGGCGGGAAGCGGGATACGAAACTCACCAACACCATCGCCATCCGGAGTGAATATACCAATTTCGCGCCCTGCAAGGATCACCCGAACTGCTGGCGGTGCAGCGGCATAGCTGCGCCAGGCTCGCCCATCGGCACGCAGGATGAGCACCTGGGGGTTGCCGGTTGCAGCACCAGGGAAGCGCAGTTGGGCAGCATCACTACACCAGCGGAAATTTGCTGGTGGGCTGATCGTTGTATCGCCCTCGCCGAGATAGCAGCCCTTGATGTAGCCAATATCTAGGCTGCCACCAATATTGATTCGTGTTGTTGGCGCGGGTTTCAGCCATTCCCAGGCCCATTCCAGCGGGTTGGCATCGTCCACAAATCGTGCGCTCAGGGTAGCGAGTGCGGCTGGTTGTTGGCCCTGGCTGCGTAGGATATCGCCACGGACGACAGCAGCAAGCAGATCTTTTTGATCGATAATCTGTTCTGCGCCAGGTAGCAGCGTGAGCGCCGTTGCCAGTTGCCCCCGCTGGGCAGCCACAAGTGCAGGGCCGATACGGCGTGTATCCAGACCAAGCTCGCTTTCGGTAAGCATGTGAGCGGCAGTATCGAACTGGCCGTGTTGGAGTGCGGCCTTGAAGCGCAGATCGTTCTCATAGCGAGGCCGAGCGGCAATGGCAATACCGGTAATTGCCAGGCTGGATGGGTATGGCCCAAGGTAGGATGCCGATTGTGAATCGGCACCAGGGGCGCGTGGCTCCAGATACGCCTGTGGTGTGGCAGCAACAAGGAATAACAAGAGTGCCAGGGTTGTGCATAACCCAATGAATAGGCCGACTGTAGGATGAGTGTGTGCGTTACTGGTGCGAACAGCAGATTGTTTGACCTCACCCCTGTTGCGAAGTGTAAGAACGGCCCAGACCGCAAAAATAAAGACCATTGGCATGAGTGGTAGGCGGAAGCGGTTGATTGCGAACAGGAGTGGCGCTATAGCCAGATTATAGGCCCACCATAGGCCGGTGAGGCTAACCAATGGGCTGGTAGAGCGGGTGCGGGCAAGCGCCCAACCGAGTATCGCCAATGGCAGTGCCAACACATACAGCGTATCATCGAGCAGAAACAGCGCCAGAACATAGGATGGTTCGAGGCGACCGGTACTGAAGCCATTGGTAAAGCGTTCGGCACCGGTATAGTTGATCTGGAACAGATCGATCAGTTCGCCGAGCGATTTAGTGGCGAACGCCGCTGGTTTGGCAATGATCAGGCATAGCCCCTCGCGCGTGAGTGCATTCTGGCGAGCAGCATGGGCATCCACATAGCCTGGATATGGCGCACATGTATCGCCAACTGGTTGTGCGGTTGGTTGGCCGAGCAGCCCAAGGGCGAAATCACGAACCTGGGCATCGCTGCGTTTGCCATCGTAGGCCGTGCGCGCCCCAAGCAGCAGATTGAAGGCTCCACTGGTATCGATCAGCACTGGCCCGCCATACAGCCGTGAGTTATACAGCGACCAGGGGAGGATGGTGAGCATAGCAGCGGCGATATAACAAGCAAGAAGCGTTGATCGGGCAGTACGAATGCTGCGAGATGTGTTTCTAGTTGCGGAGAGTGCTTGATTCTGGGATGTTGCGGTTCGGAGAAAAAGCCAGATCGCCACGATTGGCAGAAACCCAAGAGTGATACTGCGGGTTAGGGTAGCAAGGCCAAACAGGATTCCCGCTGCTATCGCGTGGCGCGGCAGGAAATAGGCTGTGGTTAGGGCCAGAAATGCACACAGAATCAGGGTGATGAACAGCGTTTCGGAGAGGAGTGTTTGGGTATACAACGCAAATGGCAGATAGATCCCGGTGAGGAGTGCCGCCAGTGGAGCGAGCAGGGTGAGGTTTGGAGCCAGGCGGCGAGCCAATTGAAACACCAGCAGCACATTGATGATGCTTAAAATCGATTGGCTGATAAAGATTGGCGAGATGATTGAGCCAAACAGTCGCAGATGGAGAGCAACAAAGAGCGGGTAGAGCGGCGCACGAGTCCACAGATAGCCCTGATACCAATCGAAGCCACGGCCATCGGCCAGCCATTGGGCCGCCGACAGATACTCACCCTCATCGGAGATCAAGCCGCTGCGCGGAATATGTTCCCATAACAGCAGGCGCAGGATGAGTGTGGCGATCAATGGTATCAGGAACAGAGCAGATTGGCGCAGTTTCGGTAGTGTTTGTCGCATAACGCGACGATTATACCTGTTCTTTGGAGAATACCTACTAGGGAATATTGCTATAGTTGATTACATGCCTAGTGTGATGGAGCTTCTAGCGTTTGCGGAATTGAACGTGCGAGTGCCAACTGAGCAATTCCAATGATAGCAATAATCAGGAGCGCTGCCCGTAGCGATACGATCTCAGCAGCCCATCCGATCAGTGGTGGGCATATAATAAAACTCAGATATGCGACAGACATGATCGCACCGGTGACGGAACCACTTTTGCCTGGCGCAATGCGGGCGGTTGCGCTCAAGACCGTAGGAATAGCACCAGCGACAGCAATTCCAAGCAGTGCAAATGCAATAACAATTGGCGCAATCAGTGTTGTGGCTACCAGGATAATACCAGCAACGAACATACAGATTCCGGCCACAATCAGTGATAGACGCTCGCCAAAACGGGCGACGAGGGTTGCGTTGCCAAGGCGTCCGATCAGCATTGTGATATTAAATAGTGCAAACGTTGCTCCAACCAGAGCTACTGGCGCACCAAGATCGCTGAGGTAGATTGCCAGCCAGTTGTTGGCAACACTTTCGCCGATGGTACTGATCAGGCAGATGATTGCCAGTGCAATAATCAGGCGGCTGCTGAACAGCAGACGGAGGGCGGCACCAGGGCCAGGAGCAGCATCAGCCGCAGCCTCAACTGGGGCATAGTGTATTGGTATGGTTATTGCAAAGATGAGAAATGGTATAAGCGCAACAGCCAAGAGTACCTGATGATAGTTGAGGCCGCCTCTGAGCATCGCAGCCGCCAGCAATGCACCCAATACCGCGCCGCCACTGAAGCCAGCGTGCATAAAGTTCATGACCTTACGGCCAGTCGCATCTTCCCAATCGAGTGTGGCACTATTGGCGCTTGTCTCGATCAGGCCGAACCCAGCACCTGAAAGAGCCAATGATCCAACAAGCGGCCATAACCCATCCGCCCAGGACATCCAGGCAATCGCGATTCCGAGCGATACTAGCCCAACGAGTGCTAGCACTTTCTTGCCAAAGCGATTGCAGAGCGGTTCGGCCTGCAAGAGGATGATGATCGAAATAAGCGGCGCACTCAGTTGAGCAGTTCCGAAGATGCCCTTGCTCAACGATAGTTCGCTGACAAGATCGGCCCAGATGACGCCCTGTGCGCCAAAGGTAATTCCAAAAAGGGCAAAGTAACTCAGCAGAAGCGCAAAGACGATATTAGGCCGCCAATGATATGACAGAACTGGCGCTGGCCCTTCAATAGCTTGACCCACAATGCCTCATCTCTCTATAATAAGAAGTATGTTCATTTTAATGAGTATATCATACACGTTGTGTCATGGGAGATCAGTTGTGATCGGCAGGGACGCGATAGATGACACCCTTACGATTCTATTACACGATGTGCCCAAGTTGTGGTATAGTACGAACCTGTGACGTGGGGACACAGACCATGTTGCCTGTCCCCTAATCCTCAATATATTCGGAGCTTTGTATGGCGCAACCGCGACGCCGTTTGCTTTTGGGCGCCACCCTTACTATTGCCATTGTTGTCATTGTCGCAGTGCTGCGGCTTGGGTTAGAAATGAATCAGGCGCTGAAGGATGTGGACGCAATGATCGTCCCAGCTGTCAGCCTTCCGCCCACCACCGTCCCAACCAGTGTTCGTTCCAGTGGTGAAAACAACGCCTTTGGAACGCTTCCAACCGTACTGCCCACGGCTATGCCAACGCAAGAACCAGCACCCGATGAGCCGATCAATATTCTGTTGCTTGGAATTGACTCACGCCCGGATCAGGATGTGACGCGCACCGATGCGATGATTCTGGTGCATATCAACCGCAAAGCTGGCCGTGTGAGTCTGCTTTCCATCCCACGCGATCTATGGGTCGATATTCCGGGTTTTGGCCCGGCGCGGGTGAATGCTGCCTATCCAATTGGCGAACGGCGGCTTGGGCCTGGGTATGGTGGTGCGCTAGCCAAAGAAACGGTGAGTAATCTGGTTGGTGTTCCGATCCATCATTTTGTTCTTGTGGATTTTGAAGGGTTCAAGAAGGTTATCGATACAATTGGCGGCATCACCGTTGATGTGCCAAAACTGATTGAGGATGCAAAGTATCCAACCGAGGATTACCGAACGATCAGTGTTCGTTTTGATGTTGGCCCGCAACTCATGGATGGCACGCGAGCATTGCAATATGCCCGTACACGCCATGGCGATAGCGATTTTGGCCGTAATCAGCGCCAACAACAGGTTCTGATGGCGATCTTCAATCAGGTGCGTACACAGGGCTTGCTCTCTCAGTTAACAAATATTGATAACTATACGAGTGCGCTGCGCGACTATGTGCGAACCGATCTGACGCGCAATGATATGCTGCAGTTGGGCCAGATCGCAGCAGATCTGAAACAGACCAATGTGCAGCGCTATGCAATTGGGCCGGATATGATCGTCGGCCTTGAGCAACCAGCGACATTTGCTGCTGATCCACAGGCACTCCGTCAGGTTATCTCTGAAATGATGGATGTTGCTGGCGTTGAGACATTACGTTAATAGCGCTGATTGCTGAACAATGAGCGCCATACGCGGATCTGATCCGCGTCTCCATCGGCGCATCGCTGTTGCTGCACTGCTGATTGCGCTTGGTAATATTGCCAGCCGCATCATTGGCCTGGTGCGCGAAGGTGTGATTGCTGGCACCTTCGGCGTGAGCACTGCCGTCGATGCGTTTACAGCGGCTTCCTCGCTCACAACGATCCTCTATGATCTGCTGATCAGCGGCGCAATCAGCGCTGCACTTGTCCCCGTGTTCAGTGAATACGCCGAGCACGACGATGCCGAACTCTGGCATGTTGCCTCGACGATCATCAACCTGGCGCTGCTGACAATCGCCTTCCTTGCGGTATTGCTCGCCTGGCAGGCTCCGCTGGTTGTTGCTGTGCTGGCTGGTGGCTTTGAACCAAGAATCCGTGATCAGGCGACGACGATGGTGCGCCTGTTGTTGCCCTCGGTTCTGTTTCTAGGCCTCTCCGGCCTGATTACCGCACTGCTTCAGGCTCGCCAGCGCTTCCTGCTGCCTGCTTTTACCACCAGTGCCTATAATCTTGGCATTATCCTTGGGGTCGTGCTGCTCACTCGTTCGCTTGGGCCGCTGAGCCTGGTTGTTGGGGTTGTGGCAGGCTCACTTCTGCAGGTTATGCTTCAGATTCCTGGATTGCGTGGTGCGACCTATCGCCTCACTCTCGATCTCGCGCATCCTGGCGTTCGGCGAATCCTGCGTTTGTATGCGCCTGTTGCGGTTGGAATTGGCTTCTCGGTGATTGGTATTGTGCTTGATCGTAATCTGGCCTCACAGGTTGGCCAGAATGCACTTTCGACCATGCGCTATGCGACGACACTGGTTCAGTTGCCGCTTGGGTTAGTTGCAGCGGCAGTCTCGTTTGCGATCCTGCCAACCCTTTCACGCCAATCCGGCACGGATGAACACGGATTTCGCACAACACTGGCGATGGGCCTGAAGGTCGTGATGTTGCTGATTCTGCCAGCGACGGCTGGATTGGCAACGCTGGCAGAACCAGTTGTTCGGCTGTTGCTTGAACGGAATGCCTTTACACCAACCGATACGCTAACAACGGCTGGTGTGTTGCGCCTGTATTTGCCGGGGTTGCCTGCCGCTGCGCTTGATCAATTGCTATTGTTTGCCTTCTATGCCCGCCGCAAAACACTGGCCCCCAATCTTGTGCAGGGTGCCGCCATTGGCTGCTATATTCTGACGGCGCTTGGATTGCTGCGATTGACATCGCTACGAGTTGAGGCGCTGGTGATTGGCAATTCGGTGCAATGGATTGCGCATCTTGTGATCATGGCGATTCTGGCACGTAACCTGATCGATCTGAATGGTCTGCGCCTTGGTGAGGCGCTGTTCAAGTGTACGCTTGCTGGGCTCGGTATGGCTGGAACAGTATGGGCTGCGGCGCTCATGCTCGCACGATTCGGAACGTTTGCCCAGTTGGCTGGAGCAATCCTGATCGGCGGCGGGGCCTATCTGGGGTTATGCCTGTTGCTGCGGGTTGAGGCGCTAGGGTTCTTTGTTGATGCAGTTGTGAAACGGGGGCGTGGGAGGGTATAGATCGACGCGGGCGATGGGGCGTATGCGATACGCCCCTACGGGTACGGTGGTCGGGGCGGTTCGCGAACCGCCCCTACAGTCTGGCCCTCCTATTTGCGAACGATCAGGCTCTTGCCCGACATCTGTGGCGCGGTGGTGATTCCAAGCAATTCACAGATTGTTGGCGCAATATCGGCCAGCCGCCCACCCTGGCGCATTATCACCGCATCCTTGCCCAACCCAAGGCCATCCGCGGCGACCAGGATACAGGGAACTGGGTTGGTTGTATGGGCAGTGTGTGGCCCGCCGGTCGCTGGGTCGATCATCAATTCGGCATTGCCGTGATCGGCGGTGACGATTGCGACGCCACCCTTTTCCAATACTTTGGCGACGACGGCATCAACACAGGAATCGACCATCTCACAGGCTTTGATCACCGCAGGGATCGAGCCGGTATGGCCAACCATATCGGGATTAGCGAAGTTGACCAGAATGAAATCGTATTTCTCCGACTCAATTGCCGCCAGAGCGGCATCCCGAACACCAGCCGCACTCATCTCTGGCTTGAGATCATAGGTTGCCACATCCTTTGGGGATGGAATGACGGTCCAATCCTCGCCGGGAAGCGGTTGCTCGCGCCCACCATTGAAGAAAAAGGTAACGTGCGGGTACTTCTCGGTTTCGGCGGAATGGAACTGCTTCAGCCCTGCATCGCTGATTACCTTGGCGAGTGGAATAGCGACATCATCATTCAGGAAGGCAACCTGAACCGGCAATGCCTTCTCGTATTCGGTGAATGTCACATACAACAAATCGCGCAGCATCGTGCGGGGGAAGCCATCGAATTCGGCAACGGTGAAGACGCGCGTAATCTGACGCCCACGGTCGGAGCGGAAATTAAAGCAGACAATCGCATCGCCATCACCAACAGTGGCGATTGGTTTGCCATCACTGCCCGCGATAACGGCTGGCTTGATGAATTCATCGGTGACACCAGCATCATATGAGCGTTGGATTGCGCTGAGTGGATCGGGTGCTGGTTCGCCCTTACCCTCGGTGAGCAGATCATAGGCCAGTTGGGTGCGTTCCCAGCGTTTATCGCGATCCATGGCGTAATAGCGGCCAATCACGCTGGCAATCTGTCCGACACCAATAGTATTGATGAAATCGATGAGATCGCGGGCAAAATCGATCCCGCTCTGCGGCATTGTGTCGCGCCCGTCGGTAAACAGATGGATATAGACACGAGTGAGGCCACGCTGCTTGGCAAGTGCGATCAGTGCTTTTTCGTGATTGAGATGGCTGTGGACGCCACCGGAGCCGAGCAGGCCAATGATATGCAGGGCGGTGCCACGTGCCTTGACCGCATCGATTGTTTCGCAGAGGACGGTGTTCTCGTTGAAGCTGCCATCGGCGATACTCTCATCGATCACCGTGATATCCTGGCGAACAATGAACCCGGCACCCAAGTTCATATGCCCAACCTCGGAATTACCCATTTGGCCTGGTGGCAGCCCGACATCCTTTTCGGCAGCATGGATGAGCGCCCAGGGCCGTGTTGCACGCCACTGATCGACGGTCGGGGTATGAGCCAGTTTGACTCCATTCCCGACCGTCTCATCGCGCTCACCCCAGCCATCCATAATCGCCAATACGACTGGGCGTGGTCGGTTCGGTATCGTCACAGAGCTAGCTCCTCATGGCTACATGTTGATAGTAGCTCGATTCATCCGCAGATTGCGCAGATTGATTGGTTGCGCGGCGACCTATAATGTGCATGAAGCGCGTTTTGCTCACATCCAAGCGTTACCCGCCAGCAGTATAACTCTTTTGGGATGGACGAACGCTATTCATCATCGAGTGCGGCAGTTGCCATTTCGATCTCTGGTTGTGTAATGAGCTGTTTGATGATCGCAATGTTGGCGCGCACCGAGAGCACGCGCACTCGCTCAACGAACGATGTCACAATGGCTGGATCTTCCCCGAGGCCAAGGCGTGCAAGCAATTCCTGTGGAGTAGCTGAATCGCGGAGCAGCAGCGATACTTCGATGATTTCGTCGCTGCCGCTATGTGACAACAGGTACTCCAATTCAGGGGCGATTTCGGCGTTGGTTGCCATGAGCGATCTCCTGACGTTTGGATTGCCGGGCCGTAGAGACGCAGACGCAAAATCTGGCGTCTCTATGATCCTGTTGCGGTACGGGTGGTCAGCACTAGCGCTTCTTATCACCTGATGGCGCAACCCGGCCACGCTTGGCCTGTGGCTGCTTGGTGGCGAGCTGCTGTGCCAATGAGGGTTGTGTTGGAGCGGTAGGAGCAGCAGTAACCGCTGGAATGAGCTTGATCAGTTCGGATTCGCGGCCCTCATGGCAATACTTGAACTTCTTGCCACTCCCACACGGGCACTGATCATTGCGGCCAATCTTTGGCAGATCCTTGCGAACGGTTTTCGCCGCCTTGACCTGCTCTTCGCTCGCACCAGCCTGTTGAGCGATGGCAAGGCGCTGCTGCTGTTCGAGTTCGACCTGGCGCATGTGTTGTTCGTACTGGTAGGAGACGGGAATGATGCGATAGACAATATCGCGCTGGATGTTTTCTTTCAGTTCGCCAAACATGATCGATGCATTGCGCTGGTATTCAATTAGTGGATCGCGCTGAGCGATTGCCTGCAAGCCAATCTCCTGCCGTAGATCCTCCATACCGGTCAGAAAATCGATCCACTGCCCATCGATCGTGCTGAGCATCATGCGCTGCTCAACATGGCGCATATTTTCGTTCCCAATCGCGGTATCACGCTCAGTATAGGCGGCTTCGATCTCCTCGACAAACAGATCGATGATTTCGGTACGCGACATAGCGGAAAGGCTTTCTGGGGGGATTTCCGTGGGGAAGCGCGGGTCAATCGTTTTCATGGCCCGAATGAGCGCAGCATAATCGGGGTTGCCATCTTCGGTTTCGAGGCACTGATCAACCTGCTCCTCAACCTCGGCGTGGATCATGTCCAGCACTTGCTCACGCATCTCCTGTCCATACAGAATCGCGCGTCGGTCGGCATAGATCACCGTACGCTGCTTGTTCATCACATCATCGAAATCGACCGTATGCTTGCGTAGATCGAAGTTGTAGCCTTCAACCTTATGCTGGGCATTCTCGATAATTCGGCTCAATAGGCCAGCCTCGATTGGTGTGCCATCATCAACGCCAATGCGCTCCATCAGGCCACGCACCCGATCCATAGCGAAACGGCGCAGCAGTTCATCTTCCAGCGAAAGAAAGAACCGCGATGAACCAGGATCGCCCTGGCGTCCGGCACGGCCACGCAACTGATTATCGATACGGCGGGCCTCGTGGCGCTCGGTGCCAATGATATGCAGGCCACCGAGTTCAAGCACGCGCTTGCGCTCCTGCTCGCAGATGATTCGTGCCTGCTCCAGCGCCTCAGCACGCTGCTCGGGAGTTGCCTGTTCGACCTTGAGTTTCTGCTCGGCCAGAATCTCTTCGACTAAACCTTCTGGATTGCCGCCAAGCAGAATATCGGTACCACGACCGGCCATGTTGGTGGCGATTGTCACAACACCAAGCCGCCCGGCCTGCGCAACGATTCCGGCCTCGCGCTCGTGGAACTTCGCGTTGAGCACCTCGTGCTTGAGACTTTGCTGCATCAGCATCTTGCTCAGCCGCTCCGAGGTTTCAACGGAGGTTGTACCAACAAGCGTTGGGCGGCCAAGATCTTGTATTTCTTTGATCTCACGAATGAGTGCCTCGAACTTGGCCTGTTCGGTGACATACACCTGATCCTCGAGATCTTTGCGAACCATAGGCCGGTTGGTTGGGATGATCACGACATCAAGGTTATAGATTTTGCCAAGCTCCTCGCGTTCGGTATAGGCCGTACCAGTCATACCGCCGAGCTTCTTGTACATACGGAAGTAATTCTGAAAGGTGATCGTCGCCAGGGTGACGTTTTCCTGCTTGACTGGCACATTCTCCTTGGCTTCGACAGCCTGATGCAGGCCATCGCTCCAACGGCGGCCAGGCATCTTGCGGCCAGTAAATTCATCGACGATCACAACCTCACCGCGCTCAACGACATAATCGCGATCACGATGGTAGATAAACTGGGCGCGCAACGCATTCTCGACAAAGTGGGTCATCTCATAATACTTCGGATCGTAGAGGCTCTCATCATCGGGAATGCCAAGCGCCTTTTCGACCTTCTGGATGCCCGAATCGGTGATCTGAATGCTCTTCGAGCGCGGGTCGATCATAAAATCGCCATCTGGATCGAGCAGATCCTTCTTGACCTGATCGGGCGTGTGGGGGCTGGCTTTCAGGCTTGGCACCAAGCGCGCAAAGCGCTTATATTCCTCGCTGCTCTGCTGTGATGGGCCTGAGATGATCAATGGCGTACGGGCTTCGTCGATCAGGATGTTATCGACTTCATCGACGATTGCGTAGTGGGCCTCGCGCTGCACCAATTGGTTCAGATCGATGGCCATATTATCGCGCAGGTAATCGAAGCCGAACTCATTATTCGTCCCATAGGTGATATCAGCGTGATAGGCTTCCTGGCGGGTGCAACCACGCCAATGAACCATACGCTGATCCTCTGGGTTGGCCTTCGGATCAACATAATCAGGATCGAACAGAGCCGAATAATCGTGCGCAATCATCCCGACGCTCAGTCCAAGCGCATGGTAGATCGGGCTCATCCAGCCTGCGCCGACTTTGGCAAGATAATCGTTGACGGTAATCAGGTGGCAGCCCTTACCATCCAATGCATTGAGGTATAACGGCAGTGTTGCGACGAGGGTTTTGCCCTCACCGGTGCGCATCTCGGCGATTTTGCCCTGATGTAGCACAATACCGCCAATCAGTTGCACATCATAGTGGCGTTGGCCATTGATGCGCCGTGATACTTCACGGACTGTGGCAAATGCCTCGGGCAGAATATCATCGAGCGTCTCGCCCTTCCCTAGCCGCTCGCGGAACTCATCCGTCTTGGCGCGGAGCTGTTCGTTGCTCAGGGCCTTATACTGTGGTTCCAGGCTATTAATCGTACGAACGAACGGATCAATCTGTTTGACAGCCCGGTCGTTACTATCACCAAAAATCTTCTTAACGAAGTTGAACATGCTGTACCTCGTGTTTCGGGCGCTCACACGCCACACTTCTGGCTAATTATAGCATAGCAAAGCTTGTTCCGGCGCTTGACAGCCGTGCGACGCAGCTCTATCATCGCCTGGCCTTTCATATTACGAGGAGACGCAGGAATGGAAACGCAAACCAGCGTAGGTATGCGCTATGCAATTGTCGGATGTGCAGCTGGAATTGCCGTAACGCATTTGGAAGCCCTTTCACGCCTTCCAGGCGCTCGAATTGTTGCGATGGCCGATATCGCTGCCGATCGTGGCGCAGCACGGGCCGCCGAACACAATTGCCCATTTTTCACCGATCATCGGGCCATGCTTGCTTCGGTTGAAACCGACATTGTTGTCATTACGACGCCGCACCCATTCCATGCGCCAATTGCTGTGGATTGTTTGGCAGCCGGGGTGCATGTGCTGGCCGAAAAGCCACTTGCTGTTTCGGTTGGCGATGGCGATACGATGATCGCAGCAGCCGAACAATGCCAGCGAATTCTGGCGGTTAATTTCCAACAGCGATTTCGGCCAGCGGTTGAACGCGCGCGCCAGATCATTGCAGCTGGTGAGCTTGGCGAGATCATGCGTGTGTTGATGGTCGAACCATGGTATCGCACTGGTGCCTACTATCGTTCGGCTGGTTGGCGTGGCACATGGAAGGGCGAGGGCGGTGGTGTACTGATGAACCAGGGACCGCATCCGCTCGATTTGCTGTGCCATCTGGCTGGCCTACCAACAAAGGTCTGGGGATGGGCACGTACCCGCGCTCATACGATTGAGGTTGAGGATACTGCGCAGGCTATGCTTGAATTCGCCAATGGCGCACCTGGGTATCTGACGATCAGCACGGCTGAGGCAGGGCTCGAACGGAGATTACAGATAGTTGGCGATAAAGCAGTGCTCGAATTAGTTGAGAACACACTCTCGATCCGGCGATTCAGTCAATCACAGAGCGAGTTCCGCGCCACCAGCCAGGAAATGTGGGCATCTCCTAAAGTCGAGAAAGAAGTCCTCGATCTGCCGGGCGATGGCGGCGGGCATCTGGCCGTCTACATGGATCTAGAGGCAGCGATTGCCGAGGGCCGCCGCCCAAGATGCGATGGCCGCGAGGCGCTTATGTCGCTGGAATTGGCCAATGCAATCACGCTCTCCAGCCATGTGGGTACGCCACTGACGTTGCCAATTGATCGGGCGGCGTATTCCCAATTGCTGGATGAATTACGAGCATCGTGATTTTCTGACCAGGTGACCAGGTGAACGTGCTTGGATTAGGTTGGTAGCGCTTCGATCAAGCATCTGTCACTGTGGCACCCCCTCACCAAGTCACAGTGTCAAGAGAGGGAGGAGGTGAACATGCAGGAATTGGGTTTCGCAATCATTGGTACTGGGATGATCGCCCGTTATCATGCTGAGGCGATTGCCAATACACCCGGTACGCGGCTGGTTGCGATCGGACGCAGTAGCGCTACTGGTGCGCAGGAGGCTGCGCAGCGCTTTGGTGTGCCGTGTGAAACCAGCCTGGATGCGCTATTGGCGCGCACGGATGTTGATGCTGTGTGTATCTGTACACCAAGTGGGATGCATGCGCAGCAGGCAATTACTGCTGCACAAGCTGGCAAACATGTGTTGGTTGAGAAGCCGATTGCACTCTCACTGCGTGATGCCGATGCCATGATCGCTGCCTGCCGCGACCATGGAGTACGGCTTGGCGTTGCATTGCAGCGGCGCAGCGATCCGCAGTTTCAGGCGGTGCGGGCAGCGATCACAGCTGGTGCATTGGGGCGGCTTGTGCTTGGCAGTGTCAGCGTGCCATATATTCGCCTGCAGAGCTACTACGAAAGTGCGGATTGGCGTGGAACCTGGGCGCTTGATGGTGGTGGCGCACTCATGAACCAGAGCGTTCATCTGATCGATCTGCTGATCTGGTTTATGGGCGATGTTGCCGAGATCCAGGCGCGTATCGATACCCTTGATCATCAGATCGAGGTTGAGGATTGTGCTGCGGCAACGCTCCGTTTTAGTAATGGCGCATTGGGCAGTATTATCGCCACAACCGCTGCTGTGCCTGGGTTTCCGCATCGAGTTGAGATCTATGGCACCCGTGGTGGTGTGCAGATCGAGGGTGAGGCCATTGTTCGCTGGGATAGTGTCGATTCTGAACCTGTATACGGGCGGCTTGGCGCATATGCAGCAGCACCACAGGCGGCTGGATCGGGAGCAACGCCAACAGGGATTAGTAGTATTGGGCACACTCGCATTCTGGCCGATTTCGTGGATTCGATCCGAACCCAACGCGATCCACTCGTTACCGGCGAAGAGGCACGGCGGGCGCTGGCCGTCGTTCTGGGGATTTATGCTGCAGCGCGTGGTGGTGGGTCGGAATCTTGAACCCGCATACCACGCCGCGGGCTAAAGCCACGCGGCTAGGGGACGATGAATCGGCGAATCCTAGCCGCAGGCTTCAGCCTGCGGCGTGTGGTGTGGATGAACCGCCCTACGGCCATTGCGGGCATAGTATACTATATGGAAGAACAGGAATTCTGGTTCGGCATATGTTGAGAAACGACGAATGCAATTGTGGGTAATAGAGAGCCGCTTGTGATTTCGCCATACCGTGCCCTCCCTGCTGTTGAAGCACTTGTGCGGGCTGCTGAACTGCGCGCCAGAAGCCTCCAGCGGCATCTGCTGATTGATGGGGCACGAGCTGTGCTTGATATTGCCAGAACTGCAATTGCATCCGGCCAGCCAGCACCCGGCGCTGAAGAGCTGGTTGATCTGACGATAGCCCATGTGGAAGCGATCTTACAGCCTTCGTTGCGCCAGGTGATTAATGCATCGGGTGTCATTATTCAGACCAATCTCGGGCGTGCGCCGCTGAGTGATGCGGCCCTGGCTGCCATGCAGTCAATCGGTATGGGCTATTCTAACCTTGAATATGATCTGGAAGCTGGCGAACGCGGCTCGCGCTATACACACCTAACCAAATTGCTCTGCCAACTGACGGGTGCCGAAGCTGCGCTGGTGGTCAATAATAATGCGGCTGCGATCTATCTGGCGCTCACGGCGCTGGCTGCCGGACGCGAGGTGATTGTTTCGCGTGGGCAAGCAGTTGAGATTGGTGGCGGTTTTCGCATTCCGGATGTCCTGCGCCAGAGCGGTGCTACGCTTGTCGAGGTTGGCACAACCAATCGAACCTATGCCCGCGATTATGCACAGGCGATCACCGAGCGAACTGCGCTGCTGTTGCGGGTGCATACAAGTAACTTCCGCCTGATTGGCTTTGTTCACGAGACAACACTGGCAGAATTGGCGCTGGTTGGTCGGGCGCACCATGTCCCGGTTCTTGATGATCTTGGGAGCGGGACACTGCTGCCAACCGCTCCCTATGGATTATTCCCTGAGCCAACCGTTCAGGAGAGTATTGCTGCTGGTGCGGATCTTGTGACATTTAGCGGCGATAAGCTGCTTGGTGGGCCGCAGGCCGGATTAATTATTGGCCGCAAGGAACTGATTGATCAGCTGATGCGCCATCCATTGACACGTGCGCTACGGATTGATAAGACCACACTGGCTGGATTAGAGGCAACACTCCTGACCTATGTGCGTGGCACTGCCCTCGATGAGATTCCAGTTTGGCAGATGATCTCAGCTCCAGCGGAACGAGTACAGGTTCGGGCTCAACGCCTGGCCGAATTGATTGGTGCGGGGATGGTCGTTGCGTGCGAAAGCGCCATTGGTGGTGGATCGCTACCCGGCGAGACATTGCCAAGCTATGCGGTTGCACTAGTGGTTGGCAATCCAGATCGGTTCGCACAGCGATTACGCACCGGAACACCAGCGGTTGTTGCGCGGATCAATAATGATCGGGTGCTCCTTGATCTACGAACTATCCGAGATGTGCAACTGGAACCATTGGTGCTAGCCGTACGGGCCGTTCTGGACACAGAAATGGGGGAACTAGCAGATGAGTGATGATATTGCACGAATGCTCTATGATGGAGCGCTGGCTGTGACCCAAGGCCGCCGCGCCGAGGCACAAGATTTGTTGATGAAAGTGATCGAACTCGATGAACAGAATGAACAGGCATGGCTGTGGCTGAGCGGTGCCGTTGATGACCCAAGCGACCAGCAGGTTGCGCTGGAAAATGTGCTGGCGCTCAATCCTCAGAATCGGGCAGCACAGGAAGGCTTGCGCTACCTTCAGCAACCAGTTGCGAATAGCATTTCCGCACCGATTGTAGCTCCATCAGGGGATTGGCAACCACCTGCGCCGCTTGATGAGGACGATGTTCGTGAGCTACATTGTTGGCAATGTAATGCATCGTTGTATAGCGTTGCGGAATACTGCTGGCAATGTCATTCACCGATTCATGCATGCTATAACTGTGCCTTCCGCGGTGAGCCACGCTGCAAACAGCTCCAGGGACTCACCAGCGATCTGTTGCAGGCAGGCCGCAATGAATGCCCATGGTGGCGACCGGCGGCTTTGTAATTTCAGGAGTCAGGAGTCAGGAGTCAGGAGTCAGGAGTCAGGAGTCAGGAGTCAGGAGATATTCCGCCGACTAACATTTTGCATTATTCTGACTTCTGACTCCTGAATACATTCACGTTTCAGGCCGCCTTCTGATCCTCCCACCCAACCCAAAAATTATTCCGGCGCACATAGGCTGCACTGCGCACCCGCACGCCATTGACGCTCTCAAGATCGGCTTCGTTGACCAATACAACATTTGGGCGCGTCTTAAAGTGACGCATATAGGCCGCTACCGCTTCCTCAATTTTTGCCGCAGACGCCTTCTTGACGGTGTCGTCGTACCACATCATATACATCGCAGCTCTCCCCAATACGCCCATATGATTTTATCGAACGTATGTTCTATTCTAACATACCTGCGCTGGGGTTGCAAGTATCATTCTTCCAGAATACGCTCGCCACTACGCCCGCCACGCTTCTGGGCCAGGCGAATATCGCTGATGCGTATTGTTCGATCAACGGCCTTGCACATATCGTAGACGGTCAGTGCTGCTACGCTGACGGCAGTGAGGGCTTCCATTTCGACACCCGTTTTGCCAGCGTTACGAACGGTTGCCTCGATCAACAGGCTATCGCCAGTTGGGCCAGGGGTGAGTTCGACGGCGATGTATGTAAGTAGTAATGGGTGGCAGAGCGGAATGATCTCGTGTGTGCGTTTGGCGGCCATAATCCCAGCGATACGTGCGACAGCAAGAACATCGCCCTTGGGTAGGCCACCAGCGACAATCAGCTGAAGTGTTGTTGGTTGGAGTTGCACACTCCCTCGTGCAACCGCCTCGCGCTGCGTCTCCTGTTTGGCACCCACATCGACCATATGGGCATGGCCATCTGAATCCAGATGCGTCAGCTTGCTCATAAATATTCCTTTTCTTTCTGGTGAGGTGCAGCTTTGCCGCACCTCACCAGAAAAATATATTTGAGGGCCTGCGGCCCTCAAGCTCCCACGCCACACGCGAGCGGCTGTGGCCCTCAAACCAGATTAGAGAGATTTTCTATTATTATAGCGAATCTCCCCACTTCTCCCCACGCTGATTATTAATCGATCACTGATTGGGCATGCAGCGCATATGTGCAGACTAAACTCATTCTACTAGGCAGTTTATTGCTCTGTAGTGGCCCATTCGATTGTACTACGTTGGATCATTGGCGATTTCGTACAGCATATTCCCTAAATTCGTGCATGGATCGCTTGAAAAGATACGTTGAGTGATCTATAATGATACATCTGTGGGGTAAAGTGGGGTAAAGTGGGGAAGAACTAACACACACGTTCTAACTCACGATTGGTAGGTTTAGTGTGTTTCTGGGTGAGTACGAACACAATATGGACGACAAGGGGCGTCTGGCCGTACCTGCCCGTTTCCGTGATCAACTAAATGCGGGAGTGATTATCACGCGTGGCTTTGATCCATGTTTGATTGCATTTCCTCGTTCGTACTGGGATCGGCTGGCGCAGAAGGCCAGTGCATTACCAATCGGGCAGATCAGCGCTCGTGATGTGCAGCGCCGTTTGTTCTCGGCGGCCTCTGATGTGTTATTGGATAAACAGGGTCGTATTTTAATACCACAGAATCTACGCGATTTCGCAGCTTTCGGGGAGCAGGTTGTAATCGCTGGAATGAATGAGTACTTTGAAATATGGGCAGGCGAACGATGGTCCGATGTGCTAACCAAGATGGATAGTGATCAATCATCGTTTGCCGAACAGCTCGCGGCGCTTGGGATCTGATGAGTCAATCCGGCTACCATCAACCGGTGCTGCTGGCCGAGGTATTGGCTGGATTGGCCGCTCGGGCAGGCGGGCGCTATATCGATGGCACACTTGGTGGTGGCGGGCATAGCGCTGCAATTCTTGAAGCAAGTAGCCCAGATGGCAGCATACTGGGGATCGATACGGATCAGGAAGCGCTGGCGGCGGCTCGCGCAACGCTGGCAGCATATGAAACACGTGCAACCATTGTTCATGGGAATTTCCGTGCAATGGCTGAACTTGCACAGCAGCACGGGTTCGAGCGCGTCGATGGAATCCTGCTGGATCTAGGGGTTTCGTCGCATCAACTCAATACACCCGAGCGCGGGTTTTCGTTCCAGAGCGATGGGCCGTTGGACATGCGGCTCGATCCAAGTAGTGGCGAAGCGGCTGCTGATCTTGTGAATGCATTGCCAGAAGGGAAGCTGGCCGATCTGATCCACCAGTATGGTGAGGAACATGCCGCACGGCGGATTGCCCGTTTTATTGTTGAGGCACGGCGGCGTGGGCCAATCGACACAACCGGCGAGCTGGCAGCAGTTGTTTCTCGGGCACTTGGTGGGCAACGTGGGCGTATTCACCCGGCAACGCGAACGTTTCAGGCATTACGGATTGCCGTCAATGGTGAATTGGCCAGCCTGGAAGCCGTATTGCCGCAGGCGATTGAATTATTAGCAACTGGTGGGCGGCTGGCAATCATCAGTTTTCATTCACTAGAGGATCGGATCGTCAAGCATGCGCTGCGAGCCGAGGCGCAGCAGGGCCGGCTCGCAATTCTGACCAAGAAGCCGATTGAGGCAAGTGACGACGAAGCCCGTACCAATGCGCGAAGTCGTAGCGCAAAACTCCGAGTAGCAGAACGAATTGAGTAGGAGCACTCCGATGGCTGTGAACATTCGTCAAATCTTTCCACTCCAGCATGCCAAGGAGCGCCGCATCGAGCTGGCGCGCTATCTGCACCTTGATGGAGGCCGCCATCTGATTGCGGCGGTGTTGTTGCTGGCCTTTATGAGCCTGCTTTCGCTTGGCGAAACGGGCCAGTTGGCGGCGCAGGGCCATGCGCTTACCTCGCTGCAGCAGCAGAAGGTGCAGTTGCTGCAGGATCGCAATAGTATGTTGTTCCGCCTCTCACAGGCGCAGGCACTCGATTCGGTTGAACGCCGTGCGCTTGGTTTGAAGTTGCGGCCACTCACACCCGATCAGGTGCAGTATATGACGCTTGATCCAACTATTCGTGAAGAACACCAACAGCCCTAATACGCTGAAGCGTAGATGTTGCGCTATCGCGCATCGCTTTATAACGGGCTAAAGCCCTTCTCGAACTAGATTGTGACTTGGGCCAAGCTGTACTAATCGATAGGCGGTATTCGCATGGCAGCACGTACGACCCAACAACCGAACCGCACTGTTGCGATCAGCCGATGGCGTATCAACGCTCTGCTGATCGTGTTCGTGTTAGTGCTTGGCCGGATCAGCGTTCAACTCGGCGATATCCAACTTGTTCGCCATACGGAGTTGCGTGATCGTGCCCGCAATGAGATCGATCAGCGCTTGTTGCTCCCGCCAGATCGTGGTGTTATTCGGGATCGTAAGGGCAATGTGCTGGCGTTGAATGTCCGGTTTCAGAGCCTGTTTGTGCAGCCCCACCTTATTGATGCGAAGCAAGCCCCTAAGATCGCAGCTGTGCTCTCTGGGTTGCTCTCGATGCCAGTTGCCGATATTCAGGAAAGCCTGACCAATACCGATTACCAGTGGCGGGCGGTTAAGCGCTGGCTTCAGCCAGAAATTGCGGATCGGATCAGCCTGCTCAAAGAAGAGGAACCGGCGCTGTGGCAGGGGCTGCAGTTTATCTACGAGCCGAGGCGAGTCTACCCACAGAATACATTTGCCGCCAGTGTGATCGGCCCGGTTAACCTGGAGGGTGTTGGCATTAGTGGCGTTGAGGCCAGCTATGATGATCTGCTGAAGGGTGCCACAGGCGTGATTACTGCGGAAGTCGATGCGACGAGCCGCCCGATCTGGATTGCGCCACAGGAACAAACACCAGCGACCGATGGCTCGGATCTGGATCTGACGATTGATCCGCTGATTCAGCACACGATTGAAACAATCCTGAAACAGGCCGTCGAGGCGCATAGCGCCGATTCGGGCACCATTATTGTGCTGGATGTCAGGACCGGTGCGATCCGCGGGATGGCGAATTTCCCGACGTACGATCCAAATCGCTATGGTGAATATCCCGCGAAACTCTATAATCGCAACCCGGCAATCAGCGAATTGTACGAACCTGGATCGACATTCAAGATCGCAACGATATCGATTGGCCTGGATGTTGGGGCGTTCAACGATGCCACAACGGTTGATGATCAGGGCAGCATATTTCGCTCTGGGTGGAGCCTTTCGAACTGGAACGGTGGCGCGAATGGCCTGATCACGCCGGCACAGGTGCTGTACTATTCGAGTAATGTTGGCGCGCTGCAGTTTAACGAACTGACTGGCCCGCAGGCATTCTATAAAAAAGTTGGCGAGCTTGGCTATGGCAAACCAACAGGCGTGGATATGTCCGGCGAGGAGAGTGGCATCGTTCGCGATCCAAATGCGCCCGATTTCAGCCCACTCAATTTTAATACAAACTCCTATGGCCAGGGTATTGCCGTTACGCCACTACAACAGGTACGCATGGTTGCCACGATTGGCAATGATGGCGTGATGATGAAGCCATATGTTGTGCAGCGCCGCTGCCATGCCGGTGTGTGTAGCGAAACACAGCCGCAGGTGATGGGGCATCCGATCAAGCCAGAAGTGGCCCGTGATGTACGGAGGATGCTGATCGATTCGGCCAACCATTATGCGCCGGTTGTCTGGGCACCAAAAACTGGTGTCTATGATGACACATGGCTTGTGCCTGGCTATAAGGTTGGTGCCAAAACGGGCACATCAACGGTGCCGAATGGTGAGGGCGGCTTCGAGGATTGGACAATAGGCTCGGTTGTTGGGCTGGTACCGGCAGAACAACCACGCTATGCGGTGCTGGTCAAGATCGATCATCCCAAGGATGATATCTGGGGTGTCAGCACTGCTGTACCAGTCTATCAGACGATTGCGGCTCAGTTGCTCACCTATGAGCGCATCGCTCCAGACGACACATTGTACGGGCCGGGGCAGCGCCCAGAGGCGCAGGCCGAGGGTACTGCCCCCGCCAGCGAGGATCCATAGGCAGGTATCACGCGTTCTAATCGCGTATCAGCCGCCTATCAGGTCTGATTCATATGCTACAATGCCGCCGCGATGCTCATGATGAGTGAGGAGACGGCGGTGTTAACCCTAGAGGACGTGTTGCGTGGAGTACAGCCTGTTGATGCTCGGCGTGAGCCGAACATGGCAGATGTGTTGCGCACGGTTGCATTCAGCGAAGCGGTGATCGATTCGCGGCTGGCAACCCCCGGTTCACTGTTTGTCGCCATGCGCGGTGAGCGGGTGGATGGGCATAATTTCCTCGCCGACGCCACTGCCCGTGGTGCCCGCGCTGCAATTGTGCAGCGTGAATATGTCGGAACTGTGGTGCTTGATCGGCCTTTTACATTGGTGGATTCAACCACTGGTGCGGGGCTGGAGAGTGCCGGGACCGATACGGTACTGCTGATTGTGGTGGACGACCCCCTCGGGTCGTTGCAGCGGTTGGCTGCCTATCACCGGTCGCGGTATGCGCCCATCATGATCGGAATTACCGGGAGTGTGGGTAAGACAACGACCAAAGAGGCGACGGCAGCCGTCCTGAGTCGTCGGTATCGCACCTTAAAAAATCCAAGAAGTTATAACAGTGAGTCGACACTGCCCATCGTCCTGCTCCAGATCGATGATCAGCATGAGGTTGCTGTTCTGGAGATGGGAATGTATCAGCCGGGCGATATTGCGTTTTTGGCGCAACTCGCTCGGCCGAGCATCGGTATTGTGACGAACGTTGGGCCATCGCACATGGAGCGAGTCGGGAGTATTGAGGCGATTGCCAATACGAAGGCGGAGCTTATTGAGGCCCTGCCAGCCGATGGCCATGCCATTCTGAATATCGATGATCCACGGGTTGTTCGCATGGCAGAACGGACGCAGGCAAAGCCATTTTTGTTTGGGCTTGATCCGGCTGCCGATCTGTGGGCCGATGATATTCAGAGCCGTGGGTTGGAGGGCATTAGCTTCCGCGCGCATCATGCGGGCGAGGCGGTGACTCTCAGGCTACCATTGATTGGACGCCATAGTGTTCATACAGCGCTGGCAGCATCAGCAGCAGGGTTATTGCTTGGCCTGGGCTGGGATGCGATCATTGATGGGTTGCGTGATTCAAACGCACAACTGCGCTTATTGGCAGTGCCGGGGTATAACGGCTCAACCCTGATCGATGATACATATAATGCATCGCCAGCCTCATCATTGGCCGCACTTAATCTACTCAGCGAGCTTACTGGTCGGCACGTTGCCGTACTTGGTGATATGCTTGAGTTGGGCCAAATGGAAGAAGAAGCGCATCGGTTTGTGGGGGCACGCGCTGCTGAGGTTGTTCAGCTGTTGATCACCCTGGGTGATCGGGCGCGCTGGATCGCCGATGAGGCGCGCCAGGCAGGAATGCCAGCAGATGCACTGTATCAGGTGACTAATACGGCTGATGCTGCGTCTCTGTTACGAACGCTGATCACACCCGGCGACTCGATTTTGGTTAAGGGCTCGCGTGGCATGGCAATGGAAGCAATTGTCGCTGAGCTTCAACAGCGCACGAACTGAGCACGGAGAAGGGGAGAAGATCTGTGCAAGAGGCATTGCGATCAGTCCTGGTGCCGGATATGGCACGCGCCTTGCTGCTGGCAGCAATGGCATTTGCATTGGCACTATTTACTGGCGGCTATTGGGTGCGCTTTCTGCAAGCAAAAGGGATCGGCAAGAAGATCCGCGTTGAGGGGCCGCAAAGCCATATTGTGAAAACCGGCACGCCAACAATGGGCGGGATCATTATTCTGGTTCCGGTCATTCTGCTGACACTGCTGTTCAATCTGGTAGATCGCTGGTCGCTGTTACTACCGCTGCTGGTGCTGATCAGCTTTGGCATACTCGGCGCAGTGGACGACTATATGTCGCTGACGAAGAGTACATCAAAGACATTTGGCTTTAGTGCGCGAACCAAGATGGCGCTTATGGTGCTGATTGCGCTCATAGCCGCAGTTGTTCTGTATCTGCCGAAACCATTTGGTCTGGATAACTCTGGTCTTGGCCGTATTCCGTTTGTTGGCCAGATCGACCTTGGGCTGTGGTACATCCCCTTTGCGGCGCTGGTGATTATCGCAACCAGTAATGCGGTGAATCTAACCGATGGCCTGGATAGCTTGGCCGGTTGGAATTTGACCATGGCGTTTGCGGCATATGGCGTGATCACCTTCCTGAATGGTGATTTTACCAACCTGATGGCATTCAGTTTTACGCTTGTGGGTGCCTGCGCGGCCTTCCTGTGGTATAACGCGCATCCTGCCCAAGTCTTTATGGGCGATCTTGGGTCGCTCTCGCTTGGTGCGGCACTGGCGGTGATTGCACTTCAATCGCAGCAATGGCTGTTGCTTCCAATTATTGGCGCTGTCTTCGTTGCCGAAGCACTCTCGGTGATTATCCAGGTTGGCTTCTTCAAATGGACACGCAGGCGCACTGGTGAGGGCCAGCGCTTCTTCAAAATGGCTCCACTGCATAATCATTTTGAATTGCTTGGATGGAGCGAGACGCAGGTGATGCAGCGGTTTGTGCTGGTTGGTATGGTTGCAACCCTGATCGGCATTTCGCTGGCGATGACCCTGAATGACACGCGGGCCGTGAGTGCGCCTGTCACACCACAGTCTGTAGTTGAGGTTCAAAAAATCTCCGACCGATAAATCTGGCCAGTAAAACGATTGTACGTATTGCGTAGTACGTACTGCATCGCCTAGAATAGGAGCAGTACCAGCTCGCCGCAAGATATGTGATACGTACTATGCAACTTCATGGCAAACGCGCCCTGGTGATGGGCCTTGGTATTCATGGCGGTGGCCTGGGGGTTGCGCGCTTTCTTGTGCAACAGGGTGCTGATGTCACCGTCACTGATCTTCGCAGCGCCGAACTGTTGGCACCAACACTGGCAGCCCTCCATGGCCTGCCGATCCGCATTGTGCTTGGTGAGCATCGCGAAGAAGATTTTCGCTCGGCAGAGATTGTTGTTCGCAACCCCGGCGTCCCGCGTGAGTCGCGCTTCCTCCAGATCGCTCGTGCTGCTGGCGCGGCGATTGAAATGGAGATGACGCTCTTCTTCCGGCATTGCCCGGCCCCCATTCTGGCGATTACCGGCACCAAAGGCAAGACGACCACCACATTGCTGGTGGCAGCGATGGTTAGCGCACACTTCCCTGGTGTGGTTGCAGCTGGAAATCTAAGGGTTTCGGCACTGCAACAGCTCCCACAGCTCTCCGAACAGACCCCAGTGATCCTTGAGCTCTCCTCCTTTGCGCTTGAGGGATTGGGCGAGGCCCAGCTTAGCCCCCCATATGCTGCGATCACGAATTTCTCGGCGGATCATCTGGATCGCTATGGTTCTCTGGAAAGCTATGCCGATGCGAAACGCCAGATCTATGCATGGCAGAACCCGGATGGCATTATTGCGCTGAATGCCGATGATCCAGGGACGCAAACCTATTTTGATCCACCAATTGAACGGATCATCTGGTTTGCGGGCCAACTCCCCGATGATACCGACAGGACTCATGCGGTTGGCTGGCGTGGCGAACAGCTGATCTACCGCACGGCAACGAGTGAAGATCTGCTGTTGGAACGGGCAGATGTGCGCCTGATTGGTCGGCATAATCTGGTCAATATTGCAGCCGCAGCAGCGCTGGCCTGTTCATTCGGAGTTCCAGCAGGAGCAATTCGGGCAGCGGTGCGTGAATTCCGCGGGGTCGAGCATCGCCTGGAATTCGTTCGCACCCTTGGCGGTGTTACATATGTGAATGACACGGCTGCAACGGCTCCAGAAGCGGCAATTGCCGCACTCGAAAGCTTTGAACAGCCAATTGTGCTGATTGCTGGTGGTTCCGATAAGAACCTGCCATTCGATAGGCTGGCCGAGGTGATTGCAGCACGAGTGAAGGCTGTGGTGCTATTACAGGGCAGCGCGACAGCGAAGTTGTTGGGTGCGCTGCCAGCAGCGCTCAACACCTGTGGCCCATATGATGCGCTGGAAACAGCGGTGCGGCAGGCCCAGCAACTGGCCAGCACTGGCGAAATCGTTCTGCTCTCACCGGGATGCGCCAGTTTCGGGATGTTCCGCAATGAATTCCATCGCGGTGAGGAATTTCGCCGGATTGTTCATATGCTGTGAAGCGGCAGCATGGCTGCCGCACTCCAAAGGAGAACCATGACCCAATCCGAGGAATCATCTCAGCGCATTGCACTGCCGCTCTATAGGCCGCTGGCGGCATGGGTGCTGCTCGCGATCAATATTGCCGTCTTTATTATTCCCGAAGTGCTTGGCCTCACATCCGTTGTGCAGGCGCTTGGCGCGAAAAACAATGCCGCGATAGTATCTGGCGATTATTATCGATTTCTGACGGCAATGTTCCTGCATGCTGGCCTGACCCATATTGGTTTTAATGCATTTGCGCTCTACAGCCTCGGGCCGGATGTCGAGCGTTTCTATGGAACGCCACGCTTTCTGGCGATCTACTTTCTGGCCGGGTTTGGTGGTGGAATCGCCTCATATACGCTATCACCAAACGATTCGGTTGGCGCTTCGGGGGCGATTTTTGGGCTGATTGGCGCGCTTGGCGCATTCTTCTACCAGACACGCAAGATTTTTGGTGAGGTTTCGCGTCAGCAGATTGGCAACCTGATCTTCATTACGATGATCAATCTGGGGATTGGCTTCACGACACCACGGATCGATAATTTCGCGCATATTGGTGGGTTACTATGTGGAATTATCGCTGGGTTGCTGCTGGCACCCAATTTGGCAGTTGATCTGCAACAGATTCCGCCGACGATTGTACGAAGGGCGCGATCCTATGGATGGCCTGGTGCAGTAGCATTGCTGCTGGCCCTCATTGCAATGGTGATGGTTATTCAGCCACCATTGCGCTAATGGAGTTCGGATGGAGAACACGCGACGCAAACCCGATTATCCACTGCTGACTGCGATTGGCGTGCTGATCCCGATTGGATTGGTGATGGTGTATAGTGCATCGTTTGTTGATGCCTACACCAACCGCGATGGGCCACTCTATTATGTCTGGCGACAGTTTGGTGCCGCAATCATTGGTATTGTGGCAATGCTCGTCACAATTCGGCTCGATTATCGCTTCTGGCGGCGCTATTCATTACACTTAATTGGTGGAACCATCCTGCTGCTGGCGCTGACACTTGTTCTGCCAGCCTCAATTACCGAAGTGAATGGAGCGCGCAGTTGGATTCGGATTGGGCCATTCAGTATGCAGCCATCCGAGATTGCAAAATTAGCCATGATCGTCTATTTTGCCGATTGGCTCTCACGGCGTGGCGAGAAGGTTGGCAATGTGACGTTGGGGCTGCTGCCGTTTGCAACAGTGCTCGGGATCATCTGCGGCCTTGTGATTATTGGCCATGATCTTGGAACTACAGTTGTTCTGGCGATGATTGGGGTGACGATCTATTTTGTGGCTGGTGCGAATCTGCTGCATATTCTTGGCGCAACAGCCATCTCGGGAGCATTTTTCGTTGGGATGATCCAGGTTGCCGCCTATCGTCAGGAACGGATTGCTGCCTGGCTCGATCCATTTGCCTACTATCTTGGTGCAGGCTACCAGCCAGTTCATTCATTATATGCGCTTGGCAGCGGTGGGTTGTTTGGGGTCGGCCTTGGGCAGGCTCGCCAGAAGTTTCTGTGGCTGCCACAGGCGCACACCGACGCGATCTTCTCTATTCTTGGAGAAGAATTTGGCTTTCTGGGAACAATGTTTGTGGCAGGCTGCTTCCTGATGATCGCCTATCGCGGCATTCGGATCGCCGGGCGTTCACCTGATCCGTTTGCGGCACTGATGGCGACTGGCCTGACGGCCTGGTTGGTGTTTCAGGCCATGATCAATATGGCCGTCGTGACAACACTGGTTCCATTCACCGGCCTGACGCTACCATTCATTAGTTATGGCGGCACCTCACTGGTGATGTCCATGGTGGCGGCTGGCATTTTGCTGAATATCTCGAAACATACCGTCGATCTGCCGAGAGTTGAGCCGAATGATACAATCCCAACCCAGCGGCGGGCCAGAACGCCCGTTACCAACAATCTGGCTGTGTGGTGGCGGAACCGGCGGCCACGTGTACCCAGCACTAGCAACCGCCGCCGAACTTATCGGCGCATCTAAGCTGACCTATATCGGTTCGACCGATGGGATGGAAGCCGGAATCGTGCAACGCGAGAGTGACCTGCCATTTGTGGGTGTTCCAGCAGCGGCGCTACGTGGGCGTGGCCCATTCGGGCTGGTTCGGAATATGCTGACGCTGATCAAGGGTACACTGGCGGCTCGGCAATTGATTGCGCGCCTACGACCAGCGGCGATCCTGGGAACTGGCGGATATGTGTGCGTGCCGGTGTTCATCGCAGCATGGATGATGCGGGTGCCAACGGTGATCTATCTGCCGGATGTTGTGCCTGGGTTGGCGGTACGGTTTCTGGCACACCTGGCGAAGGTACTGGCCTGTTCGGTTGAGGATTCGGCATTGGTTCTTCACCATGGATCAATGAAAGTAACGGGGTATCCGGTTCGGCCCGAATTGTATACACTGGATCGAGCAGCCTGCCGGGCAGCATATGGGTTAAGCCAGGATCTGCCGGTGCTACTCGTCACTGGCGGGAGCCGTGGGGCACGCAGTATCAATCAGGCGATTGCGGCGTTGTTGCCGAGTTTGTTGCCGATCTGCCAGATCATTCATATCTGTGGGCGCGAGGGTGATGAGCAGTTTCTGCATGCCGCAACCAGAGCCTTGCCTGAGGTATTACAATCACGCTATCGGTTGTATCCCTATTTACATAATGCCCATGGTATGATCGAGATGAAACACGCTGGAAGTGTAGGCGCTGCAACATCAATGGCACAGGCGTTTGGTGCAGCGGATCTGATTGTCTGTCGGAGCGGTGCATCGACATTGGGAGAACTGCCAGCTGTTGGTATACCGGCGATCCTGGTTCCATACCCGTATGTCCACCAGGAAGAGAACGCGGATTATCTGGTGCGGCATGGTGCCGCGCAGAAGATCCAGGATGGCGAAATGCTCGGCGATTGGCAGCCCGAACAGGGTGCGCTTTTCCGCCAGCTACGACACCTGATCGTAGAGTCGAGTGAGCGAGCTAGTATGGCGCAGCGTAGCCACAGCCTGGCGCGTCCCGATGCGGCCCGTCGGTTGGCCGATATTGTACTGGCGCTCGCAGTGGAGAGAAGAGCAGCATGATCACGATCGATTTAGGAAGCTCTATCGTTACCTATGCAGTTCTGTTCCTGATAGCGGCAAATGGCTTTAGTCGTGGGTTCCGCTATATGCTCAGTATTGCTATCTTCGAGACAATTGGCTATTTGCTGACGGTACAAGCTGGCGATTTTCTGACTGGTTTGGTCAATCGATTCTATAGTAACCTGCCGAAGCTGGCCACGTTTGCGATCGGGCGTGATCCAAGCAGTGCCGATGCATGGGGGCCGGTGATCCCAGACAATTTTCAGTCGCCGCTGCTCCTGCGGGTGCTTGTCTTTGTGGCGTTGCTGGCGGTTGGGATCGGCTATGCCTGGCCGTGGGAGGGCAAGCCACTCACTGGCTTTGATTTCAATAAAGATCGGCCACTGCGCCTATTGGGTGGCCTGGCTGGCTTATATGTTGGTGTTCTGGGGATCAGTGCTGCTGCGACGTTCTGGCGCGATGCATCACAAGCCGTCGATTTCCCGCCACTGCTGGCTGCGGCGCTGAGTGGATTACCGAACTTCCTGCCGATCATTCCATCGATTATGGCTTCCTTTGGTATCTTGCTGCTCATAATCATTATTATTCGGTTCGACCGGGTCTGGAAACCGTGACGCACTATCATATCGTCGGCATTGCAGGCGCAGGAATGAGCGCGATTGCCCATATTCTGCTTGATCAGGGCCACATTATCAGCGGCTCTGATCTTCAGCGCAGTAATCTTGGCGATGCCCTGATTGCCCGTGGTGCGACGATCTTTCAGGATCATGCAGCAGAACAGATTGCGGGAGCCGATGCGTTGGTGGTGACATCGGCGGTGCAGCCAGATCATGTTGAGCTTCAGGCGGCCAGCGCTCTGGGTATTCCGATCTTGAAACGCGCCGACCTATGGGCCGAGTGGTCGCGAGTCCGGCCAACTGTTGCCGTGGCTGGAACCCATGGAAAGACGACAACAACAGCCATGATCGCCCTGATCCTGACGCACGCCGGGTTTGATCCAGGCTTCCTGATTGGCGGCGAGGCTGCTGATCTGCAAACAAATGCTCGCTGGGGCAACCCCAATGCGCCCTTGGTGATCGAGGCCGATGAGTATGATCGAACATTCCTGGCAATCACATCCCATATCGCAATAATTACGAATGTTGAATGGGATCACGTTGATATCTATCCAACCCAGGAAAGCTATACAGTGGCATTCCAGCAGTTTGCGGCAAATGTGGCCAAGCCCCGCAATGTGATTGTGTGTGCCGACGATCCCGGTGCGCTCCAGGCCTTCGATAACCCTGATGCAACGCAATATGGAATCGATGAGACAATCGCCCGTGATCCTGCATCGTGCCGCTTGGCCCCACTCGATTGGACAGCCGCCAATCTGCGGCTCGATCAGGGGCAGATGGTATTTGGCATCTGGCGCTATGATCGAACGAGCTATGCGACCCGCCTGGCTGGCCAGCAGCGCCTCACTATTCCGGGCGTCCATAATGTTCGGAATGCGCTTGCGGCATTGGCCGCCTGTACGGCGCTTGGCGTCCCGCTGCATGTAGCCAGCGAAGGATTGGCCCGCTACCATGGTGTTGCACGCCGTTTCGAAATCAAGGGTGAGCTGGATGGGATCACAGTCATTGATGATTATGCTCACCACCCGACGGAAGTGCGCGCAACGCTCGCAGCAGCTCGTCAGCGCTATCAGGGGCGGCGCATTATCGCCTATCTTCAGCCGCATACCTATTCACGAACGAAGGCGTTGCTGCGAGATTGGCCACAGGCCTTTGATGATGCGGATCTTGTGTTAGTTGGGGATATCTATGCGGCCCGTGAGCGAGATACACTGGGGATGAGTGCTGAACGATTAGCAGCGGCAATCGGCCCACGAGCCACTGCGGTTGGTGGGATTTCCGAGGCTGTCGCACAGATTCTGGCGCAGCTTCAGCCGAATGATACCCTGCTGACATTGGGCGCGGGGGATGGTCATTTGGTTGGAACACTTGTGTTAGAGCACATGAGGCGAGGGCATCATGAGTAACGATGCAGCCATATCCTTTCATCGCAACACCGCCGAAGAACTATCGGCACGCTATGCAGCGGATGGGCATGCCCCCGATGGATGGCGTGAGGCTGCTGTCTGGCATTGGGAGCAGGCTGGTAATCCAGCCGAGATCGCTCGCCTGGCGCTTGAGATCGTGGAATTAAAGGTAACGCGGCTTGATTTTGTGCCAGCGCGCCAATGGGTTGAACGAGCGCTGACCGCGATTGGGCACCTTCCGGCGGATGTGCAGCTTGGCTTTGAGCTGCGGGCCTGCACACTCGCATTGGCCGTGCTTGAATTCGGCGGGCAGTATCGCGAAGGGCTTGAATACGCACGGCGGATGCTGCGTTCGAGCCGTGAGCAGGGCAGTATTGAGGCAGAGGCTCGCGCACAACTGGCGATTGGCCGTATGCAGCGCGAACTCGGCCAGCTTGCCGCTGCTGCTGCCACGATGCAGAAGGCTCGTGAACTGGCTGAGCGTGATGAACTGAGTGAGTTGGAAGCAGAGGTACGGCTGCATCTCGCGAAGGTTCATCAGTTGCAGGGCCGCCATCTGGAGGCGCTTCAGGAGCTTCAGATTGCCCGTGAAAGTGGCGAGCAACAGGATAACCAACTGCGGCTGGCGCGTGTCTTCACCGGGATTGGCGATATCTATCGGGTGCTTGGATCAAGTGAGCAGGCACAGTCGTTCTATCTACGAGCGCTGAGCCTTGAGCAGGGTAGCGGTAATGTGCTTGGCCAGGCAATGTTGAAGGATAAACTGGCGCTGGTGGCCTTTGATAATGGCCGGTTTGGCGAGGCAATTGCCTCAGCAGAAGAGAGTTTGGTGCTGCGCGAACGATTGCGCGATGTTGTTGGGCAGGCGCGATCCTATACCGTGCTCGGCACGATTCTGGGGCGTACTGGCCGCTATGATCGGGCACTGGCCTATTTGCAGCGGGCGCGTGAGCTTCAGGAGGAGATCCAGAACCTACGCGGCCAGGGAATCGCCCTGTTGCACCTTGGGGATGTCGCACGGATGATGGGTCGCTTCGATACGGCGCACGCAAGCTATGCAAGCGCTCAGGAATTGGCCCGCCGTGATGGCGATCAGGTTGGCATGGCGCGGTCGCTCGAACGGCTTGGCGATATGCATTTTGAAGAGGGCCATCGCGATAAGGCCAATATCAGTTGGGCGGAGGCCTTGCGTATTCGCGAATCGCTCCGCCATGTCGATGAAGCAACGATGTTACGCAGCCGAATCCAGAATGGTGTGCCGCGGCGGTAGGGCGTATAGCTCTCAGCCATCAGCCGTCAGGAGTTTTGAGGATGAATGTATGTGGATGTGACGGCGTCCTTAGGAACGCTACATACTTCGAAATGATCTCCTGAATGCTGAAGGCTGAATGCTGACGGCTCGTATGAATGGAACAGCATGCTCCGTTGGCTCGAAAACGAACCTTTAGCCAAATATACATCCTGGCGGATCGGCGGCCCGGCTTGCTACCTGGTTGAGGCTGCGACGCCAGATGATCTGCGTGAGGTATTGGTGTGGGCACAGGAACGTGAGCTTGGAGTAACGCTGCTTGGCGGTGGGACGAATACACTGGCATTGGATCAGGGCTTTGATGGCGTTGTGGTGCGCTATCGCAACCAGGATGTGCAGATCGAACCGCACGACAACACGGCTCTGGCGATTCTGGCGGCTGGTGCGCCAACCGCAGGTACAGCACGACGATTATCCCATGGGGGCTGGGCTGGGCTGGAATGGGCTGAGGGTTTGCCAGGAACGATTGGCGGTGCCGTGTTTGGCAATGCTGGCTGTTATGGCGGCGATATGGCAGCGGTTCTGAACCGCGCCTGGCTGCTGATTGATCACCAGGTTCAGGAATGGCCAGTTGAACAGTTCGGTTATGGCTATCGGGCAAGCACTTTGAAAATGTTGGAACAACCCAATCTAGCTATTATCTTGGCTGCCGAGGTTCGCCTGCAGCATGCCGATCCACGCGAGCTTGCGGCGCGGATGGAACAGACGGCGGCGATGCGACGGAGTAAGACGCCATCTGGCCAATCGTGTGGCAGTGTGTTCAAGAATCCGATTGGCGATAGTGCAGGGCGCTTGATTGAGGCGGCTGGATTAAAGGGTTTGCGGGTTGGTGCCGCCGAGATTGCGCTAAAACACGCCAATTATATCGTTAATATAGGGGGCGCTTCCAGCAGTGATGTCCTGCGCCTGATCGATACTGCCCGTGAGCGGGTTTTTTCTGCCTTTGGGATCGAGCTTGCCCTAGAAGTACGGATCTTATGATCCAGATGTTCGAGCATCAATCAGGGTTTGGGAGTAACCTGTGACAAAGAAGCTGCGAATTGGTGTCTTGTTTGGTGGGCAATCTGGTGAGCACGAAGTCTCGCTCGTTTCGGCACGGGCTGTGCTGGAGAATCTGGATCGAGAGCGCTATGAGATTGTGCCGATTGGGATCACCAAACAGGGCCGCTGGCTGGCTGGTGGCGATCCACTGGCGGCGCTGACGGCACAGGCCGATCCGCATCTGCTACCTGGTGGAATTGAGCGCGCGCCATCGGTATCCGCGACTGAAACAGCGATGCTGGCAGTCACACAGCATTCCGAATTCTGGCTGCTGACACCTGAATTTTCGCTTGATGTGATCTTCCCGGTTCTGCATGGCCCGATGGGTGAGGATGGAACCGTGCAGGGGTTGTTTGAGTTAGCCGGGGTTGCCTATATTGGCTGTGGTGTGTTGGCCGCTGCGGTTGGGATGGATAAGGCCATGATGAAAGCGGCCTTCGCTGCTGCCGGGTTGCCATTGTTGCCATGGTTATTGATCCGGCGCGTCGAACTCGAGCAGGATAGCGCTGCTGTTGCAGATCGGATCGAGCAATCCCTCCACTACCCAATGTTCGTCAAGCCTGCCAATATGGGTTCCAGCGTTGGCATCAGCAAAGCAAAAGATCGGACTGGGTTGGTGGAAGGGCTGCGCGAGGCGGCTCGTTATGATCGGCGGATCGTTGTTGAACAGGGGATTAACGCCCGCGAGATTGAGGTCAGCATTCTTGGTAACGAAACGGTTGTAGCCAGTGTTCCTGGCGAAGTGGTGCCATCGAATGAATGGTACGACTATGAGGCCAAATATCTGGCTGGCAAATCGCAGGTTCTGATTCCTGCACCAATTGCTCCAGAAGTAGCTGAGCAGGTGCGTGTGTTAGCAGCCGTGGCCTTTGCTGCTGTCGATGGCGCAGGGCTGGCACGCGTCGATTTTCTGCTGGATAAAGATGCTGGCGAACTGTATATCAATGAAGTCAATACCATGCCTGGATTTACCCCAGTGAGTATGTACGCACAGATGTGGGCCGCCAGCGGCCTCTCGTATCCAAAGCTGTTGGATCGCCTGATTGAGTTGGCGATTGAGCGTAAGCACCAATAGGTATCTATGGGCGTATGCGATACGCCCCAACCGAGTAGAACTATGGAAGATTTCGATTACAACCGGCCAAATACCCGCGCCCGGATTGCCGCTCGCCGCAAGCGGGCGAATATCCCGCAGGATGAATCGGGGGTATTGCCAGGGCCGCGCCGCACCATGGTTGGCTGGCTCGCCAGTGGCCGAATCCTGAGCCTGCCGTTGCTTGTGCTATCTTTGGGAGCGTTGTTGTATGTCACAATCAATCCTCGTTTTAGTATTCGTGATGTCCAGGTGCAGGGAACCAACTTGCTCCATGAGGATGATGTCATCCGGCTGAGTGGCGCACGTGGTCATTCGATTTGGTTGATCGATACGAAACAAATAATAACGAATGTTGCGGCCAGTGCCTATGTTGAGCATGCGAGTGCGACGGTTATTCTGCCAGATCGGTTACTGATTGAGATCCAAGAGCGTAAGCCAGAGGTGCGCTGGAAGAGTGGAACCGAATTGTTGTTGGTTGATGCGGATGGGCGCGTGCTAGGGCCAGATGCAAATGCGCCGATCACTGGCACACTGGTGATCGATGACCGCAGTGGCCAGGTGCTTAAGCCAAATGATCAGATCGACCCACACGCCCTCGAACTGGGGCGTACACTCTCGTTGCGCCTGCCAACCGAATTGAGCCTCACGCCTGACCAGATCGGGTGGGGCAGTGATACTGGCATTGTGGTTGATCTGAGCGGTGGCCGCACGGTGGTTTTTGGCCAGTATGATCATCTGGATCGCAAGTTGGCAGTGCTAGCGAAACTCACGACAGATAATGTCGCCTATACCTACCTGGATCTTCGCCCAGAAACGCCGTATTACCGAAATAACAAATAATGATTGGCGCTGGCCCTATCGCCAGTTGTTCGTAAAGGATTAGGCTATGGCTCCACGTACTATCGTCGGTATTGATGTGGGCACGACAAAAGTCTGCACCGTCGTTGCTCAAATACTCGACAACGGTCGCATCAATGTCCTGGGAGTTGGCTTGACTCCATCGAAGGGGCTTGATCGAGGTGTGGTTGTCAATATTGAAGATGCCGTCAATGCGATTTCGACCAGTGTGGAGAAGGCCGAGCGATTATCCGGCTATCGAATTGGCACAGCATTTGTTGGCGTCTCGGGGCGCCATGTTTCATCGCTGAATAGCCGAGGGGTGGTTGCCGTTTCCCGAACTGACCACGAGATCACGCGCCACGATGTGGCCCGGGCGGTTGAGGCAGCGCAGGCCGTTGCTATCCCCACCCAGCGCGAAATTATTCATATTATTCCACGAGCCTATATTGTTGATGGCACCGAGGGTATTCGTGATCCAATTGGTATGAGTGGCTTCCGGCTGGAAGTCGAAACACATATCATCACTGGTGAGGTGATGGCCATCCAGAACCTGATCAAGAGCGTTCAGAAGGCTGGAGTCGAAATCGATGATCTCGTGCTGCAGCCGCTTGCCTCCGGCGAGGCCGTACTGAGTGATGACGATAAGGATCGCGGTGTCGTTCTCGTCGATATTGGTGGCGGGACGACCGATATTGCCGTGTTTGCCCAGGGTGGAATCTGGCATACCAGCGTCATTCCGGTTGGCGGCAGCCATTTCACCAACGATATTGTTCTTGTGTTGCAGACGCCGCATAACACTGCCGAATACCTGAAGCTCAAATATGGGGCCGCTATCGCAACACCACCAGAGAACGAAGCCGATGATATTGTGGAGGTGGAGGGCTTTGCCCCAGGTGAGCGCCAATCGATCAGCCGCTATCTGCTTAATCAAATTCTCCAGGCTCGTGCAGAGGAAGTCGCTGAACTGATCTATAGCGAGATTCGCCGCAGTGGCTATGAGGGGTTACTGCCGGCTGGCATCGTCCTGACGGGTGGTTCTTCACAGTTGCCGGGCATCGATGAACTGATGCGCGACATGCTTGGCATCCCGGTGCGGGTTGGGTCGCCTGGCGAAATGAGTGGTCTATCCGATTCACTCAGCAGCCCGCCATATGCAACCTGCCTTGGATTGGTTCGTTGGGGCGCACGGCATGGAGCCGCCCAGATCAATACTCCATCTGGCAATGCCGGTGAGCGCGGTGGCTGGAATTCAACCTATGAACGCTTCAAAGGCTGGCTGCGCGAGTTTTTGCCCTGATGTTACTTTACTGGAAACTGCGGATTGCGTGTTGGGTTGGGCCGTGTGGCGCCACAAGACGCAAGACGGTGGACGATACAGAACACGCAAGATGCACAGGAGGACAGGAATGGCAGATTTCAACGGGTACATGGCCGAGCCAGGTGCGCTGATCAAGGTGATTGGCGTGGGCGGCGGCGGTTCGAACGCAGTCGACCGGATGGTCGATGATGGGGTTCAGGGCGTCGAGTTCATTACCGTCAATACCGATTGGCAGGCGCTCCAGCATTCACATGCCGATGTGCGTATTCGCATTGGCGATAAGCTGACCAAGGGGCTTGGCTCAGGCGGTAACCCGGTGATTGGCCAGAAGGCTGCCGAGGAGACAACCGAGGAGATCTATGAGCACCTCAAAGGCTGCGATATGGTCTTCATCACCGCTGGCATGGGTGGCGGAACCGGAACCGGTGCGGCACCAGTGATTGCCAGCATTGCACAGGATCTGGGCATGCTGACGGTTGGTGTCGTCACGCGACCATTCACCTTCGAAGGCAACCATCGCCGCAAAACGGCTGATCAGGGCATTGAGCAGCTCAAACCAATGGTCGATACACTGATTATCATCCCGAACGACCGGCTGCTCCAGACGGCCAGCAAGAATACCTCGGTATTGCAGGCATTCCAGATGGCCGATGGCGTGCTGCGCCAGGGTATTCAAGGCATCTCGGATGTGATCACCCAGCGCGGCTTGATCAACGTGGACTTTGCCGATGTGAAGGCAATCATGGCTCGCCAGGGTTCTGCCCTGATGGCGATTGGTCATGGCAGCGGCGATAATCGTGTGGTTGATGCTGTTAATGAAGCAATCGCTTCACCATTGCTAGAAGTTTCGATTGATGGTGCCCGTGGTGTGTTGTTCAATGTGACCGGTGGCGAGGATCTTGGTATTCTTGAGATCTACGATGCTGCCGAGATCGTCTCGAAGGCAGTTGATCCAGAGGCCAATATCAAATTCGGTGCCGTGATCGATCCAAACTTTCCGGCAGGGCAAGTCAAGATTACCCTGATCGCAACGGGATTTGATGCGAACCCAAGCCGTGCCGTGCAGAAATCGCGCCTGTATGGTGGCATGACACTGCCGCAGCAATCGCACCAGGTTCCCCAACCACAGCCAGTTCCCGTAGCGCCGCAATCATCGCAGCCTGCGCCGCAGCAGCGCCCGGCCCAGCGCCCACAGCCAACGCAGCCCAGCAATCTCAGCGGCGATGATCTGGACATCCCGCCATTCCTGCGTAATCGCAACCGCCAGAAGTAGCGACGCGATGCATCGCGTCGCTACCGGTAGAGACGCCCCGCTGGGGCGTCTTGGCATGTTCGCCCGCTGGGAAAGACGGCCCAGCGGACCGTCTCTATTCCCTGCCGATCAACCGGATTCCAAGTTTGGCAAACACACGTTCAGCGAGTTCGCGGCCCCGCCCCGCCACCCTCGGTTTTGCGTGCCCTGGTTGGATCAGATGTTTCAGCAGATCGCGATAGGGTGGTGGCAGATCGATCTCGGGCAGGATCAGTGCCTCTTGATCTGTTTCAGCAGCAAGCCTGCGCCAATCCGATCCAGTTGCATTGGCATACCCAAGCAGCAGCGCCGTTGTTTCATTTGCGGGAAGCAGGCGAATACCGCCGCCACGCTCGGCTGCCGCAATATAGAAATCGGCGGCACCGCGCCCCTTGCGGCGGCGTAATGACGCACCAGGAATGAGTGTGACGCCTGATAGCCCTGCTTGTTCGCTTGGTTCGATTGGCTGCCAGCGTAACACTGCTGCATCGAAACGACTGAAGCGCTCGTTGGGGCTTGTGAGTACACGCCATCCTGGCTGGCCACTAGAGGATGCTGGTGGAAGGTTGGGCAGTTGTTCAATCTGATCGAGAAACGTTGTGACTGATAATCCGGCCATGCGAAGCCGTCCGATCAATCCATCGCGCCGCCATGTGGTTAGCTCAAAGAGTTGCCCACGCAATACCCCCTCGCCTTTGAGGATCGGGTATGCGCGTACATTTCGAACCATATAGCGATCTGGTGCGATCTCTTCGAAATCGGGAGAGTGGGACACACGTTGTTCCTCTATGCCACCTGAACTCGATTATTCGCCCTCATTGACTTCGGCAACAACGGCAGTTAGTTCAGTCGGCGTGTAGCGGGAGTCGTTCCCAATCAGGAGATCATGGCGAAGCTGCGCCATATCGATCAGATGCCCGCGTTCGTGGTGAACCACCCAGTTACCCTGATGGACGAGATTGATCTCACCATACAGCTCGTGATGTCCGGGGCGATGCCAGGCGGCGCTCGTCAGGCCACGTAGCAGATTAAGAGTTTGCTTGCGCGAGGCTCTGAACGCATCCAGAATAGCTGCAATCGGCATTGATCGATAGGTCGCAGCCACTTCAAGGCGTGGCGGATGTGCTGGTGGCAGTTCTGGTCGTTCTGTTTCCAGCAGCAGCCAGGCTCGTTCACGAAATACAGCATCGATATCGACCAAGTGTCCAACCAGTTCTTTCAATGATGGCGCGCCCGGTTGTGGCCGTTGCGAGAGTACATCATCATTGAGGCCAATCAGCAGCTTGCGTAAGCCCTCATCGGTACGCTCTAGCCACATCATCAGCGTATGCGGCCCAAGTGTGCCCATTGATTCGATTGACTTAAAGACCTTATGGGCCTCTGGGACAGTGCCACATTTGGGGCATACGCCAATACAAGCACCCTCACGCAATTCCCCACATGTCCCACAGACATAAATATCGCCAAGTTCGTCGGCACGCAGATCACGCCCTTCAGAGATCGCCAGTTGGGCGCGAGTCAGCAGTTCGCGTGAAAAGGGCGTTGTACCCGTCACACGTCCGGTCTCAGCGGCCTCTGGCTCAAGGCCAGCAAGCGCTCGATCAACATTCTGGGTTGTCGAGCCAACTTCGCCAAGATCACGGAATGCATGTTCAGCCCGAGCCATGCGGGCGGTTGCCAGAGCTTCGAACAGCCGTGCGACATTGAAGCGGCGTTCTCGTCGAGCCTGGGCTGCCCACGAATGGTAGGCGATTTGTCCCATACTACCGCGAATAAAATTGCGGCGCAGCTCTTCGACGTTGGTGGTCATCGATTTAATCATCCTTCATGAATCGAACACATCGGCAGATGGCGATCCAACAATTGTCCATCTATGCATCGCACATTCTACTACATCCAGCGGTTGTGTAATTTAGCGGTATAATAACGCCCGCTATGCGGGTTGCAATTATTCACGATTATCTGAATCAGTACGGTGGCGCAGAACGTGTCCTCGAAGCGCTGCACGCACTCTACCCTAGTGCGCCTATCTATACATCGCTCTACGATCCCGATGCGATGCCGGATGCAATGCGTACCTGGGATATTCGAACTTCCTGGATGCAGCGTCTGCCAGCCTGGCGGCGTTTATTTCAGGTCTATTTCCCGATCTATCCGAGTGCTTTCGAAAGTTTTGATCTGAATGCCTATGATCTGATCCTCAGTAGCAGCAGTGCCTATGCCAAGGGTATTATTCCAGGGGCGCACGCCAAACATATCTGTTATTGCCATACTCCCATGCGCTTTGCCTGGCAGACTGATGCGTATGTCGCACGCGAGGAAATTGGGCGCGTGGCCCGAGCATTTCTGAAGATTGTCATGACCTACCTGCGTATGTGGGATGTGACGACGAACGTGCGGGTTGATCAGTTCGTGGCCAACTCGCATGAGGTTGCGGCGCGCATCCAACGCTATTATGGCCGTTCGTCACTGGTGATCCATCCGCCGGTTGAGTTGCCGCCCTCCTACTCGGCTACTCCTGGCGATTATTATCTGACGGGCGGGCGCCTGGTTCCGTATAAGCGCCTCGATCTAGCAGTTCGGGCGTGTACAGCAATGAATCTGCCCCTAAAAGTCTTCGGCGAAGGGCGTGATCGATTGGCACTAGAAGCCATTGCTGGCCCAACTGTCGAATTCCTTGGATGGGTGGATGAGACACAGCGCCGCCAATTATTGGCGGGCTGTTGTGCCTTCCTGTTCCCAGGTGAAGAGGATTTCGGGATTACACCGCTGGAAGCCATGGCAGCTGGGCGGCCCGTGATTGCCTATGCGGCGGGCGGAGCGCTTGATACGGTACTCGATGGTGTGACTGGTCGCTTCTTCTATGAACAAAGCCCGGCTGCACTTGCTACCGCAATTGCCTCATCGCGCCTGGATGACTTCGATGCCGATGCTATTCGCCTGCACGCCGAGGGGTTTCGCATGGAGGTCTTTCTTAATCGAATGCGGGCGCTGATCGCCGAGACAATGAATGATGATGTGGCACTGCTAGTAGAAAATGATGTACTGGTAGGCTGATTGAGCTATCAGCTATCAGCCCCTCTAGCAAAGCATCTTTGAATAGCCCAAAAAATATTGATAGAACTTTTGCTATATCTGGACATTCTGCGCCGCCAGTGGATTGTGATTATCGCAGTGACATTGCTGGCCGCTATGGCAAGCGGCGTGTTTGCTTTGATTCAGCCGGCGCGCTATGCTGCCACGGCCCGCATGCTGGTGACGATTGCCGACCCGACGCGAGTTGACATCGAGGACCCACTTGCGTATGATGTGCCCGCGATTGTCCATGGTCGCCCATTTGCACAGGACGTGGCGGCGCTCCTGGCAACCCAGCATGTGTCAATCTCTGCCGACGAGATTATGGGTGCGCTACGAGCAACCAACCAAAAACGTGAGGTCTCCCTGACAGCCACATCGGCTGATCCATCCATGCCGATTGCACTGCTGCAAGCAGCAGCGATGCAGCTTCAGACTGGTGGGTTACGCTATTGGGGTGTGGCTGCTCCAGTGCCAGAGCGGCCAGGATTACGTATCGTACTGCTGGAGATGCCATATTCTGCGGAACGGAGCAATAGCATGGCTGCCATCGCACGTGAGGTGGCATTGCGAACGCTGGCTGGCCTGGCGGTTGGTTGTGGGCTGGCATTTGGCATCCACGCATATCGTGAAACGAAAGGCCAGAGGTAACTGCTCGAAGCAATTATGCAACTAATTGATTACGTCAATATCATCCGCCGCCGCTGGTGGATTATTCTGCTGGCAGGGCTTGTTGCTGCGGCAAGTGCCTATGCCTTCACCCGTTTCCAGGAGCGTGTCTATCGCTCGGAGGCGAGTTATCAGGTCATCCCGAGCCGCTATGATAACGGGCTGCTGATCGTTCTTCGGGATCGCATGAATAGCTTTAAGTCGATTGCGTTGGCTCCGATTCAGCTCGAAAAGATTAGTGCTGATCTGAAGCTGGATCGCAGTGCCGATTGGCTGCTCAACAAACGAGTTGCTATTCAGGCCCGACCAGAGGAGCAACTGATTGTCATACAGGTTGATTACCCGGATGCAGATATTGCCCCACGATTGGCCAATGCCATTGGTGATAATATGGTTGGCTTGGTGAATGCACAGAACAATAGTATTGAGGGCACGGATCGGATCAATCTGCGCGTCAACCAGCCAGCGCGGCCTGCTGTGTTGAACTGGCCACAGACGCGGGTGATTGTGCCGGCTGGTGCGTTGCTTGGGCTGGTGCTTGGGTTGATATTGGCCTTCATTCTGGAAGCGCTTGATGATACGCTCAAGACTCCGGCAGATGTAGAACGCTATGCAGAACTACCGACACTTGGAGCGATTCCAGATGTTGGCGAGCGGGCAAGTGGGCGAGCGGATCGAGGCAGGCAGCCAGCATGACAAATCCCAATTCAGTCAGCTCCTTAATTGCGCTACGCGACCCACGTTCGGCAGCTGCTGAGGCGTACCGAACGCTGCGCACCAATATTCGATTTTCCAGCCTGGATCGGCCACTGCACACACTGCTTGTCACAAGTACTGCCCCGGATGAGGGGAAATCGACCACACTGGCCAATCTGGCTGTCACCATGGCACAGGCCGAGCAGCGGGTGATTCTGGTTGATTGCGATCTGCGACGGCCAACGCTACATCAATTGTTCAATCTGCCTAATGATGTTGGGTTGACAACCGTTATATTGGAGCAGGGCGAAGAGCCGTTGTCGCTTCAGGCCACTGGTGTACCGGGGTTGAGTTTACTCGCCAGTGGGCCATTGCCGCCGCGCCCAGCCGATATTCTTGGCTCGCGGCGTATGGAAGCTGTGATCGAGCGCCTACGCAACGAGGCCGATATCATTTTATTCGACACACCGCCTGTTACGGCAGTGACAGATGCGGCAGTACTGGCCACACGTGTCGATGGCGTACTGCTTGTGTTTCAGGCTGGCAGGACGCGCCGCGACCGGGCACGCCAAGCACGGCTGATTCTTGAGAAAGTGAAGGCCAATATTATTGGTGTTGTACTGAATGATGCCCAACTAGAAGCAGGATATGGCTACTATAGCTGAAAGTCGGTTGGCATCATCTTGCACAATATGATAGAATAGCAAGTACTGAGTAGTCGCAGAATGCGTTCGATTTGAGGAGCGCTCGATGCCAGATCCAGCCACCCGTAATCCTGCTATCGTCTTGGTCGAAGATGAGCCGGATATTCTCATCATTCTTCATCGGCTCATGCGCGACCTAACTGGCGGCTACGATATTGTTACCGTCAACGGTGGCGCGGAAGCGCTTGCCCAGATCGCACTACGACCAGTGCCATTAGTGATTACCGACTATAACATGCCAGGTATGAATGGATTACAGCTAACGGCCGCAATCAAAGAGACATCGCCTGAGACGCGTGTTGTGTTGATTACTGCCTACGCAACGCCTGAGCTTGAAAAACGTGCTCGTGAACAACGCGTCGATCATTGGCTACCGAAACCATTTCCATTGGATCGGTTAGAACAAATCGTGCGCGACGTTCTGCGCTAATACGATCTGATCGCACACGGCGGCGCATTATGCGCCGCCGTGTGCGCTTTCTGCGGTTTGTATATATGGCACAATGCCAAAAACGCTGGGGCAACCACACATGTGGTTGCCCCAGCGTTCATCCGACGTATGGATCTAGCGCTTCTCGACAAAGAGCCGAATAGCGGTTCGTTCCTCATCATCGATAGCGACATCAATAAACGATGGCGTACAGACGATGTCGATCCCCTCTTCGCTCAGGTAACTGCGTGCAATCGCAACGGCCTTGATCGCTTGATTCGTGGCACCTGCTCCAATCGATTGCACTTCGGCTACGCCAGTGTCGCGAATAACCCCAGCAATTGCGCCAGCAACTGCACTCGGTCGCGACCGAGTCGATACTTTCAGCACTTCGGCTGGATGGCGCTCAACTGTGCTTCTGGTGCCACCAACAGCGCGGGCCAGTGGGGTCGATACAGGAATGTTCGATGACATGCGTTCCTCCTCTGATGGGGGTTCGACCTGCCTCTGTCTGGGAGTCGGCCGGCTAGCCTCCGGGTCATGGAATTCACTCATACGCATGGTTCCTAAAGATTAGCGTGCATAATCAACTGCACGCGTCTCTCGTATAATAGTCACCTTGATTTGACCAGGGTATTGAAGGCTTTCTTCAATCTTGCGGGCAACATCGCGTGCGAGATGAATACTGCCCAGATCATCGATCGAATCGGGCTGTACCATGACTCTGACCTCGCGACCAGCCTGTACAGCAAATGCGCGCTGCACACCATGAAATGATGTGGCTACGGTCTCGAGTGCCTCTAGCCGCTTGATGTAAAGGTCGAGCGTTTCACGGCGAGCACCCGGTCGCGCTCCGGAAATCGCATCAACGGCCTGGATCAGAAATGCTTCGACCGTCTGCGGTTCTTCATCATTATGATGTGCAGCGATCGCATGAACGATTGCGGGTGATCGACCCAGGCGGCGTGCAATATCTGCACCAATCAGCGCATGCGGCCCTTGGACTTCGTGGTCCACCGCTTTGCCGATATCATGAAGCAATGCTGCGGTCTTGGCAACATTGATATTTGCCCCAAGCTCGGCGGCAATATGTGCCGCCAGCAACGCGCACTCCAGCGAATGTTGGAGCACATTCTGCCCATAACTTGTTCGATACTTCAGGCGCCCAAGCAGCTTAATCAGGTCAGGGTGCAAGCCCTGGACATTCGCCTCATACGCGACTCGTTCGCCCTCCTCGCGCATGATCCCCTCGACTTCCTGCTGGGTTTTCGCAACCACTTCCTCAATCCGAGCTGGGTGGATGCGGCCATCCTTCAGAAGCTTGGTCAGCGACAGCCGCGCAACCTCACGACGCACAGTGTCGTGGCAGGAAAGTGTGACTGCCTCCGGAGTATCGTCGACGATGATATCAACCCCGGTGATCTGTTCAAAGGCTCGAATGTTGCGTCCCTCGCGACCAATGATCCGACCTTTGAGCTCTTCGCTTGGTAATGCTACCGTGGAAACGGTGATTTCGGCAACATACTCAGAAGCACAACGTTGGATCGCCATCCCAATCACTTTGCGGGCCATTTTATCTGCATCTTCACGCAGCGACCGCTCGATCTCGCGGTAGCGCCGAGCACCATCCTCCCGCGCCTCCGATTCGACACGCTGGAGAATAATTCCACGCGCCTCCTCCTGGTTCAGCGCCGAGATTCGCTCAAGCTCAATGCGCTGCTGGGAACGCATCTGCTCTGCTTCTTGTTGAAGTTGCTCGATCTGACGCTCGCGAGTCTGTGTCTGACGCTCGCGCCGCTCCAACCCCTCCAACTTTCGGTCGAGATTCTCTTCCTTGCGCTGAAGCCGCTCTTCCTGTTTGATGAGCGATTGGCGTGCTTCGCGGATCTGGGCCTCGGCCTCATTCCGCAACTGCAGCGCCTCCTCCTTGGCGCGCAGGACGATATCCTTCTGTTCAGATCGCATTGCCTCAATCTGCAAGCGCTCCTCAGTTTCACGCTGACGCACGCTGCTCTTGATGCTCTGTCTGTACATAAATATTCCGATGCCAGCACCAACAGCAATACCCGCTATTAACGCTAGCACGGCCATTTCAAGCCCTTGCACGATGTCCTCCTATGAAGTTTTTAAGGTACGGCAGATGGCAGGCCGCGCTGTTGCGTTTCACACTCTTGGCGCTGCCCATCTTCCTGCTCGTGAGCGGTATCAGGAATTTGCTAATAATACCCGCTTTTTGCTTTATCTGTCAAGAATATCACTGTAAAGATGTGCAGCGTATTCTTGGCCTATTCCACGATTTGTATACTATTAGATTGACTTTGTGAATTAGAGTATAATGTGGACACTTTTTGATAGAATTATGTATGCAGCATGTATCTCAAGCGGATCGAGATTCTGGGCTTTAAGACGTTCGCTACACGGACGATGCTTGAATTTCGCCCTGGTATTACGGCAATTGTTGGGCCAAATGGGAGTGGTAAATCGAATGTTGCCGATGCAATGCGCTGGGTGCTTGGCGAACAGAGCTACATGGCGCTACGTAGTAAACGCGCCGAGGATCTGATCTTTGGTGGTGGATCGCGGCGGGCACCCTCTGGTTTTGCAGAAGTTGCACTCACCATCGATAACAGTGATCGGCTGTTACCGCTGCCCTATAGCGAAGTGACGATTGGGCGGCGTGCGACGCGCTCTGGGGAATTTGAATATACTCTGAACCGTAACCGCGTTCGCCTGCGCGATATTCACGAGGCTATTGGCCCGCTTGGTGGTTCATACACGATTGTCAATCAGGGCCTTGTCGATTCGGCGCTCAACCTACGGCCAGAGGAGCGCCGCCGCCTGTTCGAGGATGCCGCCGAAATTGGGATCTATGAGCAGCGCAAGGTCGAATCCGAGCGGCGCTTGCGCGAAACATTGGCCAATATTCAGCGCTGCGATGATGTCCTGGCTGATCTCGAACCACGCCTGCGCTCGCTGAAACGCCAGGCAGCCCTGGCCCGAACACAGCGCGAGATGCAGGCCGAACTACAGCATCTGCTCACACGCTCCTACACAGCACAGCGTAGGGCAGCACAGAGTGCTCTGGCGGCATCCGCGCAAGCCGAACAACTTACTGCCGAACGCCTGACCGCGGCTCGTGGGTATCAGGCAGCAGCAGTTTCCGCATTGCAGATCCTCCGTGATGGGTTGCGTGGTATTCGCGAGCGTTTGCAAAGCCTGCATGCCGCAAGTAGCGATCTGCATGACCGTGCAGAAGCAGCCCAACGTGATCTGGCGGTTGGCCACGAACGGGCATCGGCAATCGAACGCCGCGCCGAGGATCTCGAACGCCAGCAGCGTGAGCTTGCATTGCGTACCTCCGAACTCGAACGCGATCGTGTTGAGGCGGCCACACGCCTTGGCGATGCTGAAACGCGCCTGGCCGAGCATCGTGCAGCAACACAAACGCACGAGCAGATGCTGGCCGTACAAGAATCAGAACGCCGAACCGCTCGCCACGCCCTTGAACAGGCCCAACGTGCGGAACTCCAGGCCACCGCCGCTCTTTCCGAACTGCGCCGCCGAATGGAGCAACTGATTGCGCGCCGTGAACGGCTTGTTCGTGAGCGCACTACACTTGCCCCCAGCCTTCAGGCCGCTGAACAAGCACTGGCCGTCAATCGCGCCGATGCTCTGGCTGCCGAACAGGCCGTTACGCAGGCTCAGGAATTTGTGCTGGCAGCACAGGCTCGTGCCGAATCCGCTCGTAGCGAGATCGAACGCCTGCGAACCGATGCGACACGCGCTGATGAAACGGCAGCCCTGGCTCGCCGCAGCCTGGCCGATTCTGAAGCGCGCCTCGAATCGCTCACTCGCCTGCAACGCAGCTACACCGGTGCCTTTTCTGGTGTTCGGGCCGCCATGCAATGGGCCGAAAGCCAACATCGAACCGGCTTCATGCTGGTTTCATCAATTGTCCGCACCCCAGCTGAATTCGAAACTGCGATTGAAGTGGCTCTTGGCTCGCGCATCCAGAATATTGTTGTCGAACACTGGGCCGATGCAGAAACGGCCATTGATGCACTGAAGCGTAGTGGGGCAGGCCGGGCGACGTTCCTGCCGCTTGATACGATTCGGCGGCCAGGGAGCGATGATCGCAGGCCGGTGCAGGCTCGTGGCAACGTGCTTGGTATAGCAGCCGATCTGGTTGCCTATGATGATCACTATGCCATTGTGGTCTGGCATCTGCTTGGGCGAACGCTGATCGTACAGGATCTGTCCACAGCACGGGCTGAGTTGCGTTCGGTTGCTGGCGGTTGGACGATAGTAACCCTGGCTGGCGAACAGGTTAATTCGGGTGGGGCTGTAACGGGTGGCGCGCAGATCCGCGAGAGTGGTGCGCTACGGCGCGAGCGGGAGCTGCGTGAACTGCCTGAATTGGTTGCAACACAACGCCAAGCTCTGGAAGCGGCCCAGCAAGCCCGCACTACAATAGAAGCCCGAGCTACGACTGCTGAACAAACCCGCCGCGAATCCGAACAGGTGCGGAGGCAAGCCCAGCAAAAGATTGATGAATGCCGAGATGCCCTTGATCGGGGACGGCGCATTGTTGCCCAGGCCGCGGCAGATCTCACACTCCAGCAGCGGCGTGATGGTCAGGTGATGAGTGAACTCGGCGAACTGGATGCCCAGGAACAGGCGCTAGCTGCTGAACGTGCTTCCCTGGAACAGCGCGAACAAGCGGCACAGCAGCACCTGGCGCGCATACGGGCAGAGGAACAGGAGCGCAGCACAACGGAACAGGCTGCTATGGCGCAGCTAGCATCCCTTCGTTCAGCGCTTGCTGCTGCGGAAGGCGAGGCCCGCGCCGAACGAACCGTGCTGCAATCACACGCTCAGGGATTGCAGCGCCTCGCCACGCAACGCGATGAGAGCGATAGCCGGGTGGCTGCGCTGGCCCAGGAACGCTCCACAATCAGCGCCCGCACAGAGGAGTTGGAGGCGATCCATCGCGCCTTGCTTGCAGAGATCGATGATCTGCGCCGCCAGATTGACCCAGCAGAAACTGAATTAGCGACCAGTGAAGTAACCCAGGCCGAACGGGAGCGTGAGGCAGCCATACACACAGAGTCATTGCTTGAGCGGGAATCGGCCTATGGTCGCGCATCAGTTGAGGCCCAGCGTGCTCGTGATCGGCTGGATTCACTATGGGAACGAGCAGCAGCAGATGATATTGATCTCGATTCGTTGATCGATGCGGATGCGAGTACGGACGCGATATATCGCGTCCGTACAGATGATGTGAGTGGTGTCCCTCCGGAGGATCTCGCGGCCCCCATCCAGCAACTGCGGAGTAAAATCCAGCGCATGGGCGCAATTAATCCGCTTGCCCTAGAAGAATATGAAGAGACAAGCACACGCTACGATTTTCTGAGCACGCAACTGAACGATCTGCGTGCAGCCGAGCGTTCGCTGAGCGAGTTGATCGCTACACTCGATGGGGCCATGCAAACCCGCTTTGAGGCCACATTTAATGCAGTTGCAATTGAGTTTGAACGCAGTTTTGAACGCTTGTTTGGCGGCGGCCAGGCACGGATATTCCTGACACGTCCTGATGGCGAACAGGCCGATGGAACAACAAATGGCATGCCACTCGGTGTCGAGATTGTTGCCCGCCCACCAGGCAAACGCCAGCAAACGCTTGCACTACTATCGGGTGGTGAACGCGCATTAACCGCTGCTGCCCTGTTGTTTGCGATCCTGAAGGTCAATCCAACACCCTTTTGCGTGCTGGATGAGGTCGATGCTGCCCTTGATGAGGCGAATGTGGGTCGCTTCCGCGATGCGCTTGTCGAATTATCGCAGCAAACTCAATTCCTGGTGATTACCCACAATCGCGGCACAATCGAGGCAGCCGATACGATCTATGGCGTTTCGATGGGCGATGATAGCGCATCACGGGTACTTTCACTACGATTAGAGGAACTCGTCAGCGAATAAGAATCGCGTTGGGGCGTAGAGACGCAAGATCTTGCGTCTCTACGCCACTGGCAGCGTAAAAAAGAATGTCGAGCCCTGGCCCTCACGGCTGGTTGCCCAGATTCGCCCGCCGTGCCCTTCGATCAGATGTTTCGCAATCGCCAACCCAAGCCCCGTTCCGCCAGCATTGCGTGTTCGCGCCCGATCCACCTTATAGAAGCGCTCGAAAATCCGTGGCAGATCCGGGCTTGGAATACCGACGCCATTATCGTGTATGCTGATCAACATCCATTCGCCTGTAGCATGGCCCGATGGTACCTGAATTTCTGGCCGCCCCTGGCTCGATAGCTGTACAGACGCACTACGCCGTTCCTGATCACCAATTATCCGTTCATTTCGTGAGCGCCGCTCAATATAGCCAGTTTGGCGCATCTCGCCGGTTACCACAACCTGCACCGCCCGGATCGTAACCGTGCCGCCCTCTTGGGTGAATTTGGCCGCATTATGCAATAAATTAAGTAACACCTGCCCGACCCGATCTGCGTCCATCAGCACCATTGGTAGGGTTGGATCAACCTCAGCGGCAACATGCAGTGATTTCCGCTCCGCCTGTGGCCGAATCCGTTCGATGGCTCGTTCAACGATGGGGGCCAACTTGGTTGGTATCAGTTGCAACGCTACGCGCCCCGATTCGATCTGTGACAATTCGTGCAGCTCATTCACCAATTGCGTGATTGAGTCGATCTCCTGCGCCATCTGGCTTAACATGCGCTGAGCAATCGCCGGTGGTGGGTCGGATTGCACCGTTTCGACAAGCAGTTTGACGGAAGCAAGCGGTGTTCTTAGTTCGTGCGAAACATTTGCGACCATATCGCGGCGGGCACGCTCAAGCATATTCAGTTGGGTCACATCGCGGATGAGAACAACAGCACCAATCAACCCATCGCCCGTGAAGCGGGTGACCCGTAGACGTAACGTTCGCCCATAACTGGCGGGTTGCATCACCAATTCGCGTGGCTCACCATCGCTTAACACATCGGAAGCCAGGCTATCCACCTGATAATCGCGAACGAGCGTGATTAACCCCTGGCCAATTTTGCCAACCCCAGCAACACCAAGTAGCTCTTCGGCCTGGGAGTTCAAATAGCGTACCCGCCGTTCCTCGTCCAGAACAATCAGCCCAGCATCGAAGGCTGCTGTCGCGGCATCAAACAAGGGTTTGTGGGATTCGGGCTGCGGCGGTAACGAAAGAGGCATGGTGGCTAAGCGCCGTTGCAAACGAAAGCCCCACCAGAGTGAGGCTCCCAGCGCAATAGCAAGAATAGTGGTGAGAAGCTCCATCAACCTGATCACCTTATGGCCGGGATTGGAATCTCAAACCGATATCCAACTCCGCGAACCGTCTGAATATAGATCGGTTTCCCTGGATCTGGCTCGACTTTTTCGCGCAGCCAGCGAATATGAACATCCACGGTGCGGCTATCGCCAAGAAAATCATATCCCCACACTCGTTCCAGCAGGACATCGCGTGAGAGCGCCATTCCTCGATTGCGGATCAGGCATGTCAGCAGATCGAATTCCTTCTGCGAAAGCGCAATCTCGCCCCCATCACGCCATGCCCGCCGTGAACCAGTATCGACCCGTAACGCACCGGCATCAAGGATTTCGCGCCCGCCAGCCGGCTGCCGGTCGGTTCTCCGTAGAATGGCCCGCACCCGTGCCAGCAATTCGCCAAGGCTAAATGGCTTGGAAACATAATCATCGGCACCCAATTCCAGCCCAGCAATCCGATCAACTTCATCCTGCCTGGCAGTAAGCATCAGAATTGGCATACCGCTTTCCTGACGCAAAATCCGACAGACCGAGAAGCCATCCAGGCGCGGCAACATGATATCGAGTATTACAAGATCTGGCTGATCACGGCGCGCACGTTCAAGGCCAACAACGCCATCATTGGCGATTAGGACGGTATATCCCTCGCGCTCCAAATTGTAGCGCAGTGTTTCGGCAAGGGTGATCTCATCCTCAACAAGTAGGATGGTTGGCATATATTCTACTCCGGCATCGCGCGCCCGACCCCGTCGACCGCTCGGCAGATATGAATAGTGGCAGTCCGCCCAGTGGTGGCTGTATAGGCCGAAGCGATCTGATCACAGAACCGTTCGGCTGACTCGGAGGCCACCAGGCTCACGGTACATCCACCAAATCCAGCGCCCGTCAGGCGTGATCCATAACAGCCAGGAATCGCCTGGGCTGCAGCAACCAGTGCATCCATCTCTGGTACGCTGACCTGATAATCATCGCGCAGACTCGCATGCGACTGATTCATCAGCTGCCCGAACGCCGCCACATCGCCACGATCAAGCGCATCAACACCACGCAGCGTACGCTCATTCTCGCTGACAACATGCCGAGCGCGGGAACGCACAGGTTCCGGCAAATCGGTAACATGCTCTGCTAATTGTCCCATCGTGATATCGCGCAGCGCACGGATCTTTGGATACCATTGCTTGAGAATACGGACGGCTTCTTCACATTCCTGTCGGCGCTGGTTATAGGCCGAACTAGCCAGTGCCCGCTCAATATGGCTATCGCACACGATAATGCGTGCATTCGCTGGAAGCAGAACACTCCGATAGCTCAGATCGCGGCAATCGATCAATAATGCATGGTTAGCCTGACCAAGCGCGGAAATAAATTGATCCATAATGCCACACTGAACACCAACAAAGCTATTTTCGGCACCCTGCGCTAGTAACGCCAGCTCTTCACCAAGAATATTCAAGCGACTGAGCGTTTGGAATGTATAGCCAACGGCCACTTCGAGTGCAGCAGATGAAGAAAGCCCTGCACCCCGTGGAACATCACTGGTAATTGCCAGATTAGCTCCACCAAGCTGATGCCCAGCAACGAGTAACCCCTTGATCACGCCACGAATATAATTGCTCCAATGGCGAGTGGGGCTGCGCTCGATCCGATCAAGCGAAAAGGTATCCTCATCCTGGAGATCAAGCGCAATCACACGCACCATTCGGTCGTCCCGTGGCCGTGCAGCAACATAGGTTGCCCGATCAATGGCAACTGGAAATACAAACCCATCATTATAATCAGTGTGCTCGCCGATCAGATTAACACGCCCAGGTGCCCGAATAATCACACGTGGGTGGATCTGAAAGTGCTGCTCAAATTGTGTGCGAATCTCGGCGACATCCAACATGATCTTCCTCATACATCCAGTGATACTTCACTGCATTATAGCATACCGCCTCCGCTCAGCCGAATGCTGGAGTTGACTCTGAGCAACCAACAGATTACAATCCATCCAATAATGCAGATTATTGCATAATTGAATATTGGGAGGGGGTGGGTTATGACAGCACCATTTCACATGCCACGGCTCAAGCCAGTCGAGGCGCGTGCAGCGCCAGAGCCGATCCGCAATGCGCTGGTGAGTATGTCGCTATTGCATATGGGCGGGTTGCAGGGTGATGAAGGCCTTGCACGCTTCTATCATGATCAACCCGAACTGGATAGTTGGGTGAGTTCAACTGCGCGAAGCCTGAGCCCTACCGATCTGCATACGAATCGCCTGATTTTTGAAGGGCTGAGTAGTATATTCGAGATCGATGATCAACAGAGCGATTTCGAGGCGTATCTGGCAAACCTGGCGGCCCAACCTGCTGAGCAACTACGAGATCGGGTGTTGCGCCCATTGCTACGCGGCGACGATAGTATCGCTCTGCTTGCGAATGCGGGTTTGTATATCGAGCGACTGATAGAAATCTATGCTGAGACGCCCTTTGATATTGAACTGATCCGCGAGGTTCATGGCCTGTTGAATGATCCACAGCAGCTTCAGCAGTTCGTTGTTGGCCATTTGCGTATGGTTTGGGAGCATGCACTAGCGGCGGAATGGCGCAAGAAGAGCAAGTTGGTGCAGATTCTGGCGAGTGGTATCCAACAGCGCAGCCTGCCCGTTGCCGATGCCCCGACGACGATTCGGGCCGTGATTGGGTGCGACTTACCAATCGAACTCGCTCTGTTGTTGCCCAATATCCGGCAGATCATCTTTGTTCCATCGCCACATGTGGGCCTGTATGCAACGCGGTTTGATAGCCTGGATACACTCTGGATTTTTGTTGCTGTGAGCACGATCACGAGTTGGACGCTGCGCCAGGGGCCGATCAAGACCAGCGAGGTGCTTTCGCGGGTGGCTCCCCTTGCGGATGAGACCGGGTTGCGTTTGCTTGATTTCATCGCCCGCCAGGGTGAGGTCACGACCCAGGATCTGATCGCCATGCTTGGCATTAGCCAATCGGGTGTTTCACGGCATCTCAAAGCCTTGGGAGGCTATATTCTCGAACGGCGTGGTGAGGGTGCCAGCAAGCGCTATCGGCTCAGCCGTAGCCATCTTGATTGGACGATAGTGACTCTGCGGCGCTTCCTTGAAACCGAACATGGGTTGATCGAAGAAGCTGACCTAACCGTCAATGGACGTGGGTTTGTGCCTGTATCGGGGCAACCAATTGGGCCACAGCGCAGTACCGCACCAGTGGAAATGAATGCCCCAGCAGAATTGAAGCGTTTTATGGATGCCAATGGGCTGCTGAACGCATTTCCAACCCGCCGCCGTGACCAAATGGTCGTACTTGCATTTCTGGCAGAGAAATTCGAGATTGGGCGGGATTATAGCGAGCGCGAGATCAACGCCGTGTTGAAATCCACATTGAGTCCAACCAATAATGATTTTGTGACGCTGCGGCGGGAACTGTTCGAGGTTGGCTTGCTGAAACGCGAGCGTGATGGCTCACGCTACTGGCGGGTTGATCCATCTTAATGAGGATTGACACCCCCTGACCAATCGACTACAATACGGTAATGCAACTCACTCTCATCCACGACATATGTGGAGGGCTCGCAGGCAGGGCGAGTCAGGATATAAGGAACGATTACCGTGCGGTTGTACTATAGTCAGCGCCGTTATGTAGCACCAATTCAGGGAGCAGCGGCGCTTGAGCTTGATCATATTAAGGTTACCCATTCAGGGCGCAACACCCCTGTGGTTCAGGGTATTTCACTAGAAGTTGCACAGGGCGAATTAGTTGCACTGGTTGGCCCAAATGGCGCTGGGAAGTCCACCATTCTCAAGGCCATTGCTGGGCTCTTACCTACTCAGGCAGGCAGCATCTCTATTTTCGGGTTGCCGATCGGTGCATGTCACCATCGTGTGGCCTATTTGCCGCAGCGTGGCGAGATCGATTGGCGTTTCCCCGTTAGTGTTCGGCGCATGGTGCTCACTGGCCGCTATGTCCACCTGGGGTGGCTACGCCAACCGGGTGCAAACGATAATGTGCGCGTTAATGAGGTTCTCACCCGCCTTGGCATTGCGGATCTGGCAGAGCGCCAGATCAGTGAGCTATCGGGTGGGCAACAGCAACGTGTTCTGTTGGCTCGCGCACTTGTACAGGATGCAGATCTACTATTGCTGGATGAACCAACCAATGCGGTTGATGCAGCAACCCGTGATGCAATTGCAGAAACCCTGAACACGCTGCGTCGCCAGGGTAAGGCGGCGCTGGTCGCGACCCATGATCTCGATCATCTGATGGAATTTGATCGGGTTGTGGCTTTGCAAGATGGCCGGATTGTGGCCGATGCCCCTGCTGCCCTGTATGTCCCCGATCAGTGGATTGCATGATGATGCTCCATCGCCTTCCTCTAAAGTAACCCCTATGCTAAACTGGCTTCTGGAACCGTTCGCCCTTGGCTTTATGCGTACCGGCCTCCTGGCCGCTGTGCTGGTTGGCCTGACCTGTGCAATCCTGGGTGTGTATGTCGTCCTGCGGCGCATGGCCTTTATTGGCGATGCATTGGCCCATACGGTGCTCCCAGGCGTCGTGGTTGCCTACCTCAATAATTGGAATTTGTTTGTTGGAGCCATTATCGCCGGGTTGGTCACGGCCTTCGGCATCAGCTGGATGTCGCGCCGTGATTCGGTTCGCGAGGATACCGCCATTGGCGTGTTGTTCACGGGCATGTTTGCGCTTGGCATCCTGCTGATCAGCACTGTACGTTCGTTCCGCGATTTTACTCACATTCTGTTTGGCAATTTGCTCGGGGTAACGCAGGAGGATGTGTGGCTGATCGGTGGCCTCTCGATTGGCATTTTATTTGTGCTGGCACTGTTTCATAAAGAACTCGAACTCACCTCCTATGATACGACCTATGCTGAGGTGATTGGTGTTCGTGCTGATCGGCTGCGAACCCTGCTACTTGTTCTCCTGGCGCTGACGGTTGTCACCAGCATTCAGGTTGTTGGGGTGGTGCTGACGAGTGCGATGCTTGTGACACCAGCGGCAGCCGCATCGTTGCTTACACGTCGGCTGAGCCGGATGATGGCGATTTCGGCGCTGATCGCCACTGGTTCCGCACTTGTTGGGTTGTATATCTCCTACTATGCCCGCGTTGCCTCTGGCGCGGCGATTGTGCTGGCCTGCACCGTGTGCTTCGGTATTGCCTGGCTCATTCATACATTGCAACGGCGCTCGGCGACCTAGCTTCAGGAGTCAGGAGTCAGGAGTCAAAATGTGCCTTGGTTTCACACGATAGCTATAATAGCTGCTCTGTAGCTTCTGTCTTCTGACTCCTGACTCCTGACTACTTGGTTCTTCCCCTCACACACACTTCAGGTTAATCTCAGGTAAATTTTGGCTGCGCTACTCGTCCTTCTTTGCAGATAGACTGAAAGGAGAGTCGCCGTGCGCCGCTATATTCTGCTCGCCTTCATATTCAGCGTAGCCCTGGCTGCTCTGGTGTTTCCGGCAATGCGCTCATCCGCCGAAATCGGTGGGGATTATATTCCCGTGACCCAGACGTTGTTGCCGAGTAATGAACCACAAACGCAGGCAATCGATACTGGTGTTCGCGAATTCCCACCAACTGCCGCTCCAAAACCATTTTCGCATCTGCTGTTACGCCGTGATGCGTTTGTTCCATCTGGTGCGACACTGATCATTGAGGTGCGCGCTGCAACGGATGAACAGAACTGGAGCCCTTGGTCCACAGTTGAGCCAAGCGACGAATTGGCAGGCCCGAATGATGGCCCTGATGTGATCTGGAGCCAGATGTTTGAGGTTGGCGCGATTGCACGTTTCTGGCAAATTCGCACAACAACGCTTCCAGCACCCGATGGCACACAGCCGGTATTGCGCCAGATCGATGTTCATACTGTTGAAACGGCCACTGGCCCAACCAACCCCACGCCTGATCAGATCACCCCTGAAGCATTGACAAGCAAGAGTGAGCCTGCTGTGCTGGCAAGCAATGGCCCATCCCGCCCAGCAGTTGTCTCACGAACGGCCTGGGGTTCGCCGGATGGCCAGGGAAGCCGGGTGGCACCGCGCTATTATGCCGTGAACCATCTTGTCGTTCATCATACTGCCGATAGCAGCTCGCTCTATCCAAGCGAAACAAACTGGGCTGCTCGGGTTCGGGCGATCTGGGCATACCACACTATTACGCGCGGCTGGGGCGATATTGGCTATAACTATCTGATCGACCCGAATGGCGTCGTCTATGAGGGCCGCGCCGGTGGTGATGATGCCGTTGCGTTCCACGATACGGCCAACTATGGCTCGATGGGTGTTTCGCTGCTTGGCACCTATTCGAGTAGTGCCCCGACATCGGCAACCCAGGATTTGCTGGTTCGATTGTTGGCCTGGAAGGCAGCTCAGCGCGGGATCGACCCACTCGGTAGCTCGTTCTACTATGGCTGTACGATTTCGAACTATTGCCTGCCCTATAACCCTGGCGGTATTGTTGTGAATATTGCTGGGCATCGCCAGGTGACACCAGGCCACACGACATGCCCTGGCGATGCGACGATGGCACTCATGCCAGGGATTCGTGATCGCGTTCGCCAATTGGTGATCGAAGGCACCCCACCCGCCGCTCAGGCCGAGCTACGAGGAATTCAGTTCCCTCGTACGAGTATCGCTGCTGGTGAAGTATTGGAGGTGCGCTTTGACATACGCAACACCGGCCAGATAGTAATCAGTGGCCAGGCACCACAGGTTGATCTGAGTTCAGTTGATGCTTTTGCTGGCCATACCTACTTCCAGAATGAATGCTTCAATGGCGATCCATCTGGCGTATCGCCAATCTTCCCAAAAGAGGCAGGTAAGCTACGGGTGGTGCTAGGAACGCCAAGCTGGGATGCCGAGAATACAAACCGTTGCAATGGTGTCACATCGAACTACCCCTGGCGTTGGGGCCTTAATGGCGATCTGCAACCGGGCGAGGAGCGTACGATTATTGGGTATGTGCAGTTTCGTACACCGGGGATCTATACGCTTCAGGCTGGCCTGGTTCAGGAATATGTTGGCTATATGGCGCAGAATGTTGGCACCACGCAGATTACGGTCATACCCGAACAGGATGCACCTGAACTAGCCAACTATGATAGCCAACTACGGCCATTAGCACAGATCTACCAGTTGGGTGGGCCGGCGGAGGATGTTCTGGCACGGCTGACTGACGCAACCGGAGTGATTCGTGGGCCGTATATCGGAAGCATACCCTGGTCGGGCGAAGCACTCGATTGGGGCGCTGGTGGCCCATTTGGTCAGAATGATCGCTTTATGATCACGCAGGCACGCAGCTTTATGGCAGCCACTGCTGGAGCATACACATTTCGTTTAACGAGCGATGATGGTTCGTGGCTGTTTGTCGATGGCCAACCTGTTATCAGTAATCCAGGGCTGCACCCCGCCCAGGCCGCCACGAGCACGGTACAATTGAGTGCTGGCGTGCATTCGCTTGGCGTTATCGCCTTCGAGAGTGCCGGGCAGGCCTATGTTGCCTATGATTACCAGGTGCCAGGAGGGCAGGGCTTTCAATCGATCCCGGATTCCCTGAGTAGCCAACCAAATGTCGATGGGAATTTCAGCCAGCCACCACTGATCGCGCTCGGGAGTGATGATCTTGGCGGGAGCAGAGTGGTGAGCGTGCGCTGGAGCCTGAACGGTGGCGAATGGCAGGAGAATCTGGGAGCCATCGTGCGGGTTGGCCGGTTACAACAGGGTGCATATACCCTACGCTACCAGGCGACCGATGCAGCCAGTAACCAGAGCGTGATCCGCGAGTTGCGTTTTGGAGTTGGAGCCTCTGCCCCGAAGCCTGCTGGTAGTGATTTCAAGATCTATCTACCGGAGCTAGCAAGATAACCAAATCAGTTTTGATCACCAAAACCCGTAATGTGCGAGTGCCGATGTGGAGTGTGCAAGCCATACGTGCGCGGCGGCGGCATGGCTGCCGCACTCCAAAAAACGATGACCGATGTTGATTGTCAAATTTCATAAGGCTGTATGATGAAGTGGTAATGCTTCCTACTCAACCAGAATCTGCCCCACCGTCAGCCATTTGCCTTGATTTCCAGCGACATCGAGCGCCTGGATTCGTAGGAGATACGGGCCAGCTGCGAGTGCCGGTAGCTCGACATTCGGGGCTGATACGAACCATTCCGATGTTCCAGCTGGATCGGGGCCAATATATAGCCGGTATCCAGCTATTCCAGCAGCATCGTGTGCAGCCGGCCATTCGATCAGTGTCGGCTGGCCATTCGCAATCCGCAGTGGTGCTGTCAATACTGGCAACTCAGGTGCGGTTGTGTCATTTGCTGTAGGCAGATTATTGGCCTGTGTAGCGGTGACAACCGTACCCTGATGCTGGCTGCACCCACCGATCTCTGCGAATGTGTACCCCTCCGCAAATGTGAGCGCAACCGAGCGCCGATTGCTAGCCCACGAACCATCGGCGGTAAAGGCCGTGAAGTGCAGGTGTGGAACCCCCGGCGCACCGCGATCCCCAACGGCCCCAATCACCATACCACGCCCAATAAATGCGCCATCTTGGGTTGTGACGACACTGGACATATGCGTGTACATTGTGTAGAAGCCATTGCCATGGTGCAGAATCAGTGTACCGCTCTTCTTGACCCACACGAACACAACGCCATCGGCAGCTGCTCGAACGGGCGCACCATAGGTGCGGCCATCGGTTGCAGCCAGATCGAGTGAATAGCGATCCCAGCTATTGTGGGTGCCACAGCCATACCCTTGAATGATCTTCCAGGATTCGCCAATTGGGGTTGGGAGGGAGAGGATCGGGATGTTTCGCTCAGCAGTAGCAGATACTGGTTCAGCCGCCATGGCGAGTATGATGGCAAGCACAATCAGCGGCAAACAATGCCAGTGCAACGCAGCAGGGCGCAATCGGAGCATGGATTCTCCATTGGCTACATGATCAACCTGGATCGTGATAGCCGCGATGGCTACAGGTAGTTTTGGATGGCCGGGAGGGTATCACAGGGTTTCTTAATTGTCAAATTTGTGTTAGGATTCCGGGTGCGGAATGTTCTCTTGCAATTACCTGCCATTGCACCACAATGCGGTAGAGGCGCACCAATGTGTGCGCCCACAGGGGACACATTGCCTGTCCTGGTGGGCAGACATATGGGTCAGCCTCTACGCAATGATTGGCATGATAGACATCGTGGCAAAAAAGGATGGGTCGCATCCTGCGGACGAACAGAAGGTTCGCCCCTGCGGCGGCTGTATGGGAACATATTTGGCATCCGAAACGCAGATGGCCCTGATTCAGTATATGCAGGCTGCCTTGTTGCGTGCCCTGGCACTGCGTGGTATGCCCGCTACCATAGCGAATGCACAAGCCGATCCACGCCTGGCGGCGTTGGCATTGCCGGGTGAACTCCTTGACCCGCTCTTGCCTGAAGCCCTTTCATCTGGGATTACTTCTCCTTCCGAATTGGGTATCGATCAGCTCACGCCACGAGCTTTGGGCGAATTGTACGAAACGCTGGCACAGGCTGGGCGTCGTTCTGCGGGGCGCTTCTATACGCCGCCATCAGTTGTAACGGAATTGACGGTACGGGTGCTTGGAGCGGCGGCTATCGCCTCTGCGGACGATCCGCTGGCCCTGACGATCTGCGATCCAGCGATGGGCTGTGGCTTCTTCTTGCTTGCAGCGCTGGAACTGCTCCCGCCTGCTGAGCGCCCCAAACGAGCGCAGCATCTATATGGTTTCGAACAAGATGCTGTGGCGGCTATGGTTGCGCGAGCAATCATCGGGCTGGCGCTGCTTGATGCCGGTGCTGCGATCCCGGATTTGCGGGCGCGGCTTATTACTGGTGATGCGCTACAGATTGATCGATGGCGAGCAGCATTCCCAACGGTGATCGCGGCTGGTGGTTTCGATATCGTCCTTGGCAACCCGCCATATATCGATTCGCAGCGGATGATGCGTGAAACTCCTGCATTACGCAAGGAGATAGCACGAGCCTGGCCGACGGCGCGTGGCAATTGGGATGTGTTTGTGCCGTTTGTCGAACTCGCACTGCATCTGTTGCGCCCCGCTGGCCGCTGTGCGTTGATTGTGCCGAACCGCCTGCTGGGGGCCGATTATGCTCGAACCCTGCGCTCGCTATTGGCCGAACATGCGATTGAAGCACTGCTCGACTATTCGGCGGCGGATGTGTTTGCCGCCAATATCTACCCATTAGCGATTATTGTTCGACGGCTGGAACTGCCAGATGTCCGACCCGATCAACAGATCGATGTTCGAGTGTTTGCGACTTGTGCAGATCAACCAATTCGAGTTGTTCATAATGCACAAGTCGCAGCGAATATTCTGCCACGCCTTGGTGCTGATTGGTGGCCGATCTTCTCGCCAACGATTGATTTGGTTGAGCGGTGCCTGCGCTACACGATCCCATTGGCCGAATTGGCCGACATTCGGGAGGCAGCGACGGTTGCAGAGGCATATGCCATTGCGCCATTGATTATCGATCTGGGAGATGGCGATTTCCCCGATGGCCATACAAAATTGGTGAATACGGGCACACTTGATCGCTATACAATCCGTTGGGGGCAGCGGCCATTGCGCTATTTAGGGCAGCGCTATCTGCGGCCAGCCATCGAAATCGCGCAGCTCAGGGCAATCCATGCACGATTGGTACCGGATGGCCACCAACGGATCATTCTGGCCGGGCTTGGGCAGCATTTGGAAGGCTATGCGGATGTGGAGGGCAAGGTGTTGCCAGCCAAGACGACCGTCATTCTAACAGTAACTCGAACCGACCTGTGGGCATTACTGGGATTACTAAACAGCCAGGTAGCGGCATGGTTATATCGGCAGTTGCATGGTGGTTTAGCGCTGCGAGGTGGCTACCTGCGGGTGGGGGCGCGGCAGGTAGCGCGCTTTCCTGTGCCGCGAACACTGCCAACAAAACTTGGCGAATTGGCGTACATGAGAGCAGCCATGCCCGAGGGTGCGGCTGAGATTGCCGAGATTGAGGCGCAGATTGATGATCTGGTGGCGGAATTATATGGAATTGCTGGAGGGGCGGTTCACGAACGGTCGGTTCACGAACCGCCCCTACGGGGCAAGGGGTTCTAGAATTTGCTCCACAGATACTGATTGGTGACCTCGTGGTGGAATTGGATCTCGGCGCGCTTGATCAGCGAGCCAAGCAGGCGTGGGCAGCGGTCGGCTGATGAGAGTTTCAGTTCAGCAAACTTATCGCGGATATCCTCACCAAGCAGGCTGGCGTTATATTCGCTGGCAGAGAAATTCTCGATAGCGGTATAGATATTATCGGGCAGGTAGCGTTCCTGGCTGCGAATCCCGGCGGTGAGTGGGCCTTCCAGGCCTGTGCGCAGCACGGTATAGAGCGTCAGGTATGGGTTTGCATCTGGGGCCACGGAACGAACCTCAACACGAGCAGATTTCTCGTTGCCGATGGGGATACGCACCATCGAGCCACGGTCGGTCGGCGAGGCCTTGATCTGGTTTGGTGCCTCGAAGTGTGGGTCCAATCGGCGGTAGGAATTGACGCTTGAGTTGAGCACCAGGCAGATATCGTTGGCGCTGGTCAGAATGCGATCAATGAACTGCCAGGCCAGCGGTGAGATGCCTTCTTCACCATCGGCGCTATAGAAGATATTCTTGCCATTCTGCGAGACAGAAAGGTTGGTGTGCATGCCACTACCGTTCACGCCTGTGACTGGCTTGGGCAGGAAGCTGGCGGTCATATCCAGGCCCTGGGCCACCTGGCGGCAGATCAGTTTATACAGTAGGATCTGGTCGGCAGCGATTGATGCCTCGGTATAGGAATAGTTCATCTCGAACTGGGCTGGCGCAACCTCTGGGTGATCCTTCTCATTGGCGAAGCCCATGGCCCGTTGCACTTCGGCAGCCGTATCGATGAAGTTGCGCAGGGCATCACCCGGCAGTGAGTGGTAGTACCCACCAGTACTAACGAATTCGAATGCGCCAGTATCGCGATAGCGCTGTTCGGCATGGCGGCCCTTGAACAGGAAGCCCTCGATCTCATTGGCGGCATTCAGCGTCAAACCCTGCGATGTATGCAATTCGCTCGTCCAGGCCTTCAGGCGGGCGCGCATATCGGCGCGGTATGGTGTGCCATCCTTCTCAAGCACATCACCAAAGACGAGCACTTTACCTGTGCCAAAGATATCCGATGGCAGCCAGTAGAAGGCGGCCCAATCAACGGCAAGCCGCAGATCCGATTCGGCCTGGCGTGAGAAACCACGAATCGAAGAGCCATCGAAGGTCAGATTATCGGCCGACTTGATCAAGAATTTCTTGTCATAGTCGAGCATGTGCAAGCGGCCCTCAAGATCGGTAAAGCAGACGGTGACAGCCTTAATGCGCTTCTCATCGGTGAGATAGCGCAATCGCTCCTCTTGGATAACATCCGCAGGGGTGCGCGCTGCACGCTTGCTTTTCGCCTCTAGATTCAGCTCCTCTAGCTCGTCGTAGGGAATCTCAAGGAAATCACGCAGGTTTGTCATGATCCATGTTCCTTATTCTGGTTTAGCGATAACGGCGATACCAATTATACTCGAATTTGCTTTAGTCAAAATATCCAATTGACTTCCGAGAAAACGTTGCTACGAAGTGCCTACGTGCGATTATAGAGGGTTTGATGGCTCCAAATTGGCCTGATTTATCGGCACAACATAAGGAGTGTCATTATATG
>JBBQSD010000001.1:0-151713 GCA_038214135.1 Chloroflexales bacterium | reverse complement strand
ACAAAATAGACATCGCTGGCATCGGGGACACCCTGAAACAAGGGATGTTCGCCAGCACCATTAACATAGCGGAGCTGGTTCCAGCCAATCTGTGGCACCTTCTGGCCATCCGGAAGGCGGCGAACATCACCGCCAACCAGGCCGATGCAATCGTGCATGCCAAACTCTTCGCTGCGCTCACACAGAACCTGCATCCCGACACAGATGCCAAGGAATGGGACTCCAGCGTGAACAACATCACGAATAGCGCTGTCCATGCCCATGCGTTTGAGGCTTTGCATGGTATCGAGGGTTGCGCCGACACCGGGCAGAACGACTGCGGGAGCATCACGAACAACCTGTGGATCAGTCGTGACAATGTGTTCTGCGCCAACTTTCGCCAGAGCGCGCACAACGCTCCGCAGGTTGCCAGCACCATAATCAATGACAACAATAGCCATAAGAACCTCAATAAGCATGAACAAGGGAACAAACCGATTTATTTGATGGTTCGTACGGACGCGATATATCGCGTCCCTGCGGATTGCAACCATTCAAAGGCATGTAGATGGAATACTGACTCCTGAATCCTACACTAACAATGGATGCTGGCGACGTGTTCGCTCGATCAAGGCCTGGAGATTCGGCTCACGAGTTCCAGCAGGGCCAAGTGGATCAGGTTCGATGGCTCGGCCAAGCAGCACGCCAAAACAGGCAACGACACATGCGCCAAGCGCTTCCTCATTGTAGCCGCCTTCGAGGATAAGCGCGATCCGGCCATCACAGATTTCGGCAGCCAGATCGTAGAGGCGGCTGGTAAGGGCAGCATAGCCACTCACAGAGAGCGAAAGCGGGCCAATTGGGTCGTTCCAGTGGGCATCATAGCCAGCCGAAATGAGGATCAATTCTGGCTGAAACCGGCGCAGTGCTGGTATCACGATCTGATCATAAAGCTGCGCAAAGCCCTGATCGCCGGTATTATAGGGCAATGGCAGATTCAGGGTTGTTCCATGGCCAGGGCCGTTCCCGATCTCGTGCTCTGTACCCGTGCCGGGATAGAGGGGTGCTGCATGTGTTGAACAGAACAGCACACGCGGATCATCATAAAAAATATCCTGGGTGCCATTGCCATGGTGAACATCATAATCGACAATTGCAACACGGGCGAGGCCTAATGTTTGGGTAGCATAACGGGCCGCAATCGCAATATTATTGATCAGGCAGAAACCCATAGAGCGTGTGATCGTCGCATGATGACCAGGTGGGCGAGTCAGCACAAACGCATTCTGCACCCGTTGCCGCACAACTGCCTGAACGGCTTCGATTGCAGCGCCAGCCCCAAGCTTTGCAGCGATCAACGATTCGCTGGTTGTGTAGGTATCGCTATCGATCCACAGCCGTTCCTGAGCCGTTGAGAGGTTAAGCATCTCAATCAGGCGCGGATGATGAACTGCACGAATTTCGGCCTCCGTTGCATGGCGAGCCGCAATTGGTGTAAGCGTAGGACGCAGACCGCTCGTATCGAGAGCGCGTTCAATCGCCCGCATACGTGCCGCACGTTCGACATGACGGGGTTCATCGTGGGCGGCCTGTGCTGGATTCGTGATGATTGCAGTGGTCATGCACTTGGAAGTGAGCGCGCTTCGGCAGCGCGACATGCCAGCCGGCGTCCCTCGTCATCGCCAGGCACTCGGATGCGGCGTCGCACTCCATTCGCGAGGTCTGATCGATATTATAGCACAGCGGGTGCGGGAGATGTCGCTGATTTCCCGCACCCCAACCCCTCTCCCACAAGGGGAGAGGGGCTCAAATGACTACGCTATACGCCGTCGGAGCAGAATTCCTGCCATCATAATCATTGCGGCAATCAGAGCAACCCAGGGCAACCCATTCTCGCCGCCTGTATTCGGCAGTATTGCCGGCAGCGGCGCTGCTGCTGGCAAGCGCTTGAGGGGCAGTGGCTTCAATAATAGTGCTGGGATGGCCTGAGCCGTGGCAATATCGTTATCATCTGGCAGTGCCGCCTGATAGCGAAATGCGCCGGTGCTGTTCTGAAGGGCGAGCAGTGCGCTGATTGGATCACCACCTGGCTGCTTGAGCGCACGCGGATCTTCACCAGCAGCGACAAGCGCCTGGATCGCCAGGGCGGTCGAGTTGGCATCGCTATCGGTTCCATACTGCGATTGTTTCGAATAGGTGAAACCGCCATCTGTGTTCTGCTGGCTCTTCAAGTAGGTGATTGCTTTCGTCAACGCTGCATTACGGACGCCAGCAGCAGCATAGGCCTGGATCATCAACGATGCTGTGTTGGTATCGCTGGTACTGCTCGCACCACCATCAAAGCTCCAGCCACCATCGGCGCGCTGCAGGCGGCCAGCGGCGGTGATTGCCGCTTGTGGGATGGGCTGGCCAGCACTGACTAATGCCAGGATCGCAAAGGCGTGATCGGTGGGATTTGCGCCATAGATTCCGGTTGCCGGATGATAACCCTGCTGAATGATTGCAACAAGATCCTGCCCACCAAAACTACGTGGGTCTTTGTCTGCTGCAATCACCGCGAGCGTTAGTTTCCCAGCAGCAGCAGTTGAACTCGTTGCAAAGCCTGCTGCCGTGTTACCGAGCGCAGAGATTGGCGAGTTACCGTTCTTCAATACACCATTTGGATCGATCCCAGCAGCCGTTAGGGCATATACGACATCGGCGGTTGATCCAGGGCCAAAGCCAGGAAAGCTACCATCATCCTGCTGGCGGGCAGTCAGCCAGCGCAATGCCGATTGAGTTGCGCTGGTGGGATCTTCCGCTGCACGAACGGGTGCTATGGCAAACACACATGCAAGCGCCAGCAGGGTGATCAAGTCGCGTATGCGACGCATAGTTTCCTCCAGAAGGGCAGCATAGCGCGCCCAATAAAAAACCTCTCCAAACGGAGAGGGAAACGCAGAGCGAGCCGTATGAACGGGACTCTTCGCCTCACCCCCTTTCCAGCGCGGGTGTGAACGGCTTGTACACAGGGATGGGCATTCTGGCTTGATGGGTGCGACATTCCTGACGGAAGGCCCATCATACAGCAGCGTGGACTGCGCCGGCATTGAACCGGGCTTTCCCCAATTAAGCCCTTCGCTTCCTCCGGGCTCCCTGTAGATATCGTATGTGCGGGGTTATCCTACCACCACGAATAGCGAGCGTCAAATTCAGACATCACGCGAAGCGAGATCCGCATAGGTTTCACGGCGCTGAACCAACCGCGCATGCCCATCGTCAATAAACACCACCGCAGGCCGCAGAGTCAGGTTGTAGTTGCTAGCCATGCTCAGCGTATAGGCCCCAACCGTCGCAACCGCCAGCAGATCGCCGGGAGCTGCTTTTGGCAGAGCGATATCGCGCTGCAAAATATCGCCGGATTCGCAATAGCGGCCAGCAACATGAACAATCTCTTCGGCGGGCGCATCGGCCTGTTCGGGCAGGAGTATCGTATAGCGTGCCTGATAGAGTGCCGGACGGATATTATCGGCCATTCCACCATCGACATGTAGGTAGCGCTGTGCAGACGGATCAGTGTGGCGAGATTCGGGCAGTGGCTTTGTCCCAACGATTCGATACACGGCCACACCAGATCGAGCGATGATCGAACGTCCTGGCTCAACCGAGAGCCGTGGCAGGGCCAGGCCACGAGTTGCACAACCATCGCGCAGTGTGTTGCTGATCAGATGAGCGTAGGCCGCAATATCAGGCAATGCCTGTTCGGCCAGATACGGAACACCCAACCCGCCACCAGGGTTAATTTCGGTAATTGTGATGCCATGCTCAGCTTGTAATCGCGCCGCACAATCGAGCAATACCGCAATTGCTTCGGCATAGGGATGGGCATCGAAGATCTGCGACCCAAGATGGACATGCAATCCGGCCAGGTGCAATCCAGGGGCAGCATTGATCATGTGTGCAGCAGAATCCAGGGATGCCAGCGGTAGACCAAATTTCGAGGTTGCCTGGCCTGTTTGGATGTGATGATGGGTATCGGGTGCGATACCAGGTGCAACCCGTAGTGCAATCTCCTGGGGAATTGCACAGCCAGATGTGAGCTGGGCCAGGATTGCTAATTCATCCAGATTATCAACAACGATCTGCCCGATTCCTGCTTCCAAGGCCTGCTGAAGTTCTGCTCTGGGTTTCGCGTTACCATGCATATGAATGCGAACTGCTGGCATTCCGGCGCGCAGGGCAATAAACAATTCACCACCCGAAACGACATCAAGCCCGAGCCCTTCGGCTGCAATGATCTGAACGAGTGCTGTATTGATCAGTGCCTTGCCAGCATAATGAACAATCGTCTCACCAGAGTATGCCTGTGCAAAGGCGGACCGATATTCCTGGCAGGCAGCCCGAATCGTCGCTTGATCAAACAGATACAGCGGCGTTCCATAGGCTTCGGCCAATGTCACGACATCACAGCCGCCAATATGCAAATGGCCATGTTGGCCAATTGAGGCGCTTACCGGCCAGATATGTGCAGCAAGCGGAGGCATCGATCATCCTTTACGCAAAAAACCTCACCCTTGAACAGAAGGTCAGGGGTGAGGGGAAAACCAGTAGGCAGTCAGCTTTCAGCTTTCAGCTTTTAGCAGTGCTGAAGAAAATCTTGTAAGGGCGGTTCACGAACCGCCCCTACCGATCTCGTATGGTTATACGCTCCAGCCGATGAGCGCCTAGATCAGGCTCTTGACGGCATCAAGGGCTGCATCATAGTTTGGCTCATTCCCGCCAACAGGAACATACTCGACATAGCGAATAGTGCCATCGGCATCAACAACAAACACTGCCCGGCTATCGAGACGAACCTCTTTCACATAGGTGCCATAGGCGGTGCCAAAGCTCATATCAAGATGATCCGAGCCCATAATGATCTTGTCGATTCCCTCAGCAGCGCACCAGCGTCCCTGGGTAAATGGCAGATCGGCGCTGACCGTCACGATATTGACGGCATCACCAAGAGCGGCAGCGGCTTCATTAAAATGGCGGGTCTGCCCTGAGCAAACCCCAGTCTCAATTGATGGAATAACGCTGATCACCAGTGGTTTGCCAGCAAACTGCTCACTATTCACGAATGTCCTACCCTGGGTCAGAACGAAGGCTGGTGCCGTATCGCCGGGCTTGAGTTCGGGGCCAACGAGTGTCTTTGGTCCCCACCAATCAAATGCGTTTGGTCGCTCAATCGTCATTGGGTAGCTCGCTTTCTGTGGTATATCGCAACTGCATTGTATCGTACGGATACCAGTGCAAGAGTGCTTTCTTTATCATTTCTTGTGCGGTGAAGCGAAGCATTCACCGCAGAAGAGGAGGATTCTTGGGGCCTACGGCTCCAAACCCCTGCTAGACGCTCCAGCGGAAGCCCCTCTCCACTGTGGGAAAGGGGTTGGGGTAAGGGTGATACTACAGGCCTGCTGCTGATTTGAGTGCTTCAATGCGGTCGAGCCGTTCCCAGGGCAGATCGATATCGGTGCGGCCAAAATGGCCATAGGCTGCCGTCTGGCGGTAGATTGGCTGACGCAGGCCAAGATCGCGGATAATCGCGCCTGGCCGGAGATCGAACACATCATTGACTGCTTTGACGATCACCTCATCGGCGACTGTGCCGGTGCCGAAGGTTTCGCAGCTGATCGAAAGTGGGTATGCGACGCCAATCGCATAGGAGAGCTGGAGTTCAAACCGTTCGGCCAAACCAGCTGCCACCACATTCTTGGCCACCCAGCGAGCAGCATATGCTGCGCTGCGATCAACCTTTGTTGGATCCTTGCCGGAGAATGCGCCACCGCCATGGCGAGCCACGCCGCCATAGGTATCGACAATAATCTTGCGCCCGGTCAGACCGCTATCGCCCATTGGCCCACCAACCACAAATCGGCCAGTTGGGTTAACGAAATACTTGGTTGTGCTATCGAGCAGATCACCAGGAACACACTTATTGATCACATCCTCGATCAGATCCTCGCGAATCTGATCCTGGCCAACATCGGGAGCGTGCTGGTTACTAACCAGCACGGTATCGACCCGTACGGGTTTGCCACGGCTATATTCAACCGTCACCTGGCTTTTGCCATCTGGCCGCAGATAGGGCAACGTGCCATCTTTGCGTAGTTTCGAGAGCCGGCGTCCAATCCGATGGGCGAGTGCAATCGAGAGCGGCATGAATTCGGGCGTCTCATTGCAGGCAAAACCGAACATCATCCCCTGATCGCCAGCACCAATCGTCGCAACTTCCGCATCGGTCATTTCGGCACCACGCGTTTCGAGCGCTCGATTGACACCCTGAGCGATATCGGGCGATTGGCCGTGGATTGCGACCATCACACCGCAGGTATCGGCATCGAAGCCATATGATGCATCGGTATAGCCAATTTCCTTGATAGTGTTGCGAACAATTTGCTCAATGGCGATATAGCCCTGTTCAAAGGTCACTTCACCAAGCACAACAACCAGGCCAGTGGTGGTGGCTGTTTCAACTGCGACACGAGCGCGTGGATCAATCGTCAGGAAAGCGTCCAGGATGGCATCAGAAACCTGATCACAGAGTTTGTCCGGGTGACCTTCTGTCACCGATTCGGAGGTGAAGAAGAGCTTTGGGGATGTCATGAATGTAGTGGACATGGGCTAGTCCTTATGTGACTAAATAACGAGAACCGCAGGGGCGCGATATATCGCGCCCGTACAAGTGTTCCGCAGAGATGCGATGCATCGCGTCTGTACAAGCCGCTCCCATCAATATGCGTGAATGGCTATTACGTGCCTTCCTCCCACGAGGAGAGGTAGTGTGCCTGATCAGCAGTCAGGGTATCGATCACGATACCCATTGCATGCAGTTTCAGCGCTGCAATCTCACGATCAACTTCCTTTGGTAGGGCATGCACGCCATGCGAGAGTTTGCCCTGGTTGCGTAGCAGGTACTCGGTGGCGAGCGCCTGATTGGCAAACGACATATCCATGACTGCGCTTGGGTGCCCTTCGGCGCTAGCTAGGTTGATCAGACGCCCCTCGCCCAAAAGGTTGATCCGGCGGCCATCCTTGAGAATATATTGCTCAACGAATGTGCGTGGCTGGCGCTTTTCGACAGCCATTGCTTCGAGATCGGGGATGTTGATTTCAACATTGAAGTGGCCGCTATTGGCGACAATACAGCCGTCCTTCATCACCGCGAAATCCTCACCATCAAGCACATGCTTATCGCCGGTGGCTGTGACGATGAAATCGGCAATCTGAGCAGCATTGATCATTGGCATCACTCGGAAGCCATCCATTGCTGCCTCAAGTGCCTTGATCGGGTCAATCTCGGTGACGACAACAAGCGCGCCCAAGCCGCGGGCTCGCTCGGCAATGCCGCGTGAGCAGTAGCCATAGCCACCGACAACAAACGTTTTGCCGGCCAATAACACATTAGTTGCCCGAATAACGCCATCGATAGTGCTCTGGCCCGTGCCATAGCGATTATCGAACAAATGCTTGGTATCGCTATCGTTGACGGCAATCACCGGGAACTTGAGCACACCATCATTGGCCATTGCCTTGAGGCGAATGACGCCGGTGGTTGTCTCTTCGGTGCTACCGAGCATGGTTTCGATCAGATCGGGGCGATTTTTGAGCACGCCCGAAACCAGATCCGCGCCATCGTCCATTGTGACGTGGGGGTTATGATCGAGTCCAGCGGCAAGGTGCTTATAATAGGTTTCGTTATCCTCGCCCTTGATTGCATAGACAGGGATCTCGTCGTGCTGGACGAGCGAGGCAGCAACGTCATCCTGGGTCGAGAGGGGGTTTGATGCGACCAAAACAACATCCGCGCCACCGATTGAGAGGGTTCGCATGAGGTTCGCTGTTTCAGCTGTTACGTGCAGGCATGCCGAGACGCGCAATCCTATGAATGGGCGTTCCTTGGCAAAGCGCTCGCGGATGAGGCGCAGGACGGGCATTTCGTTTTCAGCCCAATCGATGCGCTTGCGGCCAGTCTCGGCCTGGCTCAGGTCCTTGATGTCGAAGTTCTTGCTCATGAGGTGTGACTCCCGTGTTGGGGAAGAGCAGCCACGCCGCTCCGCCCATCTGCTTACTTATGAGTATGCGAAAGCTCTGCCGTCGCAAACCCGATCACTATCATACCACTACTCTGAACTCTCCTGTGCGAGCACTCTGGAGCAATGTTTCAATCGTGGCAAGATTGTCGAGCGTTTCGGCCAACGGCATTTCCGGTAGGTTGTGGGCGCCATGCCCTTGTTGAATCAATCGTTCAAATCCCTGAATTTCCAGACGATAATGGTTGGTTGGATCAAATGTTAGTGTCTCCAGCGGCGGGAACACCGTCCCACGCCAGAGCCGAATAGCAGTTTGTTGGTTCGGGTGCATTGTAAAGGCCTGATCAAGCTCAATCAGGCCATCGCTGCCAATAATCTGGGCTTGTTGCTGGAAACCACCGCGGAAGCTACAAGCAATCTGCGCGATTGCCCCGCCAGGATATTCCAGCGTCCCGGCAAGCGTTTCATCGACTCCGCTTGCACTCCAGCGCGCCGTGGCCCATGCCCGCACAGGAGCTTCGCCAATGACCAACCGAGCCAGATTCACGCAGTAGCAGCCGATATCATAGAGTGAGCCACCAGCCATTGCCGCATCCCAGCGCACATCGGCTGGGCGTTCGAGTTTGAAGCTAAAACCAGCCCGCACAACCTGCACCTTGCCAATCGCGCCAGAGCGAATCAGTTCGGCAAGCTGAAGTGTGCGCGGATGGAAGCGATACATGAATGCTTCCATGAGCCACACATTGTTGGCGCGGGCGACCTCATACATGTGTGCTGCTTCAGCCGCCGTTGGCGCGAGCGGCTTCTCACATAAGATATGCTTGCTGGCCTGGGCAGCCTTGATGCTCCATTCCGCGTGCATGCTATTTGGCAGCCCAATATAGATAGCTTGAATCTGGGGATCGGCTAACAGGGCTTCGTATGAACCATAGGCCATTGGCGCACCCAATTCGGCAGCAATAGCCATCGCACGGGCGGCATCACGGCTTGCAACCGCAACGAGCTTGGAGGTGCTATGTTCGTGTAGGGCCGCCGCGAATTTACGGGCAATCCGCCCTGCGCCAATAATGCCCCATGCGATGGTCATGGCATATTCCTTGTATGCTCAGTTAGAAATCAGGAGTCAGAAGTCAGAAGTATGTGCATACTTACAAATACGGCTGTGTTGCCGTCTCTCCTCACCCCAACCCCTCTCCCACTGCGGGGAAAGGGGCTATGCATGGCATTGCACGGCGGCATCCCCTTCTCCCACGCTGGGGAGAAGGGGCAGGGGTGAGCGGAAGCATCGCATTGTTTGTCCACGCAATGCTCATGATACCAGTTCGAGTGCAGAACCAAACGCCATTGTATAGCGTGCAATGAATGCCTCTGGTGTATAGCGATGCTCCTGGCAGCCATGATGCTCAATCGCATAGGCAGCGGCTAGTGCTGCAACGCGGCCTATCACATCAAGTGGCAGGCCACGAGCAATACCAAAGGCAATCCCACCAAGGTAGGCATCGCCAGCCCCTGTTGGATCAACAACCTCGCTCACTGGGGCAATCGGCACATGAATCGGGTTGCCACCAGTGCGTGAATCATAGATCATTGAGCCTTCAACGCCACGCGTCACGAAGGTTAATGGTGTCGATTCGATCAATTCGCGCTCGGAGCGGCCAGTTTTTTGCGCCATCATAGCAAATTCATAGTCGTTGCCGATCAGTACACTGGCACCATTCAGTCCAGCCAGAATCTGATCCCCCTCCAGGCGCGGCGTCTGCTTTCCTGGATCGAAGATGAACGGAACACCAAGGGTGCGGCACTCCTCGGTTGAGCGAATCATCGAATCGGGGTCGGTTGGCGAGATGACCACAAGATCACGGGGCGTGAGGCCAAGTTCGAGCAGGGAAAGGTTGCGCGAATGGGCCATCGCACCTGTATAGAAGGCGACGATCTGGTTATTAGAGAGATCAGTATTGATAAAACACGATGCGGTGAATTCATTCTCGATCTCGGCAATTGCCGCAGTATCGATTCCCTGGTGCTGCATCCAGGATTGATACTCGCCAAAATCCTGGCCAACCGAGGCACAGATCAGCGGATGCTCGCCAAGCAATGCGAGCGTATAGGCAATATTCCCGGCCACACCGCCACGCATGCGCTTCATTGAATCGACCAGAAAGCTGACCGAGAGCATATGAACTTTATCGGGCAGAATATGATCCTTAAAATAGCCTGGAAAGTTCATAATATAATCGTAGGCCAACGATCCCGTCACAACAATACGCACAGTGGTCTCCTTCATCTTCAGATGTTTTGATATAGTTTATTCCAGGGTATAACGCTCACGCAATAATCGCGATGTATCAGCGAGGAGCTGCACTGCCCGCTCCGCCATCTCAACCGTTAACCGACCAAGCATTGTATCGGATGTAATCACTGCCCGACGCAGCAGTTGTTCGCGTTCGATGCCATAGGGAGCCAGATCGTTGAGCAGTGCCTCGGCCCGTTCGACGAGTGTTGCTGCGCTAACTTTCGCCAGCACCTCTTCATCGGCAGGCACCAACCCAAGGCCAATGATGCCACCACGCTCAAGGAAGGCCAATAGTGCTGGACCAGCTGCCACGAGCGCAGTTGCATGATTATACACATCTGCAATCGTGATATCGGCGGCACTATGGAAGACCTGATTCCAATCGCTGGCTCCACCAGCATAGAGCGCCCGATAGCCGCCAAGCCCTGCCAACACTTCATCGATCCGCTCACACGCCTCTGGCCAACTGATCGGTAAAAACGATAGATTGAGTGAATCCAGGAGCGGTTCATCCAGGCACATGATTGTCGTTGGAAAGAGATCGGCTAATTGGGCTATCTGCCAGGCTGCACGCAGATGCAAATGCTGCCCGAGCGCCTCAAAATACATATTGTCATAGATCAACGGGCGCTGATTCTCATCGGTGAGCTGCGCCGCCAGGCTGATCGGCCCGAGTAATTGGCCCTTGATCGCCAGCACACCACGCAGGGAATCGCGCTGTCGGATGAGTTCTGCCAAACCAATGGCATCCTCATCCGATAATGCAGCATAGGCAATATCATGGGTTAAATAGGCCAATCCCAAGCGCTCAAGGCCGCGCTCAGCAATCGCCCGATCAACATACACATGGCCACGCCCTGGATCGACGACAAGGCCAGGGAATCCAATAGCAGCCTGAACCAAGCTCTGCTCACGGAAGCTGCGCTGCGGAAGCTGCGGCCACGACAGCAAACTGCCAGCATAGCGCCGCGAAAGCGCTAAGGCTTGAGCAGGGCCAGAATGGGGCAGGCTCCCAAGCAGGAGCGGTAAACAGGCTGGTTGAAGCGACAGCGACATTCCCAATCAAAAAAAGCCACTTGCGCTGCAAGAGGCTTTTGTCTAAAACCTCGGTTTCCCGGGCGGCGATTATAGCATAGGCCGATCCTACATGCAAGGAGTCAGGAGTCAGGAGTCAGGAGTCAGAACCAAGAATCGGCGCACTCTTTGTTCCTTTGTTCCGCAATTCAACCCGTAAACCCTTGGCCTGTAACATCTGGTGATTGCGTGGCAGGCAGGATTGTGCGGATGGGCAACACGACTGAAAATGTCGAACCGACATGATACTGGCTGTTTACATGAATATCGCCGCCGAGCATCTGGCAGAAATGGCGAGTGATCGTCAGGCCCAGTCCTGTACCACCATAGTTGCGGGTCATTGATGCATCGGCCTGGGTAAATGGTTGGAACAGCCTACCAAGTTGTTCTGGTGTCATGCCGATGCCAGTATCGCTGACTTCGAACAGAATGAATGGCGCACCCTGCTCCGCAGAAATCTGTATCGGCAGCGAATTGGGATCTGGCAGCAACACACGCAGGGTAATGGTGCCCTGTTCGGTAAACTTGGATGCATTCGAGAGCAAATTGAACAGGATCTGGCGCACCTTGGTGAGATCAGAATCAATCTGCTCGACATTAGCGGCCAGATCGATTCGCAGTGTATTGCCACGCTTCTTGATCAGCGGCTGGATCGTCGCAGCAACATCACGAACCAGATCGGCAACGCTGAATGTTTCCAGAAAGAGATCCATTTTACCAGCTTCGATCTTCGAGAGATCGAGGATATCGTTGATCACGCCCAGCAGATGCTGCCCGGCTGCACGGATCTTCTGCAGATCATCGGCATTCTGCCCGCCGGGTGTATCCTGCGCTTCTTCCAACAGCATATCGCTATACCCGATAATTGCGTTGAGTGGCGTGCGTAGCTCATGGCTCATGTTTGAAAGGAACATGCTCTTGGCCTGGTTAGCTGCCTCGGCATTAGCACGGGCCTGTTCTAGCTGTAGATTGCTCTCGCGCAGTTCGCTTGTGCGTGCCTCAACGCGCTGTTCAAGCTGGCTGCGATAGGTATCGAGCTGGCTGTAGAGCCGCGCATTCTCGATCGCAATCGTCGCTTGGCCCGCCAACAACCCGAGTACTTCCAGGCGGGCTGGCGTAAATGCGCCGGTGGTCAGGTTATTTTCGAGGTACACAACACCACTGAGTGTCCCTTGGTTAAGAAGTGGCATGCACAATAGCGATGCTGGCCGCCGGATCGCCACATAGCGATCCTGCCCAAAACGGGCATCGCGGGCGGCATCGGCAAGCACAACATGCTGGCGGGTGCGGGCAACATAGTTGATCACCGCAACTGGCAACCGCTCGCTTTCCTCAACTGGTAGCCCGCCAAGAAGCCGAACATCGAATGGATCGACATTGCCCTCTGCCTCAATCGTGAGGCGGCCTTCGGTGCTGAGGATGAGGACACCGCGTTGGGCGCCGGCATTCTCCATCACAACCTGGAGCAGGCGCGCTAGCAGCTGATCGAGGCGTATTTCACCAGCAATCGCCTGAGCAGCCTGCATCAGTGTGGTCATATCCAACATCCGGCCAGTATCGGCAGAGCGAGTCAGGCTGCTGATCGTCGAGCTTGTTGGATCATGGGCCATGTGGCGTGCCTCCGGCGTAAGGCCAGCATAGCGCCGATCCAGATCGACAACCTTTGCAACGGCACCCCAGCGTAGGTAGGCAGATCGGGCATCGCGTAGGTAGGCCAGCGCAAGAGCAGGTTGCTCACGTTGCGTATAGAAGCGGGCGGCCACCTCACAGGCCAGCGCCTCATCGTTGACGAAGCCATTGGTACGGGCAGCTCGAATCGCCTGATCATACAGTTCGCGGGCCTGGGCTGGCTGATTGTGAACGCGGGCATGTTCGGCAGCGACGATCAGGTACTTCTGACGATAATTGGTTGGGCCGTATGCCGCCCAGCGCTTGAGTTCGGCCAGATCGCGGGTGAGGGCCAGGCGGTTCCTGCCTGCAACAGAACCAATCGCCAGGGCTGCAAGCGCACTATAGGTGATCAGCAATGGATCAAACATGGAGAAACCGAGTGCTGCGCGATGCGGGCGGGCAAGATTCGCATGGATGGCGGCCTGCGCGTAATCACCGGCCAGATAACAGAGCATGAGTTTCAGGGTATGGTAGACACCAAGTGAGGTGCGGTCATTGGCGGCATTGAAACGTGGCAGAATGGCCTGCTCATCAAAGCCAGGCGCAACCACACCCTGCATATTAGCCGTACGGCCAAGCAATGCCAGAACGACAGCGCGGATCATTTCGTTCAGTAGTAATGGCCGTTCGCGCCGGATGGCCTGGAGCGCGAGGCTATCGCTTGCAATTTCCTGCTCAACGGCATCCAGATCGTGTCCAAGCAACAGCAGATGGTAACTATGGGCATACACGCAGATTCCGGCAAACTCGAAATCGCCAGTTTCGAGGCCAATACGATAGCCTTCACGCAATGGTTTGAGCGATGCTGCTGCTGGCGCATGGAAATGTCGAACGAAGGCATACACATTCAGATGTACCCGTGCGGTGAGTGGGCGGGCATCGAGCCGTTCCAGCAATACCAACGCAATTTCGCCGATCTGCGAGAACAGCCGATAATCGCCACTAAAGCGTGCGATGGTGCCCGCAACCGATGAATAGATATAGCTTGCCGATGGCGGGTTGCCATAGGCCAACATCTCGTCCAGCATGGCGCAGATCAACACCGGATACAGTGCCGGGTTGGTGTTGAAGGCCGCTGCAAGAATACTGGCCATGACACGCACAGCGGTGATACGTTCCTGATCTGCCATTGGCGGTAGATCGGCGAGTGCAGCGATGCCACGACGATGAGACAGCGCAAACAGGCGCAAACGTAGATATAGGCGCAGGCCCTGCCGGATGGCAATCAGGGTGGATGGCTGTGCTGGTAGTGTGATGCCCAGACGCCGCAACAGCACCAGCGCTATAGTTACAGCAGCCTGTGAACGATTCTGAGCAATTGCGGCATGGATGCGAACTTCACCAGCCTGAACAGCATCGTAGTTGCTGCGGGCGTGTTGCATGGCTGTTGCAACAAGCTGATTCATCAGATCACTATTGCCATTCAAGAATGCGGCCTCCGCAGCACGCGAATGTAGTGCCAGCGCCAGGGGATAGCTCACATCCCAACAATCCTGGGCCAGCATGGCCAGGCCAGATTGAAGGTAGCCAAGCGCCGGCCCATAGGCGGTTGAATCCATTGCACGCTGGCCAGCCGCCAGATTCAACGTCGCCAGGGCCGTACGGTCGGGTTCGTGCGTCAATAACATAGCACCGGCATTCAGATGGCCAACAATATCGAAGATCCGCTCATCAAGCGCGGCAGTATCAAACGCACTATCGGCCAGATGAGCCGCATGAATAGTTGCTGGCGAGGCAGATTGAATGCCCAGGAGCAGTAACCCAACCTCAAGATGAACCGACTGGCGGCGCTCGGGCGGAATCAGCAGATAGGCCGCCTGCTGCACGCGATCATGCAGGAAACGATAGCGAACCTGTGTAAGTGAAGCGGCTTGCGGATGCGCTAGCGTGGAAATCGTGGCGACCGCTGATGTGGCATTCTGTACAACTGAACCTGCCAATGAGCGGCTCTCAGGAGCCATCGGCGGCAGATCGACAAGCTTATAATCATCGCCAATCGGCACCACTAACCCCTCACGAATGGCCTCCCACAGCCGCGCAGCTGTTACATGCAGCGGATTGCGATCAACAACGGCCAGTGTCGTCAGATCGAAGCGATTGCCAATACATGCGGCCAGTTTGAGCACATCCTGGGTTGTGCTATCGAGCTGCCGGATCTTATCGGCCATCAGCTCAACAATATTGTCTGTGATTCCGTGGGCATCAATACGCTGTAAATCCCATTGCCACTCGCCCAATTCGGCATCAAAGGCCAGCAACCCTTGCTCCGCCAGCGTACTCAAGAACTGATTGGTGAAGAACGGGTTGCCACCCGTTTTGCGGATGAGCAGCGCCGCCAGTGGTACGGCGCGTTCGGCAGAACAACGCAGTGTATCGCACAGCAGCGCGGTTATGTCAGCATGGTTCAGCCCGTGCAAGGCCACCTGGCTGACCATCGCGCCGGTTCGGCGCAGGCGATTGACCATGAGCATGAGTGGATGTGCTGCATCCACCTCGTTATCGCGGAATGCCCCAACAATAAACAGATTCTGCGATGTGCCGCTGACCAGGATCTCGATCAGCCCAAGCGAGGCCAGATCGGCCCATTGCAGATCATCGAGGAAGATCACTAATGGATGTTCAGGGCGGGCAATGGTATCGATAAACTGCCGAAACACGCGCCCGAAACGGTTCTGGGCCTGGGCTGGCGGCAGATCGGCAACCGGTGGCTGGCGGCCAATGATCAGCTCAATTTCGGGGATGACATTGGCGAGGATCTGGCCATTGAACCCAAGCGCCTCACGCAGCCGTTCGCGCCACAGTACCACGCGATCCGTTCGTTCGGCAAGCATCTGGCGAACTAGTTCCTGGAATGCCTGGATCAGTGGCGCATATGGCACATTCCGCGAAAACTGATCGAATTTACCAGCAATAAAATAGCCACGTAACTCAAACAATACTTTATGGATCTCGCTGACCAATGCTGATTTGCCGATTCCAGAATAGCCGCCAACAAGAAAGAGTTCTGTGTGGCCCTGATTCACACGCTCAAATGCTTCGAGCAGTTCGGTTACTTGATCATCGCGACCATATAACTTCTGAGCTAATTGTAGGCGAATCGGCGGATCGCGGCGGCCAACCTCAAAAACAGCTATTGTCCCTGTATCGGCCAATGCGCGGCGGCAGATTTCCAGATCGTGGCGCAACCCTGCCGCACTCTGGTAGCGATCCTCGGCAGCTTTTGCCAAGAGCTTCAGCACAACTGCCGCAACACCAGCAGGAACCTGGAGGTTGGCCTGATCGGGTGGCAGCGGGGCGCGGGCGATGTGGCTATGCACCCAGCCAACTGGATCGTGGGCATCGAAAGGCAGGCGGCCGGTCAGCAGTTCATAGAGTGTCACACCAAGCGAATAGAGATCGCTACGATGGTCAATCGCACGGTTCATGCGGCCCGTCTGTTCTGGCGATATATAGGCCAGGGTTCCTTCAAGCACCTCTGGTTGCAGCAACACCGGGCTTTCGCGGGTCAGGCGGGTAGCGATGCCGAAATCGATCAGCTTGAGTTGGCCAGTTTGTGGGTTATAGACCAGATTATGCGGCTTAATATCTTTATGGATAATCTGGCGGGCGTGCAGCGAGCCAAGAGCATCGGCCAGGAGCATGGCGATCTGCAACCACAGTTCGAGATCGAGTGGCCCCTGGTGTAGCAACCGATCCAGTGACATACCGCCAAAATCTTCCAGCACCAATGCCGGGCGATCATAGGGATAGGCCAGGGCATATGGCCGCACGACGCCAGGCAGATCAAGATCGCGGCTGATCGCATATTCGTGGCGCAGCTCAGCAACCTCCGCCGATGTCACCCGATCATCGCGCAAAATTTTGATAATCACCGGAGTCGCGTCGATCAGGCGCTCACCGCGATACACAACGGTTGCGCGCCCAACATGCAGTTCTTGATCGAGTCGGTAGCCAGGGAGTTGCAGCGGCATAGGTATATGTTCACTATAGCAGAATTCAGAATTCAGGAGCCAGAATTCAGAATGGCCGGTGCATCGGAAAGCCCTTGCGCTCGTTCAAAGGAGCTTAATACTTTTGCTGTTTGTATAGAAGTGAGCAGCCACCAGTATACACTAACGATTGATAGCTGAGAAAGCGCATGTGTATAGAGTTTCAGGATATCTTACCATCTTTGGATGTGCAAGCCCTGCATATGTGGGGGTAGCGTAAGCGCTTGAGGCGGGCGACAGATCGCGCTCCTCACCAGGTGGTGGCTGCTCCGACGTTCCCGATTCCGGCGTAGAGACGCCCCGTTGGGGAGTCTCTACCAGATGATCGTGGCACATTGTGCCAATCGTGTAGGCCACCAGTGCGGTTTCCCCTCATCCCCTGCCCCCTTCTCCCAGGTAGGGAGAAGGGGAATGCTGCATTGCTATGCCGCGCAGAGCCCTCTCCCGTTCTGGGAGAGGGGTTGGGGTGAGGGGAGGCAGCTGCCTCGCCGCTTATTCGAAAAGTATTGGGTCTAGCCGACATTCCTAACATGGCGATACCATCAAGGCAGCTTTCGTGCTATGAGCATGGACACCTGCTACTTGTTTGTATACAACCGAAACTACACAATGTACAAGGTGCTTTTCCGCATATGCTACAACGCACACAGACTGAACTAGCACCCTAGAAGCACATTCCTCTGTTCATGAGTAAGCGTGAGAGATTCAATGACCAGCGCATCAGCAGACGAGAGTACACACCTCGATGAGCTTACTGCTATTCTGCGCCGCCGCATTCTTGAAACCCAATATACACGATTTGGACATTTGACCCCTGATCATATTGTTCTAGAGTTGGAAGATGTTCAGCGCCAGCTTACACAGGTGCAAGCAGAACTGCGCCGAGTACGCCCACAACTAGCTGATACGCAATGTCCCTATCTTGGCCTGCTGACCTTTCAGGAACTCGACAGCGCCTTTTTCTTCGGTCGAGACGACCTTGTCAGCACCTTGCTGCAAAAAGTCGAACATAACTCTTTTCTGGCCGTTCTAGGACCCTCGGGCAGTGGCAAGAGTAGTGTGGTACGTGCGGGCCTTATCCCGGCCCTCAAAGGCGGAGCACTTGCAGGCAGCAAGCATTGGTGCTATCTGATTATCAAACCCGACGCTCGCCCGCTGAATACCCTCGCTGCTGCCTTTGCATCTATCTCAGGACAGACACTCGGCGATATTGCGACTATTCGTGAGACGCTGTCACGCACTGATGATGGGCTGCTGTTACTTGCCGATGGTCTACGTACACAACAAAAGAGCACGCGACTGGTGTTGGTTGTTGACCAAGCCGAAGAGCTGTGGACGCTTACACCACCCAACCCACAAGCGCGGGCAGCATTTGTTACCGAGCAGCAGCAACCATTTCTTCGCAGCCTGCTGACTGCCGCTAGCGCACCAGACCAGTCTGTCCTGATCATCTTCACGCTGCGAGCAGATTTCCTCCATCGCGCACTTGAGCACCACGACCTGACCATTTGGATGGGGGATGAGCACACGGTGCTGGTCAGCCTACTGCTCCCTGACCAACTCAAGCAGGCGATTACCCGCCCCGCCGAACTCGTCGGATGCAGCTTTGAGCCAGGGTTGGATGATGCCCTGGTCGAGCAGACGCTCGGCCAACCAGGTGCCCTGCCGCTGCTCGAATATACCTTATTGGAGTTGTGGAAAGACCGCCGCCCTGATGGGTTGTTGACGTGGGACACCTTCCAACAGCTAGGGGGGGTAAAAGGCGGGCTTGCGCGCCGTGCAGATGATACACTCGCGCAGCAATCCACTAATGCCAGTTTGCACCCTACACAAACGCCGCCTGTGTGTCTGCTGCGCCCACACATGATTGCCCATTGCATGCCGATGAAACAACGAATGTAGGGGCGATACCAAGCCGCCGATATTCGGCCACTATTGGCAGTTGCCACGCGGCGCGTGTTCACCCGCAACGCATGCCGCGTTGGAGGGCGATGCACACAACACCCACATATTGTCCAAGAAACTGATTGGTGATACATTCATCGGCAGTGGCAGCTCTTTCGGCCAGATTGACAGCGAATCTTGCCAGACTACACTCATTGCAAGCGAGGATCTGCGTGGCCGGTGTACGGGCGTAAGACGCGCTTGTGCTTGCATGGCTGCTGCTATGCCCTTCTGCGGATTTCATCATGCGATCAAGTGTTATGCTTCCACAACCGCGCCATCCCAGGCCAGAAAGCCATCACGCATTTCCTCAATTGGCCCCCACCCATGTGCCGCCAGTATCCCGGCAGCAATTGGCGAACGCCCGCCACCCTGGCAGTGAACGACAATTGGCCCGCAGATTGGCGGCAGTTCTTTCACCAACTGCGGCAACCCCCCAAGCGGCAGATTACGGCTTCCAGGAATATGGCCAGCCGCATACTCAGCAGGACGACGAACATCGATCACGGTAGCGCCAGCCTCGATCTGCGCACGCAGATCGGCTGCAGAGCGGCGGCGAAATGTTGCCCCTGGCCGCCCTGCATGCATCCAGGCAGCGACATCACCGGGCGTAATAGAGCCAATAATGCGATCCATACCGATCAGTAGCAGTTCTGCTCTGGCGGACTCAGCTTGCTCCAGTGAACCAACCAGCACAATTGCTTGTTCGCCATTGGCCAACCAGCCACCCCAATTGAGCAGCATTGGGCCATATGGCAGATTGAGCGCACCGCGTATATGCCCAGCAGCATAGACATCGGATTGGCGCAAATCAATAAGCAATGCACCAGTATCGAGGGCTATTATTAATTGTTCCTGTGTGAGCAGTTCTATTGCCTGGTTTGGGCGTGCGGGTGGGCCATCGCGATTTATGTGTTTCATGCGAACAAAATAGGGCGGCGGCTCAGGCTGATCGGTAAGAACTTCCTGAACAAATGCCTGTTGGCTGGCCTGCCGAAAGGCCCAACTAAACCGGCGCTCATAGCCAAGCGTTGTCTGTGCAACCGCGCCAAGCGCTTTACCACAGGAACTCCCGGCACCATGGCCAGGCCAGATCTGAAGATATTCTGGCAGGCTATTCGTCGCCTGGAGCGACTCAAACAGCCGAATCGCTGCCGCATGCATGCTTCCCGCATGGCCAGCAACACGTTCAAGCAGATCGGGCCGACCAACATCGCCAACAAAGATGAAATCGCCGCTGATCATGCCCATTGGCGCATCGGCAACCTCTCCATCGGTGATCAAGAACGCCAAATGCTCGGGCGTATGGCCGGGCGTGTGGAGGACTTCAACACCCACATACCCGAATACGAGCCGATCACCATGCTGCAGCAACACCACGCCATCTTCGGTCGCATAGCGATACTGCCATTCTGCTGGCCCTTCCGCCGAAAGATGCAGGCATGCACCAGTGCTGCGCGCCAGCTCACGGGCACCCGAGACAAAATCAGCATGGATGTGCGTTTCGGCAACCGCCACAATCCGCACACCAGCACGCTGTGCTGCCTGCTGATACATTTCGATCTGCCGATTCGGATCAACGACCAATGCTTCGCCACGAGTCTGGCAGGCGACCATGTAGCTGGCCTGGGCCAGCCATGGATGATAGAAGCGCTCGATCAGCATCGTTTGCTCCTGTGCCCTACGAATCCGCAGGCTGATTACTCCGTAAAGGAAGTCTTCGGGTATTTCGCGCTGGATTGCCCTCACCCCCGGCCCCTCTCCCAGAACGGGAGAGGGGAGCCAGCCGGGATGTGGATCATCCTTTTGCCGCAGGCTTCAGCCTGCGGATGGAGAGGCATCTATGTTTCCCCGTTTATTTTGTCAATCTTCTTCAGCCTACGAGGCCTGATGCGTATGTTACACCTCTACAACAATTGGAACACGATGCCAGGCATTATTCATATACCCTTTGAAGTTCCAGACCGAACAATGCTGCTCTGGCTGTGTATTGGCAGCAGAATCCCAGGCACGAACAATCAGCGTGTATGTACCAGGTTTCAGATCCAGCGTTGCGTGCCACAAGCGCCAGGCCCATGGTTCAGCATAACCAAGCTGCGCCTGCTGCCAGGTGCGGCCAGCATCGAAGGAGAGATCGACACGTTCAATCGTGCGGCCACCACCAGCCATTGCGTAGCCACTCACGTGAATGGGGCCAACTGCCAGATGAGCGTTGGGTGCAGGCACACAAATCGCGGATGTAATCGAGAGTTCGCCAAGCATCAAGCCCTGCGACCAATCAACGGTTTCTGGACTCACATGTGCGGGGAAGAGTTTGTAGGCGTGGGCCTGAAAATAATTCTCGGATGGCCCGGATTGCAATGTGATTGAGGAGAGCCATTTGACACTGCGGGCACCAATATAGCCAGGCACGACCACACGCAGCGGGAAGCCGTGATCGGGCGTGAGTGGCGCACCATTCATTTCATCCGCAAGGATGACTTCATCACCGAATGCTTTGCTCAGCGGCACTGAACCGCCAAATGCAAACACCGACCCCGCCTTCGAAACACTATCGCTGCTACCAAAAGCCACATGCCCAGCTTCAGCATGTGGCCCAGCCGCTTCTAGAATGGCTCGCAGTGACACGCCCGACCATTCAGCCGTTCCCAGGGCACCAGCGCCCCAGATGAGTTCATCGGGGATTGGGCCAAGCGCCAGCAGTTCATCGCGTCGGTTGCCAGCACACTGGAGCGTGATAGTCCTGCACACACGCGGAAACCGTTCGCGCAGATCGGCGAGTGAGAGGCTGATTGGCTGGCGCACCATGCCATTGATGGTGAGCCGGTAGGTTTCGGGATCAATAACAGGCGTGTGTGCATGATTACGCAAGAAAAACAGATCGGTTGGCGTCACAACATTGCGAACCAGCAGATCGAGCGGTGTACCAGCATTGATAGGCTCATCCTGGCAGACGATCATTGCAGGATGTTTCGTATTTGAATTGGCAGATCGTTCATCTGGCATGGGCGTTCCTCATCGAACGTTCAAAGAATACACTGAATTGTACAACAAGATTATACGGTGCTACGCGCCCTGTGCCCGCTTTCAGGAACCTATTGTCATCGTTTGGCAGGGCTGCGCGACCCGCGCCTGCGGTCGGGGTGGCCCGCCACCCCAACGCCCCCGGCCAGGGACCTTGAATAGACCATTGTGGCACACCATCGCCTGGTGATCAAGCCACGGCTGCAAACGATGGATGGTGGTGGCCAATTGCACGCCCTTCGCATCGAATACCAATAAACGTAGGGGTGTATCGTATACGCCCACAGCGGTGGCCGCATTGCGCAACGATGGCACATTGCGAAACGGTGGCCGATCATATCGTGTTATAATACGATCTCGTGTAGGCAAGCTATTTCTTGGTATGGCCGCACCTCAATCATAGTATTAAGGAACTTGTTTCTATGGGTCTGCCGCTCTCGTACACTGTGGTTGGGATCATGCGAGGGCTTCTGCCAGATCGTGCCTATAGCACGCTGCGCCGGTTTGGTGCCGTGAATCGAGCATTCACCAGAATGTTGGTTTCTACGGCTCCTGCCGGCCAAACCGAGGTTGTTGTGCGTGGCGGGATCTTGCGTGGCGCACATCTGCTGCTTGATCTCGCCACCGAAAACGAATACTGGCTTGGTGTCTATGAGCAATCGCTGATTGCGGCAGTGCGCCACTATTGTAAGGCTGGCATGGTTGTGTATGATGTTGGCGCAAATATTGGCTACACTGCGCTGTTGTTTGCCAAAATCGCTGGCAAGCAAGGATCGGTGTATGCCTTCGAGCCGCTGCCCGAGAATCTGGAGCGGATCGCCTTTCATAGCAGCCATAATCCGGATGGAGCTGCCATTCATGTCGTTCCGTGTGCGGCGTCGGATCAGGAGGGGCGTGAGACATTCCTGATTCATCAATCCAACGCCATGGGCAAATTGACGGGATCGGCGGATCGTGATACCACCTATAACAAGAGTATGGCTGTTCCAAGCATCCGTTTGGATGATTTTGTCTTCCGCGATGGCAACGCAGCACCAGATCTGATCAAAATGGATATCGAGGGTGGTGCCGTAAAAGCGCTTCCCGGCAGCGCACGAATTATTGCAGAGCTTCGGCCAATCTTCCTGTTGGAACTGCATGGGCCAGAGGAACAGCAGGTTGCGTGGGATGTGTTGCACCCGCATAGATACCGTTTTTATTCGATGCAGCGTGGCTACCCCGAAATCACAAGCCTTACGGAGATGAATCGCCGTTGGCGCCAGCATGCAGTTGCGATTGCGGAACAGGGTTCTTTCGATACATAATCAAACGTGCTATACTGCGATCCCGTGTAGGCAGGCCAATACCACAAAGAGGTGCGTGTGACTGATGACGCACAGCGCGAGAGCACGGACGAGATCCCTGATGAATTGCCGATTCTGCCGTTGCTTGGCACCGTTGTTTACCCGCTCACTGTGACACCGCTCCTGATCGCACAACCGGCGGCTGTGCGCCTGATCGATGCGGCATTGGCGGAAAAAGCAATGATCGGCTGTGTCGCACGCACGAACGAGCCATTCGGCGATCAGCAATTCTCGCTGATTGGGACAGCCATCCGCATCCATTTACTGGTACGGCTGCCAGATGGCGCATTGCGTGTCGCCGCCGAAGGCTTGGAGCGCATTCGCATCACCGATATTGTGCAGCATGAACCATTCCTGCGCGGCCATATCAGCCTCATACCCGATACTGCTACCACGCATATCCCACCAGAACTTGCCCGAACGGTTGCCGGGCGCACCGAGGAACTGCTCAGCCTGCTGCCAGATAGCACCGATCTGCGTTCACAGATCCGCAGCGAGGAAAATCTGCGGCGGCTTTCATTCCTGGCTGCCCAGGCGATTCTCATGCGCCGTGATCTGGCCGAACAACAGGCATTTCTCGAAATGCCTGATCTGCGTGCGCGGCTGACGCTGCTGGCCAATGCTGCAACCCGCGAACTACGGGCGCTGCGCCGCATTCTACCAACTGTCCTTGCCAAACAACCCAAAACCGCTATGACCGAGCATGAACCTGCTCAAACACAACCACCTGGCGAACAACCGAGCAATCTGATGATCGATATTGGCATCATCCGACGCACGCTGGCCGAGCAGGTTGTAGGGCTGCAAGAAGCCCGCCAGATCGCCATTGAACGCCTAGCCGCCCGCGAATTGCGGCGGCAGCGAGGGCAGGCAAGTTCGCCACCAAACGAGCCAGTGTTATGTCTGGTTGGGCCAGCCGGTTGTGGGAAGAGCGCCCTTGTTCAGGCGATTGCGCAGGCTGTGGGCCAGCGCCACGCACGCATCGCCCTGGATACGATCACTGAAGCCGATGACATCTGGGGTCGGCCTGGTGAGTCAGGCGCGATCCTGCGTGCCATCTCTCGATCTGGTGTTGAATATCCCCTGATTGAATTGGATGGCATCGACAAACTGAGCGATGGGCCAGCTGCGGTACTGGCGCGGGTACTCGATCCCCACGAGCGCAGCGATTTCCGTGATCGGGTGTTGGGTGCCCGTGATCTCTCGCCAATCGTGTTCATTGTGAGTGCGCACGATGAATCAGCCATTCCGCATGTCCTGCGCGAACGAGTAGAAATTGTGCGCTTAGGCGGGTTGAGCAGTGATGAGAAGTTGGAGATCGCCCAGCGCTTTCTGCTAGCCAATCAGATCGATGCCTATGGGCTGCACCCAGGCGAAATTATTATTACTGATTCGACCATGCATTCGCTTGTTGAATCATGCGCCAATGATCCAGGCGTTCATAATCTTGAACGCTTGATCGCGGCACTCTGTCGGCTAGCCGCCCTTCGAGTTATGAGCCGCCTCAGCGGAGCCGAAACGGGTGAAGGCCCGATCTCGTTCTAATCCAGAACATAAAGAGTACATTTCTTGTTCTTTTGTTCGATGGCAAAGGAACAAGTGAACAAGAAGCACATGACCTCGTGTTCGCTTGTTTTCTATAAGATATGGAGCCAATAATGGGACGATATACGAATAAGGTTGCCCTGATCAGCGGCGCAACCCGTGGCCTTGGTGCCGTTACTGCCCGCCGACTGGTTGCGGAGGGTGCACAGGTTGCGATCTGTGGTCGCTCGGTTGCCGAAGGCGAGGCCTTAGCAACTGAACTGGGTGGTGCTGAACATATCCTGTTTGTGCCAGCCGATCTCACCCAACCAGATGATTGTTCGGCAGTTGTTGATGCAACAATCGCTGCCTTTGGTCGATTGGATATATTGGTCAATAACGCTGCATCAACAGCCCGTGGCACTATTGAAACAACTACGGCTGCCGATTTCGACCGCATGATTGCTATCAATCTGCGAGCGCCGTTTCTGCTGACTCAGCGGGCGCTGCCAACCTTCAAGGCCCAACACGAGCGTGAGGGCGTTGGTGGCGTGGTGATCAATATTGGCTCGATCAATGCCTATGTTGGCCTGCCCGCACTCATGGCCTATTCTGCCAGCAAAGGTGGTTTGAACACACTCTCACGTAATCTGGCCGATGCACTCAGCCCATGGTTGGTTCGCGTGCATGTGCTCAATGTCGGCTGGACGCTGACGGATGGCGAGATCCTTGTGCAAAAGGCCGAGGGTGCCGCCGAGGATTGGGTCGAACAGGGTGGGAAGACGCGCCCGTGGGGCCGTTTGTTGAAGCCAGAAGAGATCGCCAGCGCAATTGCCTTCCTGGCCTCCGATGAAGCAGCCGTGTTCTCTGGCATCACCATCGATCTCGAACAATTTCCGCTTGGGCGTTTGAGTAGTGGACATGTCGGGAAGTAGCACGGTAGGAGTCAGGTAGAGACGCTCCGCGGGAGCGTCTAGCAGAATGCAATAGCAGTTGCGTAAGGGGCGGTTCGCGAACCGCCCCAACATGTTCATTTTTGCTACGAACTTTGGGTAGACAACATAGTCAGAAGTTGGTGTATCGGCTATCGGGCTATTGGTTATCGGCTATATTCGTCTTCAGCGCCCGCCCTCGCGAACAAACGCGCACAGCCATGTCACCAAGGCTTCAATATCGCCGAGGTGGCCTGTTTCAAACGGGCTGTGGGTATAGCGTGCGGCAAAAGCCACCATTGCCGCCGGAATATCAGCTTTCATCAGTGCCGCGCCATCGCTGCCGAATGAACCAAACACCGCATTCTGGATTGGAATAGCGTGCGTAGCTGCAACTTGCTGTAGAGCCATCGTCAAGCGATGGTCGTAATGAACCAGCCCATCCTTATGCACAAGCACCGGGCCAGCGCCGAGCTTGAGCGGTATCGCCTGTAGCCCAACGGTTGGAATATCGCCAGCCAGGCCAATTTCGACAACGATTGCCGCATCAAAGCCTTCGTGTGCCGCCAGGGCAAACGCGCCAATCAGGCCAATTTCCTCCTGAACACTGGCCACCAGTGTTAGATCATAGCCGCGCTCGGCAAGCGGAACCCGCCGCAGCACTTCGGTGATCACCGCTAGTGGCACGCGGTCATCAAGTGCCTTACCAACCACATGTGGCCCGAACTGGGTTGTTGGGGCATCCCAGATCACTCGCGTACCGGGAGTGACACCCCGTGCGCGCAGCTCTTCGGCGCTCAGCCCTGTATCAACCCAAAAATCGTTCCATGTGAAATTGCCTGGCTCGGCCAATATCAGCGTCGCAACATGGCCTGTCGCAGCAGCCAGAACGCCGGGGATTGTGCCAGAACTTGCTAGCACCTTGACACGCTGGCCGACCGTGAACCAGTTGCGCAGGCTGGTCGTCCGTTCCCATCCCTGGCCATTGGCCAACCATAAAAAGCCTGCTGGATCAATCGAACGAACCAGATAACACAGCTCATCGGCATGAGCAATTAGTAACAGCCGTAGGCCCTGCCCGCCTGCCCGCGCAATCACATTGCCGATCTTGCTTCGTTCTGTTTGTGCGCCCGCTGCATGCCAGATCTGCTCGATATGGTCGAGTACAGCTGCTTCCTGGCCAACCGGGCCATCGAGCTCGGTCAACTCTTTGATCAACGCGAACACATCATCTCCTAGATTAGTATTCAGAAGTCAGGAGTCAGTATCCAGAATGCACCTGCTGCTCATCGGTAGAACACAATTATTTAGGAGTCAGCATAAATAGCGGAATATCTCTTCTGACTTCTGACTTCTGAAAGCTATAACACAATCACCGAACGAAGCGTCTCGCCACGCTTCATCGCCTCAAATGCTTCTTCGGTCTCTTCCAGCTTGATAATGCGCGTCACAATCGCATCCAGATTCAATCGACCCTGCTGATACAAGGCTGCCAGCATGGGGAAATCGCGGGTTGGCAGGCAATCGCCATACCAGGAGACACCAACTTTGCCACCGAGATCGAAGAACCGTTGCAGATCGAGCGACAGCTTCGGCCCAGGGCCAGGAACGCCAATCATGATGCATGTACCAGCCAGATCACGGCACCATAACGCCTGATCCCAGGTCTGGGCAATTCCAACCGCCTCAAATGAGTAATTCACGCCATTGCCACCCGTCAGCGCCTTGATCTGAGCAACGGGATCGCCATCTTTTGGGTTCACAGTATGGGTTGCACCAAAGGATTTGGCCCATTCGAGCTTGCGTGGGTCCAGATCGACAGCAATAATCGTTGTTGCACCAGCCAGTTTGGCACCACTGATCACACTATCGCCAACACCACCGCAGCCGAACACAGCTACACTCGTACCCGGCTGCACATCGGCGGCATACAGCGCTGCGCCAACACCTGTCATCACACCACAGCCAATCAGCGACATTTGTGGGGCGGGCAATGCGGCATCGTAGGGTATTGCCTGATTCGCGTGAACGAGTGTATGCGTGCAGAAGGTACCAATTCCCAATACTTGGTTGAGGAGCTTGCCATCCAATGTGCGCATGCGCTTTTCAGCGTTCAGGCTGGCGGCACAGAAATTCGGCTTACCGGCGCGACAGAAGCGGCAGTTGCCGCATGGCGCACGCCAGGCCAGCAGGACATGATCGCCAACCTTGTGGTTCGTCACACCCGGCCCGATGGCCTCAATCACACCGGCACCCTCGTGGCCCAGCAAAAATGGGAACCCGTCTGTTCCGTATGTACCACTCTTGACCCCCAGATCGGTATGGCAAACACCCGAGGCCAAGATACGAACCAGAACCTCGTTTGGCCCTGGATCATCGATAGTAAATTCCTCTACCTGCACAGGCGCACCGGGAACACGGGCAATCACACCACGAGCATGTGTCGGCATCGACAGCCTCCTTGTTGTCTTTGGACGCAGTCGCGTCGATGCTAGTATACACGAGCACAACATCTACGCTTTAACATACTAAGATTCAGAAACGTTGCTTCAGAGCCGTATCATATGCACGAACGCTTCGGTTCAATTAATATGGGGTTAATAACATACCGATGAGTCGTTCCATAGAACCCTTCAGAAAGACCTTGCATGACAGCTACATTATCATCTTCCCAATTGCCTGCCTGTGCAGCCTGTACAATAAACACAGCCCTAAATTTCGATTTCACCATGGCATTTCAGCCAATTGTGGATGTTAGCTCGCGTAGCATTTATGCCTATGAAGCGCTGATTCGTGGGCCAGAGAATCAGCCAGCACCTGGGACTCTCGCTCAAGTGAATACACAGAATCGCTATCGCTTCGATCAAATATGCCGTCTGAAAGCGATCGAACTGGCAAGCAAGCTCAATATGTCAGCCAATCTCAGCATTAACTTCATGCCAAATGCAGTCTATCGCGCCGAGACATGTCTGCGCATGACTCTTCGGGCTGCTGCACGATTGAGCTTCCCACACGAGCGGATTATCTTTGAGATTACCGAAGGCGAGCGAATCACCGATCCCACGCATCTGCGCGATATCATTCGTGAATATAAACGCCAAGGATTCAAAACGGCAATCGACGATTTCGGGGCCGGCTATGCTGGATTGAATCTGCTCACTGAATTTCAGCCCGATATCATTAAACTCGACATAGCCCTGATACGAAATATCGACCAAGATCGGGTACGCCAAGCAATTGTGCGAGGAATTCTGTATGTCTGCCGAGAATTAGGCATCTCGGTTATTGCTGAAGGTGTCGAGAAGCGCGATGAACTGGTGTTCCTGCGAGATGCTGGCATCCAACTGTTTCAGGGATACTATTTCGCCACCCCTGGCTTTCAGATGCTCCCCGAAGTGCCTTCATATACTTGGGAATGATGAAACTGACTAGATGCGCCATACGTTGGTAATGAATTACTGTTACACTATCTAGTAGTACACAATATTGTCGCATACTTTAAGGAGTACTCAGCTACTATGAACGTCTCGCTCTTTCGCTCAATAGCCAGCCAATACAAGGATCTACGCGGTATCAATACTGTTGCAATGATGAACACGATCAGTCGGTTGATCGAAAATCAGATCATCGATAATCAGTTACCGGTTAACTTCTATGCTGGGTTCGAGCGGTTCTCCTCCTTTCCGGATCAGTTACGACGCTACAGCCGCCTTGGGGCTGTTTGTCGGCGGGTGTATGTGTTTGGTGTTCCAGACATCCGGCCACCATCGATTCCAGGCATTGAATTTATCGAACTCTCGCCAAGCTCGCCACTTGCCCGCGAATGGTTTCTGCTTGTGGATACGCCCGATTTCTGGACGACACTGCTGACCCAGGAGGCCGATGGCCGTGATGAGACTACCGGTGGGCGGCGCTTCGATGGCATGTGGTCGTTCGATGAGCAGGTGGTTGATCGCGTTTCATTGCTAATGTCACAGGTTATGGAAGTTCCTTATATGCCAGTAACACAGCGTAACCATGTACAGCAAAGCCGCCATGTTGCCGATATCAGCGGACACCTGATCACAACCCTTGATACCACCAAACTGACCAACCGGCGCCGCTGGCGGCAGATCTGCACCTTGCAAAAACTCGCTGAACTCAGTTTGCAGAACAAGCCGCTGAGTGTGCTGCTCAGCAATGCCGCACAGGTGCTACACACAATCTTTGGTGCTACTGATGTCGCTATTACACTGAGCGAGGATAACGAACATCATACAATCATCGGTTCAGCCGGCAGTGCCATCACAAGCCAACAACCATTCCGCATCGACAGTGGCCCAAGCGCAACTGCTATCAGCCAGGGGCGGCTCGTGCAGGTTGATGATATGCGCCAGATTCGTGAGCGTGATGCCTGCCTGCCGATGGTGCTCTCGCTCTGCACCGCGCCGCTGATCGGCCGCAATCGCATCCAGGGTGTTGTAGCAATTGGCAATACGAAAGCTGGCATCTGGAATGAAGAAGATGGTAAGACGATCAGCGCCTTTGCCAATATGTTAATGCCGATGATCGAGCGCGCACGTCTGCAAAAAGTATTATTTGACCTCACACGCCAGCAGAACGTCGTTGCATGACGGCTTCTGTCATATAACACCATGATGTTCATACAGCAATGGGCGGTTCGCAAACCGCCCATTGCTGTGTACGGGATGTGGCATTACGGGCGCTTGAAGGGCGTACCAAGCGCGGCAGGGGCAGCAGCGGAGAGACGCCCGATCAGCCATTGGAGGGGGCGGCGCACAGTATCTGGCAGTGCTGCAATGCGGCGCACTAATCCAGGGTTGCTGGCCCCATTCACCAGCGCTAGCACAAAGATCATCAGCGCAAATGGTGCAACCTGATAGATCTGGGTTGGAATGCCACTCAGTAGCCCAGGTGGCGAACTCTGCCAGCGGCTGGCCAGTGTCTGAAGGATGCCAAATAAATAGCAGCCCAGCGCAACTCGCCAGGGGCTCCAGCCGCCAAAGATCACAATCGCCAACGCAATCCAGCCTGTACCAAATGTATGCCGATAGCTCCAGCCCTGCTTCAGATCCAATGAGTAGGCTGCCCCAGCGATCCCGACAAGCGCACCACCAAGCATCACATACAAAAACCGCAGCAGTGTCACATTCACGCCACGAGCATAGGCGGCCTCGGGCCGTTCGCCAAGCGCCCGCAGAGTTAGGCCAGGGCGCGTGCGAAACAGAAACCACCATGTCAGCGGGATGAGCAGAAAGCTGGCATAGATCACCAGATCATGGCTGAATAACAACTTACCAAGAATGGGAAGATCGGCCAACCCCGGAATGGGCATGAAGCTGACGGACGGCCCTGGCTTACGCACATATGGGTTGCCAAGAAACGAGGACAAATCAGTACATAGTAATGTCAACACAAAGCCAACTGCCGTTTGCGAGAGGCTCAGCGAGAGGCTCATATAACACAGCACCAATGCCACCAACGTACCAATCAGGGCAGCAGCAACGAAACCCCATATCACGCTGCCAGTCGTCAGACCAACGGCAAACCCGGTCATGGCTGCCAACAGCATCGTGCCATCAAGCGAAAGATTCACCACACCAACTCGCTCACTGATTGTCTCGCCCATCGTTGCGATAATCAGTGGCGCTGATGCGGCCAAGACGGCTGCGAGGTCAATAATGAGTTGGTTGGTTTCCATGGGTGCTCTTATTCGCTTATTTGCTTGCGCGTGGCTGCGATCAATCAATGGCTTGCTCGCGTGTTCGTTTGTATATCTTGTTTGAATGATTGTCGGTAGCCCGCCATCGCCCGTTGGTCATGCCACGGCTGCGATCAATCGTTGGGGCGTAGCGCGCTGCACCCGTACTTGTTCCCTTGTTTCCTTGTTCAGGTTCTGGGTATTCTGACTCCTGACTCCTGACTCCTGAATACTCGTCTCACCGCCGCACCAGCCCACGGGCCAGGAGTGCAAACAGAACCAATGCTCCCTGCAGCACTCCCGCAATACTGCTATCGATACTGAGTGCTAGTGGCAGCTGAATACTACCAGCAGTAAAACTTGCGAAGGCCAGCCCAACTGGCAACACCCAGATTGGATTCGCGCTAACAAGCAGAACAACCAGTAAGGCCAAGAGGCCAATCCCACTCGATATATTGGGGATGAGTGCGTGAAACACGCCCAACACCTGCAGCGTTCCGGCCATTCCAGCCAGTGCACCACCAGCACCCAGTGCTTCTATCAGTCGGCGGACTGCCGGCACACCCATTCGTTCGGTAGCCTCTGGATTCAGACCGGTCGCACGAACCATCAGCCCCCATCGGGTGCGCGTCAGCACAAACCAGACGATCAGCAACATGACGATTGCGACAATCGGGGCGATTGGTGCAAGGCGCAATCGATCTAGTGTTGGCAACCAGAGATTGGTTTTGAGCTGTTCCGTTCCGGCCATGGATGCCATACCAGGCCGTTTCCAGGGGCCGAACACTAGAAAAAGGCCGACGCCCGTTGCAAGAAAGTTGAGGCCGAGCCCTGCAAAGATCTCGCTCACCCGACCATACAATTTGAGCACACCAGCGATCAGCGCCCATAGCGCGCCACCAAAGGCCCCGAATAAGAACGCCAGCGCCCAAAGGAGGGGCGGCGGCAGATCCGGCAATAGACGCAAGATCAGCATTGCAAAGATTGCGCCTATGCTCATCTGGCCTTCGACGCCAAGGTTATACAATCCAGCAGCAAATGTCAGTGTTAGGCCAGCTCCACACAACAGCAACGGAGCCGCTAGCATCAGTGCATCGGCAAGGTTTGTGTAGTTGGGTGGAGTACGGAATATGCCCAGAAACGCACCAAACAGCACCAGCCGGTATGTCTCAATTGGCGAGGCTCCCGATGCAATGATCACCAGGGTTGTGAAGACCAATGCGCCAAGTAGTGAGCCAAGCACCAGCAACCAGGAACGGTTGAGAATAAAGCGGCGCTGTGCGGGCAGCTGTACATCAATCGTTGATTCCTGGTTGGTCATAGCATTGCCTCAAATCCAACGCCGCCAATCAATTCTGCCAATCGAGCCTCGCTGAGTTCGCTGCGTGGGATAGGCCGGGAAACGCGGCCACCAAAGAACACCAATACCTGATCACTATATGCGAGCAATTCATCGAGATCGGCTGATGCGAAGATCAGCGCGGTACCAGCAGCACAGCGCGCCAGCAGACGTTCCCAGATCGAGCGTGCCGATGCAACATCAAGGCCGCGCGTTGGCTGCTCGATCAGCACGCCGACACATTGATCGGGAAGCAATGCCAGCATGGCTCGCTGCTGGTTGCCACCCGAGAGCGAAACAATCGGGGAATTGGGCGTGGCCTTGATCGCATAGCGCTCAATCGCCTGGCGTGCCTCTGATCGTGCAGCAGCAATATCAACAAGCACGCCCTGGCCGTTTTGCAGCACAAAATGATCAGTTAGAGAGAGCGCGCCGATCACGCCATCGGTCAGCCGATCCGCCGGCAGATAGTGGACACCGGCGCGCAAGAACAGCGCCGATGATCCGCCGGTCAGATCCCGCTCATCAACCACAATCCGCCCGCTGCTTGGGCGCAACCGCCCGCTGAGCATGCGCAAGAGCTGTTGTTGCCCGCTACCATCCAACCCAGCCAGGCCAGTGACGATCCCTGGTTGAAAGGCGAGGTTCAGGTCGCGTAGTTCAATCGTACCATCGCGCATAGTGATCTGATCAAGCGACCAGACAGGGCGAGATGTTTCCCTCTGCCCCTCTGCCCCGCTGCCAGAACGGGCGAGGGGGGATGGCTCCGTAAAAGACTCTATATGCTCCTCCCCACCGGTGGGGGAAGGGTGGGGGAGAGGGAGATTAGTGACACCAAACATGAGTTCCAGCATGCGATCCTTCGAAACCGGCATGGCCATCTGCGGGCCAACAACCTGCCCACTTCGCAGGACACTCACGGTATCACACAGTTCGGTAACCTCATTGAGTTTATGTGAAACAAACAGGATCGTCTTGCCTTCGGATGCAAGCTGTTTGAGTGCCGCAAACAATGCCCGAGCCTGAGCAGCGGTGATACCAGTTGTTGGTTCATCCAGAATAAAAACACCTGCTCCACAGGCGAGCAGGCGCATAATTTCAAGTTGCTGGCGCTGGCCAACCGTCAATTTCCCGACTTGCTGATCGGGTGGTACGGTAAAACCCAGCCGACGGGAAAGTCGCGTCAGAATAGCGCGAGCATCTTTGAGTGATGGCAGCTTTGTTCGCGATCCCGCACAGAAGAAGTTTTCTAGTGCAGTAAATGCCGGAACATCGAGCGGATCCTGGTGAACCATCCCGACCCCGGCTTGGAGTGCATCGGCTGGCCCAGCAATCGTAACAGCATGGCCATTCAACAGGATCTCACCGGCATCACGATGCAGGAAGCCGGAGAGCAGCTTCATCAGCGTACTCTTGCCGGCCCCATTCTCGCCAAGCACGCCATGCACCTGCCCAGCTGCGAAGCTCAGGCTGATCTGATCATTGGCACGTAGCGGCCCGAATGTCTTTGTGAGATGACGGACTTCGATATGCATAGCTCTGAGCCATCAGCTTTCAGCTTTCAGCCCTCAATTAATGGAGGTTTGTACAAACAACAGACGTTACCGTGACTGCACGAACACTCCATCTGCGCGAAAAAGCTGACGGCTGACGGCTGACGGCTGACGGCTGATGGCTGATGGCTGACGGCTTGTGTAGCTGACTCCTGAATACTCTCTACGGCGCGCTCTGGCCCTCGATACCCTGCAATAATTGCTCGGTATACCAGATCTTCTTATCATCGGCCTTTTCGCCAGCCGCCAGGTAATCCTTGCCATCCTGGTACTTCAGCGGGCCAACATACAGATCGATGCTGTTATCGGCGAGCCCCTTGATGAACGCATCCAGTTTGGTCTGGTTATCGGCGCTCAACGCGCTGCCCTTGATAAAGCCAACCATGCTTGTATCAGGGTTGTTGATGTCGCTCCAATCTGGCGCGGTCCAATCCCAGGATTGCTTGAACTGGCCTTTCTGGGCATCGCCAATGATCTTGGCATACGATGGGCCCCAGTTGAAGTATGGCACGCCCAGGCACACATCCGCGCCTTGTGTACAGGCATCCTTGAAATCGTAGGGAACGGCAAAGACCTTCTTGCCTGCTTTGGTTGCCTTGGCTGCCTCAACAATCCCTTCGGTGGTGTCGATCCCCGAAAGGATCACATCACTGCCCTCGTTAATAAAATCGTTAGCAACCTTGGTTGGGTCAAGAGTGACGCCAGGAATATTGAACCAGAAGCCGATCCATGTCACCTTGAACTTCAGGCTATCGGCTGGTTTGCCACGCACCTTCTCCCAGCAATATTTTGCGCCAAGGTAGGCCGAATTGACCAAACGGCGTGTCTCTGGGTCGATCAGCGGTCCAAGGTACGAGATCTTGCCAGTTTCCGATTGGAGTGCTGCTGCACAGCCGGACATCATCTTGCCATACTCCATGCGGCCCATCAGATTGGTCACATTGGCTGGTGCTTCGCCTGTCAGAACCTTATCGCCTGAGGCGTGCAGGAAGAAGACATCAGGGTGAGCTTTGGCCCCTTCATCGGTACCATCGGCAAATTCAGCCGAATTGGTGATCACGAATTTGGCACCCTTGCTGACCAATTCATCGATCACCTGTTGAACCGTCACATTCGGCTTATCTGCCGGATTGACTTTATCGACATAGATGAACTTCGAGCCAGGTATCTTTGACTCGGCGTATTTGGCTCCATCATAGTGTGCCTGGTTCCAGCCACCATCATTGATCGGGCCAACCAGCACCATTCCGAAGATGAACTCACCCGCAGCAGCAGGCGCGGTTGTCGGAGCAGGCGCGGTTGTCGGTTCCGCTGCCTTGGTCGGTTCGGGGACCGTTGTTGGTGCAGGGGCAGCCGTTGGCGCTGGTGCGGTTGTTGGCGCTGCTGCGGGGGCCTGGGTTGGAGTGGCTGGTGTTGCACCACCACACGCTGCCAGCACCAAACTTAGCCCAGCAAGGGCAGCTGCAATCCAATGAGTTCGCGCGCGGGTCATCTGTGCTCCTTACGATAGGGGAACATATACAGCTGCTTCACGCATGGAAGCAAAACAGAGCTGCATCGGCGCAACTCTGCATCATTGTCTATTAACTTTGGATTAACGTCGGTTGCGAGTATAGCGCAAGGATGGGGTGCTGTCAAACACGGCGGGAAGTATAAAAATGGAAAACCCTGTACACCTATGGTATCGTACGCCATACACACGTAATAGCGCATAGGAGAGCGAGACATGGATGATCGTGTACTCAAGATTGGCATCGTTGGCGTTGGCAATATCGCTACGGCCCCGAAAGTTGGCTATATTCCGAACCTGCTACGGCTGCCGGAAAAAGTGCAGATTGTGGCTGTTGCCGATATGCTCCTCGAACGAGCGCAATCTGTGGCGCAGCAGTATGGCATTCCCCATGCCTATGCCAGTGTGGAGGCGATGCTAGAACAGGCCGATCTCGATGCTGTCGTCAACCTGACCAATATTCCCGCCCACGCCGCCACCTCGCTGAAGGTCCTGCAAGCTGGCAAGCATTGTGTCTCCGAAAAACCAATCGCAACAAGCATGGCCGATGCGGATGTGCTGGTGAACACAGCGCGAGCCAATAATCTGATGTTCGTGTGTGCCCCAATCGTCGCGATCCTACCAATCGAAATCGAAGTGCGAAACTTGATCAGCAGTGGTGCAATCGGCAAGGTAGCATTTGCGCGGGTGCGTAGCTCACATGGTGGGCCAGCCTCATGGGCGTTTCCAACTGATCCAAGCTGGTTCTACCATATGGGTGCCGGGCCGCTGTTCGATATGGGTGTGTATGGCATTCACACGATTACTGCGCTGCTTGGCCCTGCCAAACGGGTCGTGGCCTTTTCTGGCATTACCGAACCGCAACGAACAATCATAGCCGGGCCATTCAAGGGTAAACAGATCGATGTGACCGCCGACGATAACACGCTGCTGATGCTCGATTTTGGCGAATCAACATTTGCCTTTGTCGATGGAACCTATAATGTCAACGCCGCCAAAAGCCCACGCCTGGAAATCTTTGGACGCACTGGCACAATCAGCATCAACGATTACCCGGCGATCGGTGATGGCGCACCAGCCTACCAGATCTATCGGGTCAACCCAGATGCTGGCCCTGGCACATGGAGTGATTCCGATGCAACCAAACTGAAGGAAGCCGAACAACACTATGAAACCTACTATAACGCATGTGTGGTTGAGCATCTCGTTGATTGCCTTCGCACTGGCCAAGCACCAGTGTTGAGCGCCGAACACGCCAGGCATGCGCTGGAGATTATGCAGATGGCGCTTGAATCGGCCCGAACTGGCCAGGCAATTGAGTTGCGGACGATGTTCTAGAGCAGTATTCAGAAGCCAGGAGTCAGGAGTCAGAATACGAGAAGCTATCAGCCATCAGCCATCAGGAGTTCGAAGTTACCACAACGACTTTTCGTATGCAGCCGAGGCATGACCAATGGGCGTTGCAGGGCCACCAACATGCATTCAGGGTCCAGGGACTCTTGTCCCTGGCCGAAGGAGGGAACCATTCGGAACGGTTCCCTGGTGCCTGCCGCGCACAGCGGCAAGAGAGCAACCAGAAGGGTTCCCTGGTGCTGCCGCGCACAGCGGCATACAGAGAAAATGAACGGTTTCTGGCGAACAGGCAGGTGAAGAATAAAAGAGGAATATGGTGGGCCGCCCAGGATTCGAACCTGGAACCAGGTCGTTATGAGCGACACGCTCTGCCATTGAGCTAGCGGCCCGACACAAAATGAAGCGAAATTATCGTACCACGCCTGCTGTAACAGTGCAAGTACATGCTACAATAGCAAGTATATACATCTAGCAGTGAGTGTTCACCTGCGCCTATGAGTCTCTATGACACCAGCCTGCGGCTGCTTGGAGTTGCAACGCTGGTTTTCCTCAATGGCTTCTTCGTTGCCGCCGAATTCGGGTTGGTCGGGGCACGCCATGCTCGCCTCGATCAACTCGCTGCCACAGGCGATCAAGCCGCTGCATTAGGGCGGCGTATGCAAGAACAGCTTGATCGCTATATTGCAGCAGCCCAACTCGGCATTACATTGGCCAGCCTTGCGTTGGGTTGGATTGGCGAAAGCACCATTTCGGCACTGATCGAACCACCAATCGAGTACTTCCTGAGCCAACTCCTGACCAACAATGGTGTCGCCGAGAGCCTGGCACTGACGATCAGCCATGCGGTTGGTATTGGTATAGCTTTTGCGATCATCACCTCGTTGCATATTGTTCTTGGCGAACAGGCCCCCAAGATCTATACCATCCGCGAGCCAGAACGGGTGACGCGCTGGATCGCACGACCATTAGTTATTTTTGATCGTATTTTTGCGCCAATTATTCGCATTCTCGATTGGGCAACCTCATTGGTTCTGCGCCTGGTTGGTATTCATGATGCCGATAGCGGGCATGGGCGGGTGCATTCATCGGAAGAGTTGCGTCTGCTGGTCGAAGAGAGTGGTGAGGCTGGCGTCTTGGATGAACACGCCCAGGAAATGCTGATCAATGTCTTCTCGTTTGGCAACCGCCCCGCCTACCAGGCCATGATCCAACGCACCGAAGTTGTGACGGTCGATAGCGATACGACAGTGCGAACGTTTCTGGATCGCTTTGCAACATCTGGCCATACCCGTTTTCCCGTGCTTGGCCCTGGAGGCGTCGATGATGTGCAAGGGATTGTTTCTGCTAAAGAACTGCTCCTAGCGCTGCGCCTGGGCGATCTGGATTTTGATGGCCCGATAGGATCGTTTGTGCGCCCGGCCTTCTTTACGCCCGAAACCAAACACGTTGGTGATCTATTGCGCGAAATGCGCGATCAACAACATCGTATGGCCATCCTGATCGATGAGTATGGTGGCATGGCTGGGCTTGTCACCCTTGAAGATCTGATCGAGGAGATCATTGGCGATATCGATGATAATAAACAGGATCCAGATGATAACCCGCAGCAGATCGATGACTATACAACCGTGGTTGAAGGCCAGATGCGCGTTGAAGATGCGAACACAGAGCTGCATCTCGGAGTGCCAACTGGCGATTATGAGACACTGGCCGGATTCATTCTCTCAAATATGGGCCGCCTACCCAATACCGGCGATAGCATCACCCACGATGGCATTCGCCTGACAGTAATCGAGATGCAAGGGCCGCGCATCAAACGCATCGAGATCACCCGTGGCTAATATTCATGCGTTGAGATTTGTCTGGTGTGTGGATGCCCTCCATTCCGCAGGCTTCAGCCTGCGGCAAGGGAATGATGCACACTAGCCGCAGGCTTCAGCCTGCGGGGCACGGTGCGAACGCACACAACCCGATGACCATGGAAAGATCCATCAGCCTATGGGCACGGTGCTGCCCAGCCTATGATCTCACCCGATACACAACAAACACGGGGCGGCTCTCATCCGGTAGTAACGGACCAACCACCTCGGGTGGCGCACGCAGTTGGTAGCGAGTAGCCAGCGCCGCAACCTGCTCGGGCGTCATCGTGAATGGAACAACCAGCCGTGCGCCTGGGCCAGCATCAGAATCAAGCGTTTGATCACTATAATGCTGTACCGGCAGGCCAATTGTCAGAAACACAAGCACGGGATTGCTGAACATCCCTTGCGGCACAAACACCGATTGTAACGCTTGAACGCCTTCCGTATCGGCAATATCGCGTAGATAGGTGCCAACCTGGGTATGCGCCGGGTACCCCGATCCCCAGACTGCTGGATCGCTGGGCATTTGCACAAAATACAGCCAGCTACTAAATGCCAACATGGCGATTGCAACCACAGTTGCCATTCCACGCAGCGCAATACGCCCAAACCCAAGCCGCTGGAGTACCTGCCCGATCTGAACAAACCCCAGCGCTGCGATCACACAGGCAAAGCCAAGCGAATCCACACTGCGCATGGCATGCGGGCTATCAACCGCCAGAGCGCTCGGCAGTACGCCAACAAGCAACCCAGCCACTACCACCTGCGCCCCCCAATCGGTGCGTGCCCGTAGCAACATGGCCAAACCAGCCAGCAGGCCTAATCCCGCAATTGGATCAAGCTGGGCGCGGTCGGGAGCAATATGGCGGCCATTGCTATCGCCACGCGAATTGAACATCAGCAGATGACGGCCCAACGCATCATCAAGCTTTGCAAGTGGCCCACGCCGATCAGAGGCATTCGGGCTGAGTATAAACACCGAGCCGACCCGCTCATTAAATGCATCTGCCCGCCGAATCGCATAGGTCAGCAATGGCGAAGCCACCACCAGACACATCACCACAACAATTGCAACCCGCCACATCCAACTACGCCAGGCCCCTGGCATCCGCAATAACACGATCAGCGCAACAATTCCAGCAATTATTGGCCCTATCCGCCCGGTATGATACGTCTGCGCCGCCAAACCAAGCGCTGTGCCAGCACCAATCAACACTACTATTCGCAGGAGCGGACGGCCTGGTGCGAAACCAACCAGCATCAACCATAGCGCGGTAAGCTGCAACAGCGGATCAAAAATGGTCGGGAAGGAGAAGCGGCTCAGGCCGATGCTCCAATGCGATACCGCAAGCAGTGCTGCTGCAATCAACGCCAGATCGGCTCGCCCAAACAAACGGCGAACTAACCCATATAATGGCACAATCGTCAATGCACCAGCCAATGCCGTGAGGGTACGCAGTGTCCAGGCATGAATGCCCCACAGCTGAATTGGCAGGGCAAATGGCGCTAATCCCAGGCCCGGCAGATCCACTCCGCCAGCAATATAGGCAGGTCGGTAGGTTGGATCAGTGAGCATCTGGAAGGCTGCCAACCCATGGCGGCCCTCATCGCGCCATAACCCATATGGTAATTCCGTGATGCGATAGAAGCGCAGTGCCAATGCAACCACGAGCAATGCGCCAAGCAGCAGGAATTCTTGCCGTGCAATCGGCTGCGCTGTGTGATCGGGGAATTGCCCGCGCATCAGCAACATGCCAAGCAGCGCGAGGCCGATTCCAAGCGGCACCGCTGTTTGCGTAACCAACAAGGCTTGTCCGGCAATCAGCAGTATCAGCGCAAGCGGATCGGCCCAACGGCCAACCAGCGCCCGCCAATCTCGCCACAGGCCCACCAACAGTGCAGTAGCCACACCAAGCGACCATGGCAGTGCTGGCAAGGCCCATGCCAACAGTAGCGGTGTGCGCCAGGCAGCTACAGCAATCAATAGGCCCGCACCGGCAACCACCAGGCCAACGCGCCATACACGTCGTGTCGTCCGGTGCTTCAGTAAAAAGCCATCCAACCGCCACAACCAGGCCGCGCATACCGCCAATAGCCAGGCATACACAACAACGCGCCAGAGTAGCGCAATCGAGGTAAATGGCCGAAGGCGCAGCTGATTAAGCGCCACCCCACGCACCTGTGAGTCGCTGCCATTCATAAATGGTGGATCGGCTGCCAGTGCAATTGGTTCTGTATCAAGTGTTGGGCTGAGTGCGGATCGAGGCAGAAGAATGTGGTAGTATCGCCAGCCAACAGCCATTGGGAAGGTGCCAATTGGTTGATCGCCACGCGCAACTTTCAGGGATCGCGGGCTAGCATCGCTGGTTGGGAAGTTATGCAGATGTAGCGCCAACGCCATACCATTCAAATCAAGACCATGCAACCACAGCAGTGTTTCCGGCGTCGTCCAGCGAAAGGGATGCTGATCGGTATCACGTTCTGCCCCAAGCACATTCGATAGATAGCGCTCATCGCCGGGCAAACCAACTGGAATCTGCATGCTGGTTGGCCGCAAGAGCGCCAATCCAATCAGAAGAAGTGGCAGTACTGCCAGGAATAACGGCAATCGGCGCAGAAGCATCAGCATTTCCCATTTTGCAGGAAACGGCAGCGATTGAACAGAATATCTTCAATTCGTGCAAGAGCCTTCAGTGGAGCCTCGATCTGCCAGCGAATCACATCCGGCCAGATCAGGCCAATACGCCGCAGACTGGTTTCGTTCTCAAAAAAGGTCGCATTCAGCACCAGCCCGCCATTCCATGCTATCAGCATTCCCAGCGGCAGCAGCACCCACCCCCAGCCGATTTTTGCAGCCAATCGATCAACAACCAACGCCAACCCAATGACAAATATTGGCGTACACTCAATCAACCGCCGGAACCCAAAGGCTCCGCGCAGATGCCAGGTGGTTCCATACGCACCATTGATATAGGTCTGTGCTAGAAACACCAGTAGCAGCGCCAGGGTCAGGCTGCGATCTCTGCGCCACAGCAGCAACAAGCCAGCCAAGCCAATTGCCAGAATAGGGCTCCACACGAACGCGCCACGCGAAAAGTTGGGGAATTGAATCGTAAAATCACCAACGGTTCTGCACCAGAAACTGGCAGTTGGGTGATAATCGATCAGCGTATCAAAAAAATGCGGGCTACACCAGTTGATCCGCCCGGAAACCTCACTGGCTGGTTTCGGCTCGCCATTCAGGATCTGGTAGGTAACAAACTGCGGGAGCAGTGTGGCAACAAACACCACACCAAAGCATAGGTGGCGCATCAGCAGGCTTACTCCCGCACTCCATTGCTTGCCCCGAAACGCCTGCCAATAGCCTCCCAGGCCATCCACAACCGGCAGGAGCAAAAACAGACCAAGCTGCTCGCGGGTCATGGTCATCAGCCCACCAACCAATGCCAATGCCAGCCAGGCACGCAACGAACGGTTGTTTCGTGTATCGTGCCAGATCGTCAGAAACAATGTCGTCAGAAACATGCCAGTTGCATGGGCAAACGGCATCTGAATAAACATATAGAACACCAATGGCGAAGCCAACCAGATCGCAATTGTTGCCGCAGCCGCAGCCCGAGAAGAGGCGTAGCGTGCTGCCAGACGCCAACAAAGTAAAAGCCCAAGCAGACCATAGATGGCCGAGGCATAGCAAACAGAGAGGATATAGGGCCAGGAGAAGCCATCGGCTGGAATGTGTGCGCCAAACCGGTTGGCAATCGATACACCAGCATCTGCGATCAGGAAGAACGGTGCCCACATGATCGCACAGCCAATTGGTGCAATATTGCCATACAGTCCCGTCTTCGAGCGGATGCGATTAGGTTGCAGCAAGCTGCCATCGATCCCAGATTTCGGGTTACGGCGGGCAAATTCCTGGTAATCATTGGCAAAATTCAGATCGCCATCAAACCGTAGCGAGCGTAGATACACATAATATTGCACTTCATCGGTTGCATAGACACGTGGGTTTGCCAGTGGCAAGAGTCCCACAAACAACACAATTAGAATGAGCGGCCCGCGATAGGCAGTGCTGAGTCGCCCCCATAGCGTTCCCATGAAAACAACCTTCATCCATTATACAGGTACGGGCCGGCAGGATCGCTCCTACCGGCCCGCACTACGCCTATCTATCGAGGATCGCTATGGCTTCACGATCGCTGGTAGCCGCTGGGATGGCAATGTATAGCCAGCCTCCAACGAGAGTGTCGCCGAAAGGGTTTTTGTCGAGAGATTCCCCGCCCCATCAAGGAACTTCACGAAGACGACATATTGCCCAGCCTGGTCCGTTCGCGGGCCAGCGCCATTATTGAACAGATTCCACGGAACCGAGAAGCTCGTACCAGGCGATGTCGCCTTCACCGGAACCCAGAGCAGCGTATTTGGATTCGGGTTGAGGTTGTTGACTGGCCCATTGGCAACCCACACTCCCCAGAACTGCGTGCCTGGGCCATTCTGTGCTGGGTAGAGATTATCGGTGACATTCACGTTAGTGAACGACAATGTGCGCAGGATGCTCTTGGTCGCCCCTGGCGTCGTATTATCGTTCTTCAATGTCGCCGAGATAACCGTTGGGCGGCCAGCCTCATTCGGTGTTGTGAGCGTCGGATCCTGCAATGGATCATACGTTATCGTCTGGCTAAAGTTCTTCAAATTACCAATGGTGTCAGTCACGGTAATATCAAAGGTCTTCGGGCCTGGTGCAGTTGATGTTGCCGTTGGGATGGGCAGTGTGCCAGCAAACGCTTGATTCGTCAAGTTCGTTGAAGCGCTACCGCTCACCGCAAAACTCTTCAACCCCGTGCAATCAGCCTCTGGCTGGATGGACAAGTAATAGGTCAGGTTTCGCGTCCAGGCTGGATCACCACCAGATGCACCAGTAGCAGTTCCTACGTCACCAGCAAATGGTGTAAAGGCTGTTGAGAGGCCACTAATATTCGGATTGAGTGCCCGAACAACAGCATCAACATCGCCCGCTGGATCAAGGATGATATTACTCGAGAAGATCGATGCAGGGCTGAATGATGCGCTCGCATCCTTATACAAATGGGCATAGACCGTCTGAACACATTGGGTGCCAATCAACGCAGGCGGTACGGCAATTGAAACATTGGCGTTGTAGGCCACCTTCGGAGTATCGGCTGTCGGCGGAGTATTGATTGTCACCTGCATTTGAGCTGGTGTACAGTTATTTGGTGTCACTACCCCAACAATTGGGCTTGCACCTGTCACCTTTGATCCGCCAATAGTAGCGCTTGCAGTCAGTGCCAGTGCGCCAGCACATCCGATTGATGTGGACTGAAATGTCGAGTAGCGTGTTATCAGGCCACCACTCGTGAAGCGTTCGCCAACAACATGGCCATAGGAGAAACCGCTCACGGTTGCCGAAACATTAAAATTGGCATCGAGATCGCTATCATTCGAACCTCGGATAGGACCTTGCCATGCTTGATCTTTTGGCTTGAAGGCATACCAGACTTCGAATGAGCCAGAGGTATCGCCACCCCAAGCGAGATGCAGATTACCCTCACTATCCGAGGCGATGGCTACCGTGCCATAGGAAGTTGCTTTTCCACCAACCAGCTTGGAACGATTCCAGTTACCAGTACTCGCATCCCGTTGGGCATAGTAAATGCCGCCAGTGACATTACGCCAGGCAACATTGGGGACGTTATCCGGTTGCACGGTAATCGACGCATCTGCAAAATAGTCGTCGTTTGTTTTGTCGGGCGTGAGATCCTTCATCGAGAATGAATCGCCACGCCAATAGCCAGCTTTAATACGGCCAGCACCCGAATCGCCAGCAGTACTAAAGGCGATCCAGATTCCCCCAGCGTTATCTGCTGCAATATATGGCCGGCTGGCAACACCATCATTGGAAACCTGCTGGGTGCCACTCCATGTTGCACCGCCATCAGTCGAAACGCGATAGAAATAGTTGAGGGTATTATCCCAGACCGCCATAATCTTTCCATCGCTGGTGACTGCGATATCGGGACGGGCTTTGAAACCACTGCCACCAACAATCAATCGCTCCGGCCCGAAATCTGCATCGGTTGGCCCTTTGCGGCGTAGTTTGAATTCGCGGCTTGCTGATCGCAGCCAGGCCATATAGATAGCGCCATCTGACCCAGCAGTAATCACCGATGGTGAGAAGTCCGACACGCCATCGGCATCGCCGATGACGGTTGGTCCAACAAAATTCGCAGTATCAAATGGTTGGGTAATCGTCGAAAGAACTGCATTGCGATTATCGGTTGTGCCAGATGACATCGCAATATAGGCAGTATTTCCACTACCAACTACATCTGGGTACTTCGTATCACGAATTCCTGGCACATTCGCTTGCCGAATGAGCGCTGGGCCGGTACTCTGAGCTTGAGCTGGCGTTACAGCCGAATGTGGCGTGAGTGGTATTGCAACCAGTAACGCAACACACAGGGCTAACCAGTAGGGTAAGCGGATCATACTGATTCTCTCCTCAGTCGGGGTACCCACACATCAAAGGGCGGGGCTATGTAGGTGCAGGGTGTCCGTATGGACTACGGCGTTGTCACCATCACATCGTCGAAATTCACTGCGCCGAACGCAATCGTCGTGAGGCCAGCCTGCCCACGTGTGAGCGCCGAGTCGGTGGCCTGAAGCACCAGCGCCCCATCAATGGTCGCCTGAATCTGCGGGCCAGAAACACTTACAGCAATCGTATACCAGCGGTTATGGGCATAGCCTGGGCCACCCGAACTTGCAAGCTCGGTTGCGACACCACCAACGACTTTTTCCAGTACAAGTTTCTGATCGCCAGATGTACCATCAGCAAACATCCGGAAACGATAGAAGCTATCGCCTTGACGGCGAACGACTAGCCCAAGGGTCGCACTGGCCGCATCATACACCTTCGACGAAATCGTGTAGTTCGTCCATTCTGGGCTGCCGGTAATTGCCATCGTGTCGCGGAAATCGGGATTATAGGCTCGTGCCGTACGATCCTGTAACAGCCGACCATCCACGACCTTCCAGACGGACTCCTCACCTGGGAGGGCTTGCTGGACATCCACAATTTGCCAGTTCTTGAGCGAATCCGCAGTATCAAAGCTATCGCTAAACAGAGTAGCGCCACTCTGTAGCCGTGCAACACTGGCGGGTTGTGGAGGAATGGTTGGTGTAGGTGGGAAATCAGGCATCTGCAATAGTGGTTGTGATTCTTCAGCCTGGCTATTGCTACTCCCTGCTCCAACCAATACTCCGATCGCTACCAGGGCTACCAGCCCGACAGCGACCACAATTGAAAGACGGTAACGCTGCATGGTTCTGAGTTCTCCTTACGCTAGCGTGGTCTCAGCTACTTCCCGGTATGAACCCGAACCCGCTGCTTATTTGAGCGGTCGGCGGATTGACCGGTAGACCGAAGTTGACCTCAGCAGGACAACTACCAGTATAAACTGAGCGCATGTCGCTTCGATGGTATCGGGATTGACACAATGTCGCAGAGTGTTTGGATGGCTTCAACCAAATGTATATTGCCTACCCTTGTGTGAGTAGGCAGTTTGACGTTCTAGCCTACTTCTATAGCAGAATGATACGAGTAGACACTTTACATTAGGAGATCGCGTGTACACATACTAGGTGCCATGCGCTTGTAAAGCGTTTCTAGAATAATCTGCCGATTACATACTAATCTCTACCCTCTTTTTTGTCAACCTGATTAGACTATCACTCCCTGTTTCCACATCTGCTCCTCACCTTGCGCCACTTACGATCATCTGGTAATGTTTACCATTATTCGTAGGTATTCGTAGAATAAGTAACAGACATAACAACACTAATAGACAGTATGTGCATACTATTAGACGTACGACGACGCTATTTTGTTCCACAAAAGTGAGGATGTTATGGCAATCATTGGCCGCGATACGATGATCACATGGCTTGGGCATGCAACGTTTCATCTTTACAGCCCTGGCGGCAAGCGAATCCTGATCGATGCGTGGGTCGACACAAATCCGGCTTGCCCATCCGATTGGAAGGCCCGCATTCGGCAGGAAGGCATTGATATTATCTTTGTGACCCATGGGCATTTCGACCATATCGCCGATCTGATCGCACTTGCCAACGAAACCGGCGCAACGGTAGTTGGCCAATATGATCTCACCGGTTGGTTGGCTGGCAAAGGCATCGCAGAAACACAATTGATCGGTTTCAATAAAGGTGGAACCGTTGGGGTGGCAGGAATCCACGCTACAATGACTCATGCAACCCATAGCAGTACCTTTACAGATAACGGTGTAGTGGTACCATTGGGTACGGAAGCTGGCTTTGTGCTTCGCATGGAAAATGGGTTCTCAATCTATCACACCGGTGATACAGCCGTCACTGCCGATATGCAGATCATTGGCGATCTGTACCGACCAGAGTTGTGCATTCTGCCAATCGGCGATCACTTTACAATGGATCCGCGCCAGGCGGCCTATGCGCTCAAGCTCATTCACCCGAAATTCGCCATCCCAGAACACTATGCAACCTTCCCGATCCTGACAGGAACGCCAGCGGCATTACGCGAATACTGTAAAGAATTTGGCGTTGATGTTGAGGTGATCGCCCCTGCTCCAGGGGAGAGTGTCGATTAACTAGCTCTCAGCTCTCAGCTCTCAGCTTTGCCGCACGAGTAAGTGCGTTCCGTCACTGCAAACTATGTTGCCAGTACAGGTGCCTATAGTTAGCGAAACTGAAAGCTGAGAGCTGAGAGCTACATATTATCGGAGCAACAAACCCACATGAAACTGATTCTCCCGACGCGAATTGCGGCGCAGGTTGAGCCGCTCATTCCTGCAATTGCACCATTGTGCGAGATTGTCCATATCGATGAACAGGGGATCCCCGATGGAGATCTGGCTGATGCCGATATCTTTTTACGCTGGTGGACGCCCCACCCAATTTTTCGGAGCGTGCTGGCGGCTGCGCCGCATATTCGTTGGATCCATACGCCAAGTGCTGGGGTTGAATTTATCCTGAATGTTCCAGAAATGCAACAGAGCGACATCATGCTGACCAATTCGGTTGGGGCACATTCAATTCCGATTGCTGAGTTTGTGATGATGTACATGCTCAGCCATATCAAGCATGTTCGGAATCTATTCAGTCTGCATCCAACTGATGCCTGGAAATTTGAAGATCGCGAGCAGCTTGGCGAACTTTCTGGCAAGACGGTGCTGATTATTGGTTTGGGATCAATCGGCCAGGAGATCACCCGCCGTGCGAATGCCTTTGGGATGCGTGTTATCGGCAGCCGCCGCAACCCAACTCCCATGCAGGGAATCGAACAGGTTGTTGGTGCCGATGGCTGGCGTACATTACTACCCCAAGCCGATTTTGTCGTTCTGGCTGTGCCATTAACAGACGCGACACGTCAGATGATTGGTGCTGCCGAACTGGCGCTGATGAAACCAAGCGGCTATCTGATCAATATTGCTCGCGGGCAGATTCTTGACACAAACGCATTGATCAACGCGCTCAATAGCGGGCAGATTGCGGGAGCCGCACTCGATGTGACCAACCCGGAGCCGCCGCCAGCGGATCACCCGATCTGGGCTGCGAAGAATATCTGGATCACGCCACATATCTCCTATTCATCGCCGCGAACGCCGGAACGCCAGATCGCGATCTTCATCGAAAATCTGGGTCGTTATGTCAATGGCCAACCATTACGGAATCTGGTCGATAGAGAAGCAGGGTATTAATCGAGTATTCAGAAGTCAGAACTCAGGATTCAGGAGTTGGCGCGACGAACTCGACAACACTCGATAACCACAAACCCTGAATAGCGTCATTCTGAATTCTGACTCCTGACTTCTGAATACTCTAGAGAGGCAATGATGCTCAACCCAAAACCAACCGCTGGCAGAACCGACTGGTTTGTTCATGATCGCTTTGGCATGTTCATCCATTGGGGCCTGTATGCGCTTCTTGCTCGCCATGAATGGGTGAAGAGCCAGGAACAGATCAACGATGAGGCCTATCAGCGCTATTTCGATTACTTCGATCCCGATCTGTACAATCCGCAGGAATGGGCCAGGGCCGCCAAAGCAGCAGGCATGAAATATGTTGTGCTGACGGCCAAACACCACGAGGGCTTCTGTCTATGGGATACGCAGCAGACGGACTATAAGGCGACTAATACGCCATATGGTAACGATCTGCTCAAGCCATTTGTCGAGGCATTCCGCGCTGAGGGATTACGGGTCGGCCTGTACTATTCACTGATCGACTGGCACCACCCGGATTTCCCGATCGATATTTTCCACCCACTGCGGAATCACCCGGATGTTGCGAAACTCAATGAGGGCCGCGACATGCGCCGCTATGCTGATTATATGCGCAAACAGGTGCTGGAACTGTTGACCGGCTATGGCAAGATCGATATTGTCTGGTTCGATTTTTCCTACCCTGGCCGCGATTATAAGGAGCTACCAGGCAAGGGCCACACCGATTGGGAAAGCGAAGCTCTGCTAGAGCTCGTACGCGAAGTTCAGCCCGAGATTATGGTCGATAATCGATTGGATCTTGCGCCTGAATTTGCCGATGTGTATACGCCAGAACAATTTCAGCCACGCGAATGGGTGCATGTCAATGGCCAGCCGGTTGTGTGGGAAGCCTGCCATACATTCAGTGGTTCGTGGGGCTACCATCGCGATGAAACAACCTGGAAGAACCCTGAACAACTGATCCAACTCCTGATCAATACCGTTGCGCTTGGCGGCAACCTGCTAATGAATGTTGGGCCGACGGCGCGTGGGGTGTTTGATCCGCGAGCAACTGCGGCATTGCAGGTGTATGCCGAATGGATGTACACCCATAGCCGGGCGATCTATGGCTGCACCCAGAGTGCCTATACGGCTCCGACGGGCTGCCGGTTCACGCAGAATGGTAAGCAGTTGTTCCTGCATGTGTTCAACTGGCCATTCCGCCATCTGCATCTGGATGGGTTTGCTGGCAAAATCGCCTATGCTCAACTGCTCCACGATGGCAGCGAGATCAAACTGCTCGAATCAGGCAAACACGATGAGTGGAGTATTGCCGAAGTCAGCTCGGAAACATTGACTCTGGATCTGCCGATTATCAAGCCAGATGTTGTTGTACCCGTGATTGAGCTATTTTTGAAGTAAGCGCTGGAGTATTCAGGAGTCAGGATAAAGACCGCCCTCACTTCCGGCCCCTCTCCCGTTCTGGGAGAGGGTTGGGGTGAGGGAAAGAATACCTGATTATTTCATTTACAGAGTACTGACTATCTCAAACATATTCTGACTCCTGACTTCTGACTCCTGAGGAATAACCAAACTGTGCGAATCCTACATACTGTTCTTATACTGATACTCCTGCCTGCCTGTAGTGCGCCTGCTACACAACGCACACCCATCGCTCAAGCAACTGCGACAAGCCCGCCAATTGTGCCAACCGCAACCATCCCAGCAACCATCCCGGCGACACAAGCACCAGTACCAACAGCAACCATTGCGCCAACATTGGTTGCTACAACGCCACGTCCAGCTCTCGATGCTGGCCCGCTGATACTATGGGCAGTTGGGCCAGAAAGCCAGCGTGAGGCGCTGACCAAGCTTCTGCAACAAACTGCCAGCACAGCAGGAATCCCCGTGCAGATTGTTGCCAAGAGCCCGAATGCTCTTGCGACCGACATCACCGCTGGTTCATTGCTCGGGCCACCGCCCGATATGATCTGGGGTGGTGCCGATGATCTGTTCCTACTCAAGCAGGCCGGTATCATTCAGCCAGCCAATGATCGATTGGATGATCGGCGCTTTCTACCAGCGACAATTGAGGGCGCAACGGCAGATGGCCAGCGTTGGGGCACGCCAGTGGCAGCACGCGGAGTTCTGCTGCTATTATACAATCGCAAGCTGATCGACAGCGCCCCGCGTACTACCGATGACCTACTATTGCAGGCTCGGCGGCTGAATGGTGGGGATCAGGTTGGCCTAGTGGCGGCCTGGATCGAAATGCGCTGGCTCGAACCATGGCTGCGTGGCTTTGGCAGCACCAGTATCACCAGCGATGGGAGCCCGCAACTCGATACACCAGCCATGGTTTCTGCGCTTGGGTTGCTCAAGCAGTTACGCACAACCGGCGCGCCGCCGCCAACCACCTATGCAGAAGGGGCGCGGTTGTTTCGTAATGGCAAGGCCGCCTTCGCTATTGATGGCGATTGGGCATTGCAGGAGTATCGCAGCTATAGCGAAACCCTCGATCTTGGGTATGCAGCCCTGCCAACCATCTCCGCAAATGGCCGTTCGGCACTTGCCCCAATTGATGGTGTGTATCTCATGTACAGCACCACATTGAACGGTACGCGCCTCGCACAAGGCCAGCAATTAGGTACTGCACTCACTCAGCCACTTATTCAGGAACAGATCGCCAGTGAACTTGGGTATCTGCCAGCGCTTCGGGAAGCTTTACGCAGCCAAACAATCACAAACAATCCTGCGTTAATGGCTGCCGCAACCAATGCACTTGCGGCTCCTGGCATCCCACCACAAGCAGGGCTGCGCTGCGCATGGGCAGCAGGAGAGCAAGTGCTACCGCAATTGTTGTTGGGCGAATTGAATGCCGAGCAGGCTGCTACGCGCCTCCAGAGTTGGGCCAAGGCCTGTGCTACACCATAGCTTTCAGCTCTCAGCTCTCAGCTCTCGCTCACGATAAAGTGATATGTTCACAAAAAAGAACAAGAGAACAAAGGCCTGATCAATGATTTTGGCACCCTGTTCTCTTGTTCCAGACGCGAGGCATCGCGTCGCTCCTGGTTCTTGTTCCTACGCCTGAATCGCCTTCCAGACGCGTTCGGCGCGTAGTGGCATATCCAGATGCTTGACGCCCAGATGGCTGAGTGCATCAACAACCGCATTGGTTAGTGCTGGCGTCGAGCCAATTGTGGCCGCTTCGCCAATACCCTTCGCACCAAGCGGATTGAGTGGCGTTGGCGTCTCGGTTTTATCCAGAGTGAACGATGGCAGATCCTCGGCACGCGGGATGGCATAGTCCATCAGCGAACCGCTCAGAAGCTGGCCGCGCTCATCATAGACAACCTCTTCCAACAGGGATTGGGCGATACCCTGCGCTAGCCCGCCATGCACCTGCCCTGCAACAAGCATCGGGCTGATCCGCGGGCCGCAATCATCGACCGAGTAGTAATCCCGAATTGTGACGATACCCGTCTCGGTTTCGACTTCCACAACAACAACATGGGCACCAAATGGGTAGATCAGCTCCTGTGGCTTGAAGAAGCCAGTTGCCTCCAACCCAGGATCGATCTCATCTGGCAGCGAATCGGTATAGGCTTTTTCGGCAATCTCATTCAGTGAAAGCGCTCGATCCGGCACGCCCTTGACCTGATACTTGCCCTGTTCAAACACGATATCCTCGGGCGCGGCTTCGAGCAGATGGGCCGCAATCGCCGATGCCTTCTTGCGCAGCACATCAACCGCTTTGACAAGCGCGCCACCGCCGACCGCCAGACTGCGGCTGCCCATCGTGCCATTGCCCATTGGTGTGTTATCGGTATCGCCCCACTTCACCACCACGCTATCGAAATCGGCACCAAGTTGATCGGCAACGATCTGTGCGAAGGTTGTGGCCGTGCCCTGGCCGTGTGGCGAAATGCCTGTATAGATGGTTACCGTGCCGGTTGGTTCGACACGCACCTGTGCGCTCTCGAACGGCCCGAAGCCACACATCTCGACATAGCAGGCGAGGCCGATTCCCAACTGACGTTTGGCTCCCTCGGCTCGTCGGCGGGCCTGCTCCTCGCGCAACCCAGCATAGTTAGAAATCTCGAGCGCCTTATCGAGCGCACGAGCATACTCACCGCTATCGTATAACTGGCCAGTTGCGGTTTTGTAGGGGAAGGCATCGGGCGCGATAAAATTCTTTCTGCGGATAGTGACTGGATCGATATTCGTTTCCAGCGCAATGCGATTAACCAGCCGCTCAATATAGTAGGCTGCTTCTGGTCGGCCAGCACCGCGATATGCTGCTACTGGTGTTGTGTTGGTGAACACGCAGGTAATTTCAATATCAACTGCCGGGATGTTATACACGCCAACAGCCATCGCACCCGTGAGGTCAGGGATATCGGCGGCAACCGGGTAGGCACCCAAATCGGCGACAACCCGCATCCGTAGGCCGGTGATCGTGCCATCTTCAGCAACTGCTGCCTCATATTCGGCAACCTGCGCACGCCCGTGAGTCGTCGCCACCAGATGCTCAATGCGGCCCTCAACCCAGCGCAGAGGCATGCGATATTCGCGGGCCATTGCAGCAATTGCCAGATCCTCGGGATAGACACCGATCTTGACGCCAAACCCGCCACCAACATCTGGGGCAATCGCACGAACCTGATTTTCGGCCAGACCAAGCGCCTTGGCGACATCGCGCCGCACCCAATGGGCCGCCTGCGTGCTGGTCCAGATCGTCAGCCCGCCAGTGGTTGAATCGACAGCCGCGGCGACTGCACGCCCTTCCATCGAAATACCAGCCAGCCGTTGATTGACCATACGCTGCCTGACGATTGTATGGGCCTTCTCGAACGCAGCAGCAGCATTGCCATGCTTGCGCTTCCAGACGTGATCGACATTACTATCGAGATGATCGAACAGCTTTGGTGCGCCAGGTTCGGCAGCGGCGTGCATCTCGACAGCGGCCGGCAGTGGTTCCCAATCGACAACCACATCGGCAACGCCATCGGCAGCCAGTTCGGGCGTGATTGCAATCACGGCAGCAACAGCTTCACCAACATGGCGCACTTTGCCAACAGAAAGTGGCTGATGGCTGGTCGGGCGGATTTCGGTTTTGCCCGCGCCACCCTCACTGCCTGCGCCAATCGGGAGTGGCCCACAGTAACGAACAAGTTCCTCACCCGTCACCACCGCAACAATACCAGGGCGGGCAAGTGCGGCAGATGTGTCGATACTGAGGATGTTGGCGTGTGGGTAGGGGCTGCGGACAAAGGCAACATGGTGCATCCCTGGCAACTTGAGATCACCGACATAGGCACCAGCACCAGTGATCAGGCGTGGATCCTCTTTGCGCTTAATAGATGCGCCAATCTTCGTTGAGTAAGCCATCGTTGGTTCCTCTTCTTGTAAGTATCCTGTTACCCTTTTCGCAGGAACCGTTCCGTCCGGTTCCCGCACCCTCCGAGCGGCCAGGCGCTACGCCCTGGACCCGTAAGAGATGTCTGTGGCCCACGAATGCCGGTTGGTCATGCCACGGCTGCGGTCGAGATGTGTTGGTGGCTATTTGCTGCGAGCTCCTGAAAGCTGATGGCTGAGAGCTGAAAGCTCATTCTGACTCCTGACTCCTGACTCCTGAATACTCGGTTCTCAGACAGGCATCTTCTTAAAGGCTTCCGCAGCGGCAAACCCATGTTGCTTGCCGAGTTCAGCATTTCGCTCGCGGACACGCGCTTCCCAGCCGCTTGCACCATCGAGTTGGGTATGATGTTCGTGGAGTGAGGCAATCTTCAACTCAAGGGTTTCGGAAATATCCACGACATGATCAGGTTGTTCGGCACTCCACAGAAACAGCATCTCTGGCCGCCAGACGCCAATCCCGATCTGACCAAGCCCTGGCATGAACAGATGATCGCGGGCCGAGACAACCGCATCGATTGTCGCAAAGCCCACCACCCGATGATCGGGATGAAACATGTAATGCTTCCATGGATCGTGGGTGAAGATATACTGTGGCTTGAGGTAGCGAATATAGAATGCTAGTTCAGCACGCAGCGCCGTTGATGGTTCGATCTCGCCATCGTTGTTGCGCAGGAAGATTACCTTCTTGACACCAACAACATTTGCGGCGGCGAGCTGTTCTGCCTCACGAAGCTCGGCCAACTGGAAGGTCGAGAGTGCTGGATCTTTGGTGCCTTTGTTACCATTCGTACAGATGATATAGGTAACTTCCCATCCCTCACGGATCAGGCCAGCGATTGTTCCGCCAGCACCAAACTCATTGTCATCGGGGTGTGCGCCGATCACAAGCGCACGTTTCGGCTCGGCAGGCTGTGTCATATGCTCTCATTGCTTTCATATACGTGTGGCTGTGCTTCGCTATGATACCATATTCATTATGGTACTAATCCTTGCGCGGTTCCCCACAAGAGAGTATAGTTTGCTTGGGAGTTCCCCACACATGCTCTGACTGATGTAGAGGGATGGGCTATGCCAACCACATCCTCAACCGTCCTAGTGGAACACGCGCTTCTGGTGCAATCAGATGGCAACGCGAACCAGATACCTATTGGTTCCCCAGCATGGTATGCCTGGCTTACTGGTGCAACCGCGTTTGCCTTTCGCAGCAGCAACGGCACGTTCACGGCGCATAAAGAGCAGCGCGGCCCTAGCCAATCCTATTGGAAAGCCTATCGACGCCGCGCTGGTAAGCTCCATCGTGTATATCTTGGACGATCACAGGATCTGACCCTTGATCGCCTCAATACCGCCGCCGCCGAACTTGCTGGTGAGATCACACAGGCGGCGCAACCAGCGCTAGATAGGGATCACCCTGCTTCCGACGCGCTGGACAGCGCTCAATCGTTACATCTGCTTTCCACAAAACTCACTGTCCCAACATCCCCCGTATTACCCTGGTGCCACGCCCTGGCCTGATTTCACAGCTCGACACGGCGATTGCCCAGGGCCAGAAGCTCATCCTAATTGCCGCGCCAGCCGGCTTTGGCAAAACAACCATGGTCGCTGAGTGGCTACGCGGCAGCAAGGGAAGCAGTGCCGCCTGGCTTGCTCTGGACGACACCGACAATCATCTTAATCGATTTCTCGCATATCTGATCGCTACGCTAGAAGCTGTGCGCCCTACGATTAGCACAGCAGCATGGACTTTACTGCGCTCCCATACTGCCAGCCCACCAACCCATGCGATCCTGAGCGCCCTCGTGAATACATTGGCCGCCTCTGCCGATCCGCTGCTGCTGATTCTAGATGACTATCATACTATTACGCTTCAGACAATTCACGAGGCAATTGTATTTTTACGATTCTAGCCCGTAAAGCCCACGAGCTTTCGCCGTGGGATATACGGGCTTCACTCGCTTGAGCCGCTTTAGTCGTTGACGAGACGAAGGCGATATGTTATACTGTAGGCAGTCATCTACTAAAAGTGGTATATGCAACTGCAACAGTCTAACAAAATCTACCACACAGATCACAGTATCGTCTATAGTTGTCAGTATCATGTGATCTTCTGCTCAAAGTATCGCCGCAAGGTGCTCACCGATCCTGTAGCCGCTCGTATGAAGGAACTTGTTTATTCCAAACAAGACGAGTACGGCTACATGATTATCGAAATGGAGGTGCTGGTCGATCATGACCATCTCCTGCGTGATGTTGACCCACGAAAGGGCGTCAATGTCAGTGTTGGGCTGATCAAAGGATTCACATCACACGAGCTGCGAAACGAGGTCCCTTGGCTCGAAAAGCGACTGCCCACGCTCTGGACACGCAGCAAGTTCATCTCAACGGTCGGATCGGTCACACTTGCGGTTGTGCAGCAGTACATTGAGCAACAAAAGGACGTTTGATGCGGAAAGCCTTCACATATCGTGTCTACCTGACGAACGGCCAACGGCGCATTCTTGATGCACAGCTTGAGGAATGCCGCTGGGTCTACAATCAGACGCTTGCAGCGCGACGGGACGCGCATACGGAAGGCGCTCCGCTTGGTTGGTACGATACCCAAGCGTTGCTCCCTGGATGGAAAGTTGAACGTCCGTCCTTGAAACTGGTACAGTCGCAGGTGTTGCAAAACGTTCAGGTGCGCGTGCATCTCGCATTCCAAGCGTTTTTTCGTCGAGTCAAGCAGGGCGCGGAAGAAGTCGGCTTTCCGCGATTCAAACAGTTCGGGCGCTACGACAGTATCACCTATCCGCAGTACGGCAACGGCGTGCGGATCGAAGGTGCGCGGCTGATTGCAACCAGGATCGGCACGGTCAATCTGGTGTTGCATCGGCCTATCGAAGGCACGCCCAAAACGGTCACACTCAGCCGAACGGCAACCGGCAAGTGGTACGCCTGTATCTCGTGTGAGACGGAAGCGCACATGCTTGAGCCGACTGAACAGATCACCGGCGTCGATGTCGGATTGCTGAACTTTGCGACGCGCTCGGATGGTTCTCAGATCGAAAACCCGCGCTTCTATCGCACGGACGAAGCCGACCTGAAGCGGGTTCAGAAGCGTAAGGACGCTGCCAAGAACGCCCAAAACTGGCCTGAGCACACGAAACAGAAGGGTATTTTGTCGCGTATTCACGAACGGATCGGCAACCGACGTGCTGACTTTGCCCACAAGCGCAGCCGCGAGCTGGTCAACGCGTATCAGGTGATCGTGTTTGAAGACCTCGCACCGCTCGAAATGGGAAAGAGCAACGGGCGCGGGATGCGAAAGAGCATCATGGATGTGGCGTGGACTCAGTTCATCCGCATGACCATCGGCAAAGCGGCAGAAGCTGACCGAACCGTCATCCTGGTCGACCCCCGCAATACATCCACGATGTGTTCCCGCTGTGGTGAGTTGGTCACAAAGAAATTGAGCGAGCGCACCCATGCCTGCCCTGCCTGTGGGCTGGTCTTGGATCGGGATACCAATGCGGCGATCAATATCTTGCAACGTGGTCTCCAAACACTCAATCTTTGATGTTGTGGGATGGGGCGGCATCCCCGTGAAGCCCAAGTCCTTTAGGCTTGGGAGCCGTCACACCGAGGTCGTGCTGGCCGAACGCACCCGCCCGTTCAATGAGTCCGATGACAGTTATTTCCACCCGCTCATGGCCCAGGTCGAGGCGCGGTTGGGGCGACGCCCACGCTTCGGCACCTGGGATACCGCCTTCGATGCCCACTACGTCTACGACTATTTCGACTAGGCTGGGGGCTTCGCCGCCGTGCCGTTCAATCCTGGCCCCAAAGGTGCGGGCCGCCAGTTTGCCGCCGATGGAGCCCCGATCTGTGCTGCCGGATTGCCGATGACGCTGCAATTCACCTATCAGCATCGATCCGGCCTCATGCCGCACACCCGCGAGAAGTATCGCTGCCCATTGCTGCTGCCAACCGTGACCGGCGCGGCGTGCCCCCCACCGCTGACCTGCATTTCGCCACGGGTGGCTGTGCCACCACCATCGCGGCGGGACGCGGGGCGCGCATTCGCCATCAACTGACCGCACCAGCGACGCCTACCAGACCCTGTTCACCCAGCGCACGATCATGGAGCGGATCAACAGCCAGTCGGAAGCGCTCGGCATCCTGCGCCCGAAACTGCGCCGTGGGCGCGCAATTGTCAACCGCAACACGCTAACCTATGTGCTGATCAATCTGCGGGCCATCGCCAGCATCCGCGCCGACCGGGAGGAGCGGCGACCGATGAGCGTCCCGACCCAGGCGGCCTAAGCGCAACGGCGACCCATCGGAATCGCGGGGTAGCAGAGTGCAACAGGTCGCCGCGCCGCATGCGGTCTGGGATGCCAACCGATCCGGGAACACCACCTGCATGCCGCACGCATGACCGGGGCATGCTCGCCTGTCGGTGCATTCGGATTTGTGGCGTTGGGCGTACACCTGCAGCCACGAACGATCAACGCGGCTCCGCATCTGCACCGGTCATCCACACCCATACCAGCGCTGCGGCGCTCCCCAGATGCGTGAATCGCGCCAACACCGCACCATGGTGACAACAATCGCCACTATGTTTCGCCCAACGCGAAACGTGCATACGTATGTTTAGCCCACCCCTCGATTGCCGGACGCATCGGTGCGCGGTGTACCATTCGCCGTTGATAGATCTGCTGTAAATTATAGTTGTCAGATCGGCAGTCAGGCGTGTGAGAATCTCGCAGATCTGTGCTGCCTGGGGGTGGCGTGTATCAAATGTATCGCGGATGATCGCCAGTACCCGCAGTTCGTCTGGGGTGAAGATGGGCATGCTACCACGCAACCGGAACTGTGGCGAGCTTGTGTTGCGTTCAATCAGAATGCCAAGCGCCGCCAGATGCTCCCGATCACGATCCAGCATGCGGCGCGTACTAGCAGGCGAAGGGTAGGGCTGAAGAAGAAATCCGATTACCGCCGTCCGACACGCCGTCGCTCGGCAACAACACTGGCATAATTCGGATCACTGCGCTAGCGGGCATTCGCATCGTCTGCCTTGATCGGCATCGCATAGGGGGCGGATGTATCTATCCGCCCGCCGACTGTACCTTGGGGTAAGTGTCAGACTCATGCTGCGTTTTGCGTTGAAGTCGGGCTGCTGCAATGGAATGTGCTTCTATGATCAGTTGCTTTGTGGTTTCGACATGTTCGCCGGAGGGGTTCAGAATACAGACGAAATGCTGCTTTGAATAATCAGGATGTGGAAGGAAGACATCCAGCACCGAATAGTCAACTAGATCAGAATTGGGTTCGGCAATGGCCGTAATGAGCGGCGGTTGCAAACCATTCTTACAATCATTGTTTGCATCGTCGCATTGCCTACGATACATTCCTGGTTCGTGGGCGAACACGAGGTTCGCCTCGACCTAATTCTTGGTTCTCCGTTCTTGGCCGCCCCTTCAGGGGCTTTTGGCTCTTGCTCCTTTGTTCAGGGTAAGGGTGGTTCGTATTCTGACTCCTGACGCCTGACTCCTCGGTTCTCACAGCGCCCCAACCTGAAGCCGCGCCAGGCCATCCGCGGCGCGCAGGCAATCGCCATCACTGGCGGTGAGCGCCTTACGATAGCAGCTTGCCGCTTCACCAACCTGGCCGAGTTGCTCGTATAGATTGCCAAGCGCAAGCAGTGTATCGCGGTATTGATCGCGTAGCTCATTGCGGCGCGGTTCGACATAGGACGAATCGCCAAAGAACGGGCAATCGTCAAGGTATTCACCACGATACAGTGCAAGTGCCTGAACAAAACTCTCCCGCCCGATCTCGATATCACCCTGGCGGGATAGTGTGTGGCCGCGTGCGACAACCGCGCCAAAGGCTTCGACATCACACCAACCGATTACAGCCGGGTTCAGCCAATAACGCTCGTGATGATACGTTACCATGGTGCTCTCATTACCCCGCCGCAACCCTGGTTCGAGCGTGCGCCGCAGTGCAGAAATGGTGCGATGGAAGGCCATATCGGCCTTCTCCAGATCCAGATCGGGCCAGACCACCTCGGCTGCTTCGTCCTTGGTGAGCCCACGGCCACGCCGATCAAACAGAAAGGCAAATAGTGCCTCGGCCTGATACGTTCCGGCTTTATCGCCACCCCAGCGCTCAATGGCGATGCCATCACGCTCAACCCGTAATGGCCCCAGGGCATACACCTTCAGGCCACGAACCTGCTCTGGAGCTATCGGATTGGGCGTACTACTGGCCTCAACGGTGCGGGTGGCCTCGGCGGCGCGGGCTAGGAGGAGTTCCTGTTCAACCTGAAGCTGGCGGCTCTGCTCGGCCAATGATGCAAGCGCCAACTGTTCTTCGTGCTGGCGGCGGGAATGGCGGATCGCCAAGGCCAGGTAACTCGCCAGGGACGAGAGCAGCACCCGTTCCGTATTGCCATATGGTTCGCCAGAACGCTTCGGGCCAAGAGCCAACAGGCCAAGCTCATCCTGGCCCTGCTTGAGTGGCAGCAACAACCGAGCCGCTGGCCAAACATGCCAATCACCGAAGCAGATCTGTTCGGCCTCGGGAATGGTTGCTGCCTGTAGAATGGTGGAATCTGGCCGAACGATGCCATGAACTGCCGATTTACGCAGGCCGGTGCCCTCGCGAACAGCGACCAGCCCACTTTCGAGATCCAGCGTGCCACAGATCGAACTCAGAGCTGTTTGCAATTGATCATCAAGGGTGCCGCGCTCCAGCAGATCATTGCCGACCATCCGCAGCAGCGTGCCGAAATCGAACTCCTGATGGAAGAAGATCCGATCAAGCTGGCTGCTGACCCAATCGCGCAATGGAGCGGCAACCGAGATCACCACAATCAGCAGGATCGTCGTGATATAGGTGCCCTCGATATTCAGCCAGCCACGCATCAATGGCTCAAGTGTCACAATCAGCCCGATATACCCAGCCGTCAGAAACCCGCCGATCATCGATCGATAGACAGCCCGCCGCGCCATTCGTTCTGGCAGCAGCGAACGATAGACAAGCACGGCATAGGCCAGCACAATCAGTGCAAGCGTGATCAGGGCGTGCCCAAATGCTGGCGATTGGCGCAGCTCACTCGATACCGTGGCGATCAGTGCGCCAAGCGCTCCAGCACCAGCCGAAATAGCAAACATGAGCCGGCGACGGCGGGCCAGATCGTCGCCACCAGCGCTCCGATAGCCCAGAAACATGAGTGCCATGGCCAGGATGAGTGGCAGCGCCCGCTGAGCGACCCACAGCCAGGTGAGCAGGCCTGCCGGAAAACGCAGGATGGTTGGTTCCTGGATCATGCCTGGCCCGAACAGGGCATACAGGCCCATGCCAACGCCAATCGTGTAGAATAGGCCAAGCACGATCCGTTGGCGTGGTGGAAATTCGCCCGAAACAAGCCGCATGATAAAATGCAGAAAGACAGGCGGCAGCAACACCGACTCAACCGCCTGGAGTTGCAGCAGAATGCGTGCAGTCGTAACATCCGCCGAAAGCGGCGCAAGCGCCGTCGCCAAGCCATACAGGGTCAGGTGTAGGCTCAACCAGGCAAAGGCACGCGTGACGCGATCACGTGAATCGCGCAGCAACAGGCTCAGGCCAAGCCAGGCAGCCAGCACTGCCAGTAGGAAGGCAGGGAGATCGGTAAGTTGCATAGAAAGACAATTCGCTAGCTGATAACTACAATGGAGTATAGCATTGTGTTAGCGAGCAACGCAACTATACGAGAGCCAAGAACCCAGTATTCAGGAGTCAGGAGTCAGAATGACCAGGTGACGAGGTGACCGAGAAATCGTGTAGGGTGCGAACCTGTGTCCGCCCGAGAACCGAGAACCGAGGGTTAGGGATGAGGGGTTGGAACAAGAGAATAAGCCACCGCGTACCACCGTGTACCATCGCGCATCAACGCGGCGTTCGGAGCGGGTGAACACGCGCCGCGTGGCGAGACAATGGTGGTGGCCGGATGTGAGCGGCTTGGTATCGCCCCTACGTTCGTTGTCTGCGATACCGACGTTGCCATTGCGTGATGTTTGATTGGTCGCAGCCGTGGCATAGTAATAGCCGATAACCGATAGAACGATAGTCGATAGACCATGAACCACGGTAGGGGCGAACCGCGTGTTCGCCCAAATGTCACCAACACCAATTGGTCGCAGCCGTGGCATGATCAATAGGCGTTGGTGGGCCACAGACATACATTTGGGGTTCGGGGCATAGCCCCGCAAACCAAACGCCACCGCACGTAGCGGTATCAACCAGATGAAAGGCAAACATAATGATTATCCCCATATGGCCGAATGGCGTACCCGGTTCGGAGGATTGGACGCAGCAGGAACAGATCACCCCACCATCAGCAGCACGCAACATCCCTGTTGTTCGGAATGTCACTCAGCCGACGCTCACCGTATACCTGCCAGATCCACAGCGAGCAACTGGCATGGCCGTTGTTATCTGCCCTGGTGGAGCCTATCATCTGCTGGCTATCGAACACGAGGGCACGCAGGTTGCACAATGGCTGAACGAACGCGGGATTGCAGCGTTTGTGTTGCGCTACCGATTGATTCAAACAGCGGTGGACGATGCGGAATTTGAGCAGCAGATGCGCGAGACGATGGCCGATCGTAGCCGTCTGGCTCTTCTCACCAAGACGCTCTTTCCAATGATTATTGCCGATGGCAACCAGGCACTGCGGATCGTTCGGCAGTATGCAACCGAATGGAATATTGCGCCAAATCGGGTTGGCATTGTGGGCTTTTCCGCAGGCGGCTTCGTTGCCGCTAACGTCGCAACACAGTATGATCCCGAAAGCCGCCCGGATTTCGCAGCGCCGATCTATAGCGCACCACTCGCGATTGAACACATTCCTGCCGATGCACCACCATTATTCATTGCGCTCGCCAGTAATGATCAGATGGCGGTTCAATCCAGTATCCCGCTATACACAGCCTGGCAGGCCACTGGCCATTCTGCCGAGCTGCATATCTATGCAACAGGTGGCCATGGCTTTGGCATGAATAAACAGGGCTTGCCAGCGGACCAGTGGATTGATCGGTTTGGCGATTGGCTGACCACGGTATGAGTCATGCGTTCCTTTGAGGGAGTATTCAGGAGTCAGAAGTCAGAAGTCAGAATATCGCTCTGGTAACTTTCTGCGGACAATAAGCGAAGTACCACTTCTGACTCCTGACTTCTGACTCCTGGTCAATCACCGCTTCGGCACCACACCATGGCCAGCTTCGATCTGCGATAGATCGATCTGTGCGCCGTGATAGCGCATCCCCCCAACCAACGGGCTATCGGCCATGAACAGGGGTGTATCCAGATCCACATAGTTGAATCCGCCCTGCCCTGCCGCGAAACAGGCCGACATCGACATCGCCAGGCTCGATTCGACCATCCCGCCGATCATCAGGCCCAGACCGGCGGTGCGGGCCGCCGCCGCAATATCCAGTGCCTCGGCAACACCACACTTCATGAGTTTGATATTGATCACATTGGCAGCACGGGCCGTTGCCAGCCGCAGCACATCACGGGCACTGGCGGCACTCTCATCGGCTGCAACCGGGATACCGCCCCATTGCACAACCTGCGCCATGCCATCAATATCATCCTTTGCAACAGGTTGCTCGATCAGCGCCAGCCGTACGCCACGCTCGTGCAGGAGTGCCAGCAACTGCAACGCCTGATCGGCAGAATAGCCACAGTTGCCATCCAGAATAAGTGGCGAATCTGGCGCGGCAGAACGGATCGCCAGCACCCGTTCCAGATCCAACTTCAGATCACCAGAGCCAATTTTAACTTTTATTGTCCGCATGCCACGCGCCAGAATAGCTTTCGCATCGGCTTCCGCCTGCGCCACCGTGCCAGTCGTCACCGTCATATCGGTTTCCAGGGTTGTTGCCATGCCACCAAAGAACGACCACAATGGCATGTGGGCGCGCCGCGTCATGGCATCCAGAATGGCGGTTTCAATTGCACACTGTGCCGATCCAACCTCACCAACCACCGCTCGAACCGCCTGCGCGATCCGCCGCCATTCACGAACATCGCCACCCTCCAGAGTCGTTCGAGCAGCATCAATCGCACTCGCCGCCATCGCCTGTGTCTCACCATTGAAGGGCGGGAATGGTGCCGCCTCACCATAACCGCATGTGCCATCGGCCAGTTCTATGGTTATAAGCAGGTTGCGGGCACTATCGGCGCTGCCACCGGCAATGCCAAACGGGGTGTGTAGCGTAATATCCAATGGCGCAACAGAAAGCGCACGGATCGTGGTTGGCGTTGGCGTTGGTGCAGCCATGATGGAACCTCCAGACTGATAGCATGCTGATTGGCCCAGTGTATCATATCGATACCAGGGCTTTTGCAGAGGTTCAGGGCTTGGGCCTCTTCTTAGGCCAAGAGCCACGAAGACAGGAACCTGGCTATGGATAGCAAATGCTCAGCGTGTTAACCAAGCGTTTCTGGCTGTGGGATACGAAACCAGAAAATACTGCCCCCACCTGGGTTTGTGCGCACACCGATCTGTCCCTGATGTGCCTCGACAACAAGCTTGCAGAAGGCCAGACCGAGCCCAACTCCTTTGCGCTGATTGTTGCCTGCACCCTGCATATGTTTTTCGAATATTCGCTCGCTCAGCTCTGCCGGTACACCTTCGCCACTATCGCAGACCTCAAGGGTGAGCAGACGAGTATCTCTGGTAGCGCGCACGATGATCTGGCCCTGAGCAGGAGTGAACTTCAGCGCATTGCCGATCAGATTCTCTAGTACCCGTGCTATCAATTCATCATCGAGCAGAACGAATGGCAGGTTTTCTGCTACCTCAGAGCATAACAACACCTTGCTCGTGGTCGCTTGTAGCTTGAATTTGCCAAGCGTATTCGTAACCAATGCCGCGAGGTGGATCGGCTCGGGGAAAAGCGTGAGCCGCCCGGCTTCCAGCTTACGGAGATCGAGCAGCACATTCACCTGGCGGAGCATCTGCTGGGCACCCAGGCGAATATTGTCGTGCAACTCGGCATGTGCCTCCAATGGGATACTCGGCTCGTTCAGCAAATCAAGGCCGAGCAGCATCGTCGTCAGTGGCGTGCGCAGATCATGAACCAGCATGGCGATCATATCATCGCGTAGCGTATCGAGCTGGACACGCGCTGTCACATCACGCAGCGAGATAACATAGCCAGCCGATGCGGATGAGTTTTGGATTGGCGTACGATGCCACTCGAGGTGTCGCCCATCGCTGAGCTGTAGGGTACCCTGAACTTCTGTTTCCGGCAGTTGGTGCAGCACCCGGAGATGCCTAGCCGTGAACAACCGACTCCCATTCGCACGAGCAAGGAGTCCGAGAGCTGCCAACGACCGCCCACTCAATGGATGTTGCTGTAGCCCCAACATCTGGCGAGCCGCCTGATTGACCAGAAGAATAGCCTGGGTTGTGCTAACAACAAACACGCCATCGCTGATTGACTCCAGAACAGCGTGCAGTTCATCGCGTGCATCTAACACTTCTTGAAACAGGCGTGTGTTCTGGATCACCACAGCTGCCTGGGCGGCCAATGCCCCCGCAATACGCAGATCATCATAGCCATAGTGCTGTGCCTGAGTAGCATAAAAATTCAGCGTGCCAAGCACTGTACCACGGCTGAGCAGCGGCAGAATCAGCGCCGATTGCATGTCTGGCGGAACCAAACCGACACCGACCAGGCTGTGCAATAGGAGTGCGTGACCAGCACGCACCGCTTTGCCAATCGGGCCATCATCCAGAGTTCCGTGGCGCGTTGCTGCTGCACTCGCATCAGGCTGAGTTAACACCTGCTCAATGTAGGTATCTGCATGCAGCTCCGTAACTGAACAGAACTGAAAATCGAGCACCCAGCGAGCCTCACGCGCCAATGTGCGTAGCACCGTTGATGTATTCAAGCTTGATTGCATGGCCGCCGCTACTTCGTGCAGCGCAGCCAGACGCGCCGAAACCGCCTGTGTCTCGGCCAGCAGCGAGCGCACCTGGTCGCTAGGTTCTGGCTTTAGCAAAGCTCCGCTCTCAGTAGAATCTATTGGTGTTGCGGATCTTCGACGGCTCATACGATCATCCGAGAGCATCCAATTCAAGCGCAATCGCGTCGGTATAGGAGTTCACCGACATAAACAGATCGGCGGTGGCAATGATCTCGAAGATTTCGGCGGTGGAGAGATCGTGGGAACGCAGCTGATCATAATCGGCCTCGGTCAGGCTCAGTGGATCGACAGCAGCAAGCAGGCCGAAGCGTAGGATCTGCTTCTCACGTTCGGGCAATGGGCAGCTCATATAATCAGCCACCAGAGCGTGCAACACAACATCGGACATGCCCAGTGCGCTGAGTCCATGGAGATGAACCCGCATGGCATACTCGCTTTTATTGGACTGTGAGATCAGCACACCTACCATCTCCTTGAGGGTGCGTGGGAGATGGCCCTGTAGCACTGTGGCACGAAATTTGTTCCAATTTGCGTGCAGGATCGCCGGGTTGATTGCCATAGACTTGAACAGGTTGGGGACAATTCCAAAGCCAAGTTCACGCCGGATCTCATCGTAGATGACGGCAACCTGTGGATCGGATACATCCTGTTCAGATAGGAGCGGAACACGAGTCATAATATTTCTTCCTTTCGAAACTTTGTAAGGGCACTGATCATTTGATTCAATTGTACACTCGAAGATATTCCCAAGGTATGAATATCCCATTACGGGACAATTCGAATCATAGCACATGGCTTCTCCTCTGATACATTGCGATAAATGAACACTACCGGACTTGTTTCGCGGATCTTCGATTGCATGCGCTTGATCTCTACGCTGCCTTCACAATTTCTGCACACCTCCCAACTATCCTACAGCTGGGAGGTATATATGAACAGACGTGAATTTCTTACATCAAGCGGGTTGGCAGCGCTCTATCTGGCTCTACCGGGATTTCTGAGCGCCTGTGGTATCCCGCGAACCGCCGCCGAAGCACTGGCAACACCCGAGACCTGGGCAACGCCAGTTGCTAGCCCGACAAGCCTGTTAACTGGCTCGACCAATTCGGCAGCATTCGTGCATCTGTTGAACCGCATAACCTACGGGCCACGGGCTGGTGATCTGGAACAGGCCAGCAAACTCGGCTGGGATGCAATCATCGAACGCCAACTGCACCCCGATCAGATTGATGACACAGCCCTTGATCAACAACTGAAAAGCTTTACAACCCTGAATATGAGTGGGCCGGAACTGGCCGCCATCGCTCGTTCACTACGCCAGAATCGGCGCGACAAAAAGAACCCCACGATTCCTACACCAGAAGCAGAATCAACCAATCCAGCGGATCTACTTACTGGCACAAGTACAATCAAGCCAGCGCGAATCGTTGCTGAATTGCAGGCTGCTGCCATTCTGCGGGCGATAGCAAGCGAGCGCCAACTGTATGAGATTATGGTCGATTTCTGGAGCAACCACCTCAATATCTTCATTGGCAAAGGGCTGGTGCGCTTCCTCAAAACACTCGACGACCGCGAGGTCATTCGGGCACATGCACTCGGCACCTTCCGCGAGATGTTGCTGGCCTCGGCCCGCAGCCCCGCGATGCTGCTGTACCTCGATAATGCCCAGAATACGCGCCCACTCGGTGCCCGTGGTGGCATCAACGAGAACTATGGCCGCGAGCTGCTCGAACTGCATACCGTCGGTGCCGATGGCGGCTACAGCCAGGATGATGTGATTGCCGTGGCTCGAACACTGACTGGTTGGACGGTTGCGCCAGCCCAGGCAGAAGCGCCAGGGACTTTCCTGTTTGCTCCGCGCCTCCACGATCCAGATGAAAAGCGGATCGAGTTCTTGGGGCTGAATTTCCCTGCTGGCGGTGGGCAAGCAGAGGGCGAAGAACTGTTGAGCCGCCTCGCCACACACCCGAAGACCGCCGAGCGGATTGCGTACAAATTGGTTGCCACATTCGTCAGCGACACACCGCCGCCAGCGCTGGTTGCACGGGCTGCACAGGCATACCTAGCCAACGACACCGACATCCGCGCCACGCTGGGGGTCATTCTCCATTCAGATGAATTTCGCCAGGCGGCTGACCTGAAGATAAAACTGCCATTTCGCATGCTTGTCTCGGCCATCCGCGCCACTGGAACCACACCAAACCGTGATGGATTGCTGAGCATTGTTCCGCTTGTGAAGGTTTTGCAGGGCATGGGTCAGGCACCATTTGGCTGGAGCCCACCCAATGGCTACCCGCAGATCGGCGCAGCATGGGTTACAACCGGTGGGCTGCTGGCGCGCTGGAATTTTGGGCTCAACCTGGCAGCAGGGCAGATTCGTGGCCTCAGGACCGATCTGACCAAGCTCGTACCACAGACACCCACAACCCCAGCAGCATTAGTTGATGCGCTTGCTCGTGCGATCCTTCCTGGCGCGCTCACGCCCGAAGCTCACGCAGCATTAACTGGCTATGTTGGCAAACCAGACACAACCCTGAATGCACAGACACTCCGCGATACTTTGCCAGGGCTGGTTGGCCTCATGCTGGCATCGCCTGCGTTTCAGGTGTATTAGGGGTCAGCATATAGCTCTCAGCTTTCAGCTCTCAGCTTTCAGGAGATCACAACAACCAACCACCAGCGCATCTCGACCGCAGCCGAGGCATAACCAACGGGCGTTTGCGTAAGGACGCAGCGCGCTGTGCCCCAACCGGCCACCGACACGGATTGATCGCAGCCGAGGCATGATCAACGGGCGTTCGTGGGTCAAGAGCATCCATTACGGGTTCAGGGCGTAGCGCCTGGCCGAGGGAAGGTGCCGGAAACCGGTCGGAACGGTTTCTGGCTGCCCGCCGCGCATAGCGGTAAGAAGCGGAAAGAAGAACAGTTTCTGGCTGCCCGCCGCGCATAGCGGCATATTTAAGACTGCAAATATCTACTGCCGCGCATAGCGGCACGAAACTGCCTGCCGCGCACAGCGGCATCCCACATGAATGAAAGGAACACCCATGAACGACACATTAATAGTTATCTTCCAGCGCGGCGGTGCCGATGGCCTAAATATTGTTGTGCCGCATGGCGATTCCGCCTACTATGCAGCCCGCAGCCGCCTGGCAATCGCGAAACCAGGCAGCGATGCCGGCGCACTCGATCTTGATGGGTTCTTTGGGTTGCACCCAGCACTCGCACCGCTCAAGGAGATCTGGGATGCCCATAGCCTGGCCGCTATTCATGCATGCGGTTCGCCCGACCCAACCCACTCACACTTCGATGCCATGGATAATATGGAGCGCGGTGCGCCTGGCGAGAAGAGCCTGACGAGTGGCTGGCTTGCTCGCCATCTGGCCCAGGGTGCGCCAGCAACACCACCACCCGATGGCGACCCGCCATTTCGCGCTGTCGGCTTCGGTGCGCTCCTGCAAGGTTCATTACGCGGCGGGAGTGCCACTGCCCTCACCAACCTTGAGTCGTTCACCCTTCAGGCACGCCCAACCGATCTGCCGCGTATTCGCGCCGCCCATGGTCAGATCTACAAAGGCCCTGGGTTATTGGGCGCTGGTGGCCGCCAGACACTGGCCGCAATCGATACGATAGCGCGGATCACCAGTGGCGGGAAGCAACGCTACCAGCCCGCCGATGGCGCACGCTACCCCGATACGCCATTTGGCAAGGCACTCATGCAGATCGCCCAACTCACCAAAGCCGATGTGGGCCTCGAAGTCGCCTGTGCCGATATTGGCGATTGGGATACCCACGTCAACCAGGGTGGGGCCGAAGGCGAAATGGCTGCTAACCTCAGTGAATTTGCCGATGGGCTGCATGCCCTGTATACCGATCTCGCGGATCGGCTTGGACGTGTGACAATCGTGACGATGAGTGAGTTTGGGCGGCGGGTTACCGAAAATGGCGGTGGTGGTACCGATCACGGCCATGGCAATGTCATGTTTGCCCTTGGTGGTGGGGTGCAGGGTGGCAAAGTGTATGGGCAATGGCCAGGGTTAAGCGCGGAACAGCGCTATGGCCCTGGCGATCTCGCCGTCACCACCGATTTCCGCGATGTGCTTGGTGAGATCCTGCTCAAGCGCCGTGGTGCAGCAGCACTCACCGAGATTTTCCCTGGCCACAACCCCGCCAATCAGCTTGGCTTAGTTAAGGCATAACCCTCATTTGGGAGTTCTGTGCTGGTAGGGGTTAGGGATGCCTCGCCTCCCCAATGATTTTTGCCGCGTCAATAGCCATATGGCTTTAGCCCGCCGCAGGCAAGCGAGTTTATCCCAATTCGAGCGGAAGCATGGTATAGTAATAGGCACACGGAGCAACTTTCAAGGAGCATGTGTGACCACCCTATTGCTCATCCGCCATGGTGCCAACGATTGGGTTCACGGTCGGCTGGCCGGGCGCATTCCCGGTGTCCACCTGAACGATGTTGGCCGCCAGCAAGCCGCTGCGGTTTCCGCCCGTTTGGTGAACCTGCCAATTGAGGCTCTCTATACCAGCCCGCTTGATCGCACTGTGGAAACGGCACAGGCGATTGCCGGGCCACGCAGCCTGCCATTACGGATCGTCGAAGGCCTACAGGAAGTCGATTATGGTGAGTGGCAGGGTGCCGAACTCAAGGAACTGTATAAGCACGAATTATGGCCTGGTGTTCAATTCTACCCAAGTGGGACGCGCTTTCCAAATGGAGAAACCCTTGGCGAAGCGCAGAACCGTATGGTTGCAACCCTGGATATGCTGCGGGGGCGTCATCCAAATGGCATGATTGCTGTCGTTTCACATGCCGATATTATTAAGCTGGCGATTGCCTATTATATTGGCATGCATATCGATCTGTTTCAACGGCTCGAAATCGGCACATGTTCTGTTACCGCACTCGGCTTCACCCGCATGGGGCCGCGCCTGATGGCCTTCAATGAGGTTGGCTCGCTGGAACATCTGCGCCCCAAACCAGAAGAAAAGAAGGAAGAGCCGAAAGAAGAACCGAAAGCTGCAGGAGCTGTGGCAGAACCGCAGCCAGCTACTGTACCTGAAATTGCAGCTTCTCCCAATGCAGAAGCACCACAAATCGCGCCAGAACGTGTGTCAGAGCCACAAGGCGCTGTTCAAGAACCGCCCGTTGTATCGGATAATCCTTCCAATGGGGTTGTTGCAGGCGCGCACGATGGTGCGTCAGCACCAACCACCTGATCGAAGCCTGGATAACCCTATGGCCCCAAAGTTCACCTACGATCTTGATCCAGTAACGCGCATCACCGCTAATGCTGTTGGCCAGCCAGGCCAGCGGATCTTCTTCATACAGGCTCGCCGCGGGCGTGAGCTTGTTTCGCTCATCGCCGAGAAAGAGCAGATTCGAGCATTGGCGCAGGCGATCGACAAACTCATGGAGGAACTAGCCGAGCGCAACCCGCTGCTTTCGTCATCGGACGACATGCTGCTAGTGAGTGACATGAGCCTGGAAGAACCAATCGAATCGCAATTTCGGATCGCCCAGATGGGCATTGGCTATGATGTCGACCGCGATATGGTTATTCTTGTGATGCAGGGTGTTCGTGAGGACGAAAGCAGCGATGCACCAACCGCCCGCTTCGGTGCAACCCGCCAGCAGATGCGTGCCCTGAGCGCTCACGCCAATGGAGTTGTTGCAAAGGGCAGGCGTGTCTGTGGGAATTGCGGTCGCCCAATCGATCCAGTTGGGCATTTCTGCCCACAAATGAACTAAAGTGATTTTGTGGTGAGGCCCACACTGCGGATGGCCGTAGGGCGCTGCGGCCTAGCAATACAACCTGTAGGCACGTGGATCTCAGCTTGCAACTAATATAGGACGCCTATGGCAGAGCAGAACGCACAAGAACTCGATATTGGCGATATTCTCACATTGCTGGCCAAAGGTGAGATCGAGATCCAGGGCGTGATGCCTTGGAGTAGCAACTACACGCTACTAATCGCCGTCACCCACGAAGAACTCCAGGGCCTGGCTGTCTACAAGCCACGGCGTGGCGAGCGCCCACTGTGGGATTTCCCGCGCGGCACACTCTGCCAGCGCGAATTCGCCGCCTACTTGCTCAGCGCCGCACTCGGATGGCAACTCATCCCGCCAACCGTTCTGCGCGATGGGCCATATGGCATTGGCTCGATTCAACTGTTCATCAATGCTGATCAGGAGGCCCACCTCTTTACGATGCAGAAGGAGGGCGGCTATGAATGGGAACTCGAACGGCTAGCTGCGTTTGATCTTATCTCGAACAATGCTGATCGCAAGAGCGGCCACTGCCTGAAGGGTTCAGATGGGCGGCTGTGGGCCATCGATCATGGGATCTGCTTCCATAGCGAATACAAGCTGCGTACCGTCCTCTGGGATTTCGCCGGCCAGCCGATCCGCGATGATATTATGGCGGATATGCGATCACTCCAGAAACGAATCCAAACCGGCGATTACGAGATCAAGGTATTCGAGAGCCTGCTCGAAGCCGATGAATTCAAGGCCATGCGCCGCCGTTTGGATCGCCTGATCCAGAATGGTCGTTTCCCCGATCCAGGTGGCGGACGCAATGTACCCTGGCCGCCGGTGTAGGCGTCAGAAGTCAGAAGTCCGAATACGAAGAACCAAGAACCGATGTAGGGTGCGAGCCTGTGTGTTCGCCCAATACTGATGACGAGGAAGTCAGAAGTTGTGCCACAAACCTTGCACACCTATTATTCTGACTCCTGACTCCTGGCTCCTGAATACTCCCGCACCCACCACGCCACCACCATCCCAAGCACACAGGCAGCAACTGCAAACAGAAACCCTTCGCTCACAACCTGTGCCGCAACCGCAATCAGAAACCCGGCTGGATCGGTTGCAACCTGTGGGTTGGTTGCGCCCAGGCGTCGTAATACATCCTGGCGCTGCACGCCCCAGGCAGTCAGCGCCGAAACCCCGAGTGTCATGCCGATCAGGCGCAATACAATCGCCAGCGCTGCCGTCGCACCACGCCGCTGCTCACTAGTTGCACCAATCAAACAATCCGCCGCTGGCGCTAATACCAGGCCCAGCCCGCTTCCGGCGAGGCCCAGCCCGAACGCCATTTCGAGGTAGCCAACATCAGCACGCCAGCGGCTCGTCAGCAGGAAGCCCGCCACTCCCAACGCCATGCCAACCAATGCCGGAACATGCGCCCCGAGCCGCCCGGCCATGCGCCCACCCGGCCATGCCGCTAGCGCCATGGTGAGCGTGAGTGCAGAAAGCAGCAACCCGCTTTCCCAGGCTCCACGGCGCAGCGCATCTGGATCACCAGGGCCAAGCAGGCCGATCCTGGCATTCACGAACAATGGCACATTCGTCAGCGCAATCGCTAGGGCAAACCCAAGCAACAGGTTCAGGCAACTTGCCGCTGCTGAACGGCGGCTAACAAACAGGCCAATATCGACCAATGGATCGCGGGTACGCCGCTCGACCCACCCAAAACCGGCAAACAACCCGAGCGACACAATAATAAGCGGTATCGCATAGGCCGGTGGGCCGCTTCGTTCACCATAGAAATCGGTATTGCCCAGTTCGGCTCCACCGCCCAACCCAATATTGAGCGCCGCCAGTGCGCCAGCCAATAGGAATGCGCCAGGCCAATCAAACGAGCCTGGGCCTCTGACTACTGGCATATGGCGTAGTGCTCGAACAGTTAACGCTAGGGCAAGCAATCCGAATGGGATGTTCAGCCAGAACAGCAGCCGCCAATTGTCGAACAACTGCATGAGCGCGCCACCATACAAATGGCCAACCATCCAGCCAGCGGTATCGACAGCGGCAATGATACCGAGTGCCTGGGCTCGCGATGCCTGCGGAAACAGATCACCAGTGAGGGCCATCGCAACCGGAACCAACGCCCCAGCACCCAACGCCTGAATAATACGCCCAAAAATAACCAACTCCAGCGATGGCGCGAGCGCAACGCCAAGCGAACCAACAATAAACACAATCAGCCCGATGGTGTAGCACACCCGCCGACCATACAGATCCGAAAGGCGACCAGCAAAGGCCATTCCAATTGTGTAGGCCAACAAATACCCGGTGATCACCCACGCTGCCCGGCCAAGATCGGTATCGATCGATACATTCAGATCGACAAGTATACGCGGCAGAACCGCCGTCACAATCGTCAGATCAACGGCACCAAGGAAGATAGCGGCACAGATCGCAACAAAAACGATCCGAGTCGTTCGCGGGAGCATGCTGGGTTGCTGCGACATTTTTTGGCTTTCAGTAATCGCTTCTAAGGGAAGTGTCGGGCCGTATAGCTATACGGCACTAACAATTATCACTTCTGACTCCTGACTCCTGACTCCTGGATACTGTCGGCTGAAAGCTATATACTAACACTCCACTGGCGCACGTACCTCAACCGCAGCATCATATTCACTAATCGTCATCGTCCAGGTTGTTGGGTTGGTCGTATCTGTGGCAGTATCGACCATCACAATCTTGACGATTCTGTTGGTGCGTGCATCGGCCCAGAGATCAAGTGCAACTGGCCCGGCTCCCAGCGCATTCCCACTGATCGTCCGCAATCGCTCAGCGGCTATCGTTCCACGCAAATGATTGATAATCCGGCCATCAATCGTCTCCTGGCCAATGTTCGCTGGCCGCTCGATGCCCTGCTGAAACAATGCACCAATCCCACGCTGCGAATCAAACAACACCGTTGGATCGAAGGCCGTTCCAGGCGCGAGGCATTGCCACTGGCGGGTGAGCGGGTTGGTAAAATACTGCTTCCCAGCCAGCGAGACAGTTCGGACTTCTGCGATGCCAATGGCGCTCTTGACCTTCAGTATCGCTAGGGCACCATCTGGCCGCTTCACACTGCCAGTGATCGAGCGAATGGCAAACAGGCCAGCCGCATCGCTATACACCGATTTGCCCGAGAGTTCGATTGCGAAGTTAAAACTCTGCGCTGCCTGCGTCGCCTGCCCAGCTCTGGCAATATACTCAGCTGGAGTAGGCGTAGGTTCAAAAACCGACCCAGGGCCAGCGCAAGCCGTCAGCATCAGTAGCAATAGGAACAGAGTCATGTGCCTGTATTGCATCGTAATCCTCATAAGTGATTGCTCCAATATTGTGGTATATAGACAGCATGCATGCAATTGGCCGCTACGTCAAATTACGTATGACAATCGTTTATTCTACATCCGGCTGCTCACATCCCCAAAGAACGAAAGAATCGTGCGATGAAGAATGTACTCATTCCTGGCCAGGTGCTTGGTACATACCGAATTGTAGAACTGATTGCCCCTGGCGGCATGGGCGAGGTATATCGAGCAGTTAGCACCCGCACCAATTTCGAGGTCGCCCTGAAAGTGATGCGAACCAGTTGGTCGCAGGATCACACTGCCCGTGATTATTTTACCCGCGAAGCCAGTGCAATTGAGTCGCTCGATCATCCCAATATCGTTCGATTGCGCCATTTCGATGAGCATCAGGGCCTGTTGTACCTTGTGATGGAACTTGTGCGCGGCGAATCACTCCAGGTTCGGCTCGAACGCTATGCCCAGATCAAACAATATTTGCCGCTTGCCCTTGGCCTGGATCTCATGCGACAGGCCGCCGAGGGCCTTGCCTATGCCCACGCCCAACAGATCATCCATCGCGATATTAAGCCTGCCAACATCCTGTTGCGCCATGATCAGGAGAATGGCTCGCGGCGTTTCACTGTGAAACTGACGGATTTCGGGTTGGCACGCACCGATGATACCGTTATGGGGCTTTCCATGCCAGGGACACGCATGGGCACACCAACGCATATGTCGCCGGAACAGTGCCAGGGCGTAAAGCTGGATGGGCGCACGGATGTGTATGCGCTGGGCGTGACGCTCTACCAGATTGCCACGAATATGCTGCCATTCTATTCAGCTGATCGCGAGCTACTCTACCAGAAGCAACAGTATGAAACACCCGTCCCGCCATCACACAACCGCCCCGATCTGCCGCCAGAGGTGGAGCGCATGATCATGCGCTGCCTGGAAAAAGATCCAGCACAGCGCCCACAGGCCAGTGGCCTTGCCGATGAACTTCATCGGCAGATCCGCCGTATGGCTCCCGAGCGGCTGCGGCCTGATGCGGTGCGGCCACTCTCGCAAACCATGCTGCCGACGATGATCGAACAAGCGCCGGGTGCCGCCATACGGCCACGCTTGCAACCAAACACGCCCGGCCCGCGCCTACAGATCATGGACGAACATGGCGCACTGGCTCGCGAACTCGAACTAGCCGAGGGCGCTGTGAAGATTGGCCGCCACTCAGAATGCGAGATCGTGCTGCCATCCGAATCGATCTCGCGCCGCCATGTGCAGGTAGCCTGGGATGGCACAACCATCAGCGTCACCGATCTTGGTTCAAGCAATGGCAGCATCCTTGGCGGCCAACGGCTGCTGGCCAATGTCCCCCACCAATGGCAACCAGGAACACAACTTCAGATCGGTAGTTACCGCCTGACCCTGGCTGCACCAATAAAGCAGGTTTCTCAGCATCCGGATGAAACCCCAACCCGATCAATGGCCGTGCTTCCATTATCGGGAGCTGGAACAACCAATGCGGCGAAGCCAAACCCAGATCCATTTCCCGCACGGCAGATCTTGATTTCGGTGCCAGCATCGCAACAGCAACTGCGCCTGACACCAGGCCAACCAATGACAATCACGGTGATGCTCACCAATCTGCGCGATATTGTCGATTGGCTGAGCCTGGAGGTGCATGGTGTGCCAGCCGATTGGATCAGCATCCCAACACAGCATCTGCAACTGATGAGCTATGGCCAGGGCAAACATCAGGATAGCATGCCCCTGATAATTACCGTTCCACGTAGCCCGAAAGCCCAGGCCGGCCGATACTCCATCGTGCTACGTGTACGCTCGCGGGTAACACCAACACTGGTAGATGAACACTCCATGACATGGAATGTGCTGCCATTTGCGGCGGGCGAACTCATGGGCGACCGCAAACGAGCGCGGGGAACAGCCAAAGCCAACTACACCCTGACGCTACAGAATACGGGTAATGGCCCATCTCGTTACACAATCAGTGCCAGCGATGACGAGAAGGCACTGCAATTCATTATTGGCCCACAACAGGTGACAATCGAGCCAGGCGCATCAGCCGAAATCCTTGTAATCGCAACAGCCCAACCATACAGCGGTTCAGTTGAGCGGATCTACAACCTGATGTTCATCGCCAAAGCAGATGGCGATGGCATTCCATTAACGTTCGATGCCCAATTCATCCATGAACCATCGGCAACCCCAGCCCCGCCAACGCCAGTTGTCACGCCACCGCCGCCCCAAGCGGCCCTCAGCGTTCAGGCACCCATGCTTGCCAAAATGCCGCAGCCAGCCTCCCAGCAGGTAACACCCGAAATCCAACCGCTAGCAGCAGGTGCCACAGCGCCAGCACCACGCCGGATGGGCTGGGGTTTCTGGCTGAAGTGGATTGGGTTTAGCCTGCTGCTCGGGCCGCCGCTAGGAGTTGCAGCATTTTTTGCCGCCCAAGCGATGAACGCTCAAATCCTCTCAGGCAATGATGGCTTGGGCATATTTGTAGGCAGCATCCCTATCTTTGCCCTTCAATGGCTTGTTCTGCGCGGCTATTGGCGGAATGCCTGGTGGTGGGTTGTGTTGAATATACTCTATTGGCAAGGGATGGTTCTTATCTTTTCGCACTCCGATGGTTCCACATTCGCCATCATCGGAATCATCGCAAATCTCGTGCTTGGCCCGATCCTGGCCTGGCGGCTGCGGAAATAGATCCCCTCGCTCCCTGACCCCCTTTTCAGATGTAGGCTTTTTCATGCCCGTGCTGATTCCCTTCTCCCCCAACCCCGCCCCCACAGGTGGGGAGGGGCGCGAAGGGTTCGCAATGGAGCAATCCCCCTCGCCCCGGCGTGGGAGAGGGGGTCAGGGGCAGAGGGGTTAGATGCGTCTCGCCTACGCCTGTACCCTGAGATCATGAAACCCACCCAACGCGACCGTGTGTAGGAACCGACCAATGTGTCGGCCCGCATTCGGGCATCGCCATGATTACACATTCATTCGCCGAACCTGCGCGCAATATTTCGGGCGAACACATATGGGTGCATCGTCCCCTTGCCGCGGGCTTCAGCCTGCGGATGGAGAGGCATCCATCCTGCTTCCCGATGATTTCCTCAATCTTCATTAGTACTCTGTCAACGAAGTTTTCCGGTATTCTTTCCCTCACCCCAACCCTCTCCCAGAACGGGAGCGAGATACGTAACTCCCCTCTCCCAATGGGAGCGGGGACGGGGTGAGGGCAATACGGCGCAACATACCAGAAGACTTACTTTACGGAGTAATTAACCTGCGGGTTCAGGGTGCCGATCCCGCCATTGGCGCAGGGCCTCCTGCGGGGCACGCAATGTCGCAACACCGGCGAAATCAACACCCAGGGTGCTCAAGGTCTGCGCGACTGCTGCCATCAATCCGGTGATCGTCACATCACATCCAACCAGGCGTAATGCCTGGGCTAACTGTGCCAACCCAATAGCAACCTGCTCATCGATACTTGGAATGCCCGCAACATCCACCACAACCAACTTGGCCCTCTGGCTTACAACCTGTTCAAGCAACCGTTGTGTTAGCGCACTCAGCCGCCGTTGATCGAGCACGCCAACCAGTGGTACAAGCAACACTCCATCGGCCAGTGTCACTGCCGCAGTCTCAAGGGTATCGACAAGTTCAAGCAAGCGGCGTTGTTCTTCATTCTGGTGGATCAATTCGCTGGTCTGCTGTGTCAGTTCCTGCGCCTTTTGCTCTGCTTCAGCGCGAGCCACATCGGCACGATGCGCTTCGTTGGAAGCGTTTGTTTGCGCTGTATCGGCCACCAGGCGGCTTAGAAACATACAGCCCGTTAAGAAGATCACCGTTCCGAGCGTTCGCAGATCGCCAATATAGGCATTCATAAAGCCATTCTGTGGACCGCCACGCAACGAGAAGATCAGCAGCAACCCGGCCATGCTCGCCAGAATCCATGATGGCCGTGCCAATATCAGCGCAACAGCCGTCGGGGCCAGCACAATTAACGCACTGGCCTTGGTCACAAACGGCTCTGGTGTGCCAAGGCCGGTTAGCAGGGTAATCAGCACAACATCAACGGTTCCGGCTGCCTCCCAACCCCGTTGGTATGCCCACAGCAGCACAGCGCTCACGATCAGCGCAACCGCCATGGCTACAATGGTCGTCACATCCTGGCTTACTTGCAGTTGCCCAATCAGCAGCAACAGGCTGGCACCGCCCTGAATTGCAAGCAAGATCAGCCCAACCTTCCTGCGCGTGATCTGCATCGTTACCCCTCAATCAGCAGGCCGCCTGAGCGCGCCGGGAGGTCGATCTGTAGTAACCCAAGATCCGAGATCGTTGCCTTCACCTCGCCATACAATGAGGTGAGCGGTTTTTCTGCGGTGAACATATTCGAATTGGGAGCCACAATTGTCAGCGGCTCATCGGCAACATTCACCGCCACAAGAATACGCTCATGCTCATGCACGCGTACAAACACATAGGTATTGAGATCAGCATACAGACGATGATACGTGCCGGTTCGAAGGGCTGGATGCGCATGGCGAATGGCGATCAGCTGCTTATGGTAGGCCAGCACCTCCACATCCCAGGTTTCTGGGCGATTCCACGGGAAACTACGGCGGCTATCTGGATCGATCTCCCCCTCCAGGCCAATCTCATCGCCATAATAGATCGATGGTGCACCAGGGTAGGCCAGCAGCAGCATGGTTGCCAGATGCACGCTGGCCTTGTCGCCGCCAGCAATCGAGAGCAGGCGTGCGGTATCGTGGCTATTGAGCAGGTTCAGTTGCGCCAGCTGGATTTCCCAGGGATACAGGCGCTGCAGCCAATCGATCTTGGCAGCATAGCTCATGGCCGTCAGCGCCGGGATCGCGCTATAATCACGCCCTTCAATCAGGGCTGGCCGCACACGCGATCCAGCAGTGAAGGCAATCGTCGGGCCAGCAAACAGGTAATTCATCACCGCATCAAATTGATCGCCCTGCAACCATTGGCTGGCTGCACCCCACACCTCACCAACGATATAGGCCTCCGGGTTGATTGCCTTGACCCGCTGGCGGAATTCGGCCCAGAAGCCATCGGTCGTAATCTCGAATGGCACATCAAGTCGCCATCCATCGATCCCAAAGCGCAGCCAGTATTCGGCCACCCGCATAATGAATTCACGCACCTGCGGGTTTTCGGTGTTCAATTTCGGCAAGGCCCGGTTATCAACCCAGCTCACATAATTGGCTGGCTTCGAACCATCATAGGGGCTCAATGGCCAACCCTCGATGATGAACCAATCGATCCAGGCCGAATGCGGCCCATTTTCAAGAATATCGTTAAACTGGAAGAAGCCACGGCTGGCATGATTAAACACACCATCGAGCACCACCATGATCCCACGCTCATGGCAGGCTTCGATCAACTCGCGCAGCGCCATGTTTCCGCCAAGCAAGGGATCGACCTGCATATAATCGTGGGTATGGTAGCGATGATTACACGCCGATTGGAACACAGGTGTGAAATAGATTGCCGTCGCACCCAATTCCTGAATGTGATCGAGGTGCTCAACAACACCAAGCAGATCGCCGCCCTTATAACCTTGTGTGGTCGGCAGGCTCTCCCATGGCTCAAGATTAGACGGTTTTTCGACACGATCACTCATGGCGAACCGATCAGGGAAAATCTGGTAGAACACCGCATGCTTGACCCAATCCGGCGTGTGGATATCGGTAATGGTCATGGTTTCCTCGCTTATAATTATGAGCAAATCTTTCGTGGGAACCGTTCGCTCATTTGTAGATGCCGCTACGCGCGGCAGGCGGCAAGAAACCGTTCCGTCCGGTTTCCTGCACCTTCCCTCAGGCAGGCGCTACGCCCTGCATCCGCAAGAGGGCTGAGTGGCCCACCATCGCCCATTGATCCTGCCTCGGCTGCGATCAATCAATGGCTTGTTCGTTTGTTCGCTTGCTTATCTTGTTTGAATGAACGTCTGATCATGCCTCGGCTGCGAATGGCCGAACACAATGCATGTAGGGGGCGGTTCGTGAACCGCCCGCCATGAATGCCACAATGATGATAGATTGGTTCCTTGTTCCCTTGGTTCTCAATTCTCAGTTCTATAGGTCTATAGTTCTATAGTTCTCGGCTATCGGCTATCGGTTATCGGCTATCGGCTGCGGCCCTTGCTGCCAGCGTTCAACCAGCGCCGCAATGTCGGCGGCATTCCAATAAATATCGGAGCCATCTTCGTGATCAATGGCGACATCATTTGGGTTGATACTCACTTGCAGAATCCGGTCGCTGTGCAGATCACGAGCCAGCAAAGCCAACCCATTCAGGAAGGCAAAATCGCGGATCGGCAGCGTTGTGCGAACATTCTGGCGCAATACATTGGCCCATTGCGGCAGGAGTGCTGCGTTCTCAAGCAGCTTCCGCGCACGCACCTGCTGAAGTAATGTTTGCAGCACCTGTTGCTGGCGCTTACTTCGATCAAAATCACTACTGGCATGGCGTGTACGAGCATAGATCAGCGCCATACTGCCATTCAGCGTTTGGAGGCCAGCTGGAATATAGATCCGCTGATAGCCATAATCCTCGGTTGGGTATTGCCCATCGAGTAATGGTGTCTGTACATCGATCACCAGGCCACCAAGCGTATCAACCAACTGCTCAAATCCATGGAAATCGACCTGCGCCGTATAATCGACTCTGATATTCAGGAATCTCTCAATCGTTTCGGCGGCCAGCGCTCCGCCAGCAGCATCCTTATCGGTTCCCGTGCCATAGATCGCCTCGGCATTGTTAAATCCATAGGAATAGGCCGCATTCACCTTCGACCACCCAAGATTCGGCACCTGCACAACCGAATCGCGCGGGATGGAGAGCATACTCGCCCAATGCTGCTGCGGATCGATTCGCACCAGGATGAGCGTATCGCTGCGTACGCCCTGCAGATCATCGGGGCGCTTGTCCACGCCCATCAGGAGTACATTGAATGGCTGGCGCAACGCATCTGGCAGGGATTCCGCTATCGGCGAACGAATAGACTCCGTTGCAATCGGGGTCGCTGCACTGCCAATGCCTGCATCTGGCGCTTGTGCTGTAGAGCGCGGTGTAATGGTTGGAAGCTGGGCCAGGCTACTGGTTGCACGAAGGCGTGGGTCCGCCTGCTGGATATCGGCCAGTGCATTATCGGCCTGACGCCACAGGTTCAGCGCTAATGCAGCAACCGCCAATAATGCTACCATCGCGCAGACAGCCCAGAAAGCGCGCCAACTCCTTGTCAGATCACGCACACGGCGGGGCAAGGGAGGTTCCGTTCGCGACACTCAACACTCGATTCTCTTGTACTTCAGTAATACCGATTATAGCAGCCTGGTATGCGTCCAATCAAGTTGACACTCAGCCAACATCGATCTAGTATGAATACAGCGCAATGATGCGCCACACAACCGAGATCAATATGAACAGCGGTGCCCCACGGCTCGGAAGCCAGGGCATAATGGCGAAGCCGGTGCAAGGCCGGCGCTGTCCCGCAACTGTATGGTACCCGTTTATTGAAAAACGTGTACTGAGCCAGGTCGACCGCCGCTGTGTTTCCGTATGACGCCTTCGAGCGAGAGGGTCAGGAGCCGATTGCGTATGCCAACACACATGTGACGAGCAACGAATCCTCCCTTTCTCTCACGCCCGACAGCACGTTGGGCGTGTTGTTATCAGCCGGAGGAATCTGTTGCGAAGTCGACGCATTGTCAGTATTACGATCTATATTCTTGCCAGCCTGATCGGCCTGTGGGCCTTTCTTTCACCCTTCCTCACTGCTAACCTGGCCCAATCTGGCGAATTGCAGGCTGGCGGGCCAGTGGCACCTCTGCTACTAACCGGCTTGGTCGGATTGTGTTACCTAGCGCTGCTCCACGAAGCCCACGGCCCTGCGGCTGGCGCAACAACAATTGCGCTGCTTGGCATCCTGGTGTCGATCAATGCTGCACTGCGCTTTGCCGAAACAGTTGTGCCAGGGCCTGGCGGCTTCTCGCCGATGTTCCTGTTAATCATACTGACCGGCTATGTCTTTGGCGCACGGGTCGGCTTCCTGATGGGTGCGCTCTCGCTCCTGGTTTCTGCGCTGATCACCGGTGGCGTTGGCCCCTGGCTGCCCTTTCAGATGTGGGCAGCCGGCTGGGTTGGCATGTCGGCCAGGCTTGTCCGCCCAATCGTTCGCCTTGTACGAGCCGAACGACGCCTTGGTGAGGTTGTGCTTCTGGCGATGTTTGCTGCCATCTGGGGCTTTTTGTATGGTGGGCTGCTGAACATCTGGTTCTGGCCATATGTAATCGGCGATGCTGCAACAAGCTGGCTCCCTGGAATTGGGTTGCAGGAAGGCCTTACCCGCTATGCTGCCTTCTATGCATTCACCTCATTTGGCTGGGATGCATTTGCGGCAATTGGTAATGCGATCCTGATGGCGCTGTTCGCGGCTCCGGTGTTGCAGGCACTACGCCGCTTCCATACCCGCCTCAGTTTTCGTTATCTGTCGCCCCCTGCGCCAACAGCAACGGCTCCGATTGAATCGATACCTCAATGAATGCTGCGCCGTTGCATCCCTTCGCCTGGATTGCCTGGCTGGCGGCGGTTTGTGCTGTACTCTCGGCAACCCGTAACCCACTCCATCTTGGTTTGGCACTCCTGTGTGTACTGCTCGTCACCATTACACGCGGGCTGCGGCCAGGAGTTCTTCGGTTGGCGATTGGCATCACGTTAGTGGCAGCCTTCTTCAATCTGATCCTTGCACGCGTAGGGGCGACGGTTCTGTGGCGAATTCCTGGCTCATGGCCATTATTAAGTGGCCCACTCACTCTTGAATCACTGGTGTATGGGGCATTAACGGGATTAGCGTTGGCGGGTATCTTTACGGCCTTTGGTGCAGCCCAAGGCGCGGTTCCGACACGCGCACTGCTCGATCTGCTGCCACCAGCCTTTGCGCCACTTGCTATCACGCTCACGATTGCGGTCGCATTTGTGCCAGCAACGCTGCGGCAACTGCGCCAGGTACGCGAAGCCCAGCTTATTCGTGGCCATACAATTCGCGGCCTGCGCGATTGGTCCGCGCTGCTGATCCCATTGCTGATCGGCGGGTTGGATCGGGCGCTGCAGATGGCCGAGGCACTGGCAGCCCGTGGGTTTCCCGATCAGGCAGCATCACGTCGTTCGCCAGCGATTCTGATTGCGATTGGCCTTGCATTGCTCGCCGCTGGATTGCTGATCAACGCCTGGGGCACAAGTCTGCTCGGCTGGGCGCTGACACTACTGGGCCTGGGGATCATCGGCCTGGCGATCTGGCTGGCTGGGCGCAATACACCGCGCACACGCTATCGTCGCCTACCCTGGACGCATAGCGATACGTTGGTGGCAATCGCGGCGCTGGTGGCAGGCATTGCCTTCGTCGTGCCATTTGCGCTGCCAGATCGGGCGGTGCTGGCCTTCTCACCATACCCACAGCTAGCATTTCCATTGTTTAGCCCGATCCATGGCATTGCAACACTTGGGCTTTCTGGGCCGGGAGTAGTACTGCTTCTGGCGAGCGGTGAATGATGATAACCTTTGATCACATAACCTACCAATACCCTGGTGCAGATCATCCAGCCCTACGCGATGTCACCTTGGGTTTGCCAGATGGTTGTTTTGCGTTGGTGGTTGGATCATCCGGTTCGGGCAAGAGCACACTGCTGCGCTGCATTGGCGGGCTGGTGCCGCATTTCAGCGGTGGCACGCTCTCTGGCACCATACGGGTGCATGGCCTCGATCCAATCAGCGAAGGGCCGGGCGGAATGAGCCGCTATGTTGGGTTTGTCTTCCAGGATCCAGAAACACAGGCGGTGATGGAACGCGTTGAGGACGAGATCGCCTTCGGGTTGGAGCAGGCTGGCCTGCCACGCGATCAGATGCGGGTGCGGGTTGAGGAAGTGCTCGATCTGCTCGATCTTGCGCCACTACGGGATCGAGTGCTCGAAACCCTTTCTGGTGGTGAACGGCAACGGGTGACGATTGCGGCGGCGCTGGCGCTACGGCCACGCGTGCTGGTGCTGGATGAACCAACATCGCAACTCGATCCACAATCGGCAGAGGATGTGTTGCGCGCACTCGTCCGCCTGAATGAGGATCTGGGCCTAACAATCATTCTGGCCGAGCATCGCCTGGAACGGGTGCTGCCATTCGCCGATCTGCTGGTCTATCTGGATGCCAAACAGCCGGGCGCATTGGCTGGCCCGCCAATCGATCTGGCCCGCCAATTGCCATTACGCTCACCATTGGTGCAGATCGCCGAAGCACTGGGCTGGCATCCAACTCCGCTGACAATCAAGGCCGGGTTGGTTTTCAGTCGTACGATTGTCCAACCGCCCGCGCCACAGATTCTAGCATCTCCGCCACAGATCCCAGAATCCGAACCATTCCTCGAATTGCGGGGAGCATATGCCGCCTATGGCAGCAGCGTCGTCCTGCGCGATATCTCGCTGGCGGTGCGCCCTGGCGAAATTGTAGCCCTGCTTGGGCGCAGCGGGGTTGGCAAGAGTACCCTACTCAAAACACTCGTTGGGCTGATACGGCTACAACGCGGTAGGGCATTTGTTGCCGGCCAGGATACGGCTGGCCGCGATATTGCCGCGATCTGCCGACAGGTTGCCTATTTGCCACAAGATCCGAATGCGCTATTATTTGCCGAAACCGTGCGCGATGAATTGCTGATCACCCTACGCAACCATGGGTTAACCCATACAAACGCCATGCATGGCGTCTCCCCAGATACCCTGTTAGAACGGTTGGGATTACTGGATAAAGCTACGGCCTATCCACGCGATCTGAGCGCTGGTGAGCGCCAACGGGTGGCATTAGGGGCCGTAACGGTGACCCGCCCTGGTGCGTTGTTGCTCGATGAACCGACCCGTGGCCTGGATTATTTGGCCAAACACGCCCTTGCCGATCTGCTGCGCGGCTGGCAAGCCGAAGGAGCAGCCATGATCATCGTCACCCACGATGTTGAGTTTGCCGCAACCATTGCATCGCGCGCCATGCTGCTGGCCCGTGGGGAGATCATCGCCGATGGGCCGATTGGACATGTGCTCGGCACATCGCCACTATTCGCCCCACAAACAGCACGGCTGTTTCCTGGCACAGGCTGGCTCACACCAGATGATGCAATCCAGGCATTGCGCAAAGCAACGTAGATGCACCCCGGCGAAATAGCATGGTAGAATAGCGCTGAGGGCAGCGATACCGTACGCCGATAGGCCGAAAGGAAGGAAACATATGACCCTCCCGGACGACCACGAGCGGCGGATTACGCCCGCAATCGAAGATTACCTCAAAGCGATCTATCTGGTCCAGCAACACACAGAGACCGTCACGACATCGCTGTTGGCAGAGCAACTCGGCGGCTTACGCCCTGGTTCGGTGACGGGCATGATCAAAAAGCTGGCCGATATGGGCCTCGTGACCCACACACGCTACTATGGTGTCGAACTGACCCAAGCAGGCGAGCGGATCGCGCTAGAAGTGATCCGCCATCATCGCCTGATCGAGCTGTTTCTTGTACAAGCGCTTGGCTATAGTTGGGATGAGGTACACGATGATGCCGATCAGCTTGAACATGTGATCAGTGAGAAGCTCGAAGCACGCATTGCGGCGCGCCTTGGCGATCCAACCATCGATCCACACGGCGACCCAATACCGACAATCGAAGGCATCATGCCCGACTCCAACGGCGTTTCGATCACCGATTTGCAGATCGGTGCCACTGGCCGCATCGTTCGCGTCGGCGAACAACAAGCCGGGCGGCTACGCTATCTGGCCGATCTCGGGCTGATACCTGGTGCCATCCTCCAGATTACCGCCAGTGCTCCATTCGAAGGGCCACTCTCCGTACAGGTCAATGGCAGTGTACACGCCCTCGACCGACGCCTCGCAAGGACGATTTTTGTTGAGGTGGGTACTGCGTAAGGTAATTCCCCCGCTCCCATGCTGGGGAGCGGGGAATGAGCAACGGTCTGAGAAAACCCTTCACCTGAAAGGAGGGGGTTAGGGGGGTGAGGTTCTACTTCTTCGGCAGAATCGCCCCGACCTGAGCAGCAGCGATCCCAGCATTGATCGCAGGCAACTCTGCCTCGATCACCGCATTCAGCCGCCCAAGCACCGCATCGATCTTGCCGACAATATGCGTAAAGAACTCCTCAGCCTGGTCGGTTGGCCGATAATCGCCAAGCTCGACAAGATCGGTCAGCGATGATAGTTGCGCGAGCAACCGTACCCCATTATTGAAGTTGTCGGCCCAACCAGCACGCAGATCCGGCACCTGAAGCTCTTTTTCGATCTCCAGCACCTTCTCCTTCAATGCCTTTGCCACCTCGCCAATGGCCTTGCCATCGCTAAGTTGCTCGCTACGGGTTGCCCATCCATCCAACTGTGCCCGCAGATCGCGAGCGCGGTTAACCCCGGCAACCGTCTCGTTCAGCTTGGTATAGATCCGCACAAGCAGATCATACTGGGCCTGCAAATCCTCCTGCGATGCCTGGATCGTTGATGGCTTGGTTACTTCAAACTGCTCAGTCAGCGTCGTGTCGCCAACCTTCAGTGCTACCTGATACATACCAGGCGGCACCAATGGCCCATCAACCGTCGCTTCTGCTATCGGATCTTTGCCCTCGATCTTCGTCACCGGTGTGTGGCGCATATCCCACACAAAGCGGTTCCAACCCGCCGCTGCTGGGACTTTCTGTTCCTTGGGCTTCTCGGTGCTACTCAGATCGCGGCTGGTGAATGAACGTAGCAGATTGCCCTGCGCATCGCTAAAAGTCAGTGTAATCGGTTGCTTGGGCTGGTTCTTGAGTGCATAGGTGATGATCACGCCCCTTGGTGGGTTCTGGCCAACATCAAGGAACTTGCGAATAATCCGCCCATCATCATCGGTTGTGAACGTAAAGGCACCACCCGACATCGACAGATAGTTCTTGCCAGGGTTATTGCCGGTCCAGTCCACACCAGGCATAATGCGCACCGATGGCCGTGGCGGGAACAGGTGTGCCTTCGCGGAAGCAACATCCTTGCTGAACTGACGCAGCGGCGTTATATCATCAAGCACCCAGATCGAACGGCCATGCGTGCCAGCAATCAGATCGGAACCCTTGATCAGCAGATCATGCAATGGCGTGATCGGCAGATTCAGCTGGAATTTCTCCCAATTGGCACCATCATCGAACGAAACATACAGGCCTGTTTCGGTTCCAGCGAACAACAACCCTGCTCGCGATGGGTCAGCACGCAGCACACGGGTATAGGCATCCTTATCAATGCCCTTGACGATCTTCTTCCATGTTTTGCCATAATCGCTGGTCTTCCAGATATATGGCTTGTAATCATCATTCTTGTAGCGCGTCCCGACAACATACACGCTGCCCTTTTCGGTTGGCGATGGCTCAATACAGGTGATCATCGTCCATTCACCAAGATCGGGTGGAGTGACATTCTTCCAGTTTGCGCCAGCATCCTTCGATATATGCAACAACCCATCGTCCGAACCGGCCCACAATACCCCGGCTTCGTGTGGCGACTCAATCAGCGAGAAGACCGTCGCAAATACCTCGGCCCCAACCGAATCACGGTTGATTGGGCCACCAGTTGGCTTGAGCGTTTCTGGGTCGGCCTTGGTCAGATCCGGGCTGATTGGCTGCCAACTCTGGCCCTCATTGGTGCTCTTGAACACGATATTGCCGCCGATATACAGCGTGTTGACATCATGCGGTGATATGATGATCGGGTAGGTCCATGCAAATCGATAGCGCTGCTCGCCTGCGCCACGGCCGGACATCGTCTCTGGCCATGTTGTGATCAGCCGAATCTGGCGGGTACGATGATCATAGCGCTGCAAGGCATTCCCGCCACCAGGAGAAGAGCCAATCGCGCCAACATACACAATATTGGGGTCATCGGGGCGCGGAACAATATAGCCACTCTCGCCGGTTCCCGCAATATACGAATCGGCCCACGCAATGCCCGTATGGTTCACGCGGTTTGGCACCGCAATGCTGCTATTATCCTGCTGTGTACCATACACAACATAGGGATCGCGGGTATCGGCGGCAATATGGTAGAACTGGGCGGTTGGCTGGTTATAGATGCTGCTCCAACTCGCGCCACCATTATAGGAAACATTCGCGCCACCATCATTGCCCTGGATCAGCCGCTGATTATTGCGTGGGTCGATCCATACATCATGGTTATCGCCATGCGGCGTATCAATCGTAAAGAAGGTCTTGCCACCATCATTGGATTTATAAAAGCTCAGATTATTGACATATATCGTCTCGGGGTCAACTGGATCGGCAGTGATATGGGTGTAATACCAGGCCCGCGAGAGCAGATTCTGGTTATCGCTGACCTTCTCCCAAGTTGCGCCAGCATCATCGGAGCGGTACAGCCCACCCTGTGGTTGGTGCTCAATCAGCGCCCACACCCGGCCAGATTGAACTGGTGAGGCGGCCAGGCCGATCTTGCCCTTGATCCCCTTCGGCAAGCCTGGTCGATCGCTGATATCAACCCAATGATCGCCGCCATCTGTCGATTGCCAGATACCGCTTTCAGGGCCGCCGCTAGAAATCTGCCAGAAATTGCGATGCGCCTCCCAGATGGCAGCATAGGCGATGCGCGGGTTGGCATCAAGGGTCAGATCAACAGCGCCAGCCTTTTCACTCTTGAACAGCACCTGCTTCCAGTTCTGGCCACCATCTGTTGATTTAAACACACCCCGTTCTTTATTCGGCCCAAAGGCATGGCCAAGTGCCGCAACCAACACTGTGTCCGGGTCATTCGGATGCACGCGAATCTTGCCAATGAAGCGTGTATCACTCAGGCCGATATGCGTCCAACTGCGGCCAGCATCGGTCGATTTATACACACCATCGCCATGCGAAACATCGATCCGAATCGTCGTCTCACCAGTTCCAGCATAGATCACATGCGAATCGGAAGGAGCCACGGCCAGCGCGCCAACGGCGGCAGTCTTGAAGAAGCCATCCGAGACACACTCCCAATAGTGACCACCATCGCTTGTCTTCCACACACCGCCAGCGCATGCGCCGAAGTAGAACACATTTGGATTCTGGTAATCGCCAGCAACTGTGACAACGCGACCGCCGCGGAATGGGCCGATGCAACGCCATTCCAACAAACCACTAAAATCATTGGTCGAGGGCATATGCCGTGCGCTCCTTGAAAACTACAGGCAGGTACAACTCCCTGCATCAATTGTACACGGGATCAGCGAGGGATATGGCCGTGCAAGAATACCACGGAGCAGCAGCGCATGCAAAGGCGTAGCTCCACGCCGCGGGCTGCAGGCTTCAACCTGCTGATGGAATGGCATCAATCTTCATCAGCCTGCGGATTCATTATTCAATCAAGTTTGGTAACAGTTTGAACGGGACTTGCAACGCTCCAGCATAGTATCGTACGGTATGCTGTAATATATAGCGATGAAGTGAAGCAACGCCCGCTTTTGATCCTTCTGATAGGCCATCAAGGTACTCTGGTATCGATACGCAGCAAACGCTCATTACGCTATACCTACGATCACGTTGCACGGGGAGGTTTCGCATGTCTGTGAGCATCACGCCTGGGTTAGTTCTGGTTGTTGATGATCACGAAATCATCCGCACACTCCTTGAACGTAGCCTGCGTATACAAGGGCATCGCGTCCTTGCTGTTGCGAGTGGCCCCGAAGCACTTGCATGCCTGGAGCAACATCCAGTTGAACTGGTTCTACTCGACATGATGATGCCCGAGATGAGCGGCATGGAAGTGCTTGATCGCATAAAAGCGAACCCCAACACACAGCATATTCCCGTACTGATTCTCTCTGCCGATTCGGATACAGACCGAATTGCCGCATGCATTAACCTCGGCGCAGAAGATTACCTCGTTAAGCCGTTCACGCCGGTGATCCTCAAAGCGCGGGTCACACGCTGCCTAGAAAAATATCGGCTGCAGATGCGCGAGCATGCCTACCAGTCACTACTCGAAGAACAAGTCGCAGAACGAACAGCACTAGCAGAACAACGCGCCATAGAACTTAGCCGCCAAACAACTATTCTTGAATCGATTCTCAACAGCATGGGCGATGGCGTTGTGGTTGTGGGCCTGGATGGCGATCTTGTCCATCACAATCCAGCCGCCGAACAGATTCTGGGCACACGGTTCGCCGATTTTCTGCCGCACGCAGCTGCCCACAAACCACCCTTTCATACCGCCGATCAGATGAGGGTCTACTCTGCAGAAGAGCTGCCACTCACCAAAGCAGTTCGGGGTAGCGTGATCGATGGCATGGAGTTATTCGTCGAGCCAAGCGCCGAAAAAGCTGAACAATGGCTGAGTATAACAGCCCGCCCACTCCGGGAAAGCCATGGGATGCCCATGGGCGGTGTTGCCGTCGTTCGTGATGTGAGCACGGCCAAGCGTGCCGAAATCGCCCTGCGTATCAGCGAAGAACGCTACGCCCTCGCCGCTCAGGGTGCCAATGATGGCCTGTGGGATTGGGATCTGCACAGCAATAAGATCTACTTTTCGCCACGCTGGAAGGCCATGCTGGGCTATACCGAGGAAGAAATCGGATCTTCCCCCAATGAATGGTTGGGGCGTATCCACACAAATGATCGTGAACACCTGGAAGCGCGCCTGGCGGCCCATCACCGAAAGCTGATCACACACTTTGAATATGAGTATCAGATCATGCACCGCGATGGAGCATATCGCTGGATGCTCTGCCGCGGCCTGGCTGTCTGGAATGACATGGGCCACGCAACACGAATGGCGGGATCGCAAACCGATATAACGGATCGAAAACAGGTTGAACAGCAGTTACTTCACGATGCACTCCACGATGGCCTGACCGGATTACCCAATCGGGCACTGTTTACCGATCGGCTAGAAACGGCACTCGGGCGCATGCACCGGAGTGCAACTCCCAATTTTGCCGTTCTCTTTCTTGATCTGGATCGCTTCAAAATCATTAACGATAGCCTGGGCCATACGGTCGGCGATCAACTGCTGATCGAGATCGCCCGCCGCCTTGAGGGCTGCATTCGCCCTGGGGATACCGTTGCTCGCTTGGGTGGCGATGAATTCACCATGTTGCTCGATGATGTGCAGGATGGCCCGAGCGCACAGGCAATTGCGGATCGCATTCAAACACTGCTCTCACAGCCGCTCCAGTTTGGCGAGCAAGCGATCTTTACCACGGTGAGTATTGGCATCCTGCTCAGCAACTTACACTATGGCTCTGCAACCGACATCATTCGAGATGCAGACACCGCAATGTACCATGCCAAGCTGGGTGGTAAAGCCCATGCGGTGCTGTTCGATCCAGCAATGCATGCCCAGGCGATGTTGCAGCTCCAGCTCGAATCCGATCTGCGTTGGGCTGTCGAGCGAGACGAACTTCGTGTTCACTACCAACCAATTGTCACGCTGGACAATGAGCATATTGTTGGTATCGAGGCGCTGGTACGCTGGCAACACCCACAACGCGGCTTGCTCTTCCCCGCCGATTTTCTTGCCCTCGCAGAAGAGACTGGCCTGATCAAGCCGATCAGCTGGTGGACACTCCACACTGCCTGTACACAATTGCGTGCCTGGCAACAGGATATTCCTGGCGCGGAAACCATGTGGGTGAGCGTCAATCTTTCTGCCAAACAACTGGCCCAACCCGATGTAGTTAAACAAATCCTTGATGTACTCAACGAAACGGGCCTCAACCCGAAGAGCCTGAAGCTTGAAATCACTGAGCATACCCTGATTGAGTATGGCGATGTGACTGCTGAGATATTAACCCAACTCCGTCAGGTAGGCATTCAGTTGTGTATCGATGATTTTGGCACAGGCTATTCATCACTGAGTTACCTGCAGCGCTTTCCAATCGATGTGCTCAAGATAGATCGCTCGTTTGTGAGCCAGATCGGAGAACCTGGCCAACGCAGTGAGATTGTGCAAACCATTATTGGGCTCGCTCGTGCGCTTGGCATGCAAGCGGTTGCTGAGGGCACCGAAACAATCCAACAGGCCAATGAGCTTCGACGCCTCAGTTGCGATTTCGGGCAGGGTTGGCTCTTCGCAAAGGCACTTGACGCAACAGCATTTGAGGCATTGGTGCGAGCCGAACATGCCAATCCTGCGTACGCACCATTCAATTGCGACCGATCACTGGCTTAGCGCATCGCAGGCCAATTCCTCGCCACTCGTCATCTATCTCGATCAGGATTGGGCATCGATTGCCCAACAATCAGAAGCCAACCCAGGCAATGCGCCAACAGCCGATAACCTTGCCTATATTATTTATACATCTGGCTCAACAGGCACACCAAAAGGGGTTCTGCTCCACCATCGTGGGCTGGTTAATTTAGTTCTGGCGCAGATTCAGGCCTTTGATCTCACCACCGAAAGCCGTGTGCTCCAGTTTGCATCATTCAGCTTTGATGCCTCTGTCTCTGAAATCTTTACAACCCTGCTTGCAGGTGCCACACTCTACCTGGCACAGCAAGAGACACTCATGTCGCCTGCTAATCTGCTCGCACTGCTCCGCAACCAGGCCATCACCACCGTCACACTTCCACCATCGCTGCTGGCCCTGTTACCAGCCAGCTCATTGCCCGATCTCCATACCGTCCCAATCGGTCGCCCACTGCCCAACATCCAGCTATTTGTTCTGGATCGGCATGCACAGCCGGTTCCTGTCGGCGTACCTGGTGAATTGCATATTGGCGGCGTTGGCCTGGCACGCGGCTACCTCAATCACCCAGAACTGACCTCTGTAATAAAGGTTGAAGCCGTCAACATAGATGGCAGTACGCATTATGGTTCTCCGAATAAAGCAGAACCCCCATCGGGTCTCGATGAGGGTTCGCGCCGTACCACCGAAGCGGCACGGGGGATACAATCATGCTACCAGCCCTCATGCAGGTTGTCAACCACTTTCACTCTCGTTATCCCCATACGGAAACCACCAGCTTTTTTTCTGCTGCATGAAATCCCAATGGACATGCTTGGTTTCCAGGAACGCTTCTAGCCCTTCCTCGCCCAATTCGCGAGCGCCACCCGAAAACTTCATACCACCAAATGGCCCGGCATCATTATCGGTCAGTGGATCGTTGACCCAGCATGTGCCAGCTTTGACTTCCTCATAGTATTGCTTGACCTTGCGCGGATCGTTGGTATACAGATTCGCGCCCAACCCGTAATCACAGTCATTTGCCAATGCAATCGCCTGATCGAAATGGCTGTAGGTCATGATCGGGATGATCGGCCCAAACGTCTCTTCGCGCATGATCCGATGCCCGTGATCGACACCAGTGAGCACCGTTGGCTCATAGAAAAACCCGCGCGTGTGCTGTGGTGGCCGCTGCCCGCCAATCAGGATGTTGGCACCACGCTGGCGCGCATCCTCAACATGATTCTCGACCTTCTGGCGGTAGCGATCCCCAATCAATGGGCCAATATCCGTCTGTGGATCCAGCCCTGAACCAAGCCGTAGTGTTCGCACAAAATCGATCAACTGCTCGGTAAAACGCTTGGCAATCGCTTCCTGCACATACACGCGCTCGGTTGAGGTACACACCTGCCCGGCGTTCAGGAGCGCTGCCCATGCCACGCCCGGCACCGCCACATCAAGATCGGCATCTTCCGCAACAATGAAGGCATCCTTGCCACCCAACTCCAGATGCGTTTTCTTGACTCGCTCCGCCGCAAGGCGGGCGATCTCCCGGCCGGTATTGAACGAACCAGTGAAGGCGATCAGTTGCGTGTGCGGGCTGATCACCAGTTCGCGCCCAACCGTCGCACCATACCCTGTGACAATATTGACCACGCCGGGCGGCAGATGATCGAAAATCTCGGCAAACAGCAGCGTTGCCAGTGGCGTCATTTCACTTGGCTTAATCACAACTGTATTGCCAGCGGCCAGTGCCGGAGCGACTTTCCAGGTCATCAGTAGGATCGGGTAGTTCCATGGCACAATCACGGCAACAACGCCATATGGTTCCTTCAGCACCATAGCCAGTTGCGATGATTCGACCGATGGGATCACCCGCCCACGTGTATTGCGCTGCAATTCGGCATAGTAATCGAAACAATCGGCACACCAGCCCAGTTCATCACGGTTCTCGACCAATGGCTTGCCACCCTCACGCGTCATCAGCGTGGCCAGTTCTTCAGTACGAGCACGGATCTTGTGGGCGATTTCATGCAACAGGTGGGTGCGATCATGAGCTGTGGCTTTACGCCATTCACGGAAGGCATTCGTAGCAGCAGCAACCGCTCGGCGGGCATCCTCCTCATTGCCCATTGGTGCCTGCCCGATCACCTCTTCGGTGGCAGGGTCCTGAACATCAAACATTTCATCGGTCACACTCGCAACCCGCTCGCCACCAATCAGCATCAAATTGGCCATATGGTTTTCTCCTTTTCAGCTTGAAGAGGGAAATGTTCTCGGGCTGCGCCCCCAATCCCCCGCTCTGTGCTTATGCACGTGTACAAATCAAAGAGGATTGCTATAGGTATAAGAAAGTGTTTTTCCTGGGGTTGCACCTTATATCCCACTTTGTGCATGTCCTATTGTCTATAACAAATGACGGATGGTGAATGATCATGTAGCTATCATCCAGCATCCGTCGTTCGTCATTCGCTGCCTTTTTCGCGGGAACCGTTCCGGCTAATTCCCTCACCCCTGACCCCTCTCCCAGTGGCTTTCAAGTGTAGGGTTTTTGCGCGAAGGCGTCCTGATGCGCTTTCCCCCGCGCCCCCTAACCCCCGCTCCCATGCCGGGGCGCGGGGGAATTGACCTCTTGCAAACCCTTTGCACCCCTCCCCACCTGTGGGGGCGGGGCTGGAGGAGAGGGGAATGCGCAACGGTCTGAGAAAACCCTCACTCCTGACCCCTCTCCCAGTGGGAGAGGGGAAGCGCAGCAGGGGTGAGGGCGGCAGGCACTACACCCTGCCCCCGTAAGCACAGACGCCCCATCGGAGCATCTCTACCTCGGTTTTCTTGATGATTGCTCGTTTGTTCCTGGCGCTCTCGATTCCGTATTCTGACTCCTGACTCCTGACTCCTGAATACTTCTTCGCTTGGTTCCGTAGTTCTGCAGTTCCGTAGTTCTGCAGTTCTCGGCTAAATCTCCCCATACTCCTCCAGCAGATCCTTCCACTCGCCCGCCAGTTCATCCCGCCGCGCCGCATAGTAGAAGTGATCCATGCCTTCCTCATCACGGTAGACCAGATCGACCTGGCTGCGCATTGGCCGTAGGTAGCCGATATTGCCCCACCAGCGTACCTTCTCCTCATCGAGTGGTCTATCCTGCAACGACATACGCGCCGCATACTGCCGAACCGTACCCTCCTCGATATCCTGAAGCCGCCATGGTGCATTGCTGACCTCGCCCGTTCGGAGGTTACGGAATACAAATCGCGGATCGCCAAATTCGTCGCGTTCGATACTCACAACCTCAATGCCAGTACGTGGCCGCACCACCCGAATGAGATTCAGCCATGCCTCGGTCAGCTTTTCGCGTGGCACCGCTGGAAACTCCTGGCGACCATCGCCGTCTTTATCCTTCATTGCTAGATCGAAGCGCACCCGCCCTGCCAGATCGCGGCCGATCTGCCATAGCCCGCCACGCCCGCGCCAGCGATAGCGCCGTTCGCCCCACAGTTCAGTAGATTCCGGATCCTCAAGCTCTGGTTCGGGTGCCAGATTCGGCTCATCATCGCGGAACGCACCCGGCTCCTGTTCAACAACATCGCCAACCCGGTCGCTCAGCAGCGCCTGCCAATGCTCACCCAGGCCCCAATCGGAAACACCAAAGAAGACGTGATCGATCACACCATTGGCATCGCGATGAACAAGATCGTATTTGGTTCGATTGCCCTGACGATAGGCACGCCACAGCCCCAAACGACCCCGCCAGCGAACCTGGCTTTGCAGATCGATCCGGCCATCACGCAGATCCTCAGAACGATGGATGGCATAGGCCCATAAGCCCTGCGCCCGATCACGGGTCACACCAGCCGTCGTCCGCAGATCACGAACCTCGTATGTCCAGATTCCGGCTCGCTTCAGCGCACCAACAATTTCGACACCACTGCGTGGCAATTCCAGATCCTCGCCATTATCGAGTGGTGAAGAAGCACCCTCGGCCAGCGCCCGCCGACACAACTGAATGATCTCACCCCGATCCGCAGGAATCGTCTCACCATCACGGCGCACATAGATCACGCCATCGCTGCCAAGATAGGGCGGCGGATCTTGTGATCGCACCTCAACCCGAATCAGGTCGCGGCCTTCATACGACATCAGTTCCATGGTCAGGTATGGCTGTGGAACAACCAATTCCGCAGATGTTCTACGAATAATTTCGCTCACCTGCTCGGGCCGTGGAACGCCAGTGATCGTCGTGCCATCCTTCTCCGCACCAATGATTAGAACGCCACCACCGCCATTGGCCAATGCTGCTGTATCGTGCCACAGCAATTCGGGATCGAAATCACCAGAACGCATCACCTGCCGATCCGATGGCGGGCCAAAGCGGAGTGTATCGACCTCCCACTGCTTCTGGTCGCGCTTGGGCACCCGTACCCGATCAAACTCCTTTGAGGCCAGCAATGATTTCAGCGATGCATAGGTTGTATCGGCCACCAATAGCTCAACATAGCGATCACCGATTCCATGGCGATGCCAAGCATCACCATCGCCAGCCGTCGTACGCCGCAACCGATGTGCATCGCTACCCTGAATACAGAACATGCGCCGTTCATAATGTTCGGTTTTGCCATTATAGAAACCAGGCGATGTAAAGGTATCGTGATCCGTATAGAAATTAATAAACTCAAGAGCATGCAAAGCAGGATGTTGTGTTGCTGCAACCCGTGCCTGGCCGCTCGTTCCCATGCGGAGTGTTTCGGTAATCACGCCATTTGGACCATTCACATGCGGAGCAATTGCCAGGCCACCAGATCGGCTAATAATCTCATATGCCTCAGTGACATGGCGGGTATCGGCGATTGAACACGCCCCTGTTTTGAGCTGTTCGGGCGGCACACCAAGCTGAAGTAGCGTTGCTTCAATCAGGCTCACTGGCCGATCCGGGGCGAAAATCGCCAGAATGTGAGAACCATAGTGTGAGGTGAATTCAAATCCGGGGAGTACCATAATCTTGGCTTGAAGGCGGCGGTATTCAGCAAGGCGGATTTGTTCTTCTGGAGTCAGGCGATGCGCTTGGTCAAGCTTTTGCAGAAAATCGATTTCCTGGAGCATTCGTTCATAACCATGAACAGTATTATGATCAGTGAACGCGATCATCTCTAATTCGCGTCGCTCGGCCTCTTGGAGGATTTCAAGATATGAAACCTGGGGTTCAGCATAATCTTCCGAGGCAGGGGTATGAATATGCAGGTCTGCTCGAATCCAACGCATTCCATCGCGCGTATCTTTCCCATTCGTCATTGTTTTTCGCTCCAATAGTCGCAAATGCCAGATTTTTTGTCGTCTTCGGGCGTGCGAACGCGATAAGCGCACGCCAGGGGAGTTTAGTTGTTCACCAGAATACTGTGTTGTACCCCTCCTTTCTCAACAATCGAAACAGATTGTATAATACCCCATCGTATTCGTTCTGGCAACGATGATAGCGCCTCATTGAGGCACGGAGGAATAGATGACCAACCCGATTGAGCACATTGGTGAGTTACAGTATGCAACCAATCCCGAATATCCATATCCGTTTCCTGTCGAACTGCCACCCCACTTCTGGATGACAGAACAGACCGGCAAACTCGCCGATGCCGTCGAGGCGTATCTTGATGGCGAACGGCTGAGTCCACAGGCACTCGATCTGATCAAGCAATACCTACGTCAATATGTTGAGCGTGCGCTGCTCACTGGTGATGCACATCGGCCTAAATTACTACAGGCACTTGCCAAACTCAAGAACAACAAGGAGATTGCAGATTTCTCCGATGAACTCGCCGATGTTGGAATCGAGCCATTCTAGTGTGATTGACAGAAGTGCCCTGCGGGGCTACAATACGCAGGGTTACGGGGTGTAGCGCAGACTGGTAGCGCACCTGAATGGGGTTCAGGAGGTCGCTGGTTCAAATCCAGTCACCCCGACCACACTGGCGCGGTCGTAGAGGCCGCGCCATTTGCTTACCCGAAATTTGCCATATCCATCAAATCCAGGCCATAGCAGCAATCGAAAGCGGCTATTTTTTCGTATAGTATAGTAGATTGGTATCTCTAATCAAATTTGACGATCAAAACCTGTGTCATTGCAGATGTGGAGTGCCCAAGCCATGCTTGCGCACTCCCAAAAAACGATGACCGATGTTGATTATCAAAATTCATTAGAAGGACAAACGCAATGACAGAACAGATTGATCGCCGTGCGCCAATGGCAGCGGCAGCAATGCAATACAACCCGGATGGGTCCGTCGCCTGGGACGATATGTGGGATTCGTTCTGCGAACTGGCTCAGGATGGCGGGCCACCGCATCGGGATACCATGCTCGAACCGGACGAAACTGCCGATCCCGAAAACCCGCACTACCAGGCAATCATGGCGGAAATTATACGCGGGATCGAACTGGTGAGTGGCCTACGTGCGCGCCCAGCGACACCAGGGTGGATCGCCGTATCCTGTGATCAGCCAGGGATGGCGCGCTGGCTTTGCGATGCTATCAACGAGGAACATGTGCGGGCACGCTGCGCTGGCTCAACCCTGTTTGTGCCAGCTGGCCCTGACTACACGCTTAAAGGCGAAATCAAGAATGTCGTCACTGCTATCGCCAAAACCACCCACTATTGGGGCGATCACCTGCCCAGTGAAGTCAAATCCACATTGGCCATGCAGGAACAGCTTAGCCGCCTCACAAGACGGATCACAAAACTGTTCCGACGCTCATCAACCTAGCTATAACACAACCATATCATCGCGATGAACGACTTCCGGGCCATAATCATAGCCAAGCCGCTCAATGATCTGGGTTGAACGCAGTTTTTTGATCAGCGACAGATCGCGGGCACTATACTGCGTTAATCCGCGGGCAATCTCCTGCCCATCAATCGTATAGATCCGTACCGTCTGGCCGCGCTCAAACTCGCCCTCAATCGCTACCACACCGGCCGGCAGCAGGCTTTTGCCACCCTCAACCAACGCATGGGCTGCCCCTGGATCAGCAATCACCCGGCTATTGCGGGCCATCTCGGCCAGGATCCAGCGCTTGCGGCTTTCTAGGCGCGTCGCCATCGCTCGAAAACGGGTGCCAACCAGTTCGCCAGCCAGGACACGCCCGATCACATCGCGGGTCGCGCCTGCCGCAATCACAACCTCGGTGCCGCTATGGGTGGCTAGATCCGCCGCCTGGATCTTCGTAACCATACCACCAGTTCCACGAGCATTGGATCCACCGGCTAGCGCATAGATCGAGGCATCGATTGATTCAACCTCTAGAATTGGGCGTGCTTGGGGATCACGGCGTGGATCGGCAGTATACAGCGCATCAATATCCGAAAGAATCAACAAGAGATCAGCATCAACAAGGCCAGAAACCAGTGCCGAAAGATTATCGTTATCGCCAACCCGAATTTCATCAACGGCGACGACATCATTCTCATTGATGATCGGCAGAACGCGATGCGCCAGGCAGGCTTGCAGGGTGTTGCGCGCATTCAGGTAACGATTGCGATCCCGCAGATCATCACGGGTCAGCAGCGTCTGCGCTACCGTAATATCATACAATTCAAAAATCTGCTCATATAATTGCATGAGGCGGCTCTGCCCAACAGCAGCCAGCAATTGTTTGAGCGGCATATCGCGGCGGCTGGCTGGGAACTGAAGCCGTTCACGTCCAGCGGCGACGGCACCGGAACTCACCAGAACAACTTCAACACCCTGCGCACACACATCCGCAATCTGGCGTGCCAGATCAACGATACGCGGGCGATTCAGGCGATCCGTTCCAGCCGTAAGAACATTCGTCCCGACTTTAATCACCAGGCGACGAATTGATGGCAATGTCATAGACGTAATGGCACTTATGGTAAGCAATCAAGAGCCGGAACTCGCAGCACCCGCTGTCCGATATTCCGGCCCCTAATGACTGGCTTCTATTTGGTTCGCGAAACTCGTACAAACGCAATATCTTGCGGCGCTAGGGAACCAACCGATACCCAACGCCCCATTCTGTCAGCAATAGCTTTGGATCGCGTGGGTCAAGTTCGATCTTGCGCCGCAGATGCCAGATATAGACCTTGAGGTAATCGTTATCCTTGGTATATTCCTGCCCCCAAACTCCGTGCAGCAGCGTTTCGTGGTTCAGCACTGTTCCTGCATTCTCGGCCAACAGCAACAACAGATCATATTCAGTTGGCGTCAGATCAACAATCTCGTTACGCACAAGCACTTCACGCTTCTGCTTATCGATCGTTATCTCGGTATTACCAGCTGCTACAGGGCGATTTGGCGATGGCACCCGCCGCAATAATGCACGGATGCGAGCCATCAGTTCATCCATGTTAAATGGCTTGAGCAGATAATCATCGGCACCGCTATCGAGGCCAGTAACGATATCGCTGCTCTGGGCCCGAGCAGTGAGCATCAGCACTGGAATCGAAGAAAACTCCCGCAACTTGCGGCATGTCTCCCAGCCATCCATATCGGGCATCATCACATCGAGAATCACGAGATCTGGTTGCTGCTCACGAACAGCAGCAATGCCATCCAAGCCATTTTCCGCTTGGATGGCAGCAAAGCCCTCATGCTCAAGATTAATTCGAACCAGTTCGCGCAAACCTGGTTCGTCGTCCACGATCAGGATGCGGCGTTGATCCTTCCGTTGCATTGATCTACTCCCGTCTCGCATAGGTCCAAAGGCTGCGCACCTGCAAACATCGCTCCGGGGAACATGGCACAGGTTACGGCTGTACTGCCGCACGCGCTTGGAGGCGCTCAAACAAAGCACGCACCTCTGCTGCCTTCAATGTACCAACTTTGACAAAGCGAATGTTACCGCTTGGATCAACAAAATAGCTCGTCGGAATCGGCGATATCTGAAACGCACGGGCGATATCGCCTGCTGAATCGAGTGCAATCGGATACGTTATACCATATGGGTCAAGAAACGCACGCACCGCTTTATCGCCGCCTGTCTCCTGGCTATAGAGATTCACACCAATAATTTCAAACCCCTGCGATTGCAGATCTGTATAGGCTGCCTGAAGCGCTGGTGTCTCTTCTTTACACGGCTCGCACCAGGTGCCCCAAAAATTAACGAGTACCACTTTACCGCGATAATCACTCAGCTTGATTGTGCCACCATTCAAGCCTGGGAGCGCAAAATCTGGTGCAGGGCGGCTTACTTCACCAACAGGTGGCAAAGCTGGTTCCGCACTTCGGCCAGCAAAGATCCAGACAACAGCAATCAGGAGGAGGCCCACCACCGCACCACCCGCCGACATCAGTACTTCGCGGCGGGTAATACCAGTGCGCTGAACTCGCCCAACCGGTTGTGTACGCTGCGCCGATAGTTCGGCATCATATAGGTGGCGTTGGGCGGGATCAATCAGTACCGCATAAGCACGATCAAGTTCGGCAGTCCGGCGCTGTGCATGCTCACGCAGCTCATCATCAAGGCCATCAACGCGCTCGGGGCGATAGCGCTCATGCTGGCGTTCATACGCCGCAGCGATCGTCTCCGAACTCGCCTGCTCATCGATTTCGAGCAGCTGATAATAATTTACCATGGTATCCGCCTGAATAGCTTGTACAGCATTTTAACATATGTTGATGTTTTGTGTCGAGCGTCTGTACAACTATGATTTCTTCTGGTATTGATCGATCAACTCACGGGCACGCTGAGCAATTGGTGAATCAACCGGGGCGATCTTCAGCACCTTTTGCCAGATCTCAAGTGCTTCACTTGTCTGTGGTGGGAGTGCGCTGATCAAGCAGTTGCCCAGATTCAACTGAATAAGCGGATCGTCGGGGCGTGCAGAAGCAGCCTCGCGAACATTCTTGATCCCCTCGGTGACGAAACTCTGATCGCCAACACCGGCACCGTAATAGCACAAACTGGTGCCTTTATCGGCCAGCGCGACGACATTCCCAGGTTCTAACTCAAGAACCTTTGAATAGGCTCCACTGGCCTCTAGCCAGCGTGGGATGCGCTGCTGGTAGAGCGTGCTATCTGGCATGTTCTCGCGGATGATCTGTGCGCTATCGTACAGAAGATTGGCATAGACCGTCCACAGCTGGGGATCATTCGGATTCTGCTCCACAGCGCTCTTTGCCTGCGCGATCTGCGCCTCGTACTGATCTGCTGCTGCTACTGTTGGTGTCTCCACCACTGCTGTTGGCTTACCAAGCGCCGCCAACGTACCCCAATTTGTGATCAGCAGTGTGGTTAGCACAACTGCCAATGTCAACCCCGAAACAACCGCAATAATCGCCGTCGGCGTTGTCTGAGCAGGTGCTTGGGTATAGATTGGCTCATTCTGGAAGCGCTGTGGGCGTTCAGATCGCGTAGCTGGTGGCAGAGGCCGATAATCGGGCAGCGGATCATCAACCGGATCTACCATTGCGTCTGGTATATCAGCCTTCGCCTGAGCGGATGCTGGTGTTCCAGTTTTAGCGGCGGCAAGCGATTGATCATAGGTCGCACGCTGCTGTGGATCGGAGAGTACAGCATAGGCTGCCTCAATTGCAGTAAGCTTCTTCCGTGCGATCTGAATAAGCTCATCAGCCGCTCCATCAAGGCGAGCGGGATCGTAAAGGCGGTGCAATCGCTCATAGGCAGCGCGAACTGCCTCGGATTCGGCACGCGGATGGACTTGCAGAAGCTCGTAGTAATCCTGAGACATGGGATAGTACATTCTTTTCAGTAGACACGAACTGACCACCGACTACCGACCATCGACCATAAAACACGTCGGTGATCTGTCATCGGTGGTCGATCATCACAACCAAGCTATCGGCCACCGCCGATTTTCAATCCAAAAATTGAACGTGGCAGCGGCACTCGATGTCCATTCGACTGCAAGCGACCATCGAGTGAGCGGCGCACGACCGCCAGAATGCCACCAATCACGCCAATGACAACCCCTGCCCAGACAAGCAATACACCCGGTTTGACACTGACTGTCACAACGGCCTTGGCTGGATCAACTGGCAGATTCAGGCCATTCACCCGAATAATCACCCGGCGCTGCACTGGATCAAAGGCGGCCAATGATGCCGTATTGCCACCTTCTAAACTGACCGGATTATCCTTGATGGCTTCTTCGGGGTTCTTGGCATCGGCAAGCAATGTGATCTTCGGTGTGAGCTCAACCGTTGGCCCGCCATTATACGAAACCAGCACACGCGCCCCAACATCGGCACTGCCAGCGCTGTGGGTTTCCGGCACTTCAAAACCAAGGAAGGTAAAGGTATATGGCCCAACCGGCTTGGTCGTCCCAACCGTCAGATCAGTCACATTCTGGTCCAGTGGGGGCTGATACTCAGCCGGTGAGACATACAGATCGCGGAACAATTCGCTCTTGATCGCTGGCGTTGCCATCGTCGCACCCATCTTGGGATTGAAATACAGCTGTGGCGATGCCTTCCAGACCTCATTACCGCGTGTGACTGTCATCTCCAGCGTGCCACGACCATCGGGTGCCATTTGCCAGCCCTGAAAGCCAAATGAGTAGCCGTACATGCTTACCTGCTGGCCTTCCGGCACCAGGATGCGCTCCTCGGCAGTTGCATAGAAGGTCGAGGCGCACGCGCCAACCATAAATATCATCAGGCCAACATGGGCCAGGTAGCCACCAATGCGTAGGAAGCCACTACGCACAGTGCGAATGATCATCAACAGGTTCGTGCCAACCGCAAAAGTGCCAAGGCCAATATAGGCAATTGGTAGTGCATTACGCGCACCAAGAACCAGGCCAATACAGGCAACAATCACTGCTGCCAGGGCTGGCCAGCGCAATGCCCGCAGCAAATTGCGTGGATTGGTATCGCGCCAGCCCATCAGTGGCCCAATAATCATGAGGACGACAAGAATAAGGCCAAGTGGCGGGACAGTTGTGCTATAGAAGCTGCCAATCAATCCAAAGCGGCCATCCGCAAATGGAGTTGCATTCGTCGCTGCATTATAGGTCGTGCCATCATCGAGTGTAAAAAATTGGCCAAGAAAGCCCTGCAATGCTGTTCCAACACCAGGAATACCCGAAATAACTGGCATGGATGTCCCAAGGCCGATGACCGTCGAAATAACGATCAGGCCAATCAGTGCCAGCACAATAAAACTATCGCGCGAGAGCAGTTTCTCGGAAAGTTGGCGGGAGGGAATATCACGCCAGCGCCAGGCCAATACGATAATCGAACCAATTGTGAGGAAGGCCAGATAGCCGATCATCAACCCTTTCAGGCCTTCCTCAACAAACGAGTGAACCGAGAAATTCGAAAGCACACCACTGCGCGTCAGGAAGGTGGAATAGAAGATCATCACATAGGTTGTGATCGCAATCGCAAAGTTGGTTCGGCGCAGGCCACCACCACTGCGTTGTACAACCAACGAGTGTATCAGTGCGGTTGCAATCAGCCAGGGCACGAGCGCCGAATTCTCTACCGGATCCCAGCCCCAATAGCCACCCCAGCCGAGTGTTTCATAGGCCCAATAGCCACCCAACAACAGCGCCAGGCCCAGAAACGCCCAGGCAGCTAACGTCCATGGCAGCGCACTTTTGGCCCAGCCATCATAATCACGCCGCCACAGGCCGGCCATTGCAAAGGAGAATGGTACAGCCATCAGCGCAAATCCAACAAACAAAATCGGTGGATGGATGAGCATCCAGAAATTGTGCAATGTCGGGTTCAGGCCTTTGCCATCATCAGGGGTAAATGGCAGGCCATTGGTATCCAAATGTGGCACAAACGGGTTACGTATCAACATACAGATCAGCAATGCCGTCTGGATGAACATGAACACACTCAGAACATATGGCTCATTATTGCGGGTGCGCCGCACCAGAAACTGTGCAGCAATAACGCCCCACAACACCCAGATCACAAACGAGCCTGGCTGCCCCGCCCATACTGCGGCAACACGGAAGTATGGCTCAAGATCCTTGGAGCTGTAGTTATAGACATAATCGATATCGTAGCGCTGTGCAATAAACAGGTAGTTCAGCAGAACCACCACCGCCAGAACAAACGCCAGTGTTGCGCGAGCCCCAAAGCGGCCATATGCCAGCGCCGCCAGATTCCCACGCGGCACAAGGCCGTAGCTCACCGTTGCCAGTATGCCGCTTGCAATCGCCGCGACAATCAGGAGCGTACCAACAAGATACATGGTCATCTCCACTTACTGCGTGTTTGCCTGCTCCTGATATTTTGATGGACACTTAACCAGCATTTCGTCGGCAATAAATACCTTCTGAGCTTCATCATAGTGACCAATCGCCACAATGCTGATCGCCTGCTCGAAGTTACTTGGCTTCGGCTGTGAATACACAACCTTGACCATCTTGCCGCTGCTGTCCTGCAGATCAAAGGTGAACTTACCATTTGCATCATAGGCACCCTTGCTACCAAGAAAGCCCTGAAGCTGCACACTGCGCCCCGACACTATCGCCTCATCGATCTTGGTTGTATAGGGGCGGAACGACTGTTGGAGGCCGTTGTAACCCAGAACCACGGCCAACACAATCATTGCGATGCCAATCAAATAGATCGGTTTGATTACCACGCGACGTTGCGGTAGTGGAATCGTAGCCATAGGACGCCCCTTCTATTCTGAAGTCGTCACCGTCGATGCCTGACTACCCCGTGCCTCAATGGTTGCACGAGGGCCATCGCGTTGTTCGGTTGGTGGCTGATCAAGCATACGACGCAATTCCTGCGCCTGCCGATCAATCCGCCAGAGGAAGATAAACACGCCCATCCACACAACCAGCGCAACCGCTAGTGCCACATAGATCGCGATCCCTGGATCAAGCAGGAAGTTCATCACCACGCTCCCGCCATGTTAATCGTTCCTGCAATTCTAGCAGGTCGGCGCGAAGCCGATACAGCCAGAAGAACAGGCCCAGAAACCCAATATTCGCCGCCAGAAACGTCCACAGTGTGCGCTGGTTACTCAACAAGCCAGTGCCAGGTGCTTCGATATTCAGTTGTGCCGTTCCCTTCGCAAGATCGACATCTTCGAGAGCGAGCATGAACTGCTGGCCGGTGAATTCCGGTCGATCAGCTGGTTTGCCAGTCGCCAATTCAAATGTCGGAGCCAACTGCTGAACATCGCCAAATCCTGGTTGGGTAACGCGCACCTGCGCGATGGCAAAACCATTGCGCTGCTCAAGCCCTAATAGCTCAAGCTTGGTATCGCCAAGCAAGCTGATTTTGGTGTCATTCAGATCCAACGTAATGCCATTACATTTACTGCCCTGGATGAAAGCACAATTGGGGTGCAGTGTGCTATCTGCAATGCGCGGTGCAACAAACAACAGAAACGGCATCGTCACCGCAGCAAACAGATTATACGCTGCCGAAAGCCGCCGCCGTTGCTCTTCATTATCCAGTGCAGAACGCAGAGCGAAATAGGCGGCATAGATCAGCAACAACACGATAATCGATGTTTCGCGCGGATCCCAGTTCCAGAACACACCCCAGACAATCTCGGCAAAAATCGAACCTGATACCGTCGCCAATATACAGAATAATGTGCCAACTTCCGCAGCAGCGACTGCCCGCACATCATCCTGAGGCCGGCGCTTCCACAGGTATCGCGCGCTGAAGAAGGCCGAAACGGCAAATGCAAATGTCGTGATCCAGGCCACCGGGACGTGCATAATAATAATGCGCCCAGCATCCCCCAGGCCGACATACTGTGGAACAACAAGAAACATGGCGATCACGACACCAGCCATCCAGAGGCCCAACAGAACCTTACTGGCCCCAGCAAACCGTTCGATCACGCTCATTGATCATCTCACTTCTAGTGCGTGAATAGACTACGCTTGGATGCCCCATAATACCGCATACCGATGCTCTAAGCAACCACGATAATATGACTGCGGAACTGCGGAACCAAGTATTCAGGAGTCAGGAGTCAGAATTGAGCACCAAAACCACAGAAATACTTCGCCAAGAGCCAAAATCACCGATTGAACACAGCCGAGGCATGATCCACCAACGTGAGCAAACCACCAACATCCATTATGGGTACAGGGCATAGCGCCTGCCCGCCCTCACCCCGCCCTGTGGGCACCCCTCTCCGATTCGGAGAGAGGTCGCCTGCCGCGCGTAACGGCATGCTCGCTCGCCACGCGCAATGGCATCATCCGCCTGCCACGCGCAGTGGCATTCCCAACAACATACAAACCAGAAACATAACAAACTTTTCAGTATAAAGCTGGTATTTCGTGCATTTTATCACAAGAGTCTAGCGCTATTGGATGAGAGCAAGATGAAGAACTATGTTTCCCAGACGCTGCCGAACAGAAAGAGCGAGACGGTTACGAGCGCAATTGTATAGCCAGCCAGCACCTGTAACGGCAGAATACCGCGATCCCACCCAAAGCCATCGAGTGCTAGTTCTGTTCCACGGATCGCAACAACCAGTAGCGGGACGAGCAAGGGAAAGGCCAGGACTGCAAACAGCGCGCCTTTAATACTTGCTCGTGAGATGATTGCAGCAATCAGTGTCGTTGCGGCAACCAATCCAAGGCTTCCGGCGATCAGTAACGCGGCAAATAACCCTGGATTCCCCACCGGCAGGCGCAGGAACACAATCGATAACACTGCTGTCAGCGCTACCAGCAACAACAAGAGCGCCAGATTGAATAGTAATTTACCAAGATACACGGCCAATGGCGGGGCGGCCAAGCGCAATGCAGCTGCAGTACGCGCATCTTCTTCCTGCACAAACGAGCGTGAGAGACCCGTAAAGGCCGCAAACAGGATTGCAATCCATAACAGTCCCGATTGGATCAGGCGCAGGTCGGCATTTCGCGATGGGGCCAGTGGCCCAAGGCCAAGGCTCAGGGCCACCACAGTACTCACAGCAAACAGCAGCAGAGCATTCAAGGCATAGCGGGTGCGCAACTCGCTGCGAACATCCTTGAGGAACACCGCCCAGGCAGCAACAAGTAACATCATATCCCCAAACGCAACACGTAATCGCCATAGCGCAACTCACGGGGATCGTTCGTCGCAATCACTAGAATGCCGCGATTGCGTTGGCGTTCTGCAACACGCTCAAACAGTGCTGCACCGCGTTCATCAAACGTTACCGTCGGTTCATCCAGTAGTAAAATCGGCGGATTATGCAGCAGCGCATAGGCAAACCGCAATCGCTGGGCCATGCCAGAGGAATAGGCTGCCAGCAGATCATTGCCCCGCCCACCCAAACCGACATCGGTAAGCAGCGCTTCCAGATCCGCATCGCTGAGCTGCAAGCCGCGCACCTGGGCAAAGAAGCGCAAATTCTCGTGTGCCGTTAATTCGCGATAGAGCTGCAGATCCGGTGAGAGCCAGCCAATCAATGCTCGCGCCGCATCTGGTTGCATTATCTCGCCAGCAACCACATAGCGGGCCACGCCCCGTGATGGGCGCTGCAACCCACACAGAACCCGCAGCAGCGAACTCTTGCCGCTGCCATTCGCCCCAGCAACGGCCAACGTCTCACCCGCATGCAGCGTCAGTGAAACACCGGATACCACCCGGCGTGTGCCATAATCAATTGCCAGATCATCGAGTTCGAGCCGTAGTTCTTGCATAGCGCAGAATGTACCACAAAAGTAGCGATGCGATGTTATCAGGAGTCAGGAGTCAGAATAATCTGCCCTGGTTGGTCACACCTGCCAGATGAAGATCGATGCCCCTCCATCCGCAGGCTTCAGCCTGCGGCGTGGTGTTCGTTTATAATCAGGGCGATTTCCACCTCATAGACAAGGACATGCCCAATGATTCTGATCTCCAGCTCTAATGGCGATGTCGGCATGGCTGCCGGATGGAAGATTCTCAAAAGCGGTGGTTCCGCACTCGATGCCATCGAAGCAGCAACCCGGCTGGTTGAAGATAACCCAGATGACCACTCGGTTGGCTATGGCGGCTACCCAAACCTGCTTGGCGAAGTGGAGCTTGATGCCTCGATTATGGATGGAACAACCCGCCGCGCCGGTGCAGTTGGTGCCCTCAAACGCTACCGCTATGCCATTACTGCTGCTCGAAGAGTAATGGAAGAACTTCCGCATACGATGCTAGTGGGCGATGGCGCTGCCCGCTTCGCCGCCGAAATCGGCCTCACTCCCGAAAATCTGCTCTCCCCAGAGGCTGAGCAGACCTGGAAGGCGGGTATTGAGGGCAAAGAGATGATCGATTGGCATGGCATTCCCGAACTGGTTGCTGCCCTGCTCAAACGCTCTGGGCAGATCACCCAAGATCCCGAACACGTCACAGGAACCGTGAACTTCATCGCCCAGGATTCACACGGCAACATTGCCTCTGCCGTCAGCACCAGCGGATGGGCCTGGAAATACCCTGGCCGCCTCGGCGATTCTCCAATTATTGGAGCCGGTAACTATGCCGACAACCGCTATGGTGCAGCTGCATGTACCGGCTGGGGCGAGGCCGCCATTCGTGCCGCAACCGCGCATAGTGTCGTTCTGTACATCAAAATTGGCATGAACCTCGAACAGGCCTGCCAGGAAGCCTTCCGCGATCTGGTGCCGATCCTGCGTGGAACCCCAAATGCGATGAATATGGTTGCTATCGATGCCAAGGGCAACCACTACTCAATCACAACAGCCGAGGAACGCACGTATGTCTACCAGAAGGACGGTATGGAAACATTCGAAGAACTGCCACGGGTGTTATTCCCAATCGATTAACGGCTAAGGGTAGGGTAATTTCTGCGCCGGTGTGCTATAATCAAACGGATTACCGCTCGCCGTTCCGGAGCACTATGTCCTCACGGCCTGGCCGACAGCTCGACCGCCGCGCATTTGCTCGGCGTACGGCGAGGCTAAGCCTCGCCGCGTTGCTGAGTGCCTGCACATCGCCGACCTCAACGCCAAGCGTTGCGCCGACGACATCGGTTGCGCCGACGACGTTGCTGCTTTGGCATGGGTGGTCGGGCATGGCTCGCCAGGTACTCAGCCAGCAGATCGAGCGCTTTAACCGCCAGAGCCCCGGCGGCCAGATTATTCTCCAATCCGTGCCATTGGCCAATTTTGCTGCTGAACTGCGTGCCGCTGCCATGGCCGGCAGTGGGCCGCATCTTGCGCTGCTGCCAAGCACATGGATTGGCGCGTTGGCGGCAGATGGTATTCTGTTGCCGATCGATGAACAGTTTCCCGAAACAGAACGGCGCGATCTGCTGCCAGCAGCAGTGAGTGGCGCGATCTCACATGGCCGAGATACGATCCAACGCATGTTTGGTGTGCCGCTTGTTTTCGATACGCTAGCGCTACTCTACAATAGCGCCAATCTGCTCACGCCGCCTGTGGATACGACTGCACTACTCTCCAGTGCTCGCGGATTGAGTGCTCCTGATGCAACACCGCCGATCTGGGGCCTGGCACTCAATCTCTCGCTTGATACCACAATTGGCTACCTCTACGCCTTTGGTGGCCAGGTCTTTGACGAACGTGGCACACTGGTGATCGGCAGCACAGGCCGTGCAGGAACCGAACGCTGGCTGGCATGGGTTCACGATCTGAGCGCAGATCGACGCATTCTGGCACGCCCGGATAGCAGCATTGCCGTGGATAGCGAATTGCGATCTGGCCGGGTATTGGCAACCTTCGATTGGGCACATCAGATTGCTATCTATCGCAGCCTGTGGGCTGAACGAATAGGCATTGCAGCACTGCCACAACTCGCCGAGACAGCTCGCCCGCCGCAGCCATATGTTCGTAGCGATATCTTGACAATTAATGCGCGTACTACAGGGCTGGAACTCACGACCGCCCTGGCATTTTTACAGTATATGATTGCGCCAGATGCCCAACTCGCACTGCTACATGCGGATCTGCAACCAGCCCGTACGGTGCCGCTTGCCGATACTGATCCCTATGCTTCTGCGGCACGAATCTTCCGCGCACAGGCACAACAAGGGTTGCCAATGCCAAATGGCCCAGAACGTGCTGCCGTTGAACAAGAGCTGCGTTTTATGCTTCAACAGGTGCTCAATGGCTTCACCAGCCCAACCGATGCCGTCAGCGATGCCGACCGACGCCTGCGATCTCGCCTGGGGTTGAGCTGATATAATGGAAGTGTGATGCAACAGTCACCCAAGAGGTTGGAATTCGCATACAGAATTGTTACGAAATGTGAGCGGATCTGGCATTGCTACGGTAAAACTAGTTGCTCTCTGTCAAAAAGTGTAGTAGAATGGGCAACGAGCCGTCGCCTGAGACGGTATGCCTTATGTCAGGCTGAGATATTCAATTTCTCACCGCATATAGTTCCAGATTGCGCGGACGGCCTTGAGGAGGATCTGAATGGCTAGCAGAACCGAAGAGATGGTACGGCATCTTAAGGACTTGCAGCGGAACACGCCCGACATTGAGGCGTCCGCCGTTGTGAGCGTCGACGGCCTTATTATGGCATCGGCGCTTCCTGCGGATGTCGAGGAGGATCGTGTCTCGGCGATGAGCGCCGCGATGCTGTCGCTCGGGGAACGAATCGCCAATGAGCTTAAGCGCGGCCAGCTCGACCAGGTTTTTGTCCGCGGTGAAGATGGGTATGTTGTGCTCGTCTCAATTGGTGATGAAGCGGTGCTGACTGCGTTGGCCCTCAGCCGCGCAAAGTTGGGCCTCGTCTTCCTTGAGATGAAGCGCACGGCCAACGAACTCCTTAGCTTGGTGTGATATTCTCCTCAGTTCGTCTCTTCAGAAGGTCAGGTGCAGCGCCATCTGGCCTTTTCATTTACCATGTTACGATGCGGAGGCATGCAATGGCTCCAATCAACCTTTCGGATCTCATCCGCAATATTCCCGATTTCCCGATACCTGGCATTCAGTTCAAGGATATCACCACTCTGCTGCAGGATGGCCCTGCCTTCAAATTGGTGATCGATACCCTGGCAGAACGCTATAGCGAGCGCAAGCTCAGCGCTGTGGTCGGAATCGAATCACGTGGCTTTATTTTCAGCGCACCATTGGCCTATCGGCTTGGCCTTGGGCTGGTGCCGATTCGCAAGCCAGGCAAACTCCCCGCCGCAACCTATCAGGTCGAATATGATCTCGAATATGGCTCGAACAAACTCGAAATCCATCAGGATGCCTTTGAACCAGGAGCGAGGGTGTTGATCGTTGACGATCTGCTCGCAACAGGCGGCACAGTTGCAGCAGCGTGTCAGTTGATCGAAGAGGTTGGCGGGATCGTTGAGGAGGCAGCCTTTGTTGTGGAATTGGGCTTCCTGAATGGGCGCGAAAAACTCAGCCGCTACCAGATCTATTCGATGATCCAGTACTGATACCCTCACCTCTGCTACGCCCTCTCCCACTGGGAGAGGGGCCAGGGGTGAGGGTAACACTTAATTCCAGCGCAGCGCAATCCCCAGAAACTCATTACGCTGATCGATCAGGCCGCGGTACATTGCATCGGCCTGTTGCCCATCAACAGCATGGGTCACAAGATCGGTGAGGCGCAACTTGCCACTTTCGAGGAAATGTACCAACAAGGGCAGCCCACGGCGGCGGGTGAATGGAAATTTGTCGCGCACCCCAATGCCAATCGCCGACCCATGAGCACCCGTGACCGTGACAGAGCGGCCATGTAGATCCCAGTAGCTATCGAACTGCTGAATAACACCACGTGGGCTACCAACCAGCACGATCTGGCCGCCATCGGCCACCAGCCGCAGGGCATCCTGAAGCGCAGCAGGCACTCCTGTCGCATCCACAACAATATCGGGCCGCTGGCCGCCAAGCAACGCCTGCACCGCATCAAGTGCATCGCCTGCGGTTGGGTCAATTGTTCGGACGCCATGGGTCGCTTCGGCCCAGGCTCGCCGCCCAGGCACACTATCGACCCCGATCAATGGGAATGCTCCAGATGCGTTATACAGCCGCGTCGTGATCTGGCCAATCAGGCCCAACCCCAGAACTGCAACCGATTGGCCAAGCAAGCTCCGCGATTGCGCCAGCGCCGTGAGTGGAAAACGAGCCAGCGATAGCAACGCCGCTTCGTCTGCCGAAACGGCATTGTTGATCGGCCAGATATCGGCGCTTTCACCCTCAGCCTGTACAATGGCATGGCTTTGGTGGCGGCCCGGCCAGATCACCCGATCACCCTCTTTGAAGCGCTGCACATCCGGGCCAACCCCGATCACGCGGCCAACTGCGCTATAGCCAGGAAAGAATGGGAATTTTGCCCAGGTATTGGTTGGATCTTTGAGCCATTGGTGAACACCCGTATAGATCGCCAGTTCAGTGCCAGGGCTAATCCCGCTGGCCTCCGTGGCAATCAGCACCTGGCCCACACCCGGATCAGCAACCGTATAGGTTTCAATCACAGTCCGATACGGCTCTGGCATAACAGCTCGCATACCTTGCATGGCAATCCCTTTCGTTATTGCGCAGTCCAACCACCATCAACAGTCAACACTGCGCCGGTCATGTAGCTGGAGGCTTCCGAGGAGAGAAACAGCACTGGGCCAGCAAGTTCATTGGGTTCGCCCCAGCGCCCGAGTGGGATACGGTCGATGAATGCCTTATAGGCAACTGGGTTATTCAGCAGTGGGCGGTTCATTTCTGTACCAAATGGCCCAGGAGCTAGCGCATTGACCGTCACGCCCCGTGTTGCCCATTCCAACGCCAGCGTACGGGTCAGCTGGATCAGGCCACCCTTGGCGGCCGTATAGGGTGGGCGTTCACCCAACCCAACCAACCCAAGCATTGAACTGATATTCACAACCCTTCCCCAGCCGCGCTCGAGCATCTGGGGGGCTAGCGCCTGCGCACACAGAAACGGCCCTGTCAGGTTGATGTCCAGCACCCGCTGCCATTCCTCACGGCTGAACTCAATTGCTGGTTTCCGTAGATTAACCCCGGCACTATTGATCAGAATATCGACCTTGCCAAGCGCTGCGAGTGCCTGTTCCGCCAGCACCTTGACCTCAACATCATTAGTGACATCAGCGGTGAATATCTCTACCCGCCGACCAGTCGATTGGTGAATTTCATCCGCCATTATCTTCAGTGGTTCTTCGCGACGGCCCGTAAGCACAAGATCAGCGCCTGCGCCTGCCAATGTACGCGCAAACACCTCACCCAAGCCGCCCGAACCGCCGGTAATCAGTGCGACACGACCATCAAGGCGGAACATATCAAATACTGATGCCATGAATTCTCCTTGCAAGCAATCAGCTCTCAGCTTGTCACCTAGTCAGCTTATCACCGTGCCACCCTGTCAGGGTCGTCACCGTTTCGCGGCCAATTCCTTCAAAAACGCAACGCTGCCGGCCATTTGGCCTTCTTCACAGGCAGCCAATGCCTCGCGGCCCATACCCCGTTCCCAGGGCGTACGCCAATCCTCATCGGCTGCACGGGCACTACGGATCGCCAGGCGCAGCGTTGGCATCACCTCACGAACATCACGAGCGCCAAAGCCAGCCCACCAATCATCTTCTAGAATACGAATATGGCGTGCATGAACAGCGGCAAGTTCGATATTGCAGGTTGCCGTTGGAGCAACTTCCGCCAGCAAATCAAACAGCCCTGGCAGATCCAGCACTCCATCGCCAAGTACACAACGCACCAGCCGATACCCCGAGGGAGTCGCATAGATCACATAGTCTTTCAGATGAACATTCACGATCCGCGAGCCAAGCGTGCGGGCAAAGGCCAATGGTTCTTCACCAACCGCCAATGGATTCACGGCATCGAGCGTGATACCAATATAGTCGCCGCCAACCTCATCACAGATCCGCACAAGCTCGGCACTGGTCGCATCCTGATGGTTCTCGGGGGCTATCACAATCCGGTGCTGCTCGGCCAATGGCCGCAACTGGCGTAGCCGCGCAATCATCTCATTCAGGTGAGCATCCCAACCACCCTCGATAGTCGTACGTGCCCCTTCCAGAATCCCACTCAGCAACACCCGTAGAGTTCGTGCACCAAGGGCTGCCGCAGCTGGAATATAGCGCTCAAGCGTTGGGACATCCACAATGCCACTTGCTGCGATAATTGTGAGGCCAAGGGCAGAGGCACGGGCGCGCAGTGCCGCTAGTGTCGGCGGTTCCAGATTTGGCAACATCATCAGGGGCATTTCAACCGTACCAAGCCCATAGGCCGCTGCCATCGTCAACAAATCCTCAGCAGTCAGCGGGTTGGGGCAAACCCGTTCGGTTCCCTGGCCAACAAAGCCGCAGCGCCAGGGGAAGCTATAGGCCGCCAGGCCAATTCGTGATGGGCCAATCCGCAACGTCATATGGCTGTGCTCACTCGTCCATTACAAACGAGCGTAGATGCACATAAGAACCACGGTTTTGATTTCACAAAGCCGGCACTCATGCAATCGTACGCCGTTACCGTTCGGTCTCACTCAATAGTGCGTGTAGTATAGCACCGAAGCGTACGCTACCCGCAGCCTATAAACCTTTCCATGTTGTTCGCTCGCACCACGCCCCGCAGGCTGATGATCTTTTACAAATGAAATGAAATGATCGGGTATGGGTTCGCCTCCACGCCGCAGGCTAAAGCCTGCGGCTAGGGGTGCCTCGTCCCTTTGCCGCAGGCTTCAGCCTGCGGATGGAGGAGCATCCCTGGTTCCCCGATTATTTTGTTAGTCTCCATCAACCTGCGGATGGCGGGGCATCTATTGTTCATCATTCGCCCGCAGAGTTAAGCTTCCTCGCGCCTATCTGAGCGTCTCTTCATCCTATATGCGCATTCGGCGTGCTATACTAGGTCATCGATTATCGCTGGACAGTGTCGTCCGGGCGCGGTTCGATCAACCGCAACACTCAATGTGGAGGAATACCCCTATGATATCCGAGCGCGACAATCTGGTTTTCAATACGCAACGCCACTTCGATATTGCCGCCGACATTCTCGATCTCGATCAGGGCATGCGCCAAATGCTGCGCTCCCCACAGCGTGAACTCACCGTTCGCTTCCCCGTCAAAATGGATGATGGGCATGTCGAAGTCTTCACCGGGTTTCGTATCCAGCACAATATCGTTCGTGGGCCTGCAAAGGGTGGCATTCGCTACCATCCACTTACCACTATCGATGACGTTCGAGCCCTAGCGATGCTGATGACCTGGAAGTGCGCCTATGTCAATATCCCCTATGGTGGCGCAAAAGGGGCCGTCATTGTTGATCCCAAACGCCTATCGCTCTCCGAAATCGAACGGCTCACCCGCCGCTATACCAGCGAGCTTGGCCTGCTGATCGGCCCGGACAAGGATATCCCTGCGCCTGATATTGGCACCAACGGCCAGATCATGGCCTGGGTGATGGATACCTACTCCATGCATGCCGGCCACACCGTCCCAGCGATTGTGACGGGCAAGCCATTGATCATTGGTGGCTCGCATGGCCGCAACGAAGCAACGGCCCGCGGGCTTTCGTATATCCTTCGTGAAGCTGTCGAAGTGCTGAGCATGAGCCTTGCTGGCGCACGTATCGCCATCCAGGGTTTTGGTAATGTTGGCGCAACATCTGCACGTTTGTTAGAGGAAATGGGCGCAACCATCGTGGCGCTGAGCGACAGCAAGGGTGGCGTGTACAATACTAGTGGGCTCTCGTACAGCGATGTTGCCGAATTCAAAGCCCGTAATGGCACAATCTCTGGGTTTCCCGAGGGCGACCGTGTGACGAATGCAGAATTGCTGGAAGTGCCCTGCGATATTCTCATCCCAGCCGCGCTCTCCAGCCAGATCAACGCACATAACGCCGGCCAGATCAAGGCGCGGATTATTTGTGAAGCTGCTAATGCGCCAATCACGCCAAATGCCGATGCAATCCTGTATGATCGGGGCATCTTCGTTGTGCCCGACATCATGGCAAATGCTGGTGGCGTGACCGTCAGCTACTTTGAATGGGTACAGGGCTTGCAAGAATTCTTCTGGACGGAGCGCGAGGTCAATGCTCAATTGGAGCGCGTTATGGTGAGTGCCTTCCACCAAGTACTGCGGCTGGCTCAGGAACGGCATACATCGCTTCGTACGGCTGCCTATATTCAGGCTGTTGATCGCGTTGCTCAGGCAACAACAACCCGTGGCATCTACCCGTAGGTACTGAGCACTATGGCCAACCCACGCCAGAAACTCGGCGATTTTGGTGAAGATGCCGCTGCTGCCCATCTTGCCAAACTTGGCTATCGGCATATTGCACGCAAATGGCGCTGCCAGCACGGCGAAATCGATCTGATCATGCGCGATGGCCAGGAGTTCGTCTTTGTTGAGGTGCGCACCCGCCGTGGTGTTGGCTCACCAAGCGAATCAATCGGCATCGCCAAACAGCAGCGGCTGGCAACACTGGCGTATACGTTCCTCCGGGATACCAACGCACCCGAAGAACAACCCTGGCGGATCGATGTTGTTGCGATCAATATTGGTTGGGATGGACGGATCGCCAGGCTCGAACATATCCGACACGCCGTCGAAGGATGACATATCGACTGGCGAATTGTAACCCGGCCTCATATAATAGAGTAATGAGTAAGGCCATTGCAACGAGGCGAAAGAGGAAATTCAACCATGGCGAAGACCTATGTCCGTGACATTATGCACCACGGTGTGATCAGCTGCCCTGCCGAGACTTCGGTCGAAGATGCAGTTCGCATCATGAACGAGCGCCGCATCCACGCAATTGTGGTGATCGATGGTCCTGGCTACTTGGCTGGTATTGTCTCACAGACCGACTTGATGAGCGCATGGCAGGATGGCTCAAACTATCAGAAAGTCATGCATGGCCCAGTTGGCGATGTGATGACCCAGAGCGTTGTTTCGTGCATGCCCGATATGGAGCTTAACCGTGCGATCAAAATGCTGAATCGCAATCAGATTCATCGTCTGGTAGTGGTCGAAGAGCGCAATGATGGCCGCTTCTGGCCGGTTGGAATCCTGTCGATGACGGACATCGTTCGCTATTTGGAGAGCCAATCGAGCTCAGAAGCCACAGGCAAGTAAACAGACATCTCAGCCAAAGAACAAAAGAACAAGGGAGCAAGCAATCATGCCTGTTCCCTTGTTCTTTTGTTGCCCTCACCCCTCGCCCCTCGCCCAATGGGCGAGGGGTGAGGGGATCTCACTGTTTAACCCACCAATAATGCCAACGGAGTCTCGAGCAAACGCTTGATCTCATTCAGCAGACGCGCCACCTCCGCGCCATCAGTCACCCGATGATCGGCGGCCAGTGTTAATCGCATGATCTGCTTCGCCACGACTTCATCGGTATCGCCAACAAATGCTGGAACCCGTTGAGTTGCCCCAACCGATAAAATTCCGGCCTGTGGCGGGTTGATGATCGATGTGAACTCGACAATCCCGTACATGCCGAGATTGCTGACGGTAAACGTCCCACCCTGTAGATCGATCGCTGCCAGCTTGTTATCACGGGCCAAACCAACCACCCGCTTTGCCTCACGCGCCAATGAACCAAGCGAACGCTTGTCACAATCGGTCACAACCGGTGTAATCAAGCCACTTTCGAGCGCAACCGCAATCGCAATATTGACGTTAGGGTGCTGAATGACCCCTTCATCACTATACGATGCGTTGACATTTGGAAAGGACGTGAGCGCGACACCGCAGGCCTTGACGACAAGATCATTGACTGAGAACTGCAACTCTTTTGGCTGCGTGGCATTGGCCTGCTTGCGCAAATCAAGTGCTGCACCCATGTCCACATCGATCGACACAAAGATATGCGGGATCTGCGACCAACTCTGCCCAAGTCGCCGCGTAATCGTCTTGCGCATACTCGTCAGCGGAACGACCTTTGCACCCGCTGGCGCTGGTGTCGGAGCTGCTGGCGCTGGTGTAGCCACTGGAGTCGGTGCTGGCGTTGATGCTGCATCTGGTGCAACTGGCGTTGGCGTTGAAGCAGCAACCGGAGCCGCAACGGGCGCGGCAACAGGAGCGGCAATAGGAGCTGGTGTAGCAGCGCTACGTGGCTTGCCACTGGCCAGAAATGCCTCGACATCCTCCTTGACGACACGCCCGCCAGGGCCAGAACCCTGCACCAACTGCAGATCGATGCCACTCTCACGAGCGATGCGCTTCGCAAGTGGTGAAGCCTTCACCTCGCCTGCAGCAACCACCGGCGCAGCCTGCTGCGGTTCTGCAACTGCTGCAGATGGGGTAGGAGCAGCGGCAACCGGAGCTGCATCGGGTGTCGGTGCTGGTGCAGCAGGTTCTGCCACACCATCGGCCCCATCCAGGCGAGCGATCACACCATTAACCGGTGCAACCTGGCCTTCTTTCACCACAATTTCGGTCAGCGTACCAGATGCGAACGCCTCAATCTCAATTGTGACTTTATCGGTCTCAATCTCGGCGATTGGCTCGCCCTTCTGCACACTATCGCCAACCTTCTTGATCCAACGAACGATCGTGCCTTCTTCCATATCAAAGCCCATCTTGGGCATTGTGATATCGGCCATACATATGCTCCTGAGCGACAATACACGTCGCCAACGTGCCTCTCTCTCAATCTTGCAACAGCTTGAGGAAGGAGAGCAGAGTGAGGCTCCTACTTCAGAACATCTCGGATGGCAGTTGCGATCCGATCAACCGTGATAACCGTCTTCATTTCGAGATTCTTTGAATATGGCATTGGCACCTCTTTAAAGTTGACGCGCTTGATTGGCGCATCAAGGTGATCGAAGCCATATTCATACAATCGCGCCGCGATCTCCGCGCTTGTCCCAAACGACTGCCAATCCTCGGTGACAACCACCGCTCGGTTGGTTTTCTTGAAGCTCTCCAGTGCAACGCTCATATCAAGCGGTCGCAGGGTTCGCAGGTCAACAATCTCAACCTCGATCCCTTCCTTGGCCAGAATGTCCGCCGCTTGGTTTGTCAGATGAACCATACGTGAATAGGTGACAACCGTCACATGGCGGCCCTCACGATTCAGTATCGATCTGCCAATCGGCACAACATAGCTCTCATCTGGCACCTCACCCTTCTGTGTATACATGAGCGTATGCTCAATGAACACAACCGGATCGGGATCCTCAACAGCGGCTCGTAGCAAGCCCTTCATATCATATGGAGTGGCTGGCGCGACTACCTTGAGGCCAGGAATATACGCAAACATCACATCAAACGATTGCGAGTGCGTCGCTGAAAGCTGGGTCCAACCGTTGGTTGTTCGTAGCACCATTGGGCACGAAAACTGGCCACCAAACATGCTATAGAGTTTGGCAGCATGGTTGATCAACATATCGAAGGCCAGCAACGAAAAATTGACCGACATAATTTCCGCGATCGGCCGCATGCCAACCATTGCCGCACCAACCGCCAGGCCAACAATGCCAGCTTCGGCAATCGGCGAATCGCGAATACGCTCTGGGCCATACTGTTCCAGGAAACCAGCCGTAACACCATAGGTACTCCCATAGTAGCCGATATCCTCACCAATAATAAAGACTCGTTCGTCTTGCATGACATCGTGAAGCGACTGGCGTAGCGCCTCACGAACGGTAATTACTGCCATATCGTGTTCCTGTACTCCCTATTCGCCCTATTCTCCATGGATTGGCGGGTCAACCTCAATCGGCGCAGCATACACGCCGTGTTGCAAAATCCATCGTTCGCCAGGCTCAGGGCTCTCCTCAGCAAATCGAACCGCTTCCTCAACGACATCATCAACCGCATTATCAATCGTATTGGCCTGTGCGTCGGTCAGAACACCAGCTGCGAGCAGCTTGGCCCGGTAGGCATCAATCGGATCAGCACGGCGATGCGTCTCAACATCTTCTTTCGAGCGATACTTCTGCGTATCCTGGGCGGAATGGCCACGGAAGCGATAGGTCATCGCCTCTAGAAGCACCGGCCCTTGCCCAGAACGGGCATGTTCCACCGCCCGCAGCGCCACATCACGCATCACCAACACATCATTGCCATCGACACGCTCGGATGTCATGTCAAATGCACAGGCCTTGCGATAGATCTCGGTGACAGCCGAGTGGATCTCCAGTGGTGTGCCCATCGCATACAGATTATTTTCACAAACAAAGACGACGGGCAGCTTCCAGAGTTGGGCGAAATTAAGCGCCTCATAGAACTCGCCACCATTGGTCGCACCATCACCAAAGAAGACCATAACGACCTGGTTATTTTTCTGCATCTTTGCGCCGAGAGCCACACCAATCGCCAGCAGAAGGTGGCTCCCAACGATTGCATACCCACCCCAAAAATGCTTCGACGCATCCGCGAAGTGCATCGAACCACCCAGGCCCTTGCTGGAACCAGTCTCTTTCCCAAACAGCTCAGCCATGAGCGGCTTTGGATCAAGGCCACGCGCCAATGCATGGCCGTGGTCACGATAGTGCGTGAAGATATGATCACCATCACGCAATGCCGCAATCGCGCCAACACCAGTGGCCTCTTCACCAATATAGAGGTGCAAGAAGCCGCCGATCTTGGCCTTGGTATACATCTCCTGACACTTCTCCTCGAAGCGCCGGATCAGTACCATCTGGCGATACAGTTCGATCAACGCATCCGATCCGAGATCCGTGTCCAGCTCCGCATGATCGGCAGCCGACCGGTGGTTGTTTTGTTCAGTTGTTTGGGCCATAACCCCCTCTTGTCATTCGTATGCGGCGTATGTGCATCGTTTAGCTGGTTGATACATGCTCCGAGAATGGCGCGGCTGTCAGTTCCCGGCCTTGAATAACTCTTATAAGTTCAACCAATGTAAGCCGCGAAAGAATACGCGGCGGCGATTTTGCAGTACCACACAATAACAGCCGCCGATTCGGATGTAAGTACCAATCAGCATCGTAATCCACCATCCGCAGATCATCAAATACCTCGGAGAGATCGACTGACGAACGGGCCTGTGCTGCAACCCCCATCCAGCCCTGACCATCGCGATAGGCATACAGAACAGCGCCACGGCTAAAGGCAAGCTTCCCAGAACCGCCATCAACACTTTCCATTGCGATCCCTAACCCCCATGGCGTCTCGAACTCAATACGCTTCTCAAACGCCTCTTCGAGCCTGATCTGGCGATCCTCCGTCTCATACCATGCATCCAGGTTCGGAAGCATCGCGTATGCGACGTGATGGGGATGGTTGGGGAAGAGAAGATTATACCCGTTGATCAACGCCTGAATGTTGAAAAATCCGCCACTGCGATCCTCGGCGTGATCAATCCGGTTGACCTGATAGACCATCCGCTCAAGCGCTCGATTATGGGGAGCAACAGAACGGCGAACAAGCTCGGCAGCACACAGATCGCGCTGCAAGCGCTGATGATGATCGAAACGACCACCACCAGTATCGACATGGATAATATTGGGGTTGGAGTCAACCGGCTGACTATGAAGGGTCGAACCAGAGGAGACGAATTGGAGCTCGGTTTGGGACATGCCACCGAACCGTATCAGAATCCAGATTGCGGTGAGGCAGTCGAGATCTGGAGCAAGATGCCCCACGATGATCGTTGCCAGATCCACAGCAATGCATCTCGCTTTCCAAATCGCACACAACACAGCACCAGAGTACGCTGCATCAGCCAGTGTGCGTTTGTTGCCCAAGCAGCGGTTCGATCCATCGTAAAAGTATACACCAGAGATTACCGCATCGCAACCATATCCCATCTGTATCGCTTCAATGCGCTGGATCTCTTGCTTTTTGATTATGAGCGACGTATAATACCACAAAGTCAAAATGACGCGTTCGATCAATTTCTCCATCCGCTGGCTAGCCCTGAGGAAGGCGCATGGAACAGCAAACGCAAGCGATGTCCGATACTCAACAGCCCCCAGCTACCTCTCTCGATGACCCCAAAATGACCGAACAATCGGCGGAGGAACTCGAGGATCGTCGGTTGATGGAGCAATTTCTGATCAACCCCGCGCTTTCGTATCGTCATCTCCAATATGGAGATACGGTCGATGGTACCATTATGCGGGTTGAGCGTGATGAGATCCTGGTTGATATTGGTTCAAAGGCAGAGGGCGTCGTTCCGGCTCGTGAAATGCAATCGCTGACAAGCGCGGATCGAGCGGCGCTACAACCAGGCGATGAACTGCTTGTCTTTATTGTTCAATCCGAGGATACCGAAGGGCGTGCTGTTCTTTCGATCGACAAAGCACGTCAGGAAAAGAGTTGGCGGCGGCTTCAACAGAACCATGAAGCGAGTGAAGTGATTGAAGCCAAAGTTGTCAACTATAATAAAGGTGGCCTGCTGGTTAACCTGGATGGTGTCCGTGGGTTTGTTCCATCATCGCAGGTGAGCAGCATTGGCCGTGGCCCGGAAACCCAAAAACAATCGGATATGGCCAAGCTGGTTGGCACATCGTTGTTACTCAAGGTGATTGAGATCAACCGTGCCCGCAACCGCCTGATCCTCTCGGAACGCCAGGCTGTACAGGAGGCGCGTGAGGGCCGCAAAGGCGAGTTGCTTTCATCACTCAAAGAGGGCGATGTTCGTACTGGCGTAGTAACATCGGTATGCGATTTCGGAGCATTTGTGGATATTGGCGGTGCCGATGGGCTTGTCCACCTCTCCGAGATTTCCTGGAGCCGGGTGAAACATCCTAGCGAGGTGCTCAAACCAGGCGATAAGATCCGTGTGTATGTCCTGAGTGTCGATAATGATCGCAAGCGCATTGCCCTTTCGATCAAGCGCATTCAGAATGAACCGTGGACGACCGTTGGCGAACGTTATCAACTTGGCCAAATTATCGAGGGGACAATCACGCAACTGGCCTCCTTTGGAGCATTCGCACGAATCGAAGACGGGATCGAAGGGTTAATCCACGTCTCTGAAATGGGCGATGGCCGTATCCAACATCCACGTGATGCGGTCAAGGAGGGAGATCAGATCCAAGCGCGGATCATCCGCATTGACCCGGCCCGCCGCCGCATGGGCCTTAGCATGCGTCTGAATGACAATGGTATATCCGCAGAAGCGGAAGCAGAAGCGCAGGAGTAATCGTTTTTCAGGCCAGAATCGCCGACGACCAGGTCTTGCGCCTCAGGCCGTCCTATTAGTTCAGTGGAGTACTACCATGTCCGAGCGGGCATTCGATAAGTTCACCAAACGCGCCAAACAGGTGCTACAGATCGCGACGGAAGAGGCACGCGCCTTTAATCACCCATATATTGGAACGGAACATATTCTGCTTGGGCTGATTCGCGAGGGCGAAGGCGTGGCAGCTCGTGTCCTGGATGATCTCGGTGTGAAGCTCTCACAAGCCCGCCATGCCGTTGAGTTCATCGTTGGTGTTGGCGAAGGGCCAGCTCGCCAGGATCAAGAGCTAACAGCCCGTGCGAAGAAGGTTATCACCTTTGCTGTGGAAGAGGCCAAGCGCCTGAACCACCACTATATTGGCACCGAACACCTCCTGCTGGGGTTGGTTCGCAATGGTGAGGGCGTGGCAACGGGCGTGCTCGATATTCTGGGCGTCTCACTTGAGCAGGTTCGCACCCAGGTGATGCGAGTGCTGCGTCAGGGCACTGGCGCAAGCCTGGATCGACCATCGGCATCGGCAGCAACGGGCAGCGGTGGCTCTGGTTCACAACCACAGCGCCAGAGCAAGACACCATATCTCGATGCGCTTGGAACCGATCTCACCGAGATGGCCGAAGCTGGTCGCCTCGATCCAGTGATTGGCCGTAGCCACGAGATCGAGCGGGTTATTCAGATCCTCAGCCGACGCACAAAGAACAACCCGGCCCTGATTGGCGAACCTGGCGTTGGCAAGACGGCCATCGTCGAGGGTTTGGCTCAGCGTATTATCGCAGGGGAAGTTCCCGATAGTATCAAGGGCAAGCGCGTTGTCACACTCGATATGGGTGCGCTGGTTGCTGGTACAAAGTATCGCGGCCAGTTTGAAGAACGGCTGAAGCGCGTCGTCGATGAGATCAAGGAAACACGCTGCATCCTATTCATCGATGAGTTCCATACGATTATTGGTGCCGGTGGAGCCGAGGGTACACTCGATGCCGCCAATATTCTGAAGCCAGCGCTTTCACGGGGCGAACTTCAGACGATCGGCGCGACGACGCTTGATGAATATCGCAAGTATATTGAGCGCGATGCGGCACTCGAACGGCGTTTCCAACCCGTTATGGTCGATCAGCCATCCGAAGAAGAGACAATCGAAATCCTGCGCGGTATCAAAAGCCGCTATGAGGATTTCCATCAACTCCAGATCTCAGACGATGCGATCAAGGCAGCTGCCCACCTCTCGGCGCGCTATGTGCCAGATCGGTTCCTGCCAGATAAAGCCATCGACCTGATCGATGAGGCGGCGGCTCGCGTGCGCATGACACGCTCGGCAACGCCACCAGCGCTGCGCGATGCACTGCGCGGCCTAGAGGCCATTCGCAAGGAGCGTGAGGCCGCAATTGAAGATCAGCAGTTTGATCTGGCCGATGATCTGCGCGAGCGCGAAGACAAGATGCAAGGCCGCATCACCAAACTCGAAACAGAGCTAGGGATTGGCGTTGATTCACAGATGACCGACCGGCCGTATGTCACTGAGGATGATATTGCCGATGTGATTGGGATGTGGACGGGCATTCCTGTCAAGCGGCTCAAAGGCGATGAGACAGCGCGTTTGCTACAGATGGAAATATCCTTGCATGCACGCGTCGTCGGCCAGGAAGAAGCAATTGTCACGATCTCAAAGGCTGTTCGCCGAGCGCGGGCCGGCCTGAAAGATCCAAAGCGCCCAATTGGTTCATTCATTTTCCTTGGGCCGACAGGTGTTGGCAAGACTGAATTGGCCAAGGCACTGGCCGAATTTATGTTCGGCAGTGAGGATCAGCTGATCAAGATCGACATGTCGGAATTCCAGGAGCGCCATACCACCTCACGGCTGGTTGGATCGCCACCAGGATATGTCGGCTATGGCGAGGGCGGCCAACTCACTGATGCAGTGCGACGTAAACCATATTCGGTGGTGCTGTTCGATGAGATCGAGAAGGCACACCCGGATGCCTTCAACCTGTTGCTTCAGGTGCTTGAGGATGGCCAACTGACCGATGGTAAAGGGCGGCGGGTCGATTTCCGCAATACGATTATCATCATGACATCGAATGTTGGCACTGAGCATATCCGTCGGGCCTCACGGATCGGGTTCTCTGGCTATCAACTTGGCAGCGAACTCGATGGTGAGGATATCCGCAAGAAGGTCGATGATGCACTCAAGGCACTCTTCCGGCCAGAGTTCCTTAATCGTATCGATGCGACGATCATCTTCCATGCGTTAACGAATGAGGAGATCCACAAGATCACGCACTACCTGCTCAAGCGAGTTCAGGAACAGCTCAAGGATCACAGCCTGACGCTCGATGTGCGCGATGATGCGATTGATCTACTCGCCAAGCGCGGCTATGATCCAGCCTTTGGCGCACGGCCACTGCGCCGGATTATCACCAATTTGATTGAGGATCCGCTCTCGGAAGGCGTACTCGAAAGCCGCTTCCAGCCAGGCGATTCGGTTGTTGTCGATACCACAACACTAGAGAATGGTGAAGTGTATCTGCGCCTACGCCCGGCCCGAGAACTCCCAGCAACTGAACCTACTGGCGATAAGATCGAAGAAGAAGAGGGCGCGATCGCCTGAGATTGGCCTCCTTATTCAAATGGGCTACGGGCGGGTGTCCGTAGCCCATTTGTGCTATAATTCAGTTAGTTTACGACATTCTATTAAAGGAACATCGTGGCCAAGACTCGCACCTATTTCTCCTGCCAGCAGTGTGGCTCCCAACAAACCCGCTGGATGGGCAAATGCCCGGATTGTGGCGCATGGGATAGCTTGGTTGAGCAGGTCGAACGCAAAGAAGCCGCTGGAGGGCGGGTGCGTACGCCTGCAATTGGCGATATGGGCCGCCCTATGCCGCTGCGCGAGATCCCGACCGATGGCTTTGCTCGGTTGCCAGTGCTGTTCGAGGAATTTGCGCGTGTATTGGGTGGCGGGCTCGTACCCGGTAGTCTCGTGCTGATCGGTGGTGATCCAGGGATCGGCAAAAGCTCCCTGCTCACGCAAGTCGCCGCACGATTTGCCGAGCAGGTTGGCCCTGCGATGTATGTTTCTGCGGAGGAGTCGGCCCAGCAGATCAAACTCCGAACCACCCGCATGGGCCTCGATCCCGAACACCTGTTGATCTATTCCGAGACGAGCCTCGATGCGATTATTGAGCAGTTCCGCGAAATTCACCCACGGCTGATGGTCGTCGACTCGATCCAGACTGTGTATCTTGAAGGAATTACTTCGGCAGCTGGGAGCGTCAGCCAGGTACGTGAGGGCGCGCTACGGTTGTTACGAGCGGCCAAGGAAACCGGCACCCCAGTGTTTCTGGTCGGCCATGTCACAAAAGAGGGCGCAATCGCCGGGCCACGGGTTCTGGAGCATATTGTCGATGCCGTGTTATATCTGGAGGGCGAACGCTTCCATCAGTATCGGCTACTGCGCGGGGTGAAAAACCGCTTTGGTTCCACCGATGAGGTTGGAGTCTTCGAAATGACCCAGAGTGGCCTGCAAGAAGTCCTGAATCCATCGCAGGTGTTTCTGGCCGAACGCAGTGTTGGCACGCCTGGATCGACCGTTGCTGTGACGATGGAGGGCACCCGCCCGCTGCTGGTTGAGGTTCAGGCGCTTACGGCCACGACTGCCAGTGCTCAACCACGCCGAACCGCCAATGGCTTCGACATGAATCGGCTGTTGATGCTGATCGCGGTTTTGAGTAAACGAGTTGGGCTGCCATTGTTTAACCAGGATGTGTATGTTAACATTGTGGGTGGGTTGAAGATCAATGAGCCGGCGGTTGATCTGGCCGTTGCTGTGGCAATTGCTTCGTCGTTCCGCAACCAACGCGTCGAGACAGATATGGTGCTGGTTGGCGAGATTGGGCTTTCGGGTGAGCTACGTAGCACCAGCCATCTCGAACGGCGGCTTGGTGAGGCAGCCAAGCTCGGTTTTCATCGTGCCATTTGCCCGAGTACAGCTGCCGATCTCAAGATCGAAGGAATGACGGTTGCAGCAGTTCGCTCCGTGATTGATGCCGTCGATGGCGCATTAGTTGGTGGTAGCCGCCGAGCAGCAACCGATGAACGGCGACCGGCACGGGCACAATTGCCATCAGATGATGAGGGGGATGACCCTGATAGCGAAAACGAAGAATAAACGTCACTAGCGTTAGTGGTTAAGGGTCAGCGGTCGAACTATGCGCATCAGCCTGAACTTCATTGTACGAATTATTGGAATGGTTGTTCTTGCCTACTTAGGGCTAACGCTCGGGCGAGCATTTTCAAGCACCCAACCAAACGAGACGGATCTGCTAGCGACACAGTTGCTGGCATTGGCTGGGGCAGGGCTGGGCCTGTTGACGACCCCACGCTGGACGATTGAGCCGATCGAGGAGGGCTTACGCTATATCCGCAACATTTCGATCACAGAACTTACTGCGATTGTATTTGGGGCACTCTTGGGGCTATTTTTTAGTGTGTTACTCTCGGTTCCGCTCGCTCAGTTGCCATCGCCATTCGGACAATTGCTACCGATTGGATCGGCAGCATTGTTGGCCTACTTGGGTGCAATCATCTTTTCGAACCGGAAGAAGGAAATCGGCGAATTGCTGCGTAGCACGCGCACAAGACCGTTGATCCTGCCGCAACAAGAAGGTGAAGCGGCACCATCAATACTCCGTCGTTATCTGATCGATACCTCTGCAATTATTGATGGGCGAATTGCCCAAATTACCCAAACTGGATTCCTGGATGGAACACTACTTGTACCAAATTTCGTTCTGAACGAATTGCAGATGCTAGCAGATGCCGCCGATGAACTACGCCGTGGACGTGGGAAACGTGGCCTTGAGATCCTTAACACCATGCAGAAACAGGCAACCGTTCCTGTAGAAGTGTTGAATGTTGAAGTCCCAAGTGCTCAGCAGGTTGATGACAAACTGATTGTGCTTGCACGCCAATATCAGTGCCCAATTGTTACCAATGATCATAATTTGGGGCGAGTGGCAGAACTTCAGGGCATCAAAGTTCTGAATATGAATCACCTGGCCGATGCCGTGCGCCCGCCCGTTGTCACAGGGCAAGATATGATCGTTCGCGTGCGCGATATTGGGCGTGAGCGTGATCAGGGGATTTCGTTCCTTGAGGATGGGACGATGATCGTGATTGAAGAAGCCCGAAAGCTGGTTGGGCAGGTCGTGGATGTTACTGTTACCAGAGTTTTCCAGACTCAGACTGGAAGAATTGTGTTTGCACAGCTCCGCCAAAACGGCAGATTGCCAGAGCCGGATGTCTCAAATCATGGATCAGAGGTCAGAAACTCTGAGTCTGTCTAGTCAATACCTTTCAAATAACAGGCGGTGCCATTCTTTTCCCCGCACCCCAACCCCTCTCCCACTGCGGGGAGAGAGGCTCTACGCGGCATTGGAATGCGGTATTCCCCCTTCTCTCCAACGTGGGAGAAGGGGGCGAGGGCGATGAGGGGCAAGCGCACCATTGACATGCACGATTCGTTATCTGAAAGGTATTGCGTCTAGAGTTCCTTACTATCGATGATCGTTTAATGTCACGTAAACAATGCGCGCTGTCATTCAACGGGTCAATCAAGCCTCGGTGACAATCTCCAACGAGATCGTTGGGCAGATCGGCGATGGGTTGCTTATTCTGCTTGGAATCGCTCCGGCTGATGATCAAGCAATCGGTATGTTCCTGGCAGAGAAGATCGCCAATTTGCGTATCTTCCCTGATCAAGCAGGGCGCTTTGATCGCTCATTGATTGACATTGGTGGAGCTGCGTTGGTGGTTTCGCAGTTCACGCTGTTTGCAGATACTCGCCGTGGGCGGCGGCCTAGTTTTTCTGATGCAGCGCCACCCGAGCAGGCTGCACTGCGCGTTGAGGATTTTGTGCTTGCACTACGGCAACAGGGCGTATTTGTTGCAGCAGGGCGCTTTGGCGCACACATGCAGGTTGCCTTGGTGAATGATGGGCCTGTCACGATTATTCTTGATAGCGAGACATTTCGCGAACCGCGCCGATCATAAGCCGATCATATGGTGGTGTACCGATGATGCCAATGCAACACCCCGATTCGCCTGAACGCCAGCAAGCGCTTGCCAATCTTGCGGCACAGATTAAACAACGCCGAATGACGGCCCCTGTTCGCCTGATCCTTGAGGCAATTGGGCCACTCAGCTTTCTGGCGAGCCAGGCGGCGCTCCTGATCCATCCATTTGTGCCAAGCAGCCCTTGGCGAACCTACATCACCGCGCTGACAGATGAATCTGGGTGGGACACGCTCTACCGCATACTGGACGGCAAAGAGTGTTGACAAGGCTAGCCTTTTACGATACACTCTAAGCCAAATTAGGCCTTGATCGTGTAAAGAATTGTACTGAGGCTAACGTGCCGTTACCCCCCACGACACTCCTATTATTGATCATTTTGCTTATAGTGGTCATCTTCACATTGCTGTACCACGAGCGAGTGCGTACTGGCAAGATGATGGTTCACACTCGGCCACTGCGTGCGCTTGAGATTGTGCAACGAGCACTGGCAAATGCAGCGGAGACGGGGCGAGCGCTGCACCTTTCGCCTGGCCCTGGATCGGTGGGTGGGCGCGGCAGTACCGCTGAAACGATTGCCGGGCTGCTTACAATTGAGCGTGTGGCCACCGAGGCAGCGCTGAATGGCGCATCAATTCTCGCCAGTAGTGGGGATGCTGTTGCACACTTGGCTCTTCGTGGTACCCTGCGGCAGGCCTACCAGCGTGCTGGCCTGGGGCAGGATTACCGCCCAGCGAATATCCAGATGCTGGCGCATCAGGACCCGATGGCATATGCTTCTGGTGTCACAACATTATATGGCCGAGAAAAACTTGAAGTAAGCCAGATGCTTGGCTCATTCGACCATGAACTGTTATTGGCCGGGGAAGTTGGTGGGCAACTCGGCATACCACAGATTGCCGGAGCAACGAGCACCAACGCTCAACCATTGGCGATACTTTCCTGCGATGCAACACTGATTGGCGAAGAGATCTATGCTGTCGAAGCGTATCTGGCCAGTGCGCCATCTGCACAGGCGCGCCTTGTTACCCAGGATGTGCTACGAACAGTTGTGATTGTTGTGATCGTCGTGCTTGTGATTGCACAGCCACTGCTTGCGATGTTTGGCATTCGCATCAGCTTCTGAGGCGAGACTCATGTCCTTCCTACGTGATCCAAAACGTTTGATTGCCACCATACTGGCTGGGGTAGCTGGCCTGATCGTGCTGATCGATGCTGGTGGCCCTGTGCCACTGCTCGACTTGATGGCCTCGACGATCATTGCATGGGCGGCCATCATTGCTGCATGCGCGTTATTGGTTGGCCTGTTGAGTGTCGCTGGGCATCATCTATTTCGGATCGCACGGCGCAGTAACGATTGGGGCTATAGCTTAATTCTGATCATCTCGATGGTTGTGGTGATTATTAGTGGAACAATTATTGGCCTGGCGGTTGACTCAAAGGGCGATCTTGGGTATGTTTTCCCACAGAGCCTGGTTGAGCAACCAGTTCGCGATCTATTTCGAGCGTTCTATCAGCCATTGGCCAGTTCGTTTCTTGCCCTACTTACCTTCTTCAGCCTGAGTGCTGCACTGCGGGCTGTTCGCCGCCGAACGCCCGAGGCACTGATCATTATCGTTGTCGCGCTGATCGTCTTGATCATTAGTGCACTACCAACCGCCAACATTCCAATGCTTGGCGATAGTGTTCAGTGGGTTTCGGATTATCTGGTGCTTGCTGGTGCGCGTGCATTGATTATTGGCGCAGCAATTGGTGCCGTGATCGCCGGAGTGCGTGTATTGCTCGGCTTCGACCAGCCGTTCCTGGATCGCTGAGTGGGAGTTCGCCGCGTTGACAGATCGATCTGATGGAAAACAGATGCCACCCTGGCTTCGTGGTGTGCCATTGCCACCGCGCCCGCCAGAAGCTGCGGTAGAGCTGCGCCCAGCTAGCCCCTCAGCGCCTGCTTCACCAGCGTTCGGCAGCACTGATCCAGGGGGGATTCCGGATTGGCTGAGTGAACTCGCCGATAGCACAACGCCAAGCAGCACAGATTCCTCGCTGAGCCCATTGCCGCCCGAACCGGCGCAGGATCTTCCTGCATGGCTGGCAAACCTTGGCAGCTCCATTGATCCAGTGGAGAGTTCAACCGCTTCTGCTGATTCCGATGAGGACATTCCGGCCTGGTTACGCACTAGTGAACCAAGCTCGCCAGCTTCCCCACCCGCTCCACCATCATCTGGGCGATTAAGCTCAGCCAGTGGCTTTACGGGATGGTTGAGCACTGGCGCTGAATCAGACACGCCATCATCAGTTCCACCAGTTCCAACACCGGCATCACCGCCGATCAAGGAAACACGCGCTGCGGAGGAGTTACCAGCCTGGCTAAGTAGCCAAGTTAATTCCGGTGATGGCAATGATCAGGGCGATGAGCCGCTCCCCGATTGGTTGCAGAGCCTTGAACCACAACCAGCAGATCGTTCGAGCGAGACATTACCTGCGCCACCGAGTTGGATGAATGAGCCAGCGCCACGATCACCGGAAGTTCGTGTGCAACCCCCAGCGGAGACAAGCACTCCAAGCTGGTTGCAGAGCAGTGTTCCCAGTACGCCACCAGAACCAACAGCCGATGATGCGGACGATGGGTTGCCTAGTTGGCTGCAGAGTATCTCCGATGATGATATTCGGCGGGTGACGGAAAGCGATGATAACGATCTGGGGGTTGCGCCATTTTCATTTGGGAGTGAACCTGGCACGCCTGCCGCTTCTGAGGCTCCCGGTTGGCTTTCATCGCTCCCCGATCAAGGAGAGCAGCGCCCGAGTGGAGAAGCATCTGAATGGCTGGGTGCTAGTGCCAGCCAACTCATCCAGGCCAAAACACCAAACACACCAGATGTTCCAGAGTGGCTTCGCGAGGCCACACCCGATCAGAGCGATGATGATGCACCAGCCTGGTTGCGCGGCCCTGAATCACCAACAACATCGGCCAGCGAGCCGACAATGTCGCCGGGATCGGCTGCGGAAGATGTTCCCGCATGGCTACGTGATGCTGCTAGGCCCCTACCAGAAGAAGCTCAATCGCCACAGAGCGATGAGCTACCGGCATGGTTGCGTGAGGGCGGGCCACAGCTTGCAACGCCGCCCTCACCAAATCTACTGCCACTGAATATCGTTGATACGGCTGACGAACAGGCGTTTGGCCAACCAGCACAGCCAGCCTGGGTGAGCGATGTAAGCGCTTCTTCTGCGCCTTCGCCTGTACCAACCGCAGACGCTCTTCCAGATTGGCTTCAATCCGATACGCCAATATACCCACCAAATACAGGAAATACTCTCGTACCGCCAGTTGCTAGCGCCAATGATGAATTGCCTGCATGGCTACGTGATACTGCTGCGCCAACTGTTGATCCAAATACGAGTTCGTTGCCGCCCTGGCTGCGTGATGAGGCCGGCCAACCAATGCCAAGTGCAATGGCACCTGGCGATATCAATCTGCCGACGTGGTTGCGTGGCACGGATTCATCCTCGCCAGCCACACCATCGTCCGCAGCGGCATCAGTTGTTCCGCAATCAACATCAAACCTGGATTGGTTTGAGGATACTGGCAAGCCAGCCAACCTAACACCATCATCAGAATTACTTGGTGGTGCTGATCTTCCAGCATGGCTTCGCAGCGAGACAGAGCGACCGCGCGAGAGTAATGCTGCCGATGCCCGTTCTCTGGATTGGCTTGCACGTTTGGGTGCATACGATGATGACACGCCAGCCGTGGCGACTGTCAATATGGCAGCACCGCGCCTGATGCTACCAGCCGCACCAACTCGTACACCAACACAGATCGAAGCTCTGGCATTGCTGCGCCGGATGGCGAGTACACCCCTGCCACAGGCAGCTGTGGTTGGCGAAACTGCACCCGCAACACCACTTGGCCGAATGAATATTGAGCGGGCACTCTCACTGCTGTTGCTCATCCTGCTGATTGTTGGGCTTGCAGTACCTGGTTTAGCCACGACAGTTGTTGGAATGGATTCGGCTCCATCACCAGCGGCAGCGGCACTGCTCGAACAGATCAAGCCACTTGGAGCGAGCGATATTGTGCTGATTGGCTATGAGTGGGATGCACAACGCATGAGTGAACTGCGTCCGCTTGAACGAGCCGTGATCGATCAGCTCATTGCACAACGGGTGAAACTGGTGCTTGTCAGCACCGATCCCCAGGGCACGATGCTTCAATTCGATCTGCGAGATCGGCTGAATGCAGCCAAGTATGAGGGTGGTGGGTTGGATTATGTATTGCTTGGCTATCGCCCTGGCGGCGAGATCGGATTGCGCCAATTAGCCCAGAACCTACGCGGTGCGTTACAGAGCGATTTTCAGGGCCGTGATGCAACAATTGGTGCCCTGGCGACCAACCTTAGCACCAGCGAGCCGCGCCTCTCCACACTCAATGATTTTGCCATGGCAATTGTTTTCGCCGATGAGCCAACCGATGTCCAGGGATGGATGGAACAAATTCGGCCTACGATGAAGAAACCAATTGCCTTTCTCGTTCCAGCTGGCGTGCAGCCGATTTCGCAACCCTACTTCCGGCAGCCGGGCATCTTCTCATTGGCTGGCATACAGGGCGCACTTGCCTATGAGCAATTGCGCGGCGGAGCCGATACCACACAGACGATGCTGCAAACCAGCCAACTCCGGCTCGCTACACTGCTGTTCTGCGCACTGCTTGTGATTGGTTTGATGATTGTACTGGCGCGCAGCGCTATCAACCGGCCGCGGAGTCAGCCATGACCCAGGTTATCAATATCATTGCTGTCATTCTGACAATCGCTGTGCTTAGTCGTATCGCCGGAACAAACCCATTGTTTCGTGCGGCCCAATACCTGTTTGTTGGCGTTTCGCTTGGGTTGGCATTTGTGATTGCCTTCCATCAGGTGCTCATGCCAGCAATACGTAGCCTGAGTACTGGCGAATCAAGCTCGCTGTTGATCTATGGTGTGCCGCTCTTTCTGGGGTTGCTGCTCATCCCGCGTGCGGTGGGTGGGCAAGAACTCTCGTGGTTGGCTAATCTGCCATTGGCGCTGATTTTTGGAGTCGGAGCTGCATTGGCAGTCAGTGGTGCTGTTATTGGCACCCTACTTCCGCAAATATTGGATAGTGCGCGGCCACTTGGAACTGACCCGATGGCAATAGCTGGTGCGCTTACCTTGGCCATTGGCACGGTTGTTATTCTGGCTGGATTTTATTATACGGTGCCTCCGAAAAGCGCTGGCGGGCGGGTTGTGAGCCTTGCGGCGGCAATTGGGCACTGGCTATTGATGATTGCTTTTGGATTCTTCTTCGCTGGAACACTCCAAACCTACCTGAGCGCGCTGACTGAGCGGCTCAATTTTGTTCTGGATTTTATTCTGGGTGTAGCGGGGATCGTTCGCTGAGACGAGAGTTATGACACGATATGATCACGCAGTCCTGATTGCCGAAATCGGCAGCGTTACAACCCGAGTCACACTCGTTGACATGGTCGCTGGTGATGCCCGCATGATTGGGCGCATTGAGGTGCCAAGCACAATCGAACCGCCGCAGGAAAATGCTGCTGTTGCGATTTTGGCTGCCGCAAATGAGATCAGCGAGATGACCGGCCGACGCTTGATCGAGGGTACGAGCCTGATCATGCCCCAGAATAATGAGCGTGATGGTGTCGATCAGGTTGTGGCGGTGACAAGTGCTGCTGGAATTATGGGTGTGGTGATTGCAGCGATTGCAACCGATATTTCGGGCCACAGCGCCCAACGTGCGATCCGCGCAACCTACGCAAGTGTCGTGCAGACGATCACCCTTGATAATAGCGTTCGGACTGAGGAAGGCCGCGATACTACCTGGATCGAGCGCCAGGTGCAAATGCTGACCGGGCTGCATCCTGATGTGGTGCTGATCACTGGTGGTTTGGAAGATGGAGCCCAGGATTCGCTCGTGCGTCTGGCCCATATTGTCGGGCTCACCGCACTCAGCACCCGCGTTGATCAGAGTGGCACCCAACGCCAGGATGTGACGGCTCGCTCGGTGCTGTTTGCTGGCAATAGTAAGGCCAGCGAGCGTATGATCGAGGCCCTTTCTGGCCGAGCGCGACTGAAGGTCATTGATAATGTTCGCCCAAGCCTTGATGTCGAGCGTCTTGATCCAATTCGGAATGAATTGCGGCGGATCTATGATGAGCGCATCCTGCCAAACCTGCCTGGTGCAGCGGCGCTCAAACGGCTGTGCAGCACACCATTACGCACATCGGCAGAGGCTTCGGCATTGATGGTTCGTTTCATTGCCGAACTGAACCATCGTAGTGTGCTTTCGATCGATATCGGCTCGGCTGCGACTATCCTTCAGTATGTTACACAGGATGTTGCAACGCCTGTGGTGCTGGCCAATACGGGAACTGGCCTGGGATTAGGCGAGGTTCTGGCAAACAGTGGCCCGAATGGTGTTCGGCGTTGGCTGCCCTTTCCGATTGGCGAACGCGAGATCTCCCATCGTTTGCTGAATAAGATGCTGCGACCACAGATCCAGCCAACCAGCCGCGAGGATCTGTTGATCGAGTTGGCAGCCGCCCGTGAAGCGCTATCGTTAGCCGTTGCTGCCTTACACGATGAGCGGCCACACACTATCTATGATCTTGTCATCGCCGGAGGCGGCGTACTTGCCCATGCCCCACATCCAGGGCTTGCGGCCCTGGTTATTCTGGATGCACTCCAACCAAGCGCCGAACAATCCGTCATGGCCATCGATATCCATCTCGATCCGCTCGGCTTGCTGACGGCGTGTGGCGCATTGGCGTTTGCAAACCCAGAGGCAGCGTTGACCCTGTTCGAGCATGATCTATTGAGCAATACTCCACTGGCAACCTGTATTGTTGCGCTTGGTGAAGGCCAGGTAGGTACGATTGCCGTTGAAGCAGAACTACGAATCGCCAACCAGGAGCCAATCACGATCAGCGTTGCCCATGGGCAGATTGCGCGGCTGCCGCTTGAGATCGGGCAACGCGGCCAGCTTATTCTACGGCCAACTTCTGGGGTACGTATTGGCCGGAATACGCCGGGAGCAGAGGTTTCTTCGGAGGTTGGCGCACTGGCTGGAAGCGCATTGGGAGTAGTGATTGATGCCCGTGGGCGTCCACTGCACCTGCCAGATGATTTCGCCCAACGCCAGCAGGCACTATGGGATTGGATGGTCGCATTGGGTGTCGAGAGTGGCCCATTGCCCTATGAGACAACTGCGCCAGCGCCAGAGGCGACCCCACCAATCTTGCCGATATTTGTTCCCGCTGCAGAGGCATCGCTGACACCCGATGCGGTTGCAACACCCGAGAGTGACCTTGCGCGGCTACGGCAGACGGTTGCTGAACCAAAGCGTAAGGGCTTCTTCAATAGGAAGTAGGCGCTTACTCCCTCACCCCCGGCCCCTCTCCCAGAACGGGCGAGGGGAGATGAAATAACCTTTCCATCCGCAGGCTTCAGCCTGCGGCAAAGGAATAATGCACCCATAGCCGCGTGGTTTCAACCCGCGGCGTGCAAGCGAATCATGGCGTAGAATATCGGCAGGTAGGATGCGTGAATGCACCTACCTGCTTTGTTTATTGGCTTACTTTTCCTCAATGGTGATGCCAACGATTTGCTCACCGGGGGTTGTGGCGGTATCTGGATCGCGGGGTGGAATGGCCAGGGCAATATCGAGGCCCTGAACCACTTCGCCAAAGATTGTGTATTGGTTATCTAAACTTGGGGTTGCTGCAGTTGTGATATAGAACTGCGAGCCATTGCCATTGATATCATTGCCAGGGCGAGCCATAGCGACAATGCCTGGCTTATCGAACAAGACCTTATCGGTGAACTCGCCAGGGACGGTATAGCCTGGCCCGCCTATGCCCGTTCCGGTTGGATCGCCACCCTGAGCGACAAAACCAGGAATGACGCGATGCCACGTCAGGCCATTATAAAACCCCTCGCGTGAGAGAAAGACAAAACTGTTGACCGTCTGCGGCGCAAGATCTGGGCGGAGCTTGATCACAATATCGCCACGCGGCGTCTTCAGGGTTGCCGTGTAGCTCTTGGCCGGATCGATTGTCATTGGTGGTACTTGCTTGTATTTCCCGTTCCGATCCGCAGTACCAGCGGCTGCGTCTGTCGGCACCGTTGCTGCAGTTGGTGCAGCTGCAAATGGCGCGACCGTTGGGATGGCAACCGGGGCTGGGGCAGCAGCACGCCCAGCGAGAACAAAACCAAGCGCAACAAACACGGCAACAACAACCAGCGCCGATACAGCCCCAAGGGCTGGATTCGGGCGCTTTTCAGGTGGGGCACCCTTGCGAGGGCGAGTGGGCTGGGTCACGGTTTACTCCTACAATACAATTTATCTGCGGTAGTCGCGCAATACGCGTTGGGCGCATTATAACGTATGCTACAATACGACGCCGCGTGGGAAGCCGTGCAGTGTGCTAAGGTAGGGCGAATGAGCGAGGATACAACCAGCAGCCGAAAGCTCGATCATGTTCGGATTGTTCTTGATGAGGACGTGGCCGCAAAAGGCATTGCGACTGGCTTTGCAGCCTATCGTATGCCACATGAGGCATTGCCCGATCTCGACCTGGCCGAGATTGATACACACACAACCTTCCTTGGCAAGCCGCTGAATGCCCCGCTGCTGATTAGCTCGATGACTGGTGGTGCAGCTGATGTGGCACCGATCAATCTTGCGCTGGCCGAGGCCGCACAACAGCTTGGCATTGCAATGGGGGTTGGTTCACAACGAGCTGCCATCCGTGATACCAAGCAAGCCGCAACTTATCAGGTTCGCAGGGTTGCACCAACAATCATTCTGTTGGCCAATCTGGGAGCCGTGCAATTAAACTATGGTTATGGCGTGGATGAGTGCCGACGGGCTGTCGATATGATTCAGGCCGATGCACTCATTCTGCATCTCAACGCGCTACAGGAAGCGGTTCAGCCAGAGGGTAACACCAATTTTAAGGGTTTGCTGGCCAAGATCGCCGAGATCTGCCGGAAGATCGAGGTTCCGGTGATCGCCAAGGAAGTTGGGAATGGCATTGGTGCAGCGACAGCGCAACGGCTGATTGATGCTGGCGTGTGGGGCATCGATGTGGCTGGAGCAGGCGGAACAAGTTGGAGTGAAGTCGAGCGGTTTCGCCAACCAACCCCCACTGGCGCACGAGTCGCCGGGGCGTTTGCAAACTGGGGTATTCCCACCACCACAGCGATTCGTGATATTCGCAGCGCCTTCCCACGTGTGCCACTGATTGGCAGCGGCGGCATACGCAGTGGTGTCGATATCGCTAAGGCGATTGCATTGGGAGCCGATCTAGTTGGTACTGCCAAACCTGCGCTCATTCCAGCGGTACAGCAGCGCGGTGCCGATGCCGTGATTGAAGGGCTATCGGCGTATCTTGCAGAATTACGGATCGCCATGTTCTGTAGTGGCTGTGGAGATCTGGCAGCGCTGCGAGCACTTCGGCTTGAACAAGGGTAGATGGAATGCTTGATGCTATTGTTGGGATGAAACTCCACCATCTGCAGGCTGGAGCCTGCGGCAAAGGGGCGATGCATACCCGATAAACTGCTATCGTACCTTGTGACTCCTGACTCCTGACTCCTGGCTCCTGAATACTGTATACTAGACATTATGCATGTGACAACCCTGAGCCTGCGCGATTTCCGCAACTACGAGCGGCTCGACATCACCCTTGAGCCAGGAACGACCCTGTTCTACGGGCCGAATGCGGCAGGCAAAACCAGCATCCTTGAATCGCTGTTCTACCTGGCAACCACCCGTTCACCGCGTGCCGGTGCGGATCGGGAATTGGTGCGATGGGATGCCCAGGGTGATATTGGCGTGCAGCCGTTTGCGCGCCTGGTGTGTGAGATCAAGCGCATTGATGGGCGCGTTCGGCTGGAGGTTGTGGTGCAACGCCGCGCCGATGATGATGGCCAATTAATTGGCGCATCGGTCAAAACAGTTCGGGTTGATCGGCGAGCAGTTCGAGCACTCGATCTGGTTGGCAATCTGCGGGTGGTGTTGTTCACCCCGGCCGATATTGCGCTGGTGACGGGTGCGCCATCCGAGCGGCGGCGCTACCTTGATGTGACACTCTCGCAGCTCGATGGGCGCTATGTCCGCACACTCTCACACTATAACAAGGTTGTCCAGCAGCGCAATAGCCTGCTACGCGCCTGGCGCGAACGCCGCCGCCCATTACGCAGTGCTGTCGATGAGCTTGCGTTCTGGGATCGCGAATTGGCATTGGCGGGAGCGTATGTGCTGCGTGAACGGCTGCGGGCAACGGCAGAACTGAACACACTGGCAGGGCAGATTTTCTGCCAGATCACTGCTGGAACCACTCCGCTCACGGCGCGCTATCAATCGAGTGTTCCTGGCATCGATGAGGTAAGTGATGAGCGACAGATTGAGACCGCATTCCTGGAGCAGTTGGCCCGCGTTCGCGACGATGAATTGGGCCGTGGGCAGACGCTCATCGGGCCGCATCGCGACGATCTGCTGCTTGGCATTGGTGAGATGAGCGTGGGAACCTATGGCTCGCGTGGGCAGCAACGCAGCGCGACACTAGCGCTCAAGTTGGGTGAGGCGGCACTCATGCGCAGCCGTTCCGGTGATGCGCCAGTGCTACTGCTTGATGATCTGCTTTCCGAATTGGATGCCGAGCGCCGCCATCACCTTCTGGCAACAATCAACCAGCCCGATCAGCAGACGCTTGTGACGGCAACGGGCTTGGAGGAATTCGATGCGGCATTTCTGCAGCGCGCCCGCAAAATTCGGGTTGAGGGCGCAAAGTTATATTTATAACCATTCTTGCTTCTTGAAGAACAGGATCAGCGCCCCACTAATCGCTACCATCAAGCCCAGCGCGAATGGGTAGCCAAATGCCCAATGCAGCTCTGGAATAAACTCAAAGTTCATGCCATAGATTCCGGCCACCAATGAACAGCTCATCAACACAATCGAGGTGATCGTCAGCACCTTCACCACCTGGTTGAGCTGGTTGGATTGGATGGATAGAAACGCATCAAGCGCGCTTGATAGCAGATCGCGATAGGTATCGATACTATCGGTGATGCGAATGATATGATCATAGACATCCTGAAGATATTTGATCGTATCCTGATCGAACACCGGCACCTCACGCCGAATCAGCACATTGAGCACATCCCGTTCGGGCGCAACAATCCGCCGAATGCCAAGCAGATCGCGCTTGAGTTTGAAGACCTCCTGCAGCGCTGATTGACGAAAGCGCTCGAAAATCTGCTCCTCGATCCCCTCAACCCGATCAGCGAGTTGGTCAATAACTGGGAAGTAGCCATCAACGATTGCATCAAGTAGATGGTACAAGAGCGCGCCGCCGCCCCATCCGATCACCGTCTCATTCTTCCGCCAGCGTACAATCGTCTCATCAATGATCTGAATATCGCCATCGTGAACACTCACAAGGTAGTTTGGTCCAATGAACAGCCCAATCGACGATGTCGCCAATTGCTGGCTTTGCTGATCGAAATGAACCTCATAGAACACAAGGAAATAGTAGCCATCATAGGCTTCGACCTTCGGTCGCTCGTGGTGGCGAGTGGCATCCTCAATCGAGAGATGATGAAAGCCAAATTCATCACTCAATAGGGCAATATCCTCTTCACTTGGATCAGCGAGATCCAGCCATAGAAAATCCTCGGTTTTGCCAATAGTGTTATGGCCAATAATCTCACTAATATCTGCTGGATCGACATCGACCTGAAATTGGCCTTTGGAGTGGCAGATAATTCGCCGACGCGATTTACCGGTGGCAAGTTTTTGCTCGTGTGGTTGATGGATTGTCATGCGACTCTCTTCTTCAAGCGTTTGTTTCTATCGGCATGATGCGACGGTAGGGCAGGGTTTGTCAAGCAAAAAGAGTGTGGTACACTAACCGTGCATTTGACCGCAAAGGAGCGAATTGTTATGTCCACTTCTACCAGAATTGGCGTTGTTGGGGCTGGGGCGATTGCCGTATATGGCCACATTCCGAGTTTTCAGGCTGCACCAGGCACCGAGATCGTTGCAATCTGCGATACAAACCTGGAGCGGGCGCAGGCTGCCGCCACTAAATTCAACATTCCAAAGGCGTACAGCGATTACGAGGAGATGATCACCAGTGCCGGGCTGGATGCCATCAGCGTTGGCGTGCCAAACTCCTTGCACGCGCCAGTTGCGCTGGCAGCGCTTGAAGCCGGGTTGCATGTGTTATGCGAGAAGCCAATGGCAACCAGTGTTGCCGATGGTGAGGCGATGGTTGCAGCAGCCAAACGGGCTGGCAAGGTGTTGGCCGTCAACATGAGCAATCGGCCACGCCCCGAAGTTTTGCTGGCCCGCCAGATGGTCAGCGATGGGCGGCTTGGCAAGATCAGCTATGCGAGTGGCCGCATGATTCGCCGCAGTGGTATTCCTGGGTTTGGAAGCTGGTTCACCCGCAAGGAGTTATCTGGTGGTGGCTCGCTGATGGATATCGGCGTGCATATGCTCGATATGGTGCTGTATATTCTTGGCTTTCCAAAGGTTGCCGCAGTACGCGGCGAGCTTCAGATGGTGCATGGCCCACAGGGGCGTGGTATGGGCGGCTGGGGCATGGACAAAATCCCCGGTGGCACCTTCAATGTGGATGACCTGGCGGCGATTCATCTGCGGCTGGCCGATGGCGGGCTGGTGACAATCGAGGTCACATGGGCCTTCTATGGCCGCAATGAGGAGCGCATCCAGATCTCCGGCAGCGACATGGGCATTGATTTCTTTCCCGAATTGTATGGCACAGAGAACCCCATGCGCCTGTACCGCGATGATCCAAGCGGGCCGATTGAGATCATCCCGACAATCCCGCGATCCGATGAGCGCGTGTGGGCCTTGGGCCTAACCCGTTTCGTGCAGGCCTGCCGTGGCGAGGCCGAGCCGATTGCTTCTGGTGAGGACGGGCTGGCGATTCTGCGTTTGCTGGATGCAACCAACCGTTCGGCTGCCGAAGGGCGCGAAATCGCGATCTAGAGCCAACGATTGCACCGCTATCACACCTGCTAGGCTTTATACACCTGGCAGGTTTTTTATAGATCAAAGACTGATCGTATTTTGATCAGCCGTTGGGGCCGTTTCTCGCATACACTACAGCGATTGGGCTTCTGATTGGCAAATATCTATACCTAATCAAATTTGACAATCAACAGCGATCATAGGTTTTGGAGTGCGGCAGCATGGCTTGCGCATTCCACACATGCCACCGTGTGGTACGGATTTGATTGCCGAAATTCATGAGGTGTGGGGCAGCATATGGCGTTGCGCTGGCTGACAGTTGATCGCTTGATCATGCTGATTGCATGGATACTGTTGTTTACACTCGCGTATCAGCAAACCAGTATTCAGAGCGATACATGGTGGCAGATACGCGCCGGGCAGCAGATTCTTCAGAGCGGGCAGGTTCCCACGCAGGATAGCTACAGTTGGACCTTTCCGAACGCCTATTGGCCAAATCACGAATGGCTGGCAGAAGTTATCTTCTATGGCAGTTATGCTCTTGGCGGCACTCCATTGCTGCTCCTGGCCTGTGCTGCACTGATTACCCTGACGTGGGTTTGCCTGTTTCTGATTGGTGATGGGCAGGCACTCATCCGCTTGATCGTCATTGCCATTGGCATCAGCGGCCATATTCTGATCTGGAGTGCCCGACCGCATCTGTTCTCGTTGCTGTTTTTGGCCGTAACTCTGCTGCTGCTGAATCGCCCGCGCCGCCACTGGTTGTACCCGCTTCTGTTCCTGGTATGGGCCAACACCCACGCAAATGTCGCTGTTGGTGGTGTCGTCCTTGGTGCCGCCTGTATCACTGCCGTGATCATTGAGCGGCGGATCAATTGGCGCTGGTTGATCGTGAGTGCTGCAAGCGCTGGCGCAACGCTGATCAATCCACTGGGCTTTGGGCTATGGGAGTATGTGTTGTATGCCTTTCGTGATCCGGCGCGCGGCCAGATTCTGAAGAGCGAATGGCTGCCACCCAGCCTGGATTTCCCACAGAGCTACCCATTCTTTGGAATCGCCCTGCTGTGGATTGCCGCGATCTGGCTAAAACGCCGCCAGCCAAAAACCCATGCCGATTGGACGATTCTCCTGGTTTCAATCATCTTCTTTATCCTTGGGCTGCAATCGATTCGCCATACTGCGCTATTTATTGTTGCGGCGATCCCGATCATGATGCCACACTGGCCAGTCAAACAACCAGCGACGCATCCGCGTGTGCTGATTGGTGCAGGCAGCCTGATCGTGTTGATTGGCGTTATCGCCTGGAGCGGCATACAATTGATCACATTCTGGAACGATCATCGCAACGATCAGGCGATGTCCCCGAGTATGATACAAGCAGTTCAATCCTGCAATGGCAATCTGTTCAATACCTATGAGGCAGGCGGCATGTTGATCTGGATGTTGCCTGAACGTAAAATCTTTATTGATAACCGCCAGGATCCATACCCAATTGAGTTTCTGGCCCAGGTTGCAAACACACAGATGAATGGCGATTATCGGGCGCTGTTTGCCAGCTACCGGATCTCCTGTGCTGTTATGGAAGCCGATCTGCCACTGTTCAACGCACTCCAGCGTGATGGATGGCAGGAACTGTACCGCGATAGCCAGTGGGCCGTGCTAAGGCAGCAATAGGAATAAGCGCCTATTGATCAGCGTTCGAGAGCATTGTACGAAATCGAGTAGAATAGGCGCATATGTTGCCGATACCCGCACATGGGCTGGGCACTCGGCTAGATCACATCATTTTTTATGAGAGAGTAGCATGGATGCGATTGCAACACATTCCCAGGTAATTCAGGCCGATAAAGCATCTCGGCCATATGTCAGCGTTGTTGTGCCAATCTATAACGAAGAAGAAAGCATCCCAATGCTGTATAGCCGCCTAACAACGTCGCTCGAACAGCTCGGGTTGCCATATGAGATCATTGCCGCAGATGATGGCAGCCGCGATGGCAGCTTCGCTTTGCTGCGCGAACTGGCAGTCCAGGATCATCGGCTGCGGGTGGTTCGTTTCCGCCGAAATTTTGGCCAGACTGCTGCTTTTGCTGTTGGTTTTGCCCGTGCGCGTGGCGATGTCGTCATTACGATTGATGCCGATTTGCAGAACGACCCAGCCGATATTGGCAAGTTGCTGGCGAAGGTCGATGAAGGCTATGATGTGGTCAGCGGCTGGCGTGAGCGCCGCCAGGATCCATTCATCAATCGGCGCTTGCCTTCCATGATCGCCAACCGATTGATCTCTTGGTCAACAGGCGTGTATCTGCACGATTATGGCTGTTCGCTCAAGGCCTACCGAATTGAGGTTGTGCGTGGCATTAACCTGTATGGGGAACTGCACCGCTTTATTCCGGCAATCGCCAGTTGGCAGGGTGTGGCAGTCGCCGAAATCCCGGTTCATCACGAGGCGCGCAAGTTTGGCAAATCGAAATATGGCATTAGCCGAACACTGCGGGTAGTGCTGGATCTGCTGACTGTCCGGTTTCTGTTGAGCTATGGCACGCGGCCAATGCAGATCTTTGGATTGATGGGCCTGATTTCGTTTGGTTCGGGGCTGCTGATCGGGCTGTACCTCACCTGGATCAAGCTGGCCTATGGAGCCGCAATTGCCGATAGGCCACTGCTGCTGATGTCGATACTGCTGATTGTGTTGGGAGCTCAGTTTGTCAGCATGGGACTGCTTGGCGAACTGATTGTGCGCACCTACTACGAAACGCAATCCAAGCCGATCTATGTGGTGCGCGAAGAGATCAATACCTGATACACGCGCCACCTCCAACACGATTGGCGAATCTCTTGCTTACGTACCATCGTTTCCTATTCGTCATTCGTTCGCTCTATGTGATGTGAGATTGCCTATGCGTATTCTCATGCTCAACTACGAATACCCGCCAATTGGCGGCGGTGCTAGCCCGATCACCAGGGCACTTTCTGAGCAACTCGCCGAAACTGGAAACGATGTCGATGTCGTCACGATGGGCTATGGTCGGCTGCCGTTTCTCGAGACATTCGGGCGGCTACGGGTCTTTCGTGTGCCTGCCTTACGCCACTCGCCAGTACGTGCGATTAGCGTGGAGATGGCCAGCTATTTGATCAGTGGGTTTGTCCAATCCATGCGCCTAACCGCCCACCAGCGCTATGATCTGGTGCATGCCCATTTTATGATGCCAACCGGTGTTCTTGCGGCAGCGATACGGCGGCTGCGCGGGTTGCCAACGGTGGTGACGATCCATGGATCGGATGTGCCTGGCTACAACCCGGATCGCTTTATGCGCGGCCATCGTTTACTCGCGCCGGCCTGGCGAACGCTCGTCCGCAATACCGATGCAATCATCTCGCCATCGCAATATCTGGCCGACCTCTTGCGCGAAGTGGAACCTGTGCCAGTTGATGTCATTCCGTATGGATTTACGCCAGCACCCCATGCTGATCTACCGCGCCGCAGGCGTATTCTGTTCGTGAGCCGGTTGTTTCCACGTAAGGGAGCGCAGCATGTACTTGAGGCACTCGCCGGACTCGATACCAGTGGCTGGGAAGTAACTATTGCTGGCGATGGGCCGATGCTACCGGAATTGCAGGAACAGGCCAAGCGATTGGGGTTGCATGTCTCATTTCCTGGGTTTATCAAGGGTGCCGCACTCCAGGAATTGTATGCATCTAGTGAGATCTTTGTGCTGCCATCACTGCGCGATAATTTCCCGGTTGTGTTGCTGGAGGCGCTCAGTGCGGGCTGCGCAGTGATCACCTCCGATAATAGCGGCATGCCGGAGGTGGTGGGCACGGCTGGATTGTTCGTTCAACCAGGCAATGTACCAGCAATCCGTGCCGCGCTAGCCCGCCTGATGGCCGATGATGAACTGCGCCGCGATCTGGGGCTGCGAGCGCAGGCGCGAATCCATGAACTCAACTGGGATCGAATTGTCGAGCAACACCTCGAACTGTATGCCCGTATCGTCGCACGCAGCGTGCCGATCTCGCTTGAAGCGGCAGGGTAGGCCATGCAGCCGTTTGATCAGAGTGTCACGATTGCCGTGATCACCTATAACTCAGCCGCCTACATCCACGATTGCCTTGTTTCGGTTCGTGCAGCAGCGCCAGCGATCCCCATTCTGGTTCTTGATAATGGCTCACGCGATCAAACGGCGGCTATCGTCCAGGGTATGGGCCTGGATTGCCGCCTGCTCGAAACTGGCCAGAATATTGGCCATAGCGCCGCCTGCAATCTGGCACTGGAGCTAGCGCAGACAACCTGGGTGCTGTTGCTCGATCACGACACGACCGTCCCAGAAAACTGGTTAGCGCCCTTGCTGGCGACTGCCGAAGATCATTGGCCAGAGACGGCCATGGTGAGTTCACGGGCAGTGTTCGAAGGGCAAGCGCGGATTCATCATGATGGCGGTTTTGCCCATTATGTCGGCCATATGACGCTCTACCATGGTTTTGCTGATCCCGCTACTGTTCCAGCTGGTGCAGCATTTGAGGTAGGCGCTCAGGCGGCAACCTCACTCCTGGTGCATCGCAACCGAGCGCTGGCGGTTGGCGGGTTCGATCCACGGTTCTTTATATACCTCAACGATTTCGAGCTGACCCTGCGGCTGCGGTTACGCGGCTGGCGCTGCTATGTTGCCCCGCAGTCAGTTGTCTTTCATCGGCAGGGCAATCCAGAAACCAGCTGGCGCGGGCGCGGCTCATACCCGGAGCGGCGTGCGTTTCTGATCTACCGCAACCGCTGGATGTTGCTGACCAAAATATATGCTGGCCGAACATTGCTGCTGTGTGCGCCAATGTTGTTGCTGTATGAAGCGATATTGCTTGCGGCAGCGCTTCAGAAGGGCTGGTTGAAGGCCTATCTGTTGGCCTTTCAGAATGTACGACGCTACTGGCCCATCCTGATCGAGCAGCGCCAGCAGATTCAGGCGACTCGTCAGATCTCTGATCGCGAATTATTGAGTGCACGTGGCCTTTCATTTGTGCCAGGGTTAGTGACCAAACCAGTTGCGCGACTAGCGCAACGGCTGCTTGAGCGGGTTCTGGCAGCCTACTGGCACATGATCAGCCTATTGTTATAGTGATGAGAGTATCGCATGGCCTTCTATGATTATTATGATGATCTGCCGCCAACCGGTATTGGGCGTGCATGGGTGCGTGAGCAAGCCCGGCATGTATTGCACCATATGCGAGAGGCAGCACCACATGCACGCCGGCTGATGGAGATCGGGCCAGGCCATGGGATCTTTGCCGATATGTGTGCAGCGGATGGCTTGAGCTATGTGGCCCTGGATATCAATACGCGCTTGCTCATTGCAGCGCAGGCGCGTGGCCTGACAGGAGTGCGGGCTATGGCTCCAGCGCTGCCATTGGCCCATGGCTGCTTCGATATTACCTTTGCCTCACATGTGATTGAGCATAGCCCTGGTTATCGGGAGGCGCTCGCATTGCTGCACGAAATGGGCCGCGCTACAAAAGCAGGGGGCCTTGTCGTGCTGGTTGCGCCGGATTACCTGGAATTGCGGGAAGATTTCTGGAACTGTGATTATAGCCATAGCTTTGTAACCACCCGCCGAAGGTTGCGCCAGATCATGCGCGATGCCGGCCTTTCTGTGATTGGCGAGCATAGCCTGTATGGGCCGCTCGAAGGAGCATCTGGCCAGTTCAGTGGCGCGCTGATCGGCAACCAACTGATGAGTACCATAGCACGGGCGGTTCCGGGCAAGATCGGTGAACGCCTGTATAAGTTGCGCTTGACCTTTGCTCATGCCCTGCTGATGATCGGCCGGGTTGCTCAATGAGCCGTATGCTCACCCTGCTGCGGATCGGCGTTGCACTTGCGCTGGTGGGGCTGATCTTCTGGAAATTGGCCGATCTCCGTATGGTTGGGGCGGCACTCTTGCAAGCCAACCCGCTGCCAATGACTGGTTGTGTAGTAATCTATTTTGCTGGCGTATGGCTCAGTTGTATTAAATGGCAGAACCTGTTACGAGCACAGGGCCATGATCTGCCGCTTGCCCGCCTGATCAATTGGTATCTGCTTGGCGCATTGGGAAGCACAGTTCTGCCTTCATCGGTTGGCGGTGATCTAGGGCGGGCCTATGTTGCCGGGCGCGCGATTGGCTCACATGTTGATGCCTGGACAAGTATTGCCGCCGAACGCCTGACAGGCCTGGCAGCGCTGCTGGCACTGGCGTCGCTGACACTTGCGCTTGCTCCAAAGTTGCTGGGCTGGCCAGTCTGGCTACCAGTGGGCCTGTTGTTATTGGGCGGTAGCGGTGTTGTTGCCATGGTGCTCATCTTCCGCAAAGGGCCAGTCACTTGGTTGCCGCAGCGCTTACTTGGTTTGCAGGCACAGGTGGCAAATGTTATTGACCGCTACCGTTCGCAGCCGAAAGCCATTCTGTGGGCGCTTGCACTTTCATTGGTCTTTCAGTTGATGAATGCACTAAGTACATGGTTTGTTGCACTGGCGATCGAACCACAGGCAGCCATTCAGATCAGCCTGATTGCCCCATTGGTTGGCCTAGCTGGGTTAGTGCCACTTACCCCTGGTGGCCTGGGAATCCGTGAAGGAGCCATGGCGCTGTTGCTCGAACGAAGTGGTATGCTGCCAGCCCAGGCTGTTGCAGCAGCATTCCTGAGCCGTGCGCTGCTGTTTATGATTAGCCTGAGTGGGCTGCCTGCATTGTTGAGCGAACTGCGCTCTAAGGGCGCGAAGCGATGATCAACGCCCAGGATCAACAATCATCGCCGCAGATGATGACACGCCCACAACCCGACTCGGTGTTGTGGGGGGCTGTCCTGTTGGCCTTTATAATTCTGGCTGGTTTGAGCGTAGCCCGGTACCAGGGCTACAATACGGGCATGTATGATCTTGGCAACATGTCACAGGCGATCTGGAGCGTCACACAGGGCCAACCGCTGCTCTACTCGCGCCC